>NZ_JBHSKM010000048.1:0-20305 GCF_042657965.1 Streptomyces coerulescens
CTAAGCTCGAAAGACCGTCTCTGACCAGCGGGAATGGTGAAGTACCACTGGAGTACTAGTACTGCAACGGTGCTTGCGGTGACGGATGGCCAGGTCAGGGACTGTGTCCGCGTCGTTTGTAGTGGCTGATGCGGGCCTGGTGTTGTCGTCGTCGGCGCCAGGTCGACCAGTGCAGGATGTGCTCGACGGGTGCGGGCCGGCGGTCGGTAAGGCGGGTGATCAGCCGTCGTATTTCGGCGAGGCTGAGGTGGATGAGCTGGGAGGATCCGTTTCTGCTTTCCCGGCATCCAGCTCGCGGGCTCGCAGGACGGTCAGGCAGGCGTGGGCAGCCAAGGCGAGGGTCATGTGGCAGTGCCATCCGGGGTAGCGGCGGACCTGGTAGTCGTCCAGGCCGCACTCCTGTTTCGCGCTCTGGAAGCATTCCTCGATGGCCCACCGGCTGCCCGCGATGCGGATCAGGTCATCCAGGGTGGTCTGGGCGGGGCAATAGGCGATGTAGTAGGAGATCTCCTCGGGCCGGCTCACGCTGCGGCGGGCGATGACCCAGTGGCGGCGGTCGGGCCGGTGCCAGGGCCGCACCTCGACGCGGGCCCAGTCGTAGATCCGCAGGCCGTGAGCCCCGCTGCCGCAGGAACGGCGCTTCCATTTCTGCCGGGCAAGACCGTTGAACAGGTCGTGGACGGGATGGTCGATCGCCCAGCGGGTGACCACGGTGTCGTGGCGGGTGGTGGCCATGACGTGGAAGACGTCCGCCCGCTCCAGCTCGGACCGCCAGCCTTTGCTGAACCCGTAGGCGGCATCCGCGGTCAGCCACCGGAACGGGATATTGTCCGCGACGGCGCGGCGGACCATCGCCCTGGCCAGGCCACCTTGGTCTCGAAGGCGACCTCGTCGTCGATGCCGGCCCGGCGGCACCTTTCGCGGTCGTCGGTCCAGGAGGTGGGAAGATACAGACGCCGGTCGATCAGTGTCCGCCCGCGGCTCGTCGCATACGCGAGGAAGACGCCGACCTGGCAGCTCTCCGTCCGCCCGGCGGTGCCGGAGTACTGCCGCTGCACCCCGGCCGACCGCGTCCCCTTCTTCAGGAAACCCGTGTCGTCCACGACCAGGACGGCGTCCCGGTCACCGAGGTTGTCGACCACGTACTGACGCACGTCGTCGAGGACCTCATCCGCGTCCCACTCGATCCGGTTCAGCATCCGGTGGATACGGTCCGGGCCAGCGTGGCCGGCTTCCTCCGCCAGCGTCCAGCCGTTCTTCCGCTGCAGCGGAGCGATCAGCCCCCGCATATAGGCCAGCGCCGACTCCCGCGGCTCCGACCTGCCGGGGCCGGGGCACCTTCGCCGGTCGAGCCCCGGCCCTCGATGACCATGCCGTCGGGTCGGTTGACGAGCTTGTAGTAGCCGTCTTCGAGGTCGACCACCTGCCATTGCAAATGAGGGCTGCTGCCCGGCGTCCACTGCTTGAGGCTTTAGCCCGCGTCGACCTCGCCACCGCTGTCCAGGGCCAGGCCGTTCGTAACGTTGTTCAGGCGGAAGTACCCGACCGGGTCGAACGACACGGTCAGCGAGGTGATCGCGTCGTTGTTGCCGGTCGCGCCCAGGTTGGACGTGTCTGTGATGAACTTCCACGCGGCACCGGTGAAGTTGTCACCGGAGTAGCCCGTCACCCGGTAGCCGGAAGGCACCCGCATCGAGGAGATGCTGCGTATGGCCACCCCTCAGCCGACAGCTCCGATGCGGTGTAGCGGCCCAGCGGCAGGGCCGCGCTCGCCCCGGAGTAGTCGAAGTGTGGAACACGGTCGCGTCGGCGTGATCCCAGGAGACAGGCCGGCTCGTCACGAACTCCGAGCTCATGGGCCGGTCGACGGCGAGCCGGAGTACGAAATCCGTTGGCCGTCTTCGTGAAGCCGCTCAGATCGAGGAGCAGACCGCCCCCTCTGCTGCCGGACTGAACGGCACCTGCGCACCGTCGAGTGTCTGGATCGACTCCTCCTTGGTGCCGCCTCGGACCACGAACCGGTCGGGGGTGACCCATCCCTTGGTCGGCGAGGTGATCGTGATGGCGTAGTGGCCGTGGGGTAGCACGGGGCTGGCGCAGACGCGGATGTCGACGCTGCGGGCGGAGCCGTAGAGGTTGACCGCCACAGCAGGTCCACCGTCGATGGAGACCGAACCGAGCCTTGGTCGGGTCCCTGATGCCGTGCCAGGTGCCCCCGAAGCCGGTGAACGAGTACGCCGCCCTCGCCCCTGGCGTATTAGCGTTGTTGAAGGTGCCGTTGAAGTAGCTGGTCGTGTCCTCGCGCGGCCAGCCGCCCTCCGTGCGGTCGGTAAGCGGCTTCATCCCGACCGCGAAGTCACCGTCACGCACAATGCCGACGCTCTCGCCCAGGGTCTGGGTGATGGTCGTGCCCGGCAGGCGGTACGAGCCGGCCGCGGCCCCGAGTCCGCGTGGCGCCCGTACCTCCTGGCAGTGGTCCGCCGTACCGCCGCCGACTGGGCGGCCACCGCTCGCCGCACCGACCTTTCACCGGACTTCGAACGCTGGCTGGAGTCCACACCCATCGAGGAGAGCGGCGAGTCACGCGTCCTGCGCCAGGAGGACGATGCCTTTCTCGTACGCGGCTTCCGCTCCCTTCCGGAACGCTGGCAGGCGGTGCTGTGGCACACCGTCGTCCAGGGCGAGTCGGCCGAACAGGTCGGCGCACTCCTCGGTATCGGCCCCAGCGGCGTCGGCTCCCTTGCTGCTCGTGCCCGCGAGGGCCTGCGCGAGGCGTACCTCACCGCACACATCGAGTCCGTCGAGTCCGCGGACCAGCCGGAGTGCCGGCACTTCAGCCGTCTCCTCGCAGCCGCCATACGCCGTCCCGGCCGACGGCGCAATAGGGATCTGGAGCGACACCTCGACGGATGCGCCGGCTGCCGCCGGGCCATGACGGAGTTGACCGAACTCAACGAGCACATGCGGCTGGTCCTGCCAGGCGCGGTGCTGTTGTGGGCGGCCCCGCCTACCTCGCCTCGCGGCTGGCGGAGGCGGGGACAGCAGCGGGCGACGCAGGGACGGGCGCGGCGCATCTGACGAAGGCCAAGTTGAACCCGCTGGGCGCGAGTGCGGCGGCGGGACTCGTGGCCGTGGCCGGCGTCGCTGGTTTCCTGCTCCTGAGCGACACCGGGGACGACGACAACCAGACGGCACCACTTGCCCGCACCCCGTCAGTCACCGCCGTCCGCGAGTCCACACCTCCCACGCCGTCACCTCCTAGCCCAACTCCTAAGGTGACCAGACTAGTTGAAACACCTACACCCACGCCGACTCTGACCCCAACCCCAACGCCGACACCTCAGGTTCCGAAGGCGGCCGACACCACCCGGCTGCGCATCAAGTCCACGGACCAGTGCATGGAAACGTCCGGCAACTCCGGCGCCCAGCCCCGCGAAGCCGGCTGCAACGACACCGCGGGCCAGACCTGGGAGCTGGTACGCAACGCAAACGGCCATGTTCAACTCCGCAACCAGGCGAGCAAGCTCTGCCTGACCTACCCCGATCAGCGCCCCGACGGAGCCGTCGTACGTCAGCTCGCCTGCGACGAAGACACGACAACTCAGTGGTGGGAGTACTACAAGGTGGAGAGCGAAACCATCGCCTTCTCCCTCAGCGGCGACAACGGAAGACGCCTCGGGCTCAACGACTGGCATGCGGCGGGCAAAGGCGAACCGCACTCGTCGACGATCGCCTCACGGTCAACTACTACAACACGACCTCACTGGTCTTCCTCTTCGATGGAGAACTCGCCATCTGAAGGACTCCATATGAACGCGCCCAACACGCCCCAAGACCCGGTCGACCGTGACAGCAGATGTTGACCGCAGCTGAAATCGTCCGGCAGAGCGATCATCTCGGCGCCCCCTCCGTTCACCGCAGCTCCGTCATGTGAACGCGGCAGCCCGTGCAGTCATTGCTGGTCAACCTCGCCTTTGATGTGCTTGACCACGAACTCGTAAGCGCGGTCACCCACCCGGGCACCGAGCTCCCACCCGGCCCCTACCGCCGACATGAAGTGCACCCCGCCCCACAACCTGCTCATGCCACAGGCTCGGTTCAGCTCAGTCCAGGTGTCGAAGTGCACTACGAGATCATTGTCCGGTGTGATGCCCGGTTCCGCCATTGACGAGCCCTTGGTGTAGGGCAACGTGAAATCAACGGTGTCCGAGTCGAGGAAACGGCGCGTCACCTGTGCCTGGGCGGCCATCAGGCTCGTCGATCCGGACGGGTATTCGGGATGGTCTCCCACCAGTAGGTAGCCTCGCCATTGGTCGGCGGGGATATCACTCACCGTCCCCTTCCCGGGCCCGCCCCAGGCCGTGACCTTCTTGCCGCCGTACACATGCCGAATCGCCGTGAACGGCCGCGGCGCGTCGTAGCGGAGTTTGTTCTTCCATACCGCAATGCACGTGTCGAACGCCGCAGTGGCCGCGAGCATGTGTGCCTGAATCCATCCGTCGAGATCCAGGTCATGGGCCGCGCACGCCTCACCGATCGAGAGGCCGATACCGAGAAACTTGTCGTCGAAGATCTCCGCCATCAGCTTCTGCTCGTCTGTGAGCTCCGCCGACGCCGCCAGCACTTCGTCCACCTGACGCTTGTACGCCCTGGCGTTGGTGTGGTCGCTGTTCTTCGGAGGCGCGACACGGAATTCGTCGGGGTTGGTGTAGGAGTACGGCTTGGTGACGCTCAGTTGAGGTGTCACAAACTGCTGTATCGCGTACGCGCCCACGTCACCCGTTCCTTGCTTGAGTCGACGATCGTGGGGGCCGAGGAGCGGCTGCCAGTGTGAGGCATCGCGGATCTTGAAGGCCGAGTTGACCGGTTGGTATCCGAGATAGTCCGCATAGGGCCGCGGGTTGTACCTGCGCCCGCCCTCGTCGCCGAGCTGGTTCATGCCGTCTCGCCGCCGGTTCGCGATGATCGCTTTCCCTGCGAGGTTTCCGATGCCCACAGGAGTGCTTTTGTTCTCCGTCCTGTCGTCCGGGTCCAGGCCGACCGAAGTCATGATCTTGCGCCATTCCTTGGTCTGCGTCGGCAGCAGCTCTATAAGCACCCGGTGGGAGGCGTAGAGAAGTGCGATGTTCTTGTTCCTGTTGGTGGCGCTCTCGCTCGAGGGGCGACGGCCCAGTCTCGAGTACACGCCCACCGCAGTCGAATGGTAAGGCGCCACCGCGTCGAACCACGCGAGTTGCACCATTTGCGTGACACGAATCATCATCGTGACGTCCATGGGAGCGATGGCCATGAGGCCACCTGCCGCCTGCCTGCCCTCGACGAACAGTTCACTGACGGCGTTTCCGGTGTCGAAGTTGAAATCGGGCGCCGGGTCCACCGCCGGGTCGTTCGGCGAAGCGGCCAGGGCCGTGCCGGCACTACCGACAAAGCCGAACCCGGCACCACCGAGCATGCCGAGAAGAAGGGTGCGGCGGTGCGCGGTGTAGCCGTCACTGCGGGATTCTTGAGACGGGTTCACTTCGGTCCCTTTCTGGCGAACACATGTCCACCAGGCAGTCAATGGTGGTCACCCAGGCTCCGACGGTGACGTTGCGGAGCACAGTGGGAGAGTTCTCGTACGGCGGTTCCATGAAATTCTTCGAGGACGGAAACCCATGCAGGATCGGCTGATGCTGAAAGCTGTCATCGCACCCGCGCATAGTTGCTGGTTGGTCGCCGGGTGAGTCCTCGCGGAGAGCCCAGCACGGGTTTGTCATCGATCGGGTTCCGAGACCTTCAACCGGGTCGCCATCCGGGCGGCTGCCGCGGCTCCGGCTGCTAAGGCCCGCTCCCCCCTCGCAATCGATGGGGTTTCCAGACTCTGACGGCCCCGAGATTGGCCGAGGGCGCTGGTGGCCCGCTGTCACCGTACTGGTGGGCCACTGTCACCGCACTGGTGGCCCAGCTCCCGGCGCCAACCACTGCATGCCGTTTGGTGTTTGTCGCCAACGCGCTCAGCCCGGGCCCCGTGGGCAAACCGCTCGTCAGCAGTTCGCCGAGGTAGGGCGCGAGGGTGGCACGTCTGGTGATGCGGTTAGTGGCGAGTGCGGTCCCTGTCGCACCGCGCAGCAGGAGGGCCACGTCGAATACAGGAGGTCAAGTGTGATCTGAGCAGCGACCTTGGGACTGGCCAGAGCGGTCGGCCGAACCAAGACGTAAAACCTCGGCAAAGCAACGGGATGCTCCGGCCCGTCCTCACTCTCTCACCCTTGGAGTCGGCGTAGCGCCGACGCGTATTGCAGATGTCGTTCTGCTAGGGCGCTCGGAGCCAGAGTCTCCCCTTCTAGCAGACGGCACACGCAAGGACCGGGAAGGGCAGTGGACAGGCGTGGTGGCGACTGGGTACTACGACCGCGGGATGTTCGGGGCAACGCAGCGCAGGTGCTCCATGGGCGCAGGACGAAGTCGTCAGCGCCCATCTGCTGCTGTCGTGTACGACATGAACTCGCCGGGCCATCGAGCCAACATCCTCAACTGCTCCCTGACCGCCGTGGACCTTGGCCTGGTCGACGCCGACGGAACCTGGGCCTGGACCTCAACCCAGGCTGTGCCAGGGAATGGTGGGCACAGGCATGGCACCGTGACAGCTGCACGGGTGGGGTCACTCGGTCCGGCCATCGCTCGGCGCCGGTGCGCTGAGTACCGCGAGCGCGATCGATACGAGCAACTCGCGCTCGACGTAGGTGAGTCGCGGCGGAGAAGGCGTCAGGCCTGGCTCACGCGTCGTGTCAGCCGACGCGCCAGGACGTGGCACCCTCGCGCGTATCGACATGACACCGATGCGGATCGCGCCGAGCGCGCAGCGACAGCGCAGCATCATCTCGGGATCGTCCGTACCGGCGATGAGCCGTTCCAGCCGCGCCAGCCGCCGGCCGAGGTCGTGGCGGTCGACCAGGATGCGGAGCGCGGCGGGCTCGGTCGCGATGGCCTGCAGGGTTCGGCCGCTGTTCTCCAGGGCCGCGATGATGCCTCGGACCAGCTTCTCCTGGTTGAACTCGGCGTCCTCGGCTTGGTCGGCGAACTGGTCGAGGGCGTCCACGACAGGGCCCACGAGCGCCGAGAGCAGCTCCTCCTTGGCCGGAAAGTGGTAGTAGAGGGCAGCGCTGGTCATTCCCAGGTGCTGCGCGAGGTCCCGCATCGAGGTGCCGGCGTAGCCGTGCTCGGCGAACAGCACGCTCGCGGCGTCCAGGATCCGCTGCCGGGTAACTCCGGCGGTGCTTCCGGCGATCCGGGCCATCGTCGATCCAACTCCCGTTCTGCGGCCCGGGAAGTGTCGCACATGTGTCGTGCCGTCACCTGGGCTTTGCCTCCTCGTATGCTACCTTCGCAAGTATTAATCGATCGACCGATTAATTCTTAGGAGCGGCATGACCCCGCTGGCTCGCTGGTGCTTCCGGCATCGCCTCTTAGTTCTGCTCATGTGGTTGTTGGCGTTAGGCGGCATCTCCGTGGCCAGCCAGGCCGCTGGCCCCGCCTACGCGAACGTCTTCTCCGTCCCCGGCACCGAATCGGACAAGGCACAGGACCTCGTCAAATCCGCGTTCCCGGAGCGCGCAGGCGACATGGACACCGTCGTCTGGCATGTGGCCGATGGGACCGTCCGGGACAGCGCGGTACGCGAGCGACTGTCCACGACACTCGATGAGATCGACGGACTCGACACGGTCGGCTCGGTCACCAGCCCGTACTCCCCCGCCGGCGCCACCCAGATCAGCCGCGACGGCCGTACCGCCTACGCCAGGATCACTTACCACAAGACTGCCGAAGAGCTGTCGGTGGAAGAGGCCGAGCGTGTCGTCGACGCCGCTGCCGCCGCCCGTACCGACGGGATCAAGGTTGAGGTCTCAGGACCCGTCGCGGAGAAGACCGAGGAGGGGCAGGCCGGCAACATCGCCGAGTTCGTGGGCCTGGTGGCCGCGGCGGTCGTGCTCTATCTCGCCTTCGGGTCGCTGCTCGCGATGTTGCTTCCGCTGATCAGCGCGCTGTTCAGCGTCGGCACCGGCATGATGACCATCAAGCTTCTGTCGCACGGCGCCGATGTACCGGAACTGGCCGCCACTCTCTCGACGCTGATCGGTCTCGGCGTGGGCATCGACTACGCGCTATTCATCATCACCCGCCACCGGCAGGGGCTGAAGTCGGGCCTCGCCCCGGAAGAGGCCGCTGTCCGGGCGCTCAACACGTCCGGCCGCGCGGTGCTCTTCGCTGGCGCTACGGTCTGCATCGCGCTCCTCGGCCTGCTGGCACTGCGGCTGGAGTTCCTCACCGGCGTCGCGATCGCCACCACCACGGTGGTGGTGCTCACCATGGTCGCGTCGGTGACGTTCATGCCGGCGCTGCTCGGCCTCTGCGGCCTGCGGGTGCTCAGCCGCCGGGAGCGGCGGCGGCTCGCCGACGAGGGTACGAGCGAGGAGGAACCGCGCGGACTTGCGGTGCGGTGGGCGGCATTCGTCCAGCGTCGTCCCGGCGGGCTGCTGACCGTCGCCGTGGTCGTGCTGGCCGTTCTGACCATCCCGTTCTTCTCGCTCCGGCTCGGCATCTCCGACCAGGGCAACCGTCCCGAGTCGAACACCACGCGCCAGGCGTACGACATGCTGGAGGACGGCTTCGGGCCGGGCTTCAACGGCCCGCTGCAACTCGTCGCTGATGTCGACGGCACAAGCGACAGGGATGCTCTACAGCAACTCGCCGACACTGTACGGGATGACGCGAACGTGGGCTCGGTCGTGGCCTTGCCCGCGCAGCCGGGCACAACGACGGCCGTGGTGCAGGTGATCCCGAAGACCGCCCCGCAGGACGAGGCGACCTCGGATCTCATCGCGCGGCTGCGCGACACGACGATCCCGGCTGCCGAGCGCGGCACCACGATGAACGTCTACGTCGGGGGACAGACTGCCACGTTCGACGACTTCGCCACCGTCATGCTGGGCAAGCTGCCGTGGTTCGTGCTCATCGTGGTGGCGCTCGGATTCCTTCTGCTGCTCGTGGCCTTCCGCAGTCTGGTGATCCCGCTGACTGCCGCAGTGATGAACCTGCTCGCCGCGGCGGCCTCATTCGGAGTGCTGGTGGCGCTCTTCCAGTGGGGCTGGCTCTCGGGCCCTCTCGGTGTCGGAGGGGGCGGGCCGGTCGAGGCATTCCTGCCGACGGTGATGCTGGCGGTCCTGTTCGGGCTGTCGATGGACTACCAGGTGTTCCTGGTCAGCCGGATGCACGAGGAATGGGTGCACTCCCACGACAACCGCAAGGCGGTGACGGTGGGCCTGACGAACACCAGCCGGGTCATCAACGCGGCGGCGGTCATCATGATCTGCGTGTTCTCAGCGTTCGTCTTCCGCGACGAGCGAATCATCTCCGAGTTCGGCGTGGGCCTCGCCGCGGCGGTGGCATTGGACGCGTTCGTCATCCGCACCATGCTGGTGCCAGCCGTCATGCGGGTCCTGGGCACCGCCAACTGGTGGTTGCCCGGCTGGCTCGACAAGCGACTGCCGCACCTGACGGTCGAACCGACCGATGTGCCCCCGTCTGCCCCGTGCCCACCACCCGCGTCGGCGAACGCCCCCGACCTGCGGGCGAACTGACGGCACATCCGCCAAGGTTCCCTCAGCGACAAGGACCGCTGGGGGATCGGTGGTGAACGGCTCGTTCCGCTGCTGGCGACCGCCGTCCGTGTACGCCATCGGGCTGCAATGCAGGACTGCGAGCATCACCCTCGCAGGTGGATCCGTACTGAAGGGGCGCAGATGTCTCAGTTGTTCTTGTCGCAGTCGGCTCCCGTCGCCGGCAGCCGCATCCGCGGCGTCGGAGCGTACCGGCCCATGCGTGTCGTCACCAACGAGGAGATCGCCCCTCGGATCGGAGTGGCCCCCGAGTGGATCGCTCGCCGGTCGGGCATCCAAAGCCGACGGTTCGCCGGCCCGGACGAGTCACTGGCGATGATGGCCACCAGCGCTGCTGAAAAGGCCCTGTCCGCAGCCGGCTTGTCGGCCGACGAGGTGGACTGCGTCCTGGTCGCGACGATCAGCCATCTCCTTCAGATGCCCGCGCTGGCGGTGGACGTGGCACACCGCCTCGGGGCCGATCAGGCAGCGGCCTTCGACCTGTCGGCGGCGTGTGCGGGGTTCTGCCACGGCGTCGCCATCGCGGACGGCATGGTGCGGTCCGCCATGGCCCGCCACGTCCTGCTGGTCGGCGCGGACCGGATGACGGACGTGGTGGACCCGAATGATCCGGCCACGGCCTTCCTCTTCGCGGACGGGGCGGGCGCCGTTGTCATCGGCCCCTCCGAGACAGCGGGCATCGGTCCGGTGGCCTGGGGCGCGGACGGTGAGCGGATGGACGCCATCACCATGACCGGCCATTGGACACCGATGCTGCGCAACAACGGTGACCTGCCCTGGCCCTACCTGTGCATGACCGGCTGGAAGGTCTTCCGCTGGGCCACCGAAACCATGGGCCAAGCCGCCCGGGACGCCGTCGAACGGGCCGGCCTCACCCCGGACGAGCTGTCCGCCTTCATCCCGCACCAGGCGAACGGCCTCATCACCGACGCACTGGTCAAGGACATCGGCCTGCCCGCCGAGACGGCCGTCGCCAGGGACATCGCCGACAGCGGCAACACATCCGGTGCCTCGATCCCGATGGCGATGGAACGCCTGCTCACCTCGGGCGAGGCCCGGTCCGGGGACTCGGCATTGCTCATCGGTTTCGGCTCCGGGCTGGTGCATGCCGGACAGGTCGTACTGCTCCCTTAGGTGCCGCTTCACCGGACGGCCTCGGCCGGGTTCCAGTGGCGGTCTGCTGGTGTCCTGCCCCCAGCCGCTGGCCAGCAGCGTCAGAAAGTATCCCATGCAACCATCCGGTCCCCACACATGAACTCGGAGTGCACCGCATGAATCTGACCCTGACCGGCAAGCACGCGCTCGTCACCGGTGGCAGTCGAGGCATCGGGAGGGCCATCGTGCTCGCCTTGGCCCGGTCCGGCGCCGATGTCCTGGCCTGCCACCAGAACCCGAGTCCGCAGGCGGACCAGTTGGCCGCGGAGCTGAAGAAGACCGACGGCAACCACCATCTGCTGCAGGCCGATGTCAACGACCCGGCCGACGTCGATCAGCTGGTGGAGGAGGCGAAGACCAGGTACGGCTCGCTGGACATCGTCGTGCACAACGCCGGTGTGATCGGCCATGTCCCATTGCCGGAGCTGGAGTTGGCGGAGTGGCACCGCGTGCTCGACACGAGCCTTACGGCGGCCTTCATGGTGGTGCAGAAGACCCTGCCGCTGTATGGGGATCGCTCCTCCGTCATTTTGATCGGCTCACGGGCCGCGGCCCGCGGCATTCCTCAGCGGAGCCACTACACGGCAGCGAAGGCAGGTCTGGAGGGGTTCGCCCGCTCGGCGGCCAAGGAACTGGCCGGGCGGGGGGTTCGGATCAACGTGATCGCGCCCGGAGTGATCGACAGCGACGACACCAAGGCGATGCCGGCCGAGCGGCGGGCCCAACTGATCGCCCGTTACGGCGAGAAGACGGCACTCGGGCGGCTCGGTGAGACGGACGAGATCGCTGGCACCGCGCTCTTCCTCGCGAGCGGCCTTTCCTCGTACGTGACCGGCCAGACGATCAACGTGGACGGAGGGATCTGATGCTCGCGGCCGTGTCGCACCGGCGCGTGTGCCACATGCGACACGGCCGCGTTCCACCCTTCCGTATGTCCCATTCGTACTCCCTGCTCCGGCAACGGGATCGAAGGAAGTGGTCAGTTCCCGGCCAACCATTGCAGCGCGTACACCCTCACCAGTTCATGGACGGAGTAGCCCAGCGGGCCGTCCTTGCTCCCCGTGCCTCGCAGCAGATGCCGCTCGGCGAGCCGAGCGAGGACTCCTTCAGCGCTCACCCGGTCGCAGCCAAGTTGTTCGGCGGCGTCCTCCGCCGTGAACGGACCGCTGGAGCGCATCGCGAACAACTGCATCGCCAGCCGGTCCCGCTCGTCGAGCTTCCGGAACCCGGCGTCATAGGAGGCGCGCAGATCGAGACCAGGGAGACTGGACTCGTCGAATCGACGGCGGGGGTCGGCGAGTCGCTCGGCGAACTGGCCGAGCGGCCAGCCCTGCAGTCGGCCGAGCCGCGTACCGACTGCCCGCAGCGCGAGCGGAAGTCCCCCACAGAGCTTGACGATACGCTCGACCGCGCACGGGTCCTCCGCCGCACGTTGCGGTCCGACGATCGAGGTGAGAAACCGGAGCGCCTCGTCATCAGAGAGCGGGTTGAGGAGCACCAGCTCGGAGCCGGCGAGTCCGTGCGCCAGGCTGGTGACAACCACCGCGCAATCACCGCTGCCCGGCAGCAGCGGCTTGACCTGGGCCGTACCCGAGGCACCGTCGAGGAGAAACAGCAGCGACCGGGAGGCACAGCGGCTGCGGAACAACTCACTGGCCTCGTCGATGTCGTCGGGGAGAGCGGAACGGTGCTCGCCGAGCGCGGCGAGGAAGCGGTGCAGCACGGTACGCGGATGAACCGGATCGTCGCTGTCACCGCGCAGGTCGACGTAGAGCTGACCGTCCGGAAACCAGTCGCGCACCCGGTGGGCGAGACGGGTGGCCAAGGCCGACTTACCCACTCCCGGCATGCCAGTGATCCACAGGACGGACAGCGGTGCGTACTGCTCATGGCGTTCCGTGAGGCGGCTCTCCAGCCTGGCGAGCATCTTCGCCCGGCCCGTGAAATCTGCTATGTCTGGGCGAAGTTGGGCCGGATGGGGCACATTTCGAACCTGCTGCACCGAGCCGCCCGATGGCAGCCCGACCGCGGCCGCGATCCGCGATCCGGCGGACTCCCCCAACTGCTCGTCATCGCCGTCGCCGACCGCGGTGCGGCCGGACACCGCATCGATACCCTCCGGCCCGGTTCGCACCGGAAGCAGTGCCAGTTCGAGTTCGGACTCATCCTCGGGATGCAGTTCCGGTTCGGCTGCCAGTACAGCGGTGTGCAGTCGGGCCAGCATGGGCGAGGGCTCCAGACCCAGCTCGTCGATCATGCTCCGACGAAAGGTCTGATAGGTCTCCAGGGCGTCGTACCGCCGACCGGAGCGGTACAGCGCGATCATCAGCTTGGCGTGCATGCCCTCGTCGAGAGGGTGGGTGGAGCACAGCATCCTGAGTTCGCTGACCAGCTCCCGGTGCCGGCCGAGCTGGAGCTCGGCTTCGAGCCGCAACTCCACGGCGCGCATTCGGCGTTCTTGGAAGCGGGTGATCTGGACGCCGAGCTGATCGCCGGGTTCGACGTTCGCCAGCGGAGCCCCCCGCCAGAAAGCCAGGGCGTCCGCGAGCAGTTCGGCGGCGGTCTTCACGTCTCCACCGTCAAACGCCTTCCGTCCCAGGTCGCTCAGTTTCTCAAAACGGTGTACATCTAGGGCCCCGTCTGGAATATCCAGTCGGTAACCATTCGGTTTGGTGTGCAACGAGATACCGGTGCCCTCGAGCACTTCAAAGACATTCTTCCGGATCTTGTAGACATACGACTGGAGTGTGGCGAGCGCGCTTACCGGCGGACGACTCCCCCACAACTCATCCATCATTTCGTGGGTACCTACGATCCGGTTCCCGGATACCAGCAAGAGCGCCACCAGTTGGCGTAATTTCGGTGCGCTCGGGGTCAATTCGCGATCTTCGCCACCGATCACCTCCAGGGGTCCCAGTACTCGAAACCGCACCTCAAGCACATCACTCATCCGCGTGATCCCCCTACTGAGAGCAGCGTCCCAGTCACGAAAAGCGCAAGCAATGGTTTCTTGCACCCGCCAGGTGAGGGCGCCATCGGCCTACAGGCGGACTTTATCTAATAAGTCACCCTACCCTAACAGCAGTTGAAGCTCATAGAGTTTCGCGGGCGTTAGAGTGAGCCACACAGAAACCCTGGAAATCCATTCTCCCGCGGGTAGCAGAGCCCGGGGGGAATCGTTCAATATTTAGCCACCGACGAACGAAAGAGGTGGGGCGCCCCATCGGCTGGGGTGCCCCACGTCACGGAGATCAGCGGTCAGGCCGAGTAGGCGGCAACCACATCGTATACAGCGAACGGCATTCCGGATGGACTCGGGTCGGCGAACTCGCGTATCGGCGCCGTCTGCCCTTTGTGGTGGGCTCCCTCTTCCCATTTCAGGAACGCAAGTTGGTCCTCCCACTCGCTCAGAACAGCGAAACGGACGGGTTCCTTCAGGTTTCGCAGCAGCTCGTTCCGGAGCATGCCGGGCGTACCCTGCAATGCCTTGCTGGATTCGTGGTACGCCTGTACCAGCTTCCCCACCTGCGCCGGATCCTGGTCATCGCCCACCCGCACGTAGATGAGGACGCGAAGCGCGCCCCGCTCGTCATCGACGCTCACTGTGTCCCTGCCTTGGTCAACTGGGCGACGACATCGGTGGTCACCATGGAGCCCTTCGTCCGGAACGGCTGCAGCTTGCTCCGGTGTCCGACGTGCTCCTCGCTGCGCTCGAACGCGCGGAAGCGCTCCTCGTCCGTCCAGTCGCTGATGATGTAGTAGACGCCGGGCTCATCGTGGCTGCGCATGAGCCACTGGCCAAGGTTGGCGGGCTGGCCGGTGATGACGTCGCCGATCTCCCGCCAGGTCTCCTCGAACTGCTTCTCCTTGCCTTCGGCGATCTCCGCGCGGAGCAGCACCCTGAAGACCCGTGCGCGCTCTTCACTTGCCGTTGGCCTGTCCTGCACGCTGTCGTTCCCTTCGCTTTGGGCACCTCGGTCGGCGCCGGCCTGCGCGGCCGCTTCGACCAGACTCTTGATGCGGGCCATTTCCTTGACGGTCTGCCGGTTCAGGTATTGCTCGGCGCCGGAGTCGTCCACGGGCGCAGATGGCTTCATGGTGAACTCCTGGATCCAACGCATCCGGACGCCGTTCGGCTCCGTCGTGTATTCCCAGCGGATTTTCATGTATTGGAACAAGGCGTTGTCGAGTCGGCGTGCGGTGACCGTACGGCTCTCGGGGTCGGGCGTCCGCTCGGAAACCCAACTCCACTGCTTCCCGTCCGGGTCCGGCCGGGTCGTGAGCCGGAATCGGACGGTGTCGCCCTCGACGGCCAGGACCTCCGACTCGGCGTACTCCTCGAACAGCACGGCCCAGGTGGAGACGTCGTTGGTGGTGTCCCAGACCAGCTCCATGGGGGCGTTGATGACAATGGAGTTGTCGGTACGGCCGGCCATTTCAGGCCGCCTCTTCCAGGCGCGTGTTGACGTAGTCGAGGACCTGTCGAGGGGTCTCCATGCCGTCCATGGCAGCGTCCGGTATGCGGAGCTGGAATTCATCCTGGATCTGGGTGACGACCTCCAGGACAGCCAGTGAGTCGACGTTCAGATCAGTGAAAGGGACGTCGAGGACTTCCTCGGTCAGGTTCGACGTATCCTCGGAGTCGCCCTGGGTTGCCCGCATGATCTCGAGCAGCTTCTCCACGCTCAATGTGCTCATGTTCGCTCCCTCATCGGGTAGGTGAGTTCGTTGCCTCATGGGATCTGTTGACCCCTGTGGGCGGGCCTTGAGACGCTTTCGGCCTTCGGGCTCGTCAAGCCGCCGCGCGCAGCACCAGCGCCGCGTTGAAGCCACCTACGCCCCGGGCGCAGACCAGCGCATGACGTACCGGCAGTTCCCGCGGCTTGGCGCGGACGAGATCGATCGTGCAGTCCGGTGCGAGCTCCTCGACATGCGCGGTAGGCGGTACCAGGCCCTCGCGAATGGCCAGCAGAGCGGTCGCGACATCGAGGGCGCCGCCGCCCGAGTACAGGCGCCCGGTCGCGGCCTTCGGCACGGTTACCGGCACACCCCGGAGGCCGAACACCTCCGTCAGAGCCGTGGCCTCCGCAACGTCCAGCTCCGGCGTCCCGGAGCCGTCCGCGAAGACCACGTCGATGTCGGCGGGGGCGATCTGCGCGTCCTCCAGGGCGTTGCGGATCGCGCTGCTGAGCGTCGGTCCACGGCCGGAGCCGGGGGCTGGGTCGAACGTCGCGGCATAGCCGGCGACTTCGCCGTAGATCCGTTCGACACCGCGCCGCACAGCGTCCTCACGCCGTTCCATAATCATGATCGCGCCGCCCTCGCCCGGCACATAGCCCGAGGCACGACCGTCGAACGGCAGATACGCGGTCGTCGGGTCCATGCCCCGGCTGAGCAGCCCCGTCGCCAACTGAGCAACCATGCTCGCCGGGGAAAGCGGAGCATCCGTGCCCCCGGTCACGGCGAGCCGGGCGCCGCGGCGCAGTTGCCGTCGGGCATGCCCGACGGCGTCCAGGCCTCCGGCCTGCTCGGTGGAGATCAGCCCGCAGGGGCCGCGCAGACCATGGTGAATCGACAGCTGCCCGGTGGTGGCCGCGTAGAACCAGGCGACTGACATGTAGGCGCTCACCCTCATGGGGCCGCCGCTCCACATCTTCTGCAGCTCGTGCTGGCCGTACTCGACACCCCCGACGGCGTTCGCCGTGACCACGGCCCTGTCGTATTCGGGAATGGCGGCGACATCAACACCGGCGTCCTTCAGCGCCATGTCCGCCCCGGCGAACGCGAAATGCGTCATCCGGTCGGTCTGGGCGAGCAGCCTTGACGGGACGTAGTCGGCCGCCTCGAAGTCATCGACCTGCCCGGCGAGTTGAGTGGTGTAGCGGGACGGGTCGAAACGGCTGATGCGGTCGATGCCGCCCTTGCCGGCGAGCATGGTGGACCAGTAGTCGTCCAGACCCACTCCTGTGGGGGCGACCACGCCCAGACCGGTGATCACCATCATCGCCTGCTCCTCGGAGAGATCAGTACGACCGCGCTCTGGAAGCCGCCGAAGCCGCTTCCGACGCTGAGCACCACGTCGGTGCGGTGCTCACGCGCCTCGCGCGGGACGTAGTCGAGATCGCACTCGGGGTCCGGTGTGGTGAGGTTCGCCGTCGGCGGCACCACTCCGTGCTCGATGGCGAGGGCGGAGGCAGCCACCTCGATCGCGCCGATGGCGCCCAGGGAATGCCCCACCATCGACTTGATCGAGCTGACCGGCACACGGCGGGCGTGTTCCTTGAGGCTCCGCTTGAACGCGGCGGTCTCATGCCGGTCGTTCTGCCGGGTGCCGGATCCGTGCGCGTTGACATAGTCGATGTCCTCGGCCGAGACACCGGCCTGCTCCATGGCCCGGTCGATGGCCTCGGCGAGTTCCCGGCCATCCGGCTTCAGGCCGGTCATGTGGTACGCGTTGGCGCGTCCGGCGTAGCCGGCCACCTCGCAGTAGATCCTCGCGCCTCGTCGTACGGCCCGTTCCCTGACCTCCATCACGAAGACCGCAGACCCTTCCCCCAGCACAAGCCCGTCGCGGTCCCGGTCGAAGGGACGGCAGGCGTGCGCGGCGTCGTCGTTGCGGGTCGACGTGGCCTTCAGCGAGTCGAAGCAGGCCACCGTGATCGGCGAGATCGGAGCGTCCGTCGCACCGCCGATCACGACGTCGGCTGAGCCCTCCTCGATCAGCTGCGCGGCATGGCCGACCGCATCGAGCCCGGAGGTGCAGCCTGTCGACACGACCGCCGTGGGGCCCTCCGCGCCGACCCGGCGGGCGACCTCCACACCGGCGGTGCTCGGTATCACCGCGCCGTACAGGTGGCGTACGCCGTACTCCTGGTCGCAGAGCCATTGGCGGCCGCCGTCGCTGATGACGACGTACTCCTCCTCCATCATCATCGTGCTGCCTACCGCGTTGCCGATGGTGACGCCGGTACGGGCCGGATCCAGATCGCCCTCGCCGACCCCCGCGTCCGCGAGTGCCTCCTCAGTGGCTGCCACGGCCATCTGGACCGCCCGGTCCATCCGGCGTATCTCCTGTGGCGTCAGGCCCAACGAGGCCGCGTCGAAGTCGCATTCCGCGGCTATCTGGCAGCGGAATCGCTCCGGGTCGAACAGGGTGATGCGGCGCGTGGCCGTACGGCCCGCTGTCACGGCGTGCCAGAAGTCGCGCGTGCCGATTCCGCCCGGCGCGACGACTCCCATACCGGTGATGACGGCGCGTCGTTCAGTCCTCATCGGGATCGGGCTCCTCCGTGTCGACGTGTCCCAGCTCGGGGCGAGGCGCGAGCGGGCACGAGTGGAAGACCACGAACGCCGGCACGGTGCCGCTGTTGAGCATTTTGTGCCTGGTCATTCGGGGGATGAGGATTCCCTCACCTGCCGTGACCCGGTGCACGTCCTTGCCGTCCGTCGTCACCTCCAGACCGCCCTGCACGACGTACATGAACTCGTCCGAGTAGGGGTGGTAGTGCTCCCTGATCCGCTCGCCGACCGCCAGCAGGCCGGTGCCCATGAAGCCGCTGGTCACTCCCGTCGTGGCCGGGCCGAGCACGATGCGCAGATCGCCGCCGTGCCGGGGGCTCGACGGGACCTCGGCGGCGGCGACCTTGGTGACCGGGAGTTCCGCTTGGCTCGTTGGTGGGGCGGTGTGGGCGTCGTGGGCGGACATCACTCGGCCTGCCAGGTGTAGAACGGCACCGCCATGGCGTGTTTGGGCTCGGACCACTTGGGGTCGTAGGCGGTGATGAAGGGCAGCAGCCGTTCATGCAGCTCCTGGAAGAGCGGGTGCTGCCGTGCCGCGTACAGCTTGTCCGTGGGGTCCTCGTCGGCCTCCACGAGGTGCATGTACAGGTCGTGGAACCGGAAGAGGGTGCGTCGCCGGGCGCCGATGAGGTGCGGCAGTTCCGTTCCGTCCGACCAGCGGAACAGGTCGGCGACTTTGTCGGCGTCCTCGGGTTTCATCCGCGCCACGATCAAAGTGCGGTGCACTGTGCCTCCTGCGCAGTTCGATTCTGTGTGTCTCATGTGAGCTGAAATCAGTACATGCGCATCGTGGGTGGTACTCCTGGCGGCCCACTGGTCGCGGACGGACGTCACGCCACCAGTAGGCGGACAGCGACCTACCAACGCCCTCGGTCAGGGTCGGGGCCGTCAGAACCTGGAGCCCGCATCGATCGCGAGGGAATCCATGAACGTTTCGCAACCGGCCGGGGACGCCGGCCTCCGGAGGCTTGGTGAGCTGGCATTCGCGGCCGGCAACGCGGCTGCCGTCCAGACGGCAACCCGGCTGAAGATCCCCGACATGATCGGCGACAAGCCCGTCCCGATCGAGGAGCTCGCCGAGAAGGCGGGGCTCGAACCTGACCTGCTCTACCGGCTGTTGCGCGCCCTGACCACCTGCGGTGTGTTCGAGGAGGTCGGGGAGCGGAGCTTCTCGCACACCGCCATGTCGCTGCCGCTGCGCGAGGACTCGCTCGACGGCATCCGCAACCTAATCCTGTGGATCGGTGCGCCGTGGACCTGGCGGGCCTGGCCGCTGCTGGAGGAGGCGCTCCGCACCGGTAAGTCCGTCATCCCGTCGGTCTACGGGAAGGAGTTCTACGACTACCTGCGGGAGGAGGCGCCCGACGACGAGCAGTTGTTCGCGCGGGCCATGACGGACTCCAGCACACGCAGCTCCGACGTGGTCGCACAGACCATCGACCTGACGGGCGTCGGCAAGGTCGTCGACATCGGCGGTGGCCAGGGCCTGTTGCTGCGCACACTGCTCGACCGGTTCCCGCGTCTGCAGGGCGTGCTCTTCGACTTCGAGCAAGTCGTGGCGGGCGCCCACGAGGACATCGCGGAGGGCGGCCGACTCGCATCCCGGGCCACGCTCATGCCGGGCAACTGCCTGGAGTCGGTGCCCGTCGAGGCAGACGTCTACATCCTGAAGAACCTCGTGGACTGGCCGGACGAGAACTCCCGGGCGGTGCTCCGCAACATCGCCACCAGCGCCCCGCCGGGAGCCCGGGTGATCATCATCGACAGCCTGGTGGACGCACACCCCGACGAAATGCGGATCACCACCATGCTCGATCTCTTCCTGCTCATGAACGTCGGCGGCCAGAAGCACGGCTTGGCCAACTTCGACAAGCTGTTCGCCGAGACCGGAATCGAGAAGCTGAGCGTGTCGACCGTCCCGGGCACGCTGCCGCGACTGCACCTGGTCGAGGGCCTGCTGCCCCGGGGGTAAGCGCTCCCCGACGGCCCGGTCCGCTGGCCCCCGTTTCCCCCGCGGACGGCCGGGGCCGGACCGCGGGGAAGTGGCAAGGAAGCGCCTGTTCCCGTGTGGCGGCGGGGACAGGCGCTTCTGCGCGCCGTGCGCCCGGCGCGTAGAACCAGCAGATACCGGCTCTCAGAGGTCGTTTTCATCCTGTTGTTTCATCCCTGAATGCAGCTTTGATGTGCCGGTGTCG
>NZ_JBHSKM010000049.1:0-5939 GCF_042657965.1 Streptomyces coerulescens
GGGTGGGTGGGGTGGGGTCAGGCTGTGTTGTGTCGGGTTGGTTGGTGTGGCCAGGGGTGGGTGTGGGTGGTGGCTGCGCCGATGGCGGCTTTGGCTGTGTGTTCGACGAGGGTGATGCCGTTTTTCATGGTGGTGTGGCCGTTGCTGAGGATGGTGAGGAGGTAGTGGTGTCCGTGGACGGTGATCTGGCCGGTGGTGTTGATGATCCAGTGGTTGGTGGTGGTGCGTTGGAGCCAGCCGTTTTTGAGGGCCCAGTGGGAGCCGGGGGAGGCGGCTGCGGAGATGCCCCAGTTCTGGTCGGGGGTGATGCGGGCCATGAGGTGTTGGATGTAGGTGCGGGATTGCGGGGTGAGTGGTTGGGGTGTGCGGGTGGTTGGGGGTCTTGGGGAGAAGATGGCGCGCAGTAGTTGGATCTGGTCGGTTGCTGTGGTGCGGGTGAGTCCCCAGCGGTTGCCGGGGCCGCCGTGTGTGGAGGTGAGTCCGAGGCGTTTGTGTGCGGTGTTGAGGCCTTCGGCTTTGCCGATGGTCTGCCACAGGGTGCTGGCGGCGTCGTTGTCGCTGGTGCGGATCATTTCTTCGGCGTTGTCGCGTTCGGCTGCGGTCAGTGCGCGTTTGTTGTCCTGTGCCTGGAGCAGGAGGGCTGCGAGGATGCCGAGTTTGCTGATGCTGGCGGTTTCGAAGGGTTCTTTCGCTGCGTAGGAGGCGATTTCCTGGTCGGCGCTGTCCAGGTCGAGTACCGCTACGGCCAGCCGTGTGCTGCCGCCGGGCAGGAGGGGCCTGAGGGCCCGGGTGAGTGTCGCGCCTCGTTGCTCGCGCGGTGCCGGGCCCGGGGCGGGTGCCGCGGCACGGGCGGCGGGGGCGGGTGTGCGGGTGGGCGGGCCGGCCAGGGTACAGGCGGCGAGCGTGGCGGCGAGGGCGGTGGCGGCGCATACGGCGCGGACCTTGAGCGTGTGCGCGCGCAGGCCGTGTGCGGGGTGTGCCGGGTTCGGTGCGTCGGGCATGGGCGGGCAGGCCTTGGTATTTCTGTGGGAGAAAGACGGGAAGCAGTAGAAAAATATGGCAAATCGGATGTGGTGGTGATCTGATACCCGGACGGGCGGGCGGTTCCCCGGGCGGCGGGCCGGTCTCACGCGTCCGGCCCCCAGTACGGCCCGGCACGCCCCGGCCCGGCACGCCCCGGCCCGGCACGCCCCGGCCCGGCCTGGCTGCTGCCGTCGTGTGCGTCTTCCCGGCGCCACCGCCGGGCCGCTGCCCGGCGCTGCCCGGTGCCTGCTCGGGGTGGGTGCGTCGCCGGGGGCGAGGTGCCGTGCCGGGCCCGTGACTCTTCATTCCGGCGTGCGCGGCCGGTGTGCCGCTTGCCTGTTTTTGCCTTCAGGTGCCCGGCCGGCCCCGGGTGGGCGCCTCTTCCCGCGGGGAGGGGGCGGCGCGGTGGAGCCCGGTGCAGCCTGGCGGCAGCGGTCCGCGGCCCCTTGGGGGCGGCCCGCCCCCCGGCGGTCCGCTTGCGCTGATGTCACGGGTCCGCCGCCGCCGTTGTGCCGCCGCCGCTTTTGCCGTCGTAGGTGCCGGGGGGTGCAGTCGTGCCGGCTTTCGGGCCGCTTGCGGTACGCGCCGTGAGCGGGACCCGTCGGCGCGGGGGATCGGTTCTTGACATGTTTTCGGCGGTTGTCTCGCCAGGTGGTGTCAATGTCCGACACGCCCTGGGTGTCCCGGCGGGGTGAAGCCTGCCGGTTGTTTCACCGGCACGGCCTAAGCCCGCTCTCAAGTCGCCTCCGGCGGCCGCTGTTTGACGTCCCGTCAAAGGGGTGGGGGAGTCTTTGCGTGTACCTCCGGTTGGGCGCTGCATGTCACACGTTAGTGATCTTTGGGGTGCCGTGGGAATGGGCCCTCAGTAGGTTCATTTCCAGATCGGCGGATCGGCCGGTCTGTCTCAAGGGAGACGAAGGAGAAGAAGGAGGAGGAGGGCTGGCAGGCGGGAAGGCGCGCCGCTGCTGTGTCTGCTGTTTTCCGCGGTGGCAGGGGCCGTGAGGGTCACCTGGATGGCTGATGTCTGCGCCGGTTTTGGCTGGTTTGTCCGTGGAGTTGTCCGCCCGGGCGCGGTTCCTCTCGGCTGCGGCCACGGCCGGGGAGTGGAAGGGCTGCACGCAAGGGTGATGCGGGATCCGGATCGGCGGGCGGACGCGGACGGTGCGAGGGCGGTGTGCGTCCCGGTCCTTTGGGGTGTCGCCGCCGGTTTCGGTGTCACCGGCCGGCGCCGGCGGGAGCGTTGAGGTCTTCCACGGGTGTGTCTGCGACGCCGGTGCCCTTCTCGCCGTGGCGGGCGCGGGAAGACCGGCTTCGTCAGCGGCAGTTTCCCGCGTGGCCTGAAAAAAGGGGGGGATGGTGCCGGTGGCCGCCGCCCCCATGAGGAGGTCGCTGTGGGGGTGTGGGATGTCCTGCCGTCGCGTCCGCGCAGAACCCCGGCCCGCCGTAATCGGGCCGGGTTCCTGCGCGGGTATTTCCATCACCTGGAAACACCCGGCTGGGCTCGTTTCACACTATGCCCCCGCCCCGTGGTGATCGCAAAGGCGCGCGGGCATGCGGCTGACCGGGTTGTGCGGCACGGTCCCCGCGGCCGGGGACCGGTGTGCTGCGTTGGAAGGGCGGCGGTCCGCGACTTCGGGCGGACACCCGCCCGGCTCGGGGCCGTCGTCGGCGGCCGCCTGGGCCGGCAGGGCGGCAGGCCCTCGTCGGCCGCCCGGTGCGGCGGACGGCTGCGTACGCCCCGTGCATGGGCCGGACGGTGAGCAGGAGCCGGGGGCGAGCGGTTTCCCGATGAGGTCCGCAGGGCCCGCGGGCCGGGCTGCGGCTCGGGGTCACCGGCGAGGGGGCGGATGCGCTCGGGGACCGCCTGGGCGCCGCGCTCCCTTGCGGGCTGCCGTCAGTTCCCGCCGGCAGCCCGCGGGCGGTGCGGCAACCGTACCCGGACACCGGCGGGGGAACCGCCTCGTGCACGAGGAGAGGGCCACGATCTGCCGGGCCGGACTCAAACGTCGCGGCCGTCCTGGTGCGGGCAGCACGTTGGTCCGGGAGAAACGGCCCGGGGTGCTGGCCCTTGGGCGAGAGAGTGTGCCGGGGGGGGATCCTGCGCGGTGTTCCCGCGGGGACGGCTACTTCGGCCGGCCGCTGCGGAAAGGCCCGGCCGCGTGCCGACAAGCGGGCCGGACGGGCGGGGTGGGCAGGGTGGTGTGGCCGGTTGGGATTCCCCGCCGGCGGCCGGGTTAGGGGGTTGGGGGGTCCGGCCGTCACGGTCACGGCCGGTGAACGGCTCGCGGGGCTCACGTGCCCTGGCTGACACAACTCTTCGACCATGACGAACAGCGAACAGCGAACAGCGAACAGCGAACAGCGAACAGCGAATAGCGGACTGCGGGCCGGCGTCCTGACCGCGTTGACCGTCCTGACCCGCGCTGACCGCACTGACCGTCCTGACCGCGCTCGAGCCGGCCACCTCACCGCGCGCTGGGAGCGGCGGCGGATCCGGCGGCGTACGCGGGCGGTCTTGCGCGCGTACGCCGGCCCAGGCCCGAACAGTCGTACGGGCAGAGGTCCTTCGTGAGGTGAGCAGCGGGACCGGTACCGATGCGCCGGTCGGGAGGTGACGGGCTGCGCGCACGTCTGCTGTGCGGTCGTGTGGCGGTTGGATGACGTCGGCGCGGCGCGCGACGGTGAGACGGGGGATTCGGCTCCTGGAGCACCTGTGCGGGCGCGCCGGCCCGGTCATCCGGGGGGCATGAGCAGGGCAATTGCGTGAGGTGCGGCTGGGCGGCCGCGTCGGGAGTTGCGGCTGTGGCGGCCTCGTGCGGGATATGGCGCGGCGGGTGCCGCCGCTGCGGCAGAGCGCTCGTCGGTGACGGCAGCCCCGGGCGGCGGGGCGGGTACGGCGCTGTGGCTGCCGGGATTTCCGGCCGGCCTGCGTGACGTTCATCGGCCTGGCGGAAGGTGCGCCGGAGGCTAAGGGCGGGGAGGCAGTGTGGCTGTGCAGCCGGCCGGACGCGGGCAGTCCGAAGGGGCCGCTGTCGGCAGGGCGGTCACCGGCCGGGCGGGGGGTGTTCGCCGGTTGTCTGGTGGGGGAGGGGGGCTGGTGCGGTGAGTTTGAGGGCGTCTGTGCGGGTGGCCAGGTCGTCGAGTTGCTGGAGGAGTTCTGCGGCATGCGCGGGTGTGACGGTGTGCGTGCCCAACTGGCTGTGTGCGCGGAGCAGTTCGCCGTAGAGCGCCCCGTATGTTCCGCAGAGGGTGACGGCTTCCTCGGCGCGGTCGTGCAGAGCGGTGACGTAGGGCGCGGCGACGGCCACCGCGGCCAGGCAGGACAGCGCGGCGAGGACGATCTGGGCGGTGAGGCGGGAGCCGTCGGCGATGACGGGCCAGGCGAGGAGCCCGGTGATGATGCTCAGCGCGGCCGCGCCGAGGTGGTACAGGCGGGCCCTGCGCAGCAGATGAACCGCTTCTGTGGGGGTTCTTTTCACCCAGTAGCGGGCGCGTGTGGCGCCGGCGTCGAGCCGGCGCACGAGTTCGCCGTCGATCCGTGGTGCACCGGCAGGAATTTTGCGTCCTTTGACCAGCGCCAACAGCACACCCATGGCACTCCCGCACTCGTGGAGGTAGTGACACCACAGTGCCGCCGGCCGGTCGCACAATTCCAATGGCAACGCGAGTGGCTCCTGCAAAAGGCGCGCAGGGGCCGCCAATCAGCCGTATGCCCCGCGTTCTTCTGCGTCGGCAGGGCGTGGTCGCCCTGGATGAAACGGGCCCGGCCGGGTGTTTCCGCGTGAAGGGAATACGCTGCGCCAAAGCCCCGGCCCGATTACGGCGGGCCGGGGCTCCAGGTGCGCGGGGTGTGGGACTGACGCGTCCCACGGTGGCTTGTCCGCCGGGCAGCCGGCGGGGTGCCTCAGTTGTCGATGACGCGGAAGCTGCCGGCGCCGGGGGGAGCGACGGCGACTCCGAAGCGGGAGTCACCGGGCAGGACCACGGCGGCGGGGTTGCCGCTGTTGCAGTTGACGCCGTTGAAGAACTCGACGACCCTGTCGGTGTCGTTGGTGATGTTGAAGGTGCCGTTGCCGAGGGCGTCCAGGTTGGTCACGGTGACGCAGGCTCCCGGGTCCTCCGAGTACAGCCGCTCGTTGATCTGGATCGAGCCGTGGTCCTTCTTGTGGTCCCAGTGGCTGTCGCCGCCGAGGGGGGCCGAGGCGGGGCGGACGGCTTCCCGGGCGGCCGGGGCGGACTGGGAGGCGTCCGCGGAGGCGTAGGTCACTCCGGTGATGGTCATGGCCACGGCTGCCGAGGCGCCGGCGATCAGGGCGGCGGTACGCTTCTGCATTCCGTCTTCTCCTTGTTCGGGGGAAATCGGCTGTTGTGCCGATCTGGAAATGAACCTACTGAGGGCGTTTTCTGACGGCATCTCGAAGATCTCTAAGGTGTGACGCGAAGCGGCCATCCGGACGTATGCGGGGGCTCTTGACGGCCATCCAGCGTCCCTCTGACGTGCCATCAAAATGTGGTTGTGGCGGGCAGCTTGGCGAGCGGTTTAGGCCGGGTCGGTGAATGCGGGGGGCGGTGTTCACCCTGTCGGTGCGCCGGGGGCGTGTCGGACGTTGACACCGCCTGCGCGTTCGGCCTCTGACTGCATGTCAAGGACCCCGGCCTCGCGCGTCGCGCTGCCACCGCCCCCCGGGGGGGCGCGCACCGGCCGGGGGCGGTGCGTTCGGCGTTGCGGCGGGGCGCGCCGGTGGGGGAGCGGGCCGGGAAGCGGCGCCGTGACCGCGGTGAGGCGCAAGAACCTCCGCGTATGCGCGGGCCCGCGCCTCGCATGTGTCCCGCGGTGGGCGGCCGCCTCTGCGTGTAGGGGGCGGGCCAGGAGGAGCGGGCGGGTTTGTGGAGCGGTGGCTTCGGGGGGGGGGGGG
>NZ_JBHSKM010000049.1:5951-48840 GCF_042657965.1 Streptomyces coerulescens
GGGAGCGGCGGGCCCGGGCTGCTCGGCCGTGCGCCGGCTGCGCCGCTGCGCTGGGCCGGCGGCCCGGACCTTGGCGCGATGCTGCGCGGGGCGGGCGTGGCGGCGACGCGGTAGGTGGTGCCCGCGGGGGCAGGGCGGCGGTCCTCTTGTGCCGGCCGTTCCGGCGCCGGGGTGATGCCGGCCCGGGGCCAGTCGCTCGCGGGGCGGGCCGCAGGAGGCAGGAGCCGACGTTCACGCCTTTCGCCGCCTCATCAGCGCGCCGGCGCGGCGGTGCGCCCGGTTCTGTTTCCGCTGCTGCTGCCGTTTCCGTTTCCGCTGCGCTGCCGGTGCCGCTTGCGGTGTCTGTGTCGTGCTCGTGTCCGTGTCGTGCCCGTGTCGTGTTGAGCAGGGTGGCCGAGGAGGTCGGACGGCCGGGAGCCGTCGGTTCGGCGCGGTCCGTGTGCCGTGCTCCGAGCGTGTGGGGGGGCGGACCGGCCGGTGTCGGTGAGCGGCCGGTGCAGGGTCCACCGGCCGCTGGCCGGCCTGCCGCCACTGCGGCACACACACGTATGACGGGGCGTAGGGCGACGGGTCCTCGCCAGCGGGGGCCCGGTGGGCCGGGATGGCGGCGCAGGCTCTTGCAGTTCACGGGGCCCGTCTGGGGGCTCGGCGTGGGGGCCGGGGCGTAGGACGCGGGTGGCACGCCTCGGTCCTGGCCGGGGTCGCAGTCGCCTCCCGTCGTGCGGTGTACCGCCCCCGGGACGGGATGCAGCCGGACCCCCTGCCCGTCGGGGCCGGCGGGCGCGCGGTTCCCGCACCGCTGGCACGTGTGCGGGACAAGGGGGGCGCCTTTCGCCGACGCGGCCGCGTGCCTGGCCCGGTCGGGCCGGGGGCATGGGGCGGGCCGGGGGAACCGGTCCTGAAGGCGGCGCCGTCGCCCGGCGGGTGCCCGGCGCTGCCGTTGCATGCGGCGCGGCATCCGCCGGCGGGACGGCCCATCCAGGACCGCTCCGCTTGTCTCACACCCCGCCCTGCCGGCCCCCGCCGGGCCGCGGAGTCGTCGAGCGGTCGAGTCGCCGCTCTGGCGGGGCCGCAGAAGTACAGAAGTCCGGCCGGAGGACCAGGGATCGCGTCGCCGTCGGCCACTCTGCCCGATAGGAATGGCCCGGCCCTATTACGGAGGGCCGGGCCAATGCCGTACTGGCAGCCTTGTCGCTCTCGCCGCTGCGTCTGCCGGTGTAGGGGTCAGTAACGCTTGTTGTCGATGGCCCGGAAGCTGCCGACCAGTGCGAACGGCACCGTGGCCCCGTCGAGCACCGTCGTGCCGGGGATGGAGCTGTTGGAGTTCCCGGGCCCGATTCTCGAGATTGCGGAGCCGTTGTCGCAGGTGATCCCGTTGAAGAATTCGATCGTCCTGTCGCTTTCGTTCAGGACGTTGAAGCTGGTCGCGGGACTGCTGATCACGGCGGTGCACACGCCCGGCTCGACGGAGAACGTCCGCTCGTTGACGAAGACCCGTCCACGGTCGTCGTTGCGGTCGTCGCGGTCGTTGTAGTGCGTCTGGCCGTCGCCTCCCTGGGGGACGTAGGCGGGGGCCTCCTCCTGTACCTGCGGGGCCGCCTTCGGGGCGGGGCTGGAAGCGGCGGCGTAGTTCACGCCGGTTGCAGCAAGGACGGTGACGACCACCGACGCTGCGATCGCGACAACGGTGCGTGTACGCATTCCCACTCTCCTTCTCACGGGCATTCAGTTTCTCCATCTCTCCGGAGTGTCGGCTGAGCCGGCCGACTGTGAATGAACATACTGATGCCGAATTCTGTCGCCACTTCAGAAATGTCCGGAGGCTGCGGGAGAGGGCCGATTGGGCGTCCGAAAGCCCGGGAACACGGCTATGACGTCCTGTCAGAAATGCGGCACTGGAAGTGACTTGACGCTCCATTGGGCCGCCCGGGGGACTCGCCACCCCCGGGCTGACACTCCTTCACACTTCTGCTCGCGTGTCGTGCATTGACAAAGCTCCGCACGATGGATAATCCGCCGCCCGGCCTTGTGGGCTGTGTCCTGCTTCAGCCTTCAGCGCCGGGCGGCCGGGACCGCAGCCGGTGGCGCGGCCGCCGCGCAAGGGCCAGGGCGGGCCCTCGCGCCAGGGCCGGACGGGGCCGCGCGCCGTTCCGGGCCGGCGGCCGGTGCGGCCACGGCGAGAGAGCCGCAGGGCCGCAGGCCTCCAGGGCGGCATGCTCACGCCGGGACGCCGCGGCCGCCCCCTGGCTCACCTCCCCTCGGGGGACCGCTCACCTCCCCCTGGGGACCGCTCACCTCCCCTCGCCGGGACGGCAGCGGCGCGTGCCTGAAGCCCAAGCGGCCCAGGGCCGGCAATGCCGCTGACGAGAGAACCCCGGCCCCCTTTCCGTGCCCCTTTCCCGTGCCTGGAACAGCACGCCGCCTGCGGGGCTGCTGGGGCAGCCCCGGATCGCAGCCCCCAGGGCGTGCCGCCCCCCGGGGGGGCCTGGTGCGAGGCCGGCCGGGCGTGCGCCGGCACGCTCAGATGCCGGAGAGGAATGCGTTGACGGCCCGGCGGGCCGTCCACCACATCTGCTGCGCCCCGCCGAGAGCGACTGCCTTGCCGGTGAACCGCATCGCGTACAGGCTCAGCTCGACACGCCGGCTGCCCCAGACGCAACAGATGCGGTCCTGCAGATGGTCTGCGATCTGCTCGAGCGATGTCCGCTCCAGCATGCCGATCAGCCCGAGGTGGTAGTCGAGCGGCTGGATCGACTCCTTCAACCGCTTCTCCTGCCCGGCCTGCCTGCGCCTCGTTATGACGCGGGCGGCCGCCGCTGACTCTGCCCGGGCGCCGCATCCGCGCGGCTAAGCGGACTTGGTGACCGACGACATCAACTCCCGCCAGCGCCGCCTGGACTTAGCCCGTGCCCAGATGCGCGCCAGCCATCGCCTCCTCCGCCGCCTGCTCGATCACACGGAGAAGACCGGCCTCGACCCTCTGGAATGGACGATCGCCCGCCACGGCGTCCTGAAGGGCAGCCTCCCGGTCGTCGACCTGAATGGCGATGCCTACACGCGCGAGCGGGCGCTGCAGGTGTACGACGCCTGGTGCGAGCTGTCCTCGCCCTTCGCCGAGGAGGTGGATGAGCCTGTCGATGAGCCGTACGTCTTCCGGGCGCACCAAGTCTTCGAGGGACCGTCCTGGTTGAAGGGCACCAAGATCCTGCTGACACTCGTCTGGAAGGCCGGTCAGGCAGCGCCTGCCGTCTGACTACGCTGACCGCGGTGGCTGTGACCCCGCACCACACAGAATTGGATTCCGCCTGCTCCCCGCACCCGCAGGCATGTTGCCGCCACGTGCAGGGCCGGTCCTGCCTCCCTCACCCTCTGCTCCCCGGAACCACGGGTGGGTTCGTGTGTGAGGCTGGGCTGGTGTGGTGCGGGTGGCCTCGGTGACGGTGGTTGACGCTAGGTTGGGTCGGCGTCTTCGCTGAGGGCTGTGCCCTGCGGTTGCCAGACGGTGCGGGGGCAGGGGCAAGCCTCGGCAGCGGCCGGGGCTCGGGTGGGTTGGTGCGGTGTTGCCGCGGGTTCAGACGGTGGGAAGGGCGATGCGCAGGGTGTCGCCCGGCCGGGGCTGTTCGACGTTGCCGATCATGGTGAGGGCGTGGGCGACGGGCGTGTGCGCGAAGTCGGTGTCGGGGCTTTGCCGGTGCGTCATGCTGTGGGCCGTGGACGAGGAGGTGAGGCGTGTATCGCGTGTACGGGACCGTGAGAGCACATCCCCGAGACGAGGACTGGCAGCTGATCTTGGAAACGGAAGACGCGGTCGAAGCAACCGCCGCTGTCCACGAAACAGAGGGAACCTTCTGGCGCCGGCTCGCCGAGGACGATGAAATCGTGCTGGACCGCGTGTGAGGGTCCTTGAGTTATTGGCTGCAGTCATCCGCTGTTGACCGCTGCAGCAACGGCCTCACAGCACACCGGTCCGTTCCAGGTAACGAATCGCCGCAGTCCAGTGGCTGTGCAGCCTGCTGATGCCGTGCTCGACTGCATGGCGCTCACCGCAGTTGCTGCTGTGAGGCCGCGTTCCTGGCCCTCGGAGGCGTTCCTGTTTCATGGGCGGGTGTCCCCGCGGTCGTTCTTCGTCGCCTCGGTCGGCGCGGACACGGTGGAGGAGTACATCGACACCCAGTGGGAACGGCCGTGGACGAAGAAGCAGAAGGAGGGACAGGCTTGATACGCGCCTACAAGTTCCTCCTTCGCCCCACTGTCCGCCAGATCCAGGCGCTGGGCGAGATGCTGGCTGATCATTGCTCGCTGTACAACGGCGCCTTGCAGGAACGCCGCGACGCCTACCGGCACGCCTCGAAGACCAGCGTCAAGTATGGGCAGCAGTCCGCGCAGCTGACGGAGATCCGCACTTTCGACCCGGAGCGTCAGGGCCGCTGGTCGTTCTCCTCCCAGCAGGCCACGCTTCGCCGTCTGGACACGGCGTTCCAAGCGTTCTTCCGGCGTGTGAAGGCCGGCAAGAAGCCCGGCTATCCCCGGTTCCGGGGCGTGAACTGGTTCGAAACCGTGGTGTTCCCCAAGGATGGCGACGGCTGCCGCTGGAACTCCACCCCGCACGAGGCCGTCACCCGCGTGCGCCTGCAAGGCATCGGACACGTCCGCCTGCACCAGCACCGGCCCGTGAAGGGCCGCGTCAAGACCGTCAGCATCAAGCGCGAGGGACGACGGTGGTACGTCATCCTTGCCTGCGACAACATCCCCGCCGAACCGCTTCACGCCACGGGCGCCGTGACCGGCATCGACATGGGCATCACGCACTTCCTCACCACCTCCGAGGGCACGCACGTCGAAAACCCCCGACACGGCAAGCGCAACGCCGACACCCTCGCCGAGGCTCAGCGCGCCCTCAAAGCGTTCCCTCGGCGAGGGCGCGGACCCTGCACCACCAAGCACCGCCGGGCAGTGGAGAAGGTCGCCAAGCTGCACCGAAAGGTCCGCCGCCAACGCCTGGACCACGCACACAAAACCGCGCTCTGCCTGGTCCGCGACTACGACCACATCGCGCACGAGCGGCTGAGCATCGCGAACATGGTTCGCACCCTCAAGCCGAAGCCCGACCCCGAGACCCCCGGCGCATACCTTCCGAACGGCGCCGCCTCGAAGGCCGGACTCAACCGCAGCATTCTTGACGCGGGTTGGGGGGTGTTCCTGGGCATCCTCGCGCAGAAGGCTGAAAGCGCCGCTCGTGTATTGATCCCGGTGGACCCCCGCAACACCTCGCGTACCTGCCCCAAGTGCGGGCACGTGGACGCGCAGAACCGCGACGGCGAAAGGTTCCAGTGCACCTCCTGCCAGCACATCGACCACGCCGACCGCGTGGGCGCCTGGAACGTCGCACTCAGGGCCGGGCTGGTCCCTCCCGACGTGGCATAGCCACCGACAGGAGAAGCCCCCCGGATTCATCCGGGGGGAGGAGTCACGCTGTGCAGGCGAGTTGGCCGGGGCGCAGCCCGCACTGCCGGCAGGGCCCGCCACCTGACAGCTGCACGTCCGCAGACGGCTTCGGACCCGCCCCAGGACGATCAACTCAAGGAGAACAGTGCCCCGATGGTCCGCCGCCCTGAACGAGGCCGGCATCACCGACCCGACCCTGCGGCGCGCCTACGGCACCCAGCGCGAGCAGGTCCGCACGTACGCGTTCCACCCCTACCTCGCCGCCCGGCTGCTGCTCCCGGCGCGGCTCCTGCCGTCCGTTGTCGCCATGGTCGCCTTCATGCACGCAACCGACGACCGGATCGACACCGGCGATCCGGGCACCCGCCACAAAACGCTCAGCGCATGGGACCGCCAGGTCAGAGCGGCACTCGACACCGACGGCAGCGCCCCCGCCCCCGGCCCCGGAACTTCTGACGCCGCCTTGCTCCAGACCCTCGCCGACACCGCTCGCCGGCACGGCCCGCACCTGACCACACGCGTGCACGACTTCCTCAACGGGGCGCCGACCGAAGCCGACTTCACCGGCTTCGACACCGAGGCCGACTTCCAGGCCTACATCGACAGCTACGCACTGCCCGCCCTCATGCTCACCGCATCACTGATCGCACCGGCCCCCGAAAGCGGCAAGGACGAGGGATTCCGCCAGGGATGCCGGGCACTGATCGAGGGATGGCAGCGCTCCGACTTCCTCGCCGACCTGCCCGAGGACACCAGGCAGGGCCGCATCGGCATCGCGCGAGACGAACTGGCCCGCCACGGGCTAACCCCCGCCGACCTGCACACCAGGCCCGCGAGGTGCCATCCCGCCCTGGAGCGGCTTCTGGGCACACAGGCCGATCTCGCCGAGGCCGCGCTCCGCGCGTGCCGGGAACTGCCCGAACTGGTCCAACGGCCGTACCGGCCGTTCCTGCGGGCCCTGATCTGCGTACAGGACCTGCAACTGCAGGCCGTGCGCCGAAAAGGAAGCTCCCTCCTGCACGACGGGGCACACCCTCCGACCGCCGCCACCCTCCGGGTCCTGGCCGCGCAGTACGCCGCCGCGAAGACCCGGCAGCACCGGACCACCTGACGCCGCGCTCGCCCGGACGCACGGCAGGTCCTCGACCATGCCGGCCAGCTTGCGGGTCTCGTCGCTGACAAGGAGGACCGCCTCGGCGGTGTCCGGGGGCAACGTGCCGGAGCGGGTCCTCGTCGAGGGCGTCGGTGACGGCGGACATCGCGGCGAGCGGGGTGCGCAGTTCGTGCGAGACGTCGGCCGCGAACCCGGCGGGCGTTCGCCTCCATCCGCCGCAGCTCGGCGTCGTCCCGTTCCAACGCGGCGGCCATCATGTTGAACTTGCCTGTCAGCGCGGCGAGTTCGTCCTTGCCGACGACGTCCACACGGGTGTCCAGGGCACCCGAGGTGATCTTCTCGGCCGCCGTACCCAGCCGGCGTACCGGACGCAGCGCCCGTCGGGCCGCGAACAGGGCGGGGACGACGGCGAGGGCGAGCGCGGGGACGGCTCCCGCCCAGGCCGCGGTGATCAGCGCGGAGATGTCGGCCCGCTCGCCGCGTAGCGATACAACCGCGTAGACGACGAGCCCCGACGGCTTGCCCGCCGCCTCGCTCCGGCCGGCGTGACGCACCGGCATACCGATGAGCAGCCGTGGTTCACCGGTGTGCTCCACGCGCTCGTAGAAGGCGGTGTCGCCGTTCTCCGCCGCGTCGCGCAGGGCGGTGCTGAGTCGTCGCCGCGCGCGGACAGGATCACGATCGGCAGGCGGCTGGTCTCCCGGATGCGCTGGCACACCTCCAAACCGCTCATGCCCGGCAGCATCAGATCGAGCAGCACGAGGTCGGGCTTGAAGGCCGCCAGCGCCTCCAGCCCGTCCTCACCGGTGGCGACCGCCTCGGTCTCGTGCCCATGGCGGGCCAGGCCCAGGACGACACCGCGGCGCACGGCCGGATCGTCCTCGATCAACAGGACGCGAGTCACGGGCAGGGGTTCCACGGAGAGCGCGGTCGTCAGGCACTGAAGGAAGTACCAGGCAAGGCGCCCACTGTACGACCAGGCCGCGCCCGCCGGTGTGTCTCACCTCAACTGAAGCGGTGATGATCACGGGCGACGTCCTCCAGCTCAGAACGCCAGCGATGCTCCACGTACCCGAGGAGAACGGTCCCGGCGCGAAGGCCAGTTGGGTGCCGGACCAGCACACCCGGTGGCACGCAGACATCACCCAGCCCCGCGAGACCGTCACCATCGCGGTGGAGCTCTACCGCCATACGAACGGCTGGAAAGCCCGCGGCGTCGGACAGGGCTACGACACCGGCCTCGCGGGCCTTGCCACTGATTACGGCATCAACGTCGAAGCCTGACAAGCGTCGCCCGGACGCGGTTAATGCTCTCGGGCACGCTCGTGCGTTCGTCGTCGCTCAGGTGCCGTCCGGCACAGCCCACGAACGGCGCGCGGACAATTGATCGAGCGCCCTGCCACTGTCGCGGCATAAGGTCTGGTGCACCATGAGCGACCACCACACCTACGGCACCCGCACCCACACCGCCGGCGAGCTGGTCCGGCTTGTCAGTGACTGCCTCGGGCTGGTCTTCACCGAGCGCGACAGCGATTACCGGGGCGTCTACCATCGCGCCAGCAGCCCCAACGGACGGATCGAGATCCAGCCCAACCCGATCCCCGGCGACGACGGCGAAGACGGCCTCTACGCTCCAGAACACCCCGAAGTTCAGGTGCTGTTGCTCACCACCACCCCGACCACGGGCCCGGCCCTACAAGCCCGGCTGGGCTCCATCGAAGGACTCATCCATCTGAGCCACGAGACCGTGTGAGCGGCCACTGATCCACAACTTTTGACAATTGCTCCCTTTGGAATGAGCGACACCCCCGGATGCTCCCCCACGGCGCCGGACGTCGTACCGCGGCGGCCGGGGAGAGGTGCCGGGCCAAGGACAGCGCCGCCCCGGCCCTCGGCATGAGGGCCGCACTTCGAGACGGGCCGGCCGTTGGCCGGCAGCGCGGCCACGTCTACGGCACCGTCGTGATCGACGCCGAGACCCACCAGGGCCGGGCCTGGTATCGGGCGCAGGCTTCTTTGAACTATGCCGGTTCGGCGGTGACGTGACACGAGCTTGATCACTCGACCGCGGTACGTTGCTTGCTGGCCCAAAGCGCCCAGAACTGAAGGTGCTGTTGGAGGCCCTCCAGCGCCTGGTAGGCGTCTGCCCCGGCTAGCGGTCCACGGCTGTCTGTGGGGCTGGTTCCGGTGCCGTTCGGCCGTCCGATGCGGCCAGGAGGCCGATGGCGCCGATCACGTCACGCGGTGAAGTAGCGAGGTGCGGCTGGTGATCCAAGATTGCCTGTTGGGCGGCAGTGAGCTGAAGGACTCTGACCTCCCAGTCGACTTTAACGATGAGCACCGCGCCAATGCGCACGACCGCATCCTTGGTCGGCTGCAGGGCAGTGAGGACCGGTCCCACGTTCGTCATCATGGTCGCGGTGATGGTCGCGTCCTGGGCCAGAATCAGGCGTGCGTCAGCGATGTGCGCGGCAGTCAGGGCACTCTCGCGCACGACCTGGGATCGCGCGGCGCGTGAGACGGTGGCCCTCATCCGGCGGAACCAGGACCCGACGACAGGGTCTTCGCGGTCGAGGACTTCCAGCCCAGCCGTTGCCAGAAGTTCCTCCACCGCGGCCTGGACGTCGCGGTGCGGTGCTTCGTCTGCCAGGAAGATCGTGATCGGCAGCGGGGCTACCTCTGGCTCGGCCGTCCTGCTCGCCGGTTCATCCATCTCCAGGGAATCCTCCGCAGGTGGCTCGCTCGGGCTCACTGGCAGCGGCGGCTGAGTCGGCTCCGAACCTTTACCGCTTGTTCGGAGAAGGTTGTGCACCGATTCGGCGAGCTGGCCGACCGCCACGACGAGCGGAGTCACCGGCTGGACGTACTGGTTCAGCCAGTCCAGGATGCGCCACAAAACTGCGGGCCGCGGTTCCGCCTCTTCGAGTTCCTCACGCAGGCGGCGCAGCAGGTCCCGGGCGGGGGTCCCGGGGTCGGCGAGTGCCGGGTAGTACTGCTCCAGCAACTGCTCGACGTGCAGGAGGAGTTCGGCCAGAAGCTCGGCGTCCTGCGGCTGATTGGAGACTCGGTCGATGAAGGCCTGGGCGTGCCCCGCAGCCTGGCTGACCACGTAGTTGTTACCACCGCTGATTACGACGCCGTTGTTGACCGGAGGATCCTGTCGCCCGTCGGCGTTCCCCATAATGAGGCCCCCTACCTATCGGACCCATCGGCGGAGCTGACAGTGCCCGCACCGGACTGCAGCGGGATCTTCTTCGTGTCGGTCGCGCCCGCGCCGATCGCCTGGTTGTCGATGATACTCATCCCGCCCCGCTGCGGTCCGTCGATCAGGCCAGTGTGCCGTCGCTGCCGCGGCCTATGAGCTGACTCGTGCGCCCGATGCAAGGCCTGCACCAGCCGTCGCCAGGGCCGGCACTTCCCTGCAGGTTCTCAAGGCAACTCCGCATTGAAGCGTCACGCTGCCCCGCCGCCGGCCCGCTTCACTACCGGGAAGGCGCTGAGCGTCCGGGCATCGCCGAACAGATGCCTGAAGGTCACCCGTCATACCTGGGACGGGCGACGTCGTCTCCGATCAGCAAGGCCTCTCCGCTGAGTGACTGCGGCGTCAGTTCAAGCCGGATGCGGTGCTGTGCCGCACCGGCGGCCTGGTCGGGACCGCCGGTGAGGACCATGACGCGGACTCCTGCCCTGCTGCCCGGGTCCTGCCGCAGCTCGACACCGAATTCCAGTTCAATCGGGCCGACTTCGAACCTGAGATCGTCCGAATGCGCGGCGGTGCGCCGCAGTTCCTGGCGCACTGCCTCGATGGCCGTGGCCAGCTCCACATAGGTATTGCGTTCCAGCCCCACTGCTCCGGTTCCTTCCATGGTGGAGTTCTCCGGTGCGGGCCCGGGCCGTGCATCGGCCTCTTCCCGTGGACCGAAGCCCGTCAGAAACACACTGCTGGACGAGGTGCCCAAGTCGGTTGCGAGGACACGAGGATCGTGGCGCGCGGCGGCCAGGTAGGCGTACGAGCCCTGGACGGCGTCGTGCACCGGGCCTGTTCCGCGCTCCTTCTGGATGGCGTTCTGGGCGTGCAGGGCCCGGCTCAGCAGTGCCTCGCCGTTGCGCGCTCCCGAGGCGATCGCCTCGCGGTAGAGGCCGACGGCCCGCTCCATGTCCGTTGTTGCCGTGTCGTAGTCGCCGCTCGCGGCAGCGATGACCGCGCGGCTGTTCAGGCCCTTGGCGAGCAGTAACGTCTGCGTCGGCCCGCGGCCATGAACTTCGTTGAGCCTCTCGTAGGCGGTGACTGCCTGGTGTGCGAGGTGCAGCGCTTCTGCGAGGTTGCCCAGCTCCGCGACCAGGCCGGCCTGCGCGTTCAAGGCGTCCGCCATTACCGGCAAGGCACCGGCAGAACCGGGGCTCTTGGCCGTCTGCTCTGCGGCGATGGCCCGGGCTTCGTCGAAGATGTCCAGCGCCTCGTCGGGCGAATCCAACGCGGTCAGGCCATGACCGAGAGCCAACAGGGCTTGCGAAAGGCGCACTTCATGGCCACCTTCGTCGTCTGCCGAGACTGCCAGCCGACAGGCGTGCACCGCCTCTTGGGCACAGGACAATGCTTTTCTCAGTTCCCCAGCCGCACGCCACTGACTGCTGGCCAGCAGCGCAAGGTCCGCCCACTGTGCGTATTGGTCGGGGGACTTGGCGGCCAGACGGCGTACCGTCTCCAGAAGTTCCATGGTGGAGGGCGGACTAGTGCCCATCGTGCTTGCCCTCCTGCGCGGAGTCCGTTTCCGCCGGTGTGCTGTGGTGGTGAGGTGGCCACACGGAGCGCCGGAGTATGTCGATGACTTGGTCCGCGTACTCACGGTCGTGGACCTGAAAGGTTCCGTCCGGGAGCCAGCTGAGCAACGGTGGAAGCGCTGCTTGGGGCTGGGCACCCGCCACGATGTGCGCCGACCCCGTGGGAGCCTTTGGAGCCGGTACCGGCGCAGGCACCGCCTCCGGTGGCGGCGCAGCTGCCTGACGCATCACGAGATTGCCGGCCGTCCCGACGGTGGCCATCAGGGGCTGGTGCCCGACATTGAACCTGCCCATACGCTTTTCTGTGCGGCGAAACAGTTCACCAAGCAGTAGGGGAGAGGTGTCCCCGTCCCCCTTCTCCAGCACTGTGACAAGGTGGCCGGTAAATGCGGTGTAGTTGGTTGCCGAGGCTTTGTCGGAAGCCTCTGATGTCTGTGTGGGCCCGCTCGATGCCAGGACGCAGATGCCGTCGAGGAGACCCTCGTCGACGTCCTCGGCAACCTTGGCCTGGTCGAGCAGTTCGTCCTCGGCCATCGCCTCCTCGGCCGGCGCCTGGTCGCCGAGCACCTTCGTCGCGATGCCGCTGAAGCAGCAGTCGAGGACCAGCACGACGACACGGGCGCGGGCCGCACGCAACAGGCCCCGTAGCACCGTGTAGCGCAGTCCGGTGGTCTCGGCCGACTCGCCGCTGGCGGTGGTGCAGGTCGTGAGATACAGCTCGCGTTCCGCGCCCACGCGTGAGCCATGCCCGACGTAGTACACGAACAGGACATCGGTTGCCTGCTCGGCCGCGCGTTTGACCGCAACGCGGATGCCTTCGGCTGTGTGCGGGTTGAGCATCGTGCGCGTGTACTCATGCTTGCGATGAAAACCCGCATAGGCGGGATCGGTGAGGAGGTCTTTGAGGCGCAGCACGTTGTACGGGGCTCCCTCGACGCTGTCGAAGGCTCCGCCATCCGGGTACTCCGCGACCCCGATCAGCACCGCACGGGACTCGTCCGGGCGCAACGATCGCATGGTCGGATCAGGCCGCGTCCAGCTCGTCGAGCTTGCGTTGGATCTCACCCGTATCCGAGCCAGTCACCGCGAACTGTTTGCCGTCCTTCTCCACGGTCACGGTGATCTTCGGGGCGGCGGCGATGCGCCGCTGTTCGCGCCACTGCGCGATCACGACTCCAAGGGAGGTAGCGCTGAATGCGCCGCTCAGGACCAGCTGAATGATCGCCACGGTGCCCAGCTGATCGGGCTCGGGTGTGTCGGGCAGCAGTTCGGGTGTGGCGTGTTTACGCGCGTCGGCGTCGTCCACAAGCCAGTCGAACAGTTCGGACGAGACGTCGTCGCCGTCCTCTTCCGCGACACACCTGATCAGGATCTGCATCGTGGCCCCCTGCCCCCTCGCAATTTCCCGACGAGCATACGGCGACGCTGTGGCAGTTGTTCCCCGAATCGAGGAGGTTGGCAGCGTGAGGGCGCCATCACCCGGCGCCCGGGGCGCTGTGGAGTTCAGACTGGTCCGTCACTCTTCCCGTGGTGATGGGTCACGCCTCATCCAGCGCGCGGGGACAGGGAATCCTGCGGCGGGGAGGCACGGGCGAGGACCTGGCGCAGATCGGCGTACAGCCGCAGTCGTACGCCAGGCTGCCCGGGATCGCGGAAGGTGCGGTCGGAGACGGCGGTGGCCCACCTGCCTGCGATTGCCCGCTGAAAGGCGAACACCGTCTCGTCGTCCAGGCCGGCCACCTCGATGATGATTTGGCCGGGTTCGGCCACATGCGCTTCTTGGATCGGATCCATGTCTGATCAGTACGTGTTCATGCATGGCGTGGTTCTCCGCAGAGTCTGCATTCACCCGGCCGAGGGAGCGCGCAGGGGCGCAGCGACACTGGTCGGCGCCTCGTCTGTCCACGGGGCTTCTCCACACCTGCCTCAGGACATCGGGGCGGCAAAATTGCCGTGCGTGAGGCCCAATGGGTCTCCTCGACCTTGGCCTGTAGGTCTCAGACCTGGTCAGAGTGTTGGTGCGCGTGGTGCGGGAGCTGGCGAGTGGTGGGGCAGGACGAACACGGGGCGGCTCAGCGCCACCTTGAGCCGCCCCGTCATCGTGCCGGAGCGCGGGCCGGCCTGGGATCCAGGGCCTTCTACCGCGCGTCGATGATCTGCAGGACCGAGTGCTGCCACACGTTCATCAAGGCGAGGCCGTCCCTCATGTGTCTCGCCCGAGGCAGGCTCGTCTTCCTCTGTGCCTGTCCGGCACTTCGGGCACAGTTCGTAGCTGCCCCGGCCAGTGATCACACGTCCCCACTCACGGCAGACAGCACAGCCGCGGGCGCGTGCTGGATCGGCGCGAGGAACAGGCATAGAGGAACAGGCATACTCGCCGCGTCCTCATGCCCCGAAGTACGCGCCGGGCATCTACCCTGCTCACCGCTGTGGTTCCTCGGCGCCCAAGGGCGAGCTCCTCAGTCCGGCCTTGAGTGAACTCCCGGGCATCACAGACTTCCTAGCTGGTGGCTTCTTCCGGCTGTGTCTCGGCCTGGGGTGCGCCCGTCTGCTCGGGTGCGGGGGCGGTGTAGAAGACGGACCTGCCCTGCCTGCTGCGCTGGGCCTGGTTCTTGGCCACCAGCCCTTCGAGCGTGGTACGTACGACGGTTGTCTTGATGGTGCGATCGGGATGCCGCTGTTCCAAAGCCGCGGTGATTTCGGCGGCAGAGCGCGGCTCGCGCTGGCCCGCCAGGTGCTCGCGCAGGAGGACGACGAGTGTGGGTGACGAAGACGACGAGGCGGCCGGCGTGGCCGGGCTCTTCTTGCCGGCCCGCTTCCGAGTCCCGGTGCTGGTCTTCTTGTCCTTCGTCTGCTTGGCCGCGCCCGCTGCTTTCTTGCGGGGAGGAGGGACGGGTGCGGCCGGTTCCGCTGCCGGTGTGAGGGCCGTCGGAAGGCCGAGCGCCTGCTGGATGTTCCCCAGGACCGTGCGGTCGTGCTGCAGTGCGGCCAACTGGGCCTGGAGCGCTTCGATTTCACCGCTGAGGCGTTCTTGCTCCTTGAGGTTACGCTCAAGGTCGCCGGCCACCTGTGCGCTGTACTGTGAGGTCAACTCGGTGGCTTCGGCTGTGTTTTCGGACATGATGCTCACACCTTTCCTGGGTGCCGCGGCCGGCGGATGGCGGGCTCGCGGCGTGTGCGAAATCTAACGTGTGTGCTTTTCTGCCTGGTGGCGTGCAGGCACTAGCAGTTACTGACGCACAGAGTCGTGTCCTGCAGATAGTACGGAAGACACCTGAGTACGTCTGTGCTCCGTGGCCGAGATGCTCTGCAGAACCTGCCTATTGCGAGACCGGCATGGTCGATGCCCCAGTGAACCCACGCTCACGACTGTCGGTGGCCTGAGCCACGTACCCGCAGGTCATGCGTTGCCGGCGGACGGCTGCAAGCGCGGTGGGCATGGCCGTGCGCGCCGGCGAAGCAGGCCCCACGCGGCGGCTGCCCTCCGGCAGGGCGGGCACGTTGAGCGCGGCGAGGGCCCCAGGTCCCGCACGACGCTTCACAGCTGATCACTGCGTCTGCGGGTGTTGTGCTGGTGGCCCGGGAGTTCTTCCGCTCCCGGGCCCACCAAATACAAGGATCAGGCGGTTATGCCTGGACCGTGGCGGGGTATCGAGGGAGCGTGCCAATGAGTGCACACCATTTCGAATAGAACGCCCATTTTGTGCACGTGGGGCGTGCAATTGGCAGCCGCTTGTTGAAACTTCTGGTCATCGGCGCTGCGCGGAGCCGATGGTGGCGACACTGAGGTCATGGGTTCTTCCTTCGAGTATGCGGGAGGGCGGACCAGGACCGTTCAGCGCTCTGTCCATGGCTTGCGGTTTTGGAGGGCGCTGGGCGGTTCCAACTAGTCGAGCGGATGCCGCCTTACGAGCCACGAGATGAACGGGTGCCGCTCCCTCCAGGCCGCGTCCTTGCGCAGTACGGACTTACGTACGTCGTTCGTAGCCTGGTAGGCGGCCGCGATCAGGGCCGTCGCCTGGAAGAGGACGGCGGCCTTCATGCCCCACGTGCTGATGAGTGAAGCAGATCCGACCAGGAAGGTCGTCACGGCTGTGGCGGACACCGCCCGGTCAGGTACAGCAGCGATTCTGCGGTGCGTCTTCGCCCTGTTGGCGCGGCGGTTGGCGCTGGAAACAGGAAGGAGGCCCAGGGAGGCGGATCGGTGGTTGTCGTCGGTGTGCGTCTCACGCGGCTTGAGCTGGCCCATAGGGGCGTCCTCCTTGTCGTCGATGACGCTGCACTCGAGGGTGCTGCTCATCCTTTGATCCTCTTCACTCGTCTCCTCCATCGGTCTCTGAGTCGCCGGTGTCCGACTCGTCGAAGTCGTCACTTGGAGCCTCCCGCGGGCACCGTCCCCCGATTCGCTGGACGAACCACGCGAGTGCTTCGATGTCCTCGCCGTTGTCCTCCATCTCCTTCCAGCTGGTACTCGCGTACACAGCGACCGTGCCTTCCGCGATGCCGCCCATGAGGGCAGCGCACCTCTCCCTCGAGAGAGCCGCGATGCACTCCAGGTGGAAGTACTTGCGCTGCTGGTCCGAAAGACCGCCCCGGTCGACGTAGTTCAGGGCCTGCATGATCGCCTTGAGCTTCGTCTCCGGCTCCCACCCCCTGGGCAGGGGTACGCGCCGCAGTTCTGCATCCACTCGATTGCCCAGCACCTCCTCGAGGTCTTCGAGGTGCCACTCGAGGGGACCTTCACGTTCCAGGGCCGCCGCGCGCCGCGCCTCAGCCTCGTTCAGCAGACGGTTGATGAAGCGATGCACACCCTTGAATCGGCCGAAGAGCCCGTTGAAGGAGTCGTTGACCTCCTGGTCGACCCATTTGCGCAGGTCCGGAATCACAGGAGCACCCTGGGCGTAGATCTGTCCGACGAGAAAGTCGATGGAGTCGGACGGATCGGGCTGCTTCTGGTGATTCACAGCGGGCACTTGAGGCTCCCGGGTTCTCACTGGGCGTGCGCGGTGCGCGTGGTGTGGCGCAGACGCTACGAGATTCCTTTCGCCGGCTCTTTAGCCTCGGTCGTTGACGCTTTTGCCGGTCCGCTGTACGTCGGCGGTGAGCTTGCCCAACGCTCAGACTCCTCGCAGCGTGCGTCGGTGTCCCCGACCCGGCGCGGCTCACGCAGAGCGTGACGTATGGCAGCTCCGCAGCGTTCAGATGGGGCGGGCTGAGGTCGCGGGCGGTCGGGATCGGACTGTGAGGCCGTCGGCGTCACGTACGGCGGGAGCGGTGCGGCACAGGCGACCGCGGCGGCTCTGGCGCAGCGGGGTCTGCCGGCTGATGGGTTGTCGCGAACACGTTCGATGCCGCGGCTCGAGCCGGTGGCCGGGTGCGCCGTCCGAGCGACCGAGTCCGGGTTCGGCATTCCAGATCATGATCTGCCGTCAGGGCCACCCCGGCCTTCCGCGAACTGTCGGCTATCTCGCGGTGAACAATGGTCCGCCCGGATGGCATCCGAACCGTTGGCCATTTGCTCCGGCAGTCATGCAAATCGGCGGTGCGGGGCTGCTGCGCCCGACCGCGCGGGTGGGGACTGTGGTCTGGCCGAGCGGGTCGGCGGGTGTGCCGCGCCGGCCCGGTCGGCGACCCGGCCCCCTGTGTGGCGGGACCGCGCCTGCCGTCGAAGCGCCTGTCCGGTGGTGAAGGATCATCTCGTGGGCGCGCGAGCAGCTCATGCGCCTGTATTCACTACTTTCGCTGCACGGTGCACCGTTCGGATCGCCGGGACAGACGGCCTGCGCAACTCCTGCTCGCTGCAGCTGAATCGCCCCCAGTGGGGCCGGTCGGCGGGGGAGCGCGACTGCCTGTCGATCGTTGGTCCGCGGCATCCGGACGGGGCAGTGCCCGTAAAAGCGTGCGGCAACCGGCCCGGTAGGGTCGTGGTCATCCTCCTCCGGGGCGTCGGGTGCCGGGAGGCGAGGTCAGGTGGCCCGCCGGTCAGCTGGCCCCGGCCTTCCGCAGCCGCAGCACAGGGAAGGAGGTAGGCGATGCGCGCGTCCCCGGATCCACCGGACCCGCGGGACGGCGATCAGTGTCGCGTCACCGGGCTCGTATAGCCGGAGAGCCTCCCCGTTGCACCGGGGAGGCTCCGTGTGACGTGAGTCGCCGGCCCGGGTCCCGTGGTTCAGTGATTTGCAAATGCCACGGGGCCCACCTACTTTTCGGCGACCTCTGGACCGTCACCTGTTCGGACTCCAATATCGGTGTCCGGACGGGCTTCCCGGGAGGGGGCCGTGCACCTTGATGCCGCACACGTCCTGCTTGTGGGCTTGCAGGCAAGGCGAATTGGCCCCCAATCTCCTGGGCGCTACGCACGTAAAATGTACCGCGCCAAGGCGAGAGGGGCCTGTTGATGGCGAGAGGTTCGGCCCGCATGTTCTCCGGAATCCGCTTACGCCAGGCCCGCTCAAACGCTGGGGCAGGAGCTTTGAGTGCCGAGGAACTGGCAGAGAAGGTGGGAGCCACCAAGGCGCAGATCCTCGCCTACGAGAACGGTCAGCGCATCCCGGATCCCCCGCGCATCCGGCAGCTTGCTGACGCGCTGGAGATCCCGCCGCTGGAGCTGGCGAACCAATCCGGCATGAGGTCCTGGCAGTTGGCCGATCTGCGCCGCGCCAACGGCCTGCGGGCCAGTGATCTGTGCGCCAGCCTCGGCCTGAAACCGCACAGTTATCGCAGACTGGAGACGGCCGGGCTGACCGCCGAAGGCCGCTACGGGCTCAGCCAGCGTCTGGCCGTCGCTCTCGGCGTGTCGATGCGGGCACTGGAGCGGCATCTGACCAACGCGCCGGCAGTCCGTCAGCGCCTGGAAACGCTCCGCCGGCCGCTCACCGCTGTCATCGAAGAGCACCTTCAGCCGGGCCGCACAAGTGCTCCACAAGCCGCTGACCAGGCAGTCAAAGAAATAGCCGCCTGCTACACGCGTGCAGCGACGACGATGGCACGCATCTTGAAACAGGAGGTGGTGACCCTGCGGGAGATGCGGCACCGGCAGGCGTTGCAGGCAGCCGCCGCCTTCTACGGTGCCACTGCCGAGGAACAGCAGCGTGCCCGTCGGCGCATGGAAGGCGAGGAGGCGCGCATCAGCCAGCTGATCTCCAGCCTGCCGCGGCGCCTGGACTCCTTCTTCCGCTCCCAGCTTGCCCCGGCCAGCTGGGAGACGCTGAGCCAGCTCCACCTTGCGCATACAAAGGAGCGAGCGCTGACCATGATTGCTCCCGCGGTGGCGCAAGACTGCGCACTGGCCCCACTCATCCGGCCGCTGGAGAGGAGGTCCCTTGAGCCCGGGCCCGGTCTGTATGACATATCCCGGGAGGGCCAACGGCACTACCTCAGCTTCAAGCACTGGTACCAGGCCCTGTATCCCTGGGTGGACGACAGCCTGCGCCACTTCCAGCAGCAGACAGCCGCGGGTGAGCCGCCGGAACTGCCGTGGTTGCGTCAGTGCTTCACCCAGTCGCAGACCATCCTGTTCAGCTTCGACGGCATTTTGTGCCGGCTGTTCGCCGGCAACGTGCGTTCGGTGTCCGGCCACTTGGTCCAAGCCGCCGGCAGTCTGCAGCTCGATGCAGACGCCTACGGAGGCGCCGATCCTGTCGCACTGCTCCGATCGGTCGTCGACAGCGGATCCCCGGAGCAGGTCCGCCGGCTCGACAGCATCCTGACCACGTATGAGACCGCGGCAGCACGCCGGGCGGAGCCTTTGCCCGGCGCGGCTCAGCTTCTGGGCGCGCTCAGCCGAGGACCCTGGCGCCTGGCCGTGGTGACCGACCACGCGACCGCCGCCGTGCAGACGTTTCTGACACATCTGCACCCCGACAACGGCCGCACACCTCAGCTGGGAGTTTTCGGCCGCCCCGACGACCCACGGCTGATGAAGCCGCACCCGCACGCCATCTTCCTGGCCACCAGCCGGCTGGGCGGCGATCGCTCACGCACCCTGCTCATCGGGGAGTCCCTGGCTGATGCGCTGGCCGCACGTGCTGCCGGCGTGCAATTCATCGGGGTCGCCGCTCAACAAAGCCACGCCCGCAGGCTCAAAGAAGCAGGAGCAGTCAACGTCGTGGAGACACTGACCACACTCCTTGCAGCCGTCAGCCGCATCAAATACGCACCGTGGGGCGAGCAGCCTTCCATCACCCCGGGGTTGCGCTAAAACCTCGCAGGGCCTGTGCCGCTCGTCGTGCGTGGGCGTGCGCGTCTCCCAGAGACGATGACAGTGCGGTGTGGACGTGCTGGAGCAGGGCGTGTGCATGAAGTGTGTCTCCCGCATCGCGCAGAGCGCATCCGAGCCGGAAGGCCGTGGACAGCGTCTGCGGGTGCGTACTTCCCAGAATCTGCGACCGGGCGGCATGCACGCTCCGAAGCTGAGGCAGCGCGTTGTCCAGCCTCCCTTCGTCCTGCGCGAGACAAGCAAGGTTGTGCAGCACGGTCAGCGTCCGCGGGTGGTTGTCCCCAAGATTGCGACGCCGTGCCTGCAGCACCCGCGCATAGTTGTGGCGCGCCTCCTCCCAGCGGCCCAAGTCATGCAGCACTCGTGCCAACTCGTGCCTGGCAGACAGCGTGTGGCCGTGCTCGCTCCCCTGAGACTGCTGCCGGTATGCAAGCACGGCGGAGTGATGCTCCTCAGCCTCCGACAAGTGCCCCATGTCATGTAATACACGCCCGAGTTCATGCCGAGCGGTGAGCGCGTGTGGGAAGGACTCACCGCGGGCGGCGCAGTGGCTCCGCCACACGTTCCGGTAGCCGGCCTCGGCCCGGGCGAGTTGGCCCATGTCGTGCAGGGCTCCTGCGAGATTGTGCTGCGCGGTGAGGGTTTCCGCATCCGTGGGCCCCAGCAGGCGCTTACGCCATCCCAGGACGCTCTCGAACACCGCCCCTGCCTGACGGGGCAGACCCCGGGCCTGCAAATAGCGGCCGGCCAGCTCGGCCGCCTCCGCGCCCGCAACCTGAACCCGGAGCGGCGCACCCTCCAATGAGCCTTCCTGCTCCGCCAGTCGCAGCGCATGCGGAGCCAGCAACGTCCACGCAGCCCATGCATCAGGTTCCTCGGGCTTGCCGACCTGCTCGATGCTGCAGGCGAGCCCCAGCAGGGCAACGGTGAGCGGGAGGTGGCGCGAGGTACCGCTCAGATCCCTGATCAGCGGGTGCACACGCACACTGGCCAGAACACCGTCCAACGCTGCAGCGGGCGGGCCACCGGTTTCAGGAGGGCAGAAGTCGATCAGGCTCAGCGCCGCCAGTGCGCGCAAGGTCCGCCATACCGCGCTGCCGTTGATGCCCTCGAAGCCCGCTTCCCCGTCCATGAGCGGAGCACGCAGGACGAGCGCATACGGAATAGGAGCGTCAGCGAAACTCGACAGCAACTCCAGGACGGCCGAAGCAAACGGGAAGCCTCGACGTTCGAGCATGTCGAGAGCAAGGCGCCACGTGTCAGCGATGACCGGCGCAGGGTTGAGGCCGTGACCGACCGGTTCGTCCAACGCCCGCACGAACGCATCAAACTCGGCCGGCATGTCGGCGTCACGAAAGGCATCCGGCATCGCAATCACCTCGGCTAGATAGCTTCCCGCCATCCGCAAAGCTAAGGGCAGGCCACCCAAACGGCGGGCCAGGCGAACCGCGCCGCCCCAGGATCCAGCATTCGGCCCAGCGTGATCGAACAGCACCTGGGCTGCATCCCGTTCCGGCAAGGGCAGCACCGGATGCAGCGCCGCCCCCGAGCCCCAGATGTCCGTCGTTCCGTCGTACGTGGTGATCAGCACCAGTCCGGACGGACACGAGTGCGGCCTGATCCACCCCGTTCCAGCAGCCAATCGCCCCGGACCGTTCAGCACCGAAGGATCCCTCACCCCATCGACCACTAACAGCCACGGGCACTTGGCCTGACCAAGCCGCTGCCACAGGACATCCACCACCTCCTCGGCGTCGACCACGTCACCCGGAAGGCCCAACCGCCTGGCCACCGCCCGGATCCCACCCTCGAACAGCGCGTCCTGCCGGCCGTCGATCCACCACGCGTACGGTCCGAAGGCCGACCCGAAGCGCGCCTGGAGCGCATGAACAAGCTCCAGTGCCAGAGCCGTTTTGCCGCTGCCGCTCAACCCATGCAGAACATGCAGCCGGCCATCTCCACGCCCCCTGTACTGCCGCAGCAGATCCTCGAGCAATCCGGCTCGGCCCCGTAACGGACGCTCCGGATGACGCAAACCCATGGGGGCGGCCAGCGTCATGACCCGCGTTGCCGCCCGCGACGGAACAGCCATCACCAGCTGACCCACCTCGAGATGACCGGCGGCCACCGCACCGTGGTGAGCGACGAGCGATCCGACGGCCTCGCGCACCGCGGTCAGGTCTGCAGCCGCTCCTCGTGCGGGAAAGGGCCCGCCAGATTCACCCCGCCCTCCACTCGCACGACCGCGCCCGCCACAGAGCCGCCCTGCGCAGATATCTGCAGATCCCTGCCAGCGGCGACACCACCGGGCAAAGCCTGCGTCTTGCCGCGGGCGGACTGCACCAGCGCAACCAGCTCAGCCAGTTGAGCGGCGGCGACGGCGCGCGCTTGTACATCGAGTGCCTCGAGCGACATCTCCAGACGGGTCTGCCATATCGCCTCCCAGCGTTCCCGGTGGCCGACGACTTCCTCATCCGCGGCCAGCGCCGCCTGCATCTGGTCCAGCCGCGTGCGCTCAGCTGCCTCTTGATCCGCACTGTTCCGCCCCAACAACCGGGCGACCGCCTGCCGAACCGATTGCCACGCGTCCGTTCCGGCAGCCTGCACCACGGCCATCCCACCGGCTGCCGCTAAAGCCGCAAGAGCTTCCTGAGACATCCCCCACCCCCCGAGCGCGACGACAGGCGATCAGCTCGTCTGAACTGCCGCCGACATCGAGAACATTCCTCAGCGTCCTCTACATCACTCCCCATCGGCCCTCGTATATCGAATACGGAACGGCAAACTGAGTTCTGGCGCAGACAGGGGAGTCAGCGCCGCTCTCGGGCTTCTGACCACCAACTCCGGGTGCGCCTCAAGCACGGCCATCTCGTCGATCACGAGCGTGACGACATCGCGGCGGGTCAGGACGTGCTTGCCTGGGCCGTCGGCGGGGTGTTGCCGAGGTTGTCGAGTTGCCGTTGAACACCAAAGCCAGTGGCCCCGCTTGCCAGCCCAGCCAGCGTCGTGCAGCGGGGCCGGCATGCGGCGGCGGACTCGGCGCGCGCAGCGTGGGTGAACCGGAGGATCGCCTGCACAGAACAATGGGTGCCGTAGACGGGCGCGCGAAGAGCCACCGGCCGCAACTCGCGGGCGGGGGCTGCCGCCGTTCATGGGTGGTGTGGGATGTCGCGGAGGATGGCCGATCAACGAAGCACATGTGGCAGAGCCGGGGCCGGCCGTCGTGGAGGTCACGGCCGCCGATGATGCGACGCGTTCGCCGTTCAGGAGCTGCTCGCCGGATGGTGGGTCATCGCGCCGGCAAGGGCCGACGCCCCGTCGACGTTGAGGAAGCCCGCCGTCTCCTCACCTCCTGCCTGCCCGCTTGCACACGCTGCCGGCCGGACCGACACCTCGGCATGCTCGAATAGCTCCAAGCGCTCGCCACGGGGCGCAGACGTGTCGTTTTCTCCGGTATGACCTTTCCACTCACACGGGCGGCGCGTCGGGGAAATCGCTGATCGCGCCCCCGCAGCGCGGCTATCAACGGCACATGGCCAAAGCTGTCCTGCGCGGCCTCGCAGCCGCTGTCCTCGCCGTCCTACCCGCTGTCACCTCCGCCCCCGCCCACGCGGCACAGTCCCTGCCCCTGGCCGACGCCGTGGCCGACCTGCCCGTGGCCACCGAGATCCGTGACGGCTACAGCCGCGACAAGTTCCGCCACTGGAACACCGGCGACAATCCCGTCGACGGCTGCAACACCCGCGCCGAAGTCCTCCTCCACGAAGCCGTCGACCCGCCAGCCGTCGGGTCCGGCTGCCGCCTGAGCGGCGGGAGCTGGTTCTCGTACTACGACGCCACCGTCGTGACATCGGCGTCAGGCCTGGACATCGACCACATGGTCCCCCTCGCCGAAGCATGGGACAGCGGCGCATCGGCCTGGACCCCGCAGCGCCGCGAGGCGTACGCCAACGACCAGGGCGCCGAAGCCTCCCTGGTCGCCGTCACCGCACGCTCCAACCGCAGCAAGGCCGACCAGGACCCGGCCGAATGGCTGCCGCCCGCCGCCGACGTCCACTGCCGGTACCTCGCGGAGTGGGTCGCCACCAAGCTCCGCTGGACACTGGCCGTCGACGACGGCGAACTGGCCGCGCTGGAAGGTGCGGCGTCAGAATGCCCCCAGCAAACCGTGACGTACGAACCCGCCGTCTGAGTGTCGCGCCGCCCGGCACGGCCTGGCGCTGCGTCCTGAAGCGGGCAGGCGCGGCAGGCTGGTCGGCGCTGCGAGTTGCCCGTGGCGCTCACAGGCTCGTGGGCCCACCAAGGCGGGCCCACCGGTGTGTCAGTAGCGGGCCTCCCACCACAGGATGATCAGGGTGACGGCGCCGCTGCCGAGCTTGTAGGCGGCGCCTTTCAGGAACTCGCCGGGGACGCTCTGTCCCTGTCGGCTGATCCGTTCCCGCAGGTGGCGGATGGTTTCAGCGAGTCGCTTGTCCCGGCGGGACGGGTGTTTGGGCTGGCGTTTCGCGTTACTCTCCTCCATGCGGAGTTCCTCTCGTTGATGGACATGTTGGAACACCGCGCAGGGAGCCCTCCCAACTCAGAGGCCTAGGAAACCCGTTGGGATACAGGGCTCCTTCTGCGCGTCACCGGCTCAGCTCAACCCCGCGTATCAACGGGGATTGTCCGAGCCTGCGCCCAAGTGTGTGTGCTTCGCGGTGCTGTTCACCAGCAAGGAGAGGCTGGGCTAATCGGCGCCAGGGCACCGAGCACTCAGATGAGCGCGGTCAGCGTCGGGTGAAGTCGTGGAGCTGGTCAGCGAGGCGCCGGTCGGGGCGCTGGACGATGATGCACGAGCCGGCCCTGATGGTGGCCAGGCGGTCGACCTCCATTTCCAGTCCCCCGGTGGGGGCGCTGGCTCGACTGGAGCCGGTCCTGCGGACGTACGCCGCGACCGCCTCCAGGGTGGCGAGGAAGGCGCTGTCGGGGGCTTGCGTGTCGAGGACATCGTCGGTGACCTCATGCAGCCAGTGCCGCGCCTCACGGGACTCCCCGAGAGAGAGGTGGTGCAGGTGCAGGCAGTAGGCCGCGGCCCGGTGCCCGGCCCCCGCTGCCAGCTGCCACCAGAACTGGGCGCTTTCTCGGTGGTCGGTGAGGTGGAGCAGGCAGGCGAAGACGAGCGCACCGTCAACGTCCAGCTGGTCCTCGGTCACGGCGCCGGGTTCCTGGGCGAGGCGGTCGACGTGGTCGGCGGCGTCGGGCTTGTTGAGGATCCAGCGGCACACCACGGACAGCCGCTGCCCGGCCTGAGCGGCGCGCACCATGTCCGGGTCCGGTCGGGCCGCAGCAGCGGCCGCGTCGTGGGCGAGGCGACGCAGCGCGGCGCCGACGTCGAAGCCCGCACGGGACGTGGTGGGGATGCGGGCGCCGGCCAGGAGCTCGTCAATGGCGGTCACTGTCCTGCTCCTTTCCGGATCTTGGGTGTGGCCGGCAGGCCGAGCCGGATACGGATGCGTTCCTTGCCCTTGCGGCCGTGGTAGTCGACGGTGCGGGTGTCCAGGCCCATGTAGCGGGCGATCCGCTTGGTGGGGTGGCCGAGCAGGTGGCGCAGGACGATGACGGTGAACTGGCGGGTGGGCAGCTCCAGGATCGCCTCGTACAGGCCGTTCGTACTGCTGCTCATCTCCATCTGGCTGCGGACCGCCTCGAGGTTCTTGGCTATGGGGCCGTTGATGAGGAAGGCCGGCGGACGTCCGTCCTCCTTGAGGCGGCGGGTGACGCCGCGGTGCAGCACGGCGAGGGTCTGCTGTTCGAGGTCGCCCTGCTGCAGCAGTTCGTCCCAGCCGCCGAGGATCTCCAGGAACACGTGGTGAACTACGTCTTCGGCGGTGCGCCGGCTGCCGAGGTGGATCTCCGCGAAGTCGTGGAAGAACTCCTGGTGCCCCAGGTAGAAGCCCTCGAAGTCGAGAGGGAGTTCGGGCGGGGCCTGGACGGGCTGGCCGTGGCCGCCGTCCTGGGGCGATACGTCAGTGCTGACGTCGCCGTTGCCCATGTGGTCCTCCAGGCGTACGAGAACCGGCCTCTCCGTTGAAGCCGGCGGGTCCGGGACGCGGGCCAACTCGCCCACGTGAGCGCCCAGTTGTTCGGGCCCTCAGGCACCACCCTGTCGTTTTTCGGGCCCTGAGACTCATGCGACCCTCAAAAATCGTGACTCTGCGATCTTCTCCATAAACGGAACGTCACTGCGGCGTTGGTTCGGATGTTCGGAACTGAGAGGTGAGCTGTGCCAATGTGAGTCGGCGGGGAGTTGGCCCTTCAAGAACCATCCGATCTCGTGGCGCAGGTCACACAGTCGTGGTGTCATGTGAATCCGGGCCTTCGCCATCAGGTACCCGAGCCTCCTGAGTGTCATAGGCGGCCGCGGGGTAGGTTCAATCGCCGCTCGGCGCGAAGCCGTAGAGCTCGCGAAGTCTGGTGGCGATGGCCCTCGATGCTGCTTGCTCGGCCTCGAAGAACTCGCGGCGATGACGCGGGTCGCTTCCAGACGCGCGAGTCCAGTACATCGGGTAGGCGGCAGTTGTCAGTCGCTCCACCGCCTCGATCACCGGGGGGTGCAGCAGCAGTGCGGACTCATGACTGCACCTCGCGGTGGCATGCATAGCAGCTGCTCGCAGCTCCTGCCCGTCATCACTCTCACGCCAGTCCATGCCTCCGGCTTCGGCCTTCGCCAGAAGGATGGCGATCGCATTCACCCTGTTCAGAAGGTCATGAATGGCCGTATGGACGGCCCGGAGCCCGTCGCATTCAAACGCCGCTCGCTCCAGCTGAGCGGCATGGTGACGTTCCGCGGTGCGAACGTCCAGCACGTTCTGCGCAGTCCATCGGTTACGCAGCAGCTCAAGCATAAAGCTCGCGAAGAAGCCGAGTATCAGCGTGACCAGGGGCAGCAACACGTCGACCATGCCGCCAACCATCCCCGCTCCGGAACGAAGTGTCCACGGACCAAGGAGAGTTGACGCGGAGACGGGTCTCCACGGCTTCGAAGCAGATGGACGCGAGGACGGCAAACTGACGTGCGCATTGGTCAATTGCGGTGCTCAGCCACATTTATGTGACTGAGAGCTTCACTTGGCCAGTTGCGCCCGTTCCGGTGGTTCCGCTGGCCCGATCCTGATTGGCCAGCCGCACACGACAGGATACCGATCGTCGCTCGTGTGGATCTGCATGAGCGGCATCCGATCCGCTTCCATCCTGACCCGGACATGAAAGTGTGAGAGGTGCTCAGGTGTGCAACAGAGACGAGGGGAGTGGGACGTGGCAGCGGGGAACGGCGAGGCACCTCGGCTGACCAGGGCACACCGGATACTCATCAGCGTCGTCGTGACAGGGGCGGTGATCATCGCCGGGATCGGGTTCGCCGGTTCCTACGCCGCCGTCCGTGAACTGGCATTCAAGAAGGGCTTCGGGGACTTCTCCTACGTCTTTCCGGTCGGCGTCGATGCCGGTATCTGCGTCCTGCTGGCACTGGACCTTCTGCTGACGTGGATCCGTATCCCGTTCCCGCTGCTACGGCAGACGGCCTGGCTGCTGACGGCCGCGACGATCGCCTTCAACGGCGCCGCTGCCTGGCCCGACCCGTTGGGCGTCGGCATGCATGCCGTGATCCCTGTCCTGTTCGTGGTCGCGGTCGAGGCCGCACGCCACGCGATCGGCCGGATCGCCGACATCACGGCGGACAAGCACATGGAGGGTGTCCGCCTCACCCGCTGGATGCTCTCCCCGCTGCCCACGTTCCTGCTGTGGCGCCGGATGAAGCTGTGGGAACTGCGCTCCTACGATCAGGTCATCAAACTGGAGCAGGAACGCCTCGTCTACCAGGCGAGTCTGCGGTCCCGGTTCGGCCGCGGCTGGCGCCGCAAGGCCCCGGTTGAGTCGCTGATGCCGCTGCGCCTCGCCCGTTACGGAGTCCCCCTGTCCGACACCGCACCGGCGGGTCTGGCTGCCGCCGGCATCGACGCGCCGCCCATCCCGTTCACAGACGCGCACACCACGCTGCCGGCGCACCGCCGAAGCCCTGGACTCGAAACAGCCCTTGAGCCCGGGGCCAAACCAGCGCAGGCCGATGCCGCCGACGCGAAACCCATGGATTCGCGGCCACCCGAGCAGACCGACCGTCGGGACGGCCCGGCTGTGCACAGCGGGCAGGACCACCGGCGCCTCGCTGATGCCTACCGGGCTTGGACCGACGCCTTCGGCTCCGAGCCCACCAGTGCGCAGTTCGCACGCTGGCTTCAGGACCGGTACGGCATCGCCACGGCAGCCGGCGGGCCGCTCTCCGACGAGCAGCTGGTGCCCCTTGTGCAGGTCATCAGGCAACGACAGGCTCAGGGCGCGGACAGGGGCGCGCAGAGCGAGCCGGAGAGCACGGATGACGGCTGGGGTGACTACTTCTACAACGCCTGGCTGACGTACGCCCGGCAGCACGGGGCCTACCCCGACGCCGACGCTCTCGCCGCCTACGTCTATGAGCGCGATCAGATCACCAGCGCGGTTGGCCGGCCCATCACCGGGGCAGAACTTGAGTCCTTTGTCCGGAACTTTCAGCAGCGCGAGTTCGGTGAACCTCAGCCGCCCGTCGAATTTTCTGACGCGCCGAAAGAGCAGCAACCAGTCCAGGAGTCCCTGCCCCTCGAGGGCGACGATGCGGGGCAGTCGGCCGTCGCTGGTGCGCAAGCAGCCACGGACACGCGCAGCCCGTGGGTGAACGCCACCATCGACGACACCCAGCAGGACGAAAACCGTGCATCAGCGGCATCAACCACGCTCACCACAGTGGACCGGTACTACCTGGCCTGGACGGACTTCCAAACCGAGTACGGAGACGAGCCCAAAGCAGAGCAGCTTTCCGCCTACCTCGCAAAGAAGGACATGAAGGGCCGCGGCGGAAAGCCCGTAAGCCCCTCCACCCTGCGCCGCTACCTCCTGCCGTTCCGCGTCTACACCCTCTGGGCGGAACAGCGCGTGCACACCGCACATCCGCCTCTCGATGTCGTTGCACGGGAGTGCGCATCCCGCGGGATCAGCGCGCAGCACAACAGGCCTCTCACGACCGACTACATCGCCGACCAGGCCGACGATTTCGAGCGACGCTGGCACGCGCTGACCCACCACCACGCCAACGCACAGCAGTAGCAACCCCGCTAGTGCGGGGAGCAGCGCGCTTGCACTGATGCTTCCCCCAGGTCGTGAATCGTCCTGGAGTCCACACTCAATTCGGCTGTGGTGCCGATGATTTGTCGGCGTCTTCGTGAAACAGGCGGTGGAATGCGGTGGCGGGTCGCAGCCTCGGGGCCTGGAGCACCTCGGCAAGCCATGCGCGTGCCTGGGGAACATCCGCGTAGACGGCTCAGCTCCGACCTGACTGTCGTACAACTTTTCGGGTGCCTGCGGAGGTCTTACACACCACCGACACGTAAGGCACTTTCAAGGGGGAACACGCATTGTTACGTGTCCACTTCACCGCCGAAGATCTGGCGAGAGTCACCGTCGCGACGAGGCTGGACCCGCTGTAGGAGACGATGCTCGGCGTCCAGCAGCTGGCCCATTCCGTACAGGTGATGCCCGCCATGCAGGAGTGGCGGCGGCGCGCCAGGAGCGTGGTCGGGCAGGGCGGGCCCGTCGAGTCCGTGCGGATGCTCAGCGCGCTATTGCCGACCCGCGGCTACTTCCCGGACTTTCTCACCCCCACCGCGGCCGAGGAGGGCCTCGGCGCCGGGCTGGAGGCGATCCGCAGCACCCCGCCCCGGAGACTGAGAGACGAGCTGGTGCAGCTCACCGGCGGCGGTCCGGCCCGGCGTCGCTCGGCGCCGGTCTGGATGAGGAACCTCGCCGGCGGCGACCGCGACGGGATGTCCGACCTCACCGGCGCTGTGCACGACAGTGTGATCGTCCCGGAGTGGACGGAGGCCGAGGCGCGGGTCGAAGGAGACCGCGCTCGGCGCGCCAGGACCGTGCGGGACGCCGGAGTGCACGGGCTGCTCGGTTCCCTCGGCCCGCTCGTGCGGTGGCAGCCGCCCGTGCTGCACGTGGACTACCCGGTGGACCGCGACCTACTCCTTGGCGGGCGGGGGCTGCGGCTGATCCCGTCGTACTTCTGCCGCCGCACGCCCATCGCGCTGGCCGATCCGGCACTGCGCCCGGTTCTCGTCTACCCCGTCGATCACAGCACTGTCGGGCCTTCCTCGGCCGACCCGTCCGGCACCACCAAGCCGCAGGCGCTGTCCGCCCTGTTGGGCCGCACCCGGGCGCGTACGCTGGCGGCGCTGCACGACACCACCACCACCGGTGAACTCGCCCGCAGGCTACGGATTTCGCCGGCCTCCGCCAGCCAGCACGTGCATGTCCTCGCCGCCGCCAACCTGGTCCGCAGCCAGCGCGTCGGCCATCAGGTGCTGCACACGCTGACCCCGCTCGGTGCCGCCCTGCTCTGCGGCACTGGCGTGCCGTGGGAGTCCTGACGTGGGAGTTTCGGCCTCCGCTGAAACCTTTGGCTTCTCTGGTGTGCCAACGCGCAAGCTGTGAGGGACGCATGGGGCTTGACCGACCCCCACGCCGTCGGGCACGTCTGCTGTGCCGGCCCGCGCGCCCGGCCGGAACGCGCGGGCGAGGCCGCATCACTGTCAGAGGCACACCATTCAGGGGGAAACAGCCATGGCCCTGCACCGACTTGCCACCGTCCTGTCATCTGCCGCGATGATCACCGCGGCCTCGCTGGCCGGCCTGGGCAGCACCGCCCAGGCCGCTGCGGGCTGCACGTCCATCGGTGGCGGCAAGTACAACTGCAACGTCTGGAAGACCGCGTCCACTTGGTGGTGCACCACCACCGATCAGACCGACAGCTGCAACGGCATCCCGGCCGGCATCCTCCACGCAGGCACCAACTACTTCTACTGCCAGCAGTGGGGCCATGAGTACCGCTACGGCAGCTACTACAACCACTACTGGGCGCGGACGGACGACGACAGCGGCAACAAGCGGGTCTGGCTGCCCGTCGTCTACATCAGCGGCGGCGTGAACGACGGCCGCATCCCCGGCCTCCCGCTCTGCTAGATCCCTGGCCCGGCGCCTGACCCCCACCGGAGGGACGCGACATGGCTGACGACATGGTGCTGCTGGCACAGAGATTCATCAACTCCTACAACGTGGCGGGCATTCCCAAGGTCGAGGAGGACGGCAAGACCGGCTGGAGCGTGATGTACGCGCTGACCCGCGCACTCCAGTACGAACTGGGCATGACCACGCTGTCGGACAGTTTCGGACCTGCCACGCTCACCGCGCTGACATCCCGCTTCCCCGTCATCGACAGCGGCACCCGGCACGGAAACGTCTACCGGATCGTGCAGTCGGGGCTGTTCTGCAAGGGCTACGACGGCGACGAGATCAACGGCGACTACACCGGGCGCGTGGCAGCGGCCGTGACCAGGCTCAAGCAGCACATGGGCGTCGACGGGGTGTACCCCGGAGGCGGACTCACTCCGAAGGTCTTCAAGGCCCTGCTCACCATGGACCCGTACGTAGTCGTCGGGAACGGCACCGAGAAGATCCGCTACGTCCAGCAGTGGATGAACGGCCGTTACATCAACCGGCGGAACTTCTTCGTCATCCCCTGCGACGGAATGTTCTCCCGGGATGTCCAGAAAGCCCTGCTGTACGCGATCCAGTTCGAGCTCGGCATGAGCGACGACGTCGCCAACGGCGTCTTCGGCCCCGCGACCAGACAAGGGCTGCGCGACCACCCCGTCGGGGAGGGCTCGTCGGGTGTCTGGGTCAACCTGTTCAGCGCTGCCATGCTGTTCAACCGGCGCCCCGGAGTGGACTTCGTCGACGGCTTCACCTCCCACCTTGCCCGCTACACCAGCGACTTCCAGAGCTTTGTCCGCCTTCCGGTGACCGGACGCGGTGACTTCCAGACCTGGGCCTCGCTGCTGGTCTCCACCGGCGACGCTACCCGCGCGGGCACCGCCTGCGACACCGTCACCGAAATCACCGACGTGCGCGCCGCGGCCTTGTACGCGGCCGGCTACCGATACGTAGGCCGCTATCTGTCCAACGTGTCGGGCTCGACCCTCAACAAGCGCCTCCAGCCGGGCGAACTGCGGCGCATCGCCTCTCACGGCCTGAGTGTCTTCCCGATCTACCAGACGTACGGCGGTGAGGCGGCCTACTTCAAGCGGGCGCAGGGCATCGCCGACGCCCACGCGGCGATCACGCGGGCCCGCGGCTACGGCTTCAAACCCGGCACACGCATCTACTTCGCCGTCGACTTCGACGCCTTGGACTACCAGGTCACCGACAACATCCTCCCGCACTTCCGGGCCATCAAAGCCACGATGGACGAGTACGGGCGAGAGTTCGAGATCGGCATCTACGGGCCGCGCAACGTCTGCAGCCGGGTCGCTGCCGAGCGCCTGACGACCGCCAGCTTCCTGTGCGACATGTCCACCGGCTTCTCCGGCAACCTGGGCTATCCGCACCCGATCGACTGGTCCTTCGACCAGATCTCCACGATCTCCATCGGTTCCGGCACCGGTCAGATCACCATCGACAACAACATCGCGTCCGGCAGCGACACGGGCCAGAACAGCTTCAACGACGAGTCCCCCGACAACCAACTCGACGTCGGCTTCGACCTCGCCCAGCGCAACGCCCTGCTGGCGGACATCCAGACGTACTTCGTGACCGCGCTCGGCGTACCGGAGAAGGGAGGTCCGAACGGGGACGACGGGACGGGACGCACGACGACCGAGAGTGTGGACATCGTGCTTGACCTCGACTGGCTGACGACCCAGTTGTCACGCCACTTCCGCATGCGCAAGGCCATGATCCAGTGCCCGCTGCTGTGGGAGATTCGCAAGTTCAACATCTTTGATCCCGTCGCCGACGACGCGGTCCGGCTCCACTACACGACCGGGGTCCCGACCGGCAAGGACGACTGCAGTACCGGTCTGGCACAGATCTTCGGGCGTACGGCCATCAGGGGCCGGAACTGGGCCATCGCCCAGGGCATCATTTCCGGCACCCCCACGGACCCGGACAAGGGCGACGACATCTGGGCCATGTGGCAGAAGCTGAACACGGACAACATCTTCAACGTGCAGACCGTGCCCGCCGTACTGGGCTGGGGTGCCGCCGACCTCGGACTCGCCCGCCCGGGGCTGACCACGAGCGAGGACGACAGCCGGCGCATCATGGGCCGCTACAACGGCCGTCCACCGGACTCCGACAACTACGCCCAGGCGATGATCGGCATGTATCGGGTGTTCGAGAAGTACAACGCGCCGCTGCGCTCCTGACCGCCCGCCCCGTCGTCAGTCCTCCCGACCCGCCCGTCCTGGCCGATGAAAGGGCAATTCCTCATGGCTGCCTCCGCACAACCCCTGACACGGCGGTCCCTGATCAGAACGGGCGCCGTCCTGGTGGCCGTCGCCGGACTAGGCGCCACGACCGCCACATCCGCCTCCGCCGCCACACCGTCGCCCTCCACGGCCGCGGCATCCGCGGCGCAGGCCAGGCGCGCGCTGGACGCCAGGCTGCGAACAGGGGAGAACAGCGCCAACGGCTGGCCGATGGAGAAGGGCGCCGACATCGGCGGCTCCATCTGGACCCAGGCCGTCGCCGGCAGCTCCGTCCGCGTGGCACTGCGCCTCGGGGACGTCTCGACCATCCTCATGCACGTGCTGCGCCGATACCACTACGAGGTGGACACACTCGTACAGGACGAAGTCGTCGGATACCGCAGCCCGGACCGGTCCATCAAAGGCCCAGCAACCAACCATGCCTCCGGTACCGCTCTGGCGATACGTCCAGGCGCCTACCCGCCCGGGGCGACGGGCGGGCTCTTCCCCCACCAGCGCGCCGTCATCGCCGACATCGTCAGGGAGTGCGGGGGAGTGGTGCGTTGGGGCGGGACGTTCGACCGTCCGTACGAGGCTCATTTCCAGATCGATGTCGCTCCGACGGATCCACGCCTTACAAAGGTTGCCGATCGCGTCCGCCAGGGGGACCAGGCTCCCGGCCAGGGCGCGGGTGTACTCGCGCTGGGACGCTGACGGGCTACAGCCGGCACCCGACTCCGGACCCCGGGCCCCCGGTCCGCCGCCCTCGACTCCGGCCTGGTCACCGTCGCCGAGCAGAACCTGATGCCCCGGAGCCGCCAGCCGAGTTCGACCGGGGTCCGCGCTGTGGCTTCGGCCTCGTCGCTGCGGCCGCAGCTGACGCCGACTTCGGGACCCGCCCGATCAATACTGTCGAATTGGCTGGGCCCGGGCTGATTCCGACAGTCCGAACGTTGCCCGGCAGGTCGTCAACGCAGCGCTCAACTACCTTGCTGCTCTGCCACCGCAACACCGCGGGACGTGAACAAGCGCCGGGTCCCAGCTGGCAACTCGGCACCTGCCTCACCTCTTCGGAGGTGGAGGCGGGGCGCCTGTAGGGGGTGAGACGGGTCGGCGCTTTAGGACAGGATTCCGGTGATGGGCTGGCTGGTGAGGGCCTGGGCGATCTGCCAGTGCATGCCGCCACGAGATCCCTTGATCAGTACGGTGTCGCCGGGGCTGAGGATCCTCTCCAGGAGTTGGGTGGCTGTCTCGTTGTCCCGGACGATCGCCGTCTCGACGCCGGCGGCCGCGGCGCCGAGGGCGAGTTGCTTGGCCATGTCGCCGCCGACAGCGATCAGGAAGTCGACGCCGTAGGTGCCTGTTTCCTGGCCGATGTTCCAATGAGCCTGCGGGGCTTCGGCACCGAGTTCGAGCATCTCACCGAGGACGGCGATTTTCCGCGTGCCGGGTGCTTTCTCTGTGAGCTTGTTCTGATGCTGGTCAGTCACCGAGGACCACTCCTCGGTGTGCGTAGAAGGCGTCGAATCGATCCCAGGGAACCCGTGCGGCCTGCTGAGAGGTACCGGGCAGGCCGGAGGGGTTGTGCAGCATCACGTCCTGCTTGCTGAAGCCGACAGCGAGGACCAGGTGTCCGCCTCTGCTCGGCGGGTCGGCTTGGGGTGTGCGGATGGTCTTGTGTACGGACACCAGCGCGAGCCGCCCCGAGGTGATGATCTCGGGGAGGCTCGTTGCAGGTAGGTCAGGCATGGCCTGGGCGTGCATCCCCCACCGGGCTCGCGTGTACTCGGCGAAGGGCTGGTAGATCAGCCCTTTCACGGTGTGGTCGTTTCGGACGTAGGCGCCGGCCTCGCACAGTTCTTTGACGAGCGGTACGGAGGAGGGTACGGAGCGCTGCCAGAAGTCGAGCGCCATCCGCAGGCACGCCACGCCGCACATGCGGGGAGCCCAGAACGCGTATTCCTGCGGGGTGTCGGCGCCGGATTTTTGCCACAGCGGATCGTCGGCCGCATCACGTTGGCCGGTGATGAACTCCGGTACCAGCGATGCGGACTCCCATTGGGAGTGGTAGGGGACGGGGTGGAGGGTGGTGGGGGCGTTCATGAGCATCAGTCTTTCTCACGGCAGGTACGCGGGCTTGGTGAACGCGGTTCTGACGAGGTGTTGCATCAGGACGGGGTAGTCAATGCCGCCGGCGTGCGCCATGGTGGCGAGGTTGCCCCGTTCGGACAGGCCGGGGAGGGTGTTGCACTCCAGTACGGTCGCCCTGCCGTTGGCCCCGGCGATGAAATCGACGCGGAGCACGCCGTGTGCGCCGATCAGCCTGAACACGCTGCGCGCCAGGTGCTGCATGGTACGGGTGAGATGGTCCGGCAGGATCGACGGGCAGTGCTCGGTGCGCAGCGTCGGGTCGTGCTTGGCGGCGTAGTCGTAGAACTCGTTCTTCGACTCCACGTCGTGGACGGGCAGCGTCACCAGACGCCCGTTCACCTCCACCAGGCCGACGGTGCAGGGAATGCCCGGTACGTACTCCTCGACCATGTACTCGGCGTACTGCTGAGCGTTCGTGGCCTCGATCATGCGCCGCAGGGTGGTCTCGTCGTGGGCGATGCTTGCGGCGAGGCTGCCTCCGCCGGAGGACGGTTTGACGAACACCGGGTAGCTGATGGTGTGGCGCACGACGGACAGGGTGGCCTCGATGGAGATGTGGGGGTCGATGACCACCCACCGGGGGGTGTCGATGTTCCGGTTGAGCAGCAGGTGCTTGAAGGTGGGTTTGTGCATGCCCACCGCTGATGCCAGTACCCCGGATCCTGTGTAGGGGATGCCGGCGGTCTCCAGCGCGCCCTGGATCTTGCCGTCCTCTCCTCCGAGGCCGTGAAGGCCCAGCAGGGCGACGTCCATGCTGCCGTGCAGGCCGGACAGTGGGGCGTATGCGATGTCGATGAGCTCGGTGGTGAGCCCTGCGGCCGCCAGCGCTTTGGCCGCGTGCTCGCCTGAGGCGATTGAGCCGGGCCGTTCGGGGGAGTTGCCTCCACACAGGACACCGATCCGTAAGGTGGCGATGTCCGGCACCGTCGTGACGTTCACGCGATTCTCCTTTGAACGCGAGAGGCGAGTGGTGGTGCACCGGTGCGGCGGCTGCTTCTTGGCAGGGGCGGGCCGCCGCACCGGATTCTGGGGGGAAAGGGGCGCGGGCGCGGCAGGGTGGTCACGGGATCTGCCGCAGGTAGGGCGTTTTATGGCGGGTGGTTGGGGCGGCTAGAGCGTGGCCGTCCAGGACCCGCGGGTGAGGGTGGTCGTGCCGTCGGGACGGATGGTGGCCTGGGCGCCGTAGACGGGCAGGGCGCCTTCCCGGTTGAGACGGTTGCGGACCCGGTCCAGGTCCGACCACAGCCGTCGGGGGCCGCTCTGGTGCACGGTCGGCGAGTCGAGAAGGCCGGTTGCTGTGGCGCGGGCCCATGAGCCATCGGGATGCAGCAGCCACACCGTGCGGGTGTCGCCGTCCTGCTGCTTGCGGTACCTGATGCCGGGGAGTTGCAGCTCGAGCATCGACATGACGTCCCACGCGTCCGGCGGGAACAGCAGCGGGTACCTGCTGGTCAAGGCGTCCTCACCACTGTCTTGCGCGGCGCCCTTCCAGACGTCGTCCGCGGGATGCTCGTAGGTGTCGGCGTGACGGGTGCGCATGAACCCGGCCCGGTCCCACTCGATCCGGCCCACAGCACCACCGTCGGCCGTCTTGTCCGCGGTGAGGATCAGGCCGGTGCCGGCGATCGTGGTCACCAACCGGCCGCCCGTCTTCAGCGCCTGCAGCCAGGAAACCGGCACAGGCCGCACCGACACGGTGGACACGATCCGGTCGTACTGCCCGGGCAGTGCTCCCGTGATGTCGCAGACCATGGTGCGCGGACTCTCGCCGAACCGTGTAAGGCGGTCGGTAGCGAGGTTCACCAGGTGCTCGTCGATGTCGATGCTCGTGACGTGCTCGCTGCCGAGCCGCACGCACGCCAGGGCCGTGCCGTAGCCCGAGCCCGTTGTGACGAGAACCTGATGACCGTCGCCGATCATGGCGTGCCGGTACATCCGTACGACAAGGCTGGGCAGCGTCGACGAGGACGTCGGCGTTCCCCCGTCGATGGCATCGCCGTCGGCGGCGTGATCGGCGTGGAAGGCATCGACCCGCGTGACGAGCGTCTGGTCCTCATACGCCTTCTCCAGCCACAGGTCAGGGGCAGCGGCGCCGGTGCGCACGGTCCACACCTCGCCGTCCGGCTCCCACCAGCGGGGGACGAACTGGTGCCGGGGCACGCCGGCCACGGCCTCGTGCCAGCGAGACTCCGGCCGTACGATCTGATGCGCCAGGCGCCGGGCGTGCGGTAGCCACTCCATCGCTTCACTGCCCTCTCGTGCTAGTAAGCAGGGTCGCAGGCTTCGGTGTTCGCCGGATCGCAGTCGTTGGAGTCGGCCGGAGTGCAGCCGGGCGTCGGCACACAATGCCGGGGAATGCCCGCCGCCGTGGCCGCCCATTTCTGCCCCCGGAATACTGCGTCGAGCCCCTCCGATTTGGCGTTTCCCGTCCCCAGGAAGCGACCCAGGACGCACGGCGTGACCGTGCCGTCGGGCATGACCGCGGCCCGGCCGTGCGCGCAGCGCCCGCACAGGTCCCTGACCGTGGGAACGTGGATTTCCCCCCGGCCGATGCTGCGGACGCGGTCGACATTCACCGTGCCCACGCCGAGGGCGAGCAGCTCCTCGCGGGCCTGCGCCGTGCGCTGGCCTTCGAACACCTCGACGATGCCGGCCTGCAGCGCGATGCCTCGGGTCACGGCACGCACGATGTTCGCCCGGGTTGCAGTGTGGGAACCCTTCCGGCCCGTCGCCCGGTCGTGCTCCTCGGCGACGTCGCTGTAATAGGACGTCGCCAGGGACACCTTCGGATGCTCGAACAGGGCCCAGTGCTGCTGCCGGACGCGGTACAGATTGCTGTACACCTGCACGCCAAGGCCGTGGGCCAGCGCGCGGTGTACAAGGGCTTCGAACTCCGGGTGCAACGTCGGCTCGCCACCGATGAACTGCACCTTCTTCACACCGATCGACGCCGCCTCGGTCAGGAGCCGCTTCCAGTCGTCGCCGGTCATGCTGCCGTCTGTCTCAGCGGGACCGGCCATGGCGTAGCACAGGGACGGGCAGGTGAGCTGGCACCTGCCGGTGATCTCCAGCTCGAGGAACTCCGGCACCGCCGGACGGGTCGGAGCCTCGGGAGCGATCGTCATAGCGCCTCTTCTTGGTTCGGGTGCCTGTTTGAGGGCCAGCACGGGGCGAACCGGGCCTCGGGGAGTCGGGGCGGGTCGGGTGCGTGCTCCGCGCCGGGGTTTGCCCTGTCCGGTGGCCTGGCCTTGTGGTCATCCGGGCCACCGGACAGGAGCCGGGGGTGCCCGGCGCGGGGGCCGCGGGGAAACGGCCACCTCGCGCCGGGACTTGCCTGCTCAGTGGCCAGCGGGACTTCCGGCACCGAGCGCACCGAGCAGGGGTTTATGCCGCTTCCGGTGCCAGTTCCTGGAGTAGTTCGTCCAGGTCGACGAGCCGGAAGGAGTTCAGTCTGCGTACCAGTTGCGAGGCGAGAGCTGTCGGCAGGTTGGGGTGGCCGTAGGGCAGAGGGTGGTCGGGAGTCGCTATGACCTGGATGCCGTCCGGGCCGTAGCCGTAGAGAGTTCCGTGCACGCCGTACAGGGGTGCGCTGCGCGCGAGAAAGACCATCGGCCGGCTGTCGAGGTGCGGGCACAGGGCGGCTGCGGCGCGCACATGCCGCCTGCAGACGGGCGGCTGTCCCGTGATGATCGACGACGCGTCACGGTCGTAGTCGTCCGGGCCCGCGAGGAAGATGAAGCCCAACGCTGTCCGCGCCGGCTTCACGCAGACCTGGCACCGCAGTTCCTGCATCGTCTCCCGCTGCCGGGACGGATGCATCAGCTTCCATCGCGGCTTGCCCGTCGGCATGCCCCGCTCGTCTCGCCGGGTGTGCGAGCAGCGCGCCCACAGCACACCACGAACATCCCGGTCCTCTCGTCCCTCATCGACGTAGCGAAGTCTGGGGAACTTGCCCGGCCATTCCGAGGCGATGATCAGATTGGCGGGGGCGGCTTCTTCCCCTTCTCTGAGGGTTATGTAGGGCACCAGGCTCACGTCGGTGGTCCGCACGGATCGGGTCTTCCTTCTTGTCTGTCGATCGGAAGGGCTGTAGGGGAGAGGAGGGACGATCACGCCGCCTCCCTGAGGCATCGGATGGCGACCAGGCGCTCGTGCAGCTCGTTGACGGACCAGGCCATCCGGCGCAGGTGGCCGACGGCCTGCACGTGATCGGTCGGAAGGGGCTGGGCGCTCGCGAGCCGGGCCTGCTGGATCAGGAGGGCTGTCTGGTCGTCCTTGTGTCCGGCTTCGGTGGCAACAGCGATCTGTACAAGCCTCAGTAGGTGATCGCGGAAACGCAGGCATTGGCTGGCGAGCTCTGTCTCTCGCGGTATGACGTCGTCCAGGACATCACCGACGTCATCAAGAACCACCTCGCCGTCGAACGGCGTCCACTGCCGCACCTTTGCTAGGAGGTCGGCCAGCGCCTCGGGTGGGAGGGGCAGCGTCCAGGCGGGAACAGTGGCGGCGGGCATCACGAAGTGCCCTCGTCCGGGATAGCGAGGCGGCACCAGGTCGTTGCGCCACCTTCGCTGGTCCCCCAGCACCCGCCGTTCTCCCTTATCAGGACGTCGATGAGCTGAAGGCCGCGCCCGGACTCAGCGTCATCGTCCGTGATTTTCGGCACCGCATGCCCGGCCATGCCGTCGTGGACAGCGATGCACAGGTCCTGGCCTTCTACGGTGATGTCCAGTCGGATCTCCGTAGTACCGCTGTGCAACAGCGCGTTCGTGAGCAGCTCGGAGACGATGAGCATGACATTGTCGACAAGAGCCTTAAGACCGCAGTATCTGAGCTTGGCAGCCGCGATCCTGCGCACGACACCTATGCGTGATGCCTCTTCATCGCTGGGCGGCGCGGCAGTGTGCCGGAGGGCGACGATGATCCGCTGATGAAGCACTGTGCCGTTGTGCTTGGGTCCTTGAATGGCCCCAGCCTGAGCGCGTCGGCAGGCGCGCTGCTGGGCCGCGGCTTGCGTTGTCGTCATGGTCGGCTCCATGTCGAATGGCCAGTGACGACATGGTGGGCCCACAACTAGGCCCCAACTATCACGAGTTGTTGATAGTTGGGGCCAGAGCTTTATGAAGGGTGACAGGTGGTCAGGCGACCTGTCCGTTTGCGGCACTCAGCCAGGATCCGTACGACAGGAAGCTCTCCGGCAGGCGCCGGTGGGCAGCCTCGAGACCGGCGTACGTCTCTCGCACCGTCGGGTGGTACTTGGCCTGCTGGGGAGCCGCTTTGCGGGCCTTGAGGAGGCTCTGAAAGGACGCTTCGAGCCTGCCGGTCCACATTTGCGCGCGGGCGACCTCGGCGTAGTGGTGGCTGATCCGCGACTTCGGCCAGTCCTGGGGAATGGTGAGGTCACCGTTGGCCTCGACTGCCTCGCCGTACTGGTCGAGTTCAGCCAGGACTGAGACGCGGTGCACTTGCACGTTGGTCGGGCCGAAGGTGAGGTAATGCACCTTGACCGCTTCCCCTGTCCTCCCAGCGATCCGTTCCGCTTCTTCAAGGTGGGAGAGGGCCTGATTCTGATCGTGTGCTCGGCCGGCCATCACCGCCCCGCCGAGGTGGAGTTGACCGGTGACGACCTCGCGTTCTCGGGTGCTGTCCGCCTGCTGCAGGGTGGACAGTCCCCTGGTGACGAGGCGTTGCCCGATTGCGAATTTGCCCTCACGCAGGTAGGTGAGTGCGCGGAGGTACTGGTACATACCGCCGAGGATGGCGTCGGAACCGCGCTGAGCGGCCCAGTCCATGCGGGCAAGGGAGAGCTGGGCGAGGTCCGAAAAGCCGAGCTTGGTGGCGACGTCGTAGGCCGTGCGGTAGAACGACGCGAGCGTCAGCCACCCCTCCGTGCTGTTCAACGAGTGGGCCGCAGAGGTGCCCTCCTCGATGAGCCCGGCGACGTTGCCCGCAGCCCTCTTGATCTCGCCGGCACGAACGGACACCAGGAGCGCCTCGGCGTCGTCCTTCAGGTCCTCGAGCCGTCGAGGCTGTACGTCGGGGTCGGCCCCGAGGTCATAGATGTCCAAGGCTTCCCGAATAGGCCTTATCAAGATGTCGAGTTCATCGGCCCTCAGCTCATCGGTGTAGGGCTGACCCATAACTGTGGCTACCTCGATCCGCAGGCCACGGGCGAAAGCCGCGATGACGTGCGGGGTGGCGGCGATGACACCCTGCTCGGTCTTCGTGTACGTGCTGTAGGGGATCCCGGTAAGTTCCGAGATTGCCTTTTGAGTGAGGTGGCGTTCGCGGCGCAGCCGCGCCATGCGCACGCCGGTGTGGTCTTCGGGCAGAGCGTGCATACTGGCTCCTGTTCTGCTTCGACACCAGAACGGTACCCCTCCTCGATCGGCTTCGAGGGACACGGACGGACAGGCCCTGCTCGCTCGGAGCCGGGGCCTTTCGTCTGATGGGGCCACGTTGTTGCGGAATGGAACCCTGAAGAGCGAATCGATCACCTCCGCCTATACAGGGCGCACATACACGGTGCTGGGCTCTCCCGGGCGACCCGGCCTGTCTCGACCTGGGCGTGCTGGATGCCGCCTGCGCCCGGGTCCAGGCCCACTACATGGGCCGCGACGTGTACGCGAGTGACTGGCTCAAGGCCGCCGCCCTGATGGAGTCCATAGCGCTGTTCGAGCCGCTGGAGGCGAAGAACGAGTTCTTCGCCTGGCTGGTCGCCGAGACGTTCCTCAACACCAACAACGTCACACTGGCCTACGAGCCGGGGGAAGCCCTCGCGCTCGTCATGCGCGCCAAGCACAAGGGCGCCCATGTCCAGGAAGTCGCCGCCCAACTGCGCGCCTGGTCCACCGTCTGACGCCCCCAGCCAGAACCGGGACCTATCCGCCCCCGTCGGCGGGCACCTCGAACGTGATGGTCTGCTCGTTGGCTGCCTTCTCCGCCGCACTCAGCCGCTCGATCTTGTACTTTTCGTCCAGGACCTTGGCCTTCAGCCCCCACGACAGTGCGCGAGCCCGCATGCCGTTGTCCCCGGTGATCACCGTGACCGGGGCCGGCGCGATGGCCTGCTGCAGATAGCGGGCGCGCGCGACGATCTCATCGTCGTTGTTCGGCAGCCGCAGGTGCCCGGGCTCGTCCAGGAGGACCTCGACCACAGTGTCTTCGTGCACCACCGCGTGGCCGTCGGCCTCAATCTGGGCCAGGGTCTGCTCCAGGAGCGCGAAGACGCCCCGCGCCCGCTTCCGGACGTTGGTGTCGTGGGTGTCGTACGACTTCTTGTCGATCTCGTCGATCACGACGTGGGGGATCATGACGGACGTACCGCGGCCGAAGAGCCGCTGCCACGGAATCTTGTCGAAGCGCATGTAGTGCAGCAGGTCGTTGGTGTCCAGCACCACCGTCCGAACCCCGTGACGGGTGAACCGCTCCTGCATCCGGCGCAGCTCGTTGGCCAACTCCATGAAATAGATGCGGAGTTCCTGCAGCTCGGTATGCATCAGGTTGGCGTGCCGGTCTGCACTGAACTGACGGTGCATGATCGCGTCGTAGCGGTCGCCTCGAAGGCGGCCTGCCACCGACCGGTCCCCGAACACCTCCAGCAGCTCAGTCCCGGCCTCAAGCGTCCACTCGTCGTATGTACGCCGCGCCTGTGCGAGGTTGTTCCAGCCGTCCTGGGTCAGCCCGGGGCCTGTTACGTGCGGCACCGCGTTCTGGACGTTGGTAAGCCCCTGCTCGGTGAGGCGGTCTAAGGCGTGTCTCTTTGATGGGCTGAGCAGTTGATCGGATGTGTCTGTCCGGTTGGTG
>NZ_JBHSKM010000050.1:0-236013 GCF_042657965.1 Streptomyces coerulescens
TCAACCCCCCACGCCACCCCAGCCGCAACCCCCTCTTCCAAGTCATGCTCGCCCAGCAGTACCACACCCAACTCACCCCCCATATCGGAACAACCCGGGCGTCCTATTTCCCCGTCGCCACCGAAGACGCGGTCTTCGACCTGGCTTTCGCCTTCAGCGAGGAGCTCGACGGGCAGGGCATGATCCTCAACACGCAGTTCACGGCCAGCCTGTTCGAGCGCGCCACGGTGGAGCGGCTGCTGGACCGCATGGAAGAACTCCTCGACCGCACGGCCGACGGCGACCCACCCGTCATCCACCCCACCGGCGGCCCCCGCACACCCACCGCTCAACCCACCACTCCCACCGCACCCGCCGCCTCCGACCGCACCCTCGCGACCGTCCGCGGCATCTTCGAGGAAGTACTCCACCGACGCGACATCACCGACGACGACAACTTCTTCGACCTCGGCGGCCACTCCCTCACCGCCATGCGACTGATCAACACCATCCGCGACCGACTCGACGTTCGTGTCCCCGTGCGGGTCCTGATGCGGCAGTCGACGGTGGCCGGCCTCGCGGGCGTGGTCGAGGAACGCATGCGGACGGCGGAGTCCGAGGACGCGTCGGCCTCCCCCGTCGGTTGACGGGCAAGGGGGGCGGCGGCAGGCCCGGGACCTATGGGACCAGGCTGTCGTCCGCCCCCGCCGGCACGTTGGCGGTGGCCCAGGAGGACCACAGGTCGGCGTAGAGCCCTCCCGCCGAGAGCAGTTCCTCGTGGGTGCCCTGCTCGACCACACGGCCGGCGTCGAGCACCACGATCCGGTCAGCGGCCCTGGCCTCGGTGAGGTGATGGGCGATGACGATGCCGGTACGGCCCCGCAGGGCGGCGTCGATCGCGGCGTTCATGGCGGACCGGTCGCCGCCGTAGCTCTCGGCGGCCGGTTCGTCGAGCACGGCCACCAGGGGGTCCGCGAGGACGAGGCGTGCCAGCGCGAGCTGCTGTGCCCGGCCGGTGGACAGGGCGTGTCCGCCGGCTCCCACCGGCGTCCGGAGCCCTGAGGGCAGCGCCGTGGCCCAGGTGAGGGCGCCGACCCGGGACAGGGCGTCGGTGAGTGCGGACTCGGAGGCGTCGGGACGGGCGAGCAGGAGGTTGTCCATGAGCGTCCCCGAGAAGACGTGGTTCTCCTGGGTGACGAGGCCGGTGCTCCGCCGGTCGAGCGAGGAGGCCGGCACTCCGCCGACGGTGATCGCCCCGCGGCCGGGGACACGGATGCCGGTGACGAGGCCGGCCACCGTCGACTTGCCCGCTCCGCTCGGGCCGACGACGGCGACCCGTGCTCCGGGCGGGACGGTGAACTCCACGTCGTGCAGGACGTCCTGTCCGGTGTACCCGAAGCCGACGCCCCGGAGGGTGATTCCGCCGTCGCGCGGTGGCTTCGGCACACCGCGGTCGGCGGGCTCCGCCAGGGCCACGACACCGGCCAGCCGCGACAGCGCGGCCATCGCGGCCTGGACCTCGTCCAGCAGGTACAGCAGGGTGCTGACGGGTTCGAAGAGCCGGAGGAGGAGCAGGACGGCGGCTGACGCGGCACCGAGCGACACGGCCTGCGTCCGCACCAGGTGGGAGGCCATGCCGAAGACGGCGAGCAGGCCCAGGAGTTCGGCGGCGTTCAGCCGGAGTGAGAAACGGACCCGTGTCACGCAGGCCGTCAGCGCCGCCGTCGCCCAGCCTCGGGACCGGCGGTCGATGTCGTCGCCGTGCGGGCCCTCGAGGCGCAGGGAACGGATGGTCCGGGCGCCGGAGACCCCGGCCAGGAGCGACTGGGTCAGCTCCTCCTCCGCCGTCCGTTCGTCCGCATACTGAGGTGCCGACCGGCGCAGGTAACTCCTCGTCGCCAGTAGCCAGACGGGCAGTGGGAGCATCCCCGCCAGGGCGAGCCGCCAGTCCAGTGCGAGCAGTCCCACCGCGGTCAGCAGGATGGTCAGGACCGAGGAGACGAAGGCGGGCAGGGCGCCCCGGGCCACGTGCGACGCGACAGCGACGTCTCCGACGGTGCGCTGCAGCAGCACACCGCGTCCGGCTCGCTCCACCTGTTCCAGGGAGAGTGCGGCGACCCGTTCGACCAGTCGCCCGCGCAGGGACCCGAGTACGGACTCGCACAGCACCGCGGTACGGCCGGCTCCCACGGCGGTCATGGCGGCGCCGAGCCCGGTGGCGGCGGCGGCCGCGAGGGCGGCGACGCCCAGCTGTCCCGGTGTGCCGCCGGCCGTGACGATGTCGACGATGCGTCCGACGAGCAGCGGCGTCACCGTGGCCGCCGTCGCACCGGCGACCAGACCGACGACAGCCCACGCGAGGGTCTTCCCCCTGCCGCGCAGTTGGGTCCGTACGGTCCGCCAGGTCTGTCCCGGTGTCGCCACCGGGAGGGTGGGCGTGCTCATGAGAACACCACGCGCGCATAGCGCGGGTCCTTCGCGAGCTGGGCGTGTGTTCCGGTGCCCGCCACGGTTCCCCCTTCGAGCAGAACGACCCGGTCGCACATGGAGAGCAGCGCCGGACTGCTGGTCAGCAGGAGCGTCGTGCGTCCCGCGCGGACCTGCCGGATGCCCCGTGCCACCCGGTGCTCGGTCACCGCGTCCGTGGCGCTGAGCGGATCCGCGAGCACCAGGACGGGTGCCCCGGTCGCCAGGGCACGCGCGAGGACGACCCGCTGGCGCTGGCCGCCGGACAGCGAACGCCCCCGCTCGGTCACGGCCGTGTCCAGACCGGAGGGCAGGGCGCTGACGACGTCGTCCACCGCGGCCGCGGTGACGACGGTGTCCACGGTCTCCGCCGCATCCGGGCCGGGCGCGATGTTGGCCCGTACGGTGCCGGGGAACAGTTCCGCGTCGTGCCGGCTGACCGCCACCGCGCGGCGCACGGAGGCGATGCTCGCGTCCATGAGGTCCATCCCGTCGACGGCGACGGTCCCGGTGTACGGGCCTTCTCGTGCCAGGAGGGACAGGAGGGCGCCGCTGTCCTGCTCGTCGGTGGCCACGATCCCGACGCAGGCGCCCGCCGGTATCCACAGGCTGACGTCCCGGAGCGAACCGGCGCGCACGTGGGTCAGGCGCAGGTCTCCGGCGGGCGCGGGCAGGGCACGGTCGGTCGTCTCGCGCACGGCCGGGGGTGCGTCGTGCAGTGCGGCGAGGCGCCGGTGGGAGGACGCGGCGCGGGTCGCCGTCGACGCCATCGTCGCCACCCGGTCCAGTGCGACGGCGATGCCCTGCGCCAGTCCGAAGGCGCCCACGAGCTGTCCCACGGTCATGTGGCCCGACAGCGCGGCGCTGCCGCTGATCCAGATGACCGCCACCAGCACCAGCCCGGATGCGGCCGAGTTGGCGGCGCGCAGCCGGCTCTCCCAGTGAACGGCCGCGACCCTGGACCGGACGGCCCGTTCGTTCAGCTTGCGGTAGCGCTCGACGGCAGCGGTCTCGGCATTGATGCCCTTGAGGGTACGGAGCCCGGAGAGCATGTCCTCGATGTGGGCTCCGGCGTCCAGCGCGCCGTCGCGTTCGTCGTCGACCCGGTCGCCGAGTCTGCGGGCCAGCTCCCGGGAGAGAGCGAGGGTGAGCAGGGCGCCGACGGCCATGACCGCGGCCAACGGCAGGGAGACCAGCGCCAGGGCGACGAAGCCGATGAGCATCGACAGCAGGGCGGGAACGACGATGCCGGCCACCGTCCATACCGCGGCCGCCTGCTGAGTGTCCATGAGGGCGAGTGCGGCGAGCTCTCCCGGGCGGGGCGCGGGTTCCGCGAACCCGTAGGGGGACAGCACGCGGCGGACCACATTGGTCCGGCCCGAGTGGGTGGTCGTCAGTTCGGCGGCATAGCTCATCCGGCTGCCCATCGCGCCGGAGACCGCCATGACGGCGAAGACGAGGCAGATGACGGCGGACCAGCGCGCGACCTCTTCCCAGGCGCCGCCCATGCCCGAGTCGAGGGCCTTGCCCACCGTCAGCGGGATGAGGATCCCGGATGCCTGGTGGAGCGTCATCAGCAGGGTACTGGCGAGGAGAGCACGTGAGCGGCCCTCGAAGCCGGCGCGCAGGACGCCACGGAAGCCGGACCCGGCGCGAGCCAACGCGGGGCTCCTAAACCTCGGCCGAGTGGAGCGCTTCGCTCTCCCGGTGCCGGGGTGTCGCGGTCCCGGTGCCGGTGTCACCGGGACGGTCGCCTATGTACAGGGCGGCTTTCTTGTGGGGCAGTTCGACGATCTTGAACTGCCGCAGGCCGACCCGTTCGAGCATCTTGCGGCAGGGGTGGTTGGTCACCTCCGGCTCGCCGGCCAGGTGGCGCATGCCCGGGTACTGGCGAAAGAGCGCCTCTCTCATGTGCTTCACGAACGTGACACCCAGCCCTCGGCCCGTGAGACCGGGGTTGAGGACGGCGATGTGGAATCCGAGGTCGTCAGGGGTCCACCGGTAGAAGGGGGCGATCGGTGAGTCGAGCAGCCGGTACACCTCGATGTAGGCGAATTCCCGCCGCTCGTGGCGGATGAGGAAGGGGTGGGTGTGTCCCTGCGCCCGGTGCCGGCGCAGCTCCGCCGTCCAGCGCTCGGGCGGCCACCCCTGGTCCCAGGTTTCTCTGAGATACGGCTGGTTCATCCAGTGGGACAGGGAGGCTCCTTCGTCCGGACTCCCCGTCAGACGGTGGGCGGACCACGGAGCGGGTAATTCGAGCGTGGGGGGTTTCATGGCCTGTCCGTCTCCTCGTCGAATCTGCCCGATCACATGCGTCGCGCGAAGGCTTCAGACGCCCTTCCTGAGAAACTGGATGATGCGTTCGTTCACCTGGTCCGGGGCCTCCAGGTATCCGTAGTGACCACAGTCCTCGATCACTTCGAACTCCGCTCGCGGAATGGATTTGGCGACCTCGCGGCCGAGATGGGGCGGGTTGATCCGGTCGTCCGCGAAAGCGATGACGAGGCAGGGCCGTTGAATGTCCCGGTAGGCGGGGAGCCTGTCCGGCATTTCGGCGAACTCCATATGCGTGCGGGCCCCGCGCCCCGGGGGCGCTCCCATGGCGAGAATGTCCAGCCAGTCGCTCGCCGGACCGGGCTGGGCGAGTGTGGCGGGAGACAGGTTCTGCAGTGCCCTGACCATGGCGGCGTATCGGGGCGGTGGCCGCATCCCGGAGTCGTGGAGTTCCTTCTCGGCGGCCGCCATGGCCAGGCCCATCACGTCGGCCCGGCCCCGGGTGGCCATCAGGACCGCGCCGCTCACCAGGTCGGGCCGGGTGAGCATCAGTTCCTGGCAGATCCGGGCACCCAGTGAGGTGCCCACGAGGCGCACGGGGCCCAGGCCCAGTTCTTCGACGAGCGACACGGTGTCCCGGACCAGGTCGTCGAAGGTGAAGCCCTCGACGCACTCATCGGTCGGCGGCAGTCCGCGGTGGTCGAAGGTGACGGCCCGGAATCCGTTCTCGGTCAGTGCGGGGATTTGGTACTCGTTCCACACGTGGCCTTTGGCCGCGCTTCCCATCACCATGACGACGGGATCCCCGGTGCCGTGCACGTCGTAGTGCAGACGTATTCCGTTCGCATGCATCCACGCCATGTGATCCACCCCGTATGCCGTGCCGAACCCCGCCGATATTCCGGGCGTCCTGTCGATCTGCGGCCACTTCTTCACTGACAAGATCGCCGGAATGCTAACAGCGTGACCGGTCCCGAAGATCGGATGACGGCACGCCCTTCGGTCATGTGGCCGAAAACCAAAGGCATTTGGCCGACCTGGTGCAGCCCGCGGGACGCACATGACGGTCGGCCGCTTGCAGGTCATCCGTCAGTGCGGGCGGCGTCCGCGGGCTCGTGCCGCCCGTCGGCGCCCCGCCCGATCGCGGCCCGTGTCCGGGGCCGCCGGGCCCGCCGGAGCACCGCCGTGTCCCGCCAGGCCGTCGAGGAACACGGCGAGCGAGGCCACGGTCGGATGGCGGAAGAGGTCGATCATGGAGAACTCCTGCCGCAACGCCTCCTCCAGCAGGCTGTGCACGCGGGCCATCTGCAGGGAGTGGCCCCCCAGTTCGAAGAAGTTCTCGTCGGGAGCGACCCGGTCCAGGGCCAGCACCTCCCGCCACACCCGGGTGACCAGACGCTGGGTCTCGCCGGCCGGCTGCTCGCCGCCGCGAGGACGGTCGGCCCGGCGGAGCACGGCTCGGTCCACCTCGCCGGCCTCCGTGCGCGGCAGGACGTCCAGCCGGACCTGCCGGCAGCCCGCCGGAGTGCCGTAGCGGTCGGGCAGTGTGGCCGGCGCGGATCCCGGTGAGGTGCCGGAGCCGGACTCCAGATAGGCCGTCAGCCGCTCCACCGGGCGGGCCGGGGCGTCGAGGAGACCACGGATCCACGGCTTGGCCGGGTCGAGGCCGATGAGGACGTGGGGCCGGTCGTGGCGCAGGGCGTGGAGGAAGGACCGCACTCCCTCCGAGCAGCCGGCCGGACGGTATCCGCGGGCCCTGCTGGACGCGTCGAGTCCCGGCCCGCGGCTCATGCCCGTGTCCTCCCACTGGCTCCAGGCGAGGCTGCGGACGTGTCCTCGCCGTTCCCGGTACCGGTCGCGCACCAGGGCGTCGAGCTGGGCGTTGGCCGCCGCGTAGGCGCCGGCCATCGCGCCGCTGAACGTGCCGTTGACGGAGGAGAAGCCGATGAAGGCCGTCTCCGGCGCGTCGTCGAGGCAGTCGAGCAGTATCCGGGTCCCGGTGGTCTTGGGCGCCATCACTTCGGCCAGTTCGGTCACCGTCTGGTCGAGGAACGCCGTCTGGCGGAACGCCCCGGCCAGGTGGAGTACGACCGCCGGGGCGAGGCCGAAGCGATCGCGGGCCTGCCCCAGCGCCGCCCGTACCTGCTTCTCGTCGCAGACGTCCGCGGCGGCGTACAGGACGTGCTCGCTGCGGCCGCGCAGCGAACGGTAGGTACGCAGACGGTCGGTGGCGGGGCCGCCGGCCGCGACGTGGGCGTCCCACTCCTCCTCGGGGGGCAGTTCGGTGCGTCCGAGGACGAGCAGGCGGGCGTCGAAGGCGTCCAGCAGGTGCGCGCAGATCTCCGCCCCGATGCCGCCGAGACCGCCGGTGACGACGTACAGGGCCTCCCGTGGGAGCGGCGCGGCCGCCCGGGGGGCGGCCGGCAGCAGGGCGAGCCGGGGCACCAGTCTCCGGCCCTCGCGTACGGCGGCCTCCGGTTCCCCCCGGCGGGCACCGAACTCGGCGAGGACGTGGGGCAGTTGCTCGTCGACCGGCGCGTCCGGGAGGTCCAGATGGGAGAAGTGCAGCCAGGGGACTTCCTGGGCCAGGCCGATCAGCAGTGCCAGTCGCGCGGCGCGCCCGCGGTCGACGGTTTCGTCGTCGGTGATCTGCTGGGTGTGCCGGCCGAACACCCGGAGTGTCAGCCGCTGTTCGGCTCCGCGCCGGGCGGCGACGGCCTGCATGAGGTGGACCAGGGCGGCGGTCTCGGCCGTGACCGGGTCGGGGTCCGGGCCGGCCGGGGGCGCGCAGGTGGTGAGGTCGACGATCTCTTCCACCGTGACGCCTTCGTCGGCCAGGGCGTCGAGGAGCCGCTCGTGATCCTCGCGGCGGTCCCCGCCCATCGTGTAGTGGCCGTCTGCCACGCGCGCGTACCGCTCACCCGGATCCACCCGAACGCAGCGCCGGCCCTGTGCGGTCAGCCGGGACAGCACGGCGTCGGCGAGTCCGAGCCCGTCGGACAGGACGAGGACGGGGCTGCCGGCCCGGACGGCGGGAGCAGGCATGGGCAGGGCGGGCCGCCAGACACGTTCGTGGAACCAGTTGGGCAGGGTCCGCTCGTTGCCCAGGAGCAGGTCCGTGCGCGCCACCAGGTCGTCGAAGTCGCCCGCGTGGAAACGCTCTCGGAGCCGAGCGCGCTGGATCTTGCCGATCTCGGTCTTGGGGATGTCGTCGCGCCGCACGGGCAGCACATGGCGGGGGTTGAGGCCGGTACGGCCGACGATCCGGGCCCTGATCTGCCGCAGGGTGCCCGCCAGGTCCGCCTCCGGCCGCAGGTGCACGAACAGGGCCAGGGCCTCGCCCGAGCCCCCGGGCTCCCGTACGGCACAGGCGGCGGTGAAGGAGTTCTCCACGGCGGGCAGTTCCTCGGCCACCGACTCGATCTCGTGGCAGTAGTGATTGACGCCGTTGACGATCAGCACGTCCTTGGCCCGGCCCGTGATGGTGAGCGAGCCGTCGTTCAGAACGCCGAGGTCCCCGGTCTCGAACCAGCCCTCGTCGGTGAACGAGGCGCGGTTCTCCGCGTCGTTCGCGTGGTAGCCGGAGATGACGGTGGGCCCCTTGACCTGCAGCCGGCCCACGACCCCTTCGGGCACGGTCCGGCCGGCGTCGTCCGCGATGCGCAGCGTGGTTCCCGGGAGCGGGCGCCCCACGTCGGTGAACGGGTCGGTGTCGCCGGTCGTCGCGAGGGTGAAGGCGTCCGAGTAGGTGACCGCCGAGGACGTCTCCGACATGCCCCAGGACGGGCGCATGGCGGTCTCCGGCAGGCCGAGCGGACGCAGGGACTGGAGGAAGCGGCGGGCCACCCGGGGCATGATCGCCTCCCCCGCGTTCTGGATGAACCGCAGGCAGGAGAGGTCCCAGCCGCGTTCCAGGGCCTCGGCGGCACGGTCGTTCACCAGTCCGAAGGCGAAGTTGGGCGCCCAGGTGAGGGTGACCCGGTGCCGGTGGACGGCCTCCAGCCAGCGCAGCGGGTCCTCCAGGATCCACTGGGTGGGAGCATGTATCTGATGGCACATCAGATACACGTCGCGCACATGGAACATGACGACACCACCGACGTGATCGAGCGGCATCCAGTTGAAGGTGACGTCCTGGGAGCCGAAGCCGTTGGCCCGGGCGGTGGCCGCGCATCGGGCCAGGATGTTGCGGTGGCGCAGCGGCACCATCTTGGGCGTTCCGGTGCTGCCGGAGGTGAGGAGCAGCAGCGCGGTGTCGTCGGGTTCGGCGGTGTGCGGGGCGAGGTCCGGTTCGCCTCGGCGCAGTTCGTCCAGGATCCCGAGCCGCAGCGACTCGTGCAGGCCGCGGCGTTCGCCGAGGGCGCGCAGGTGCCCGGCGGTGACCGCGTCGGTCAGCACCGGTGGCCGTCCGAGCAACTCGAAGGCGGTGACCACGCGGTCGACGGCGGCGTCGTCCTGGGTGTAGTCGGGGGCGGGTGCCAGCGGAACGGGCACGAAACCGCCGAGGAGCGCGGCCCAGAAGGCGACGAGGAAGTCGTGGTTGTCGGGGCACTGCAGGAGCAGCCGGTCCCCGGGCGCGAGGCCGAGGGCGCGCAGTCCGCGCAGGACTCTCGCGGCCTCGGTGGCGAGTTCGGCGTAGCCCGAGGAGCGCGGTTCGCCGTGGCGACCGACCAGGAGCACACCGCCGCCGGTGCTCGTGGCCGCGCGCCGCAGCGCCTCCGGCAGGGTGCGCACGGTCGGTTCCGGGGCGGGCGCGCCACCGGAGAGCGCCGGGACGCGGTCGGCTGGGCCGGCCGGTTCCGGGTGGGTGCCGGTGGTGGTGTCCCGTGCGGGGCGGTCCGCCGCCGCGGCGGTGTTCACATGGACGCGTTCCTCTTCCTGTTCCGGGCCGTCGTCCTCGACGATCACCGCGGCGCCGGGCAGTTCCCGCTCCCAGCGACGGGCCAGGTCCTCGTCCGGTACGGGCAGTGCGGCGAGGCCGGCGACGTGGAGCCGGCCGGTGCGGTCGTGCGGCAGGGTGGTCACCGCGCTGAAGGTGCGGGGCACCAGCGGCGCGGGCAGTGCCGCCGCCGCCCGTTCCCTGACCCGCCGCAGGTTGACGGCACCGGCGGGCACGACGTACGCGACGAGTTCCTCGACGCCGTCCGAGGTGGTGCGGGGCAGGACCGCGCAGGCGTGCACGGAGTCGTCCGTGAGGACGGCGCACTCGACGTCGGCCCTGCTGACGTCGTACCCGTCGAGACGGATCCGGTCGGGATCGTCGGCGATCACGAGCCGGCCGTCGGCGAGGCGCCGGCCGTGCCACCCGGTGGGCCGCCGGACCGGATCTCCCGGACCGCTCAGGCCGAGCCTGCCGGGAATGCCGTCGGGCCGGCGGCGGCCGTGGGCGTCGGTGACGGTGACGCGCCGGTTGCCGTCCTGGGCGGCGGTGAGGCCGCCGGGCGTTCCGGGGGCGCTGCGCAGGGCCGCGACGATGCCGCCGGCCTCGGGCAGCGACCACAGCCGGTGAAGTTCGGCGCCGCACACCTGGTGGAAGCGGTCGGCGAGGGTCGCGGTGAGGCGGCCGCCGTCCGTGAGCACCAGACGCAGGCGGTCCGGCCGTCGGCCGGTCGATGCGGTGTGCTCGACGAGCGCCGCCAGCTCGGTGGGGGTCACCGGCGCGACGGTGACCCCGTGGGCGTCGACGAACGCGCCCAGTGCCGCCCGGTCGGGAATCCGCGCCGGGCAGACCGCGGCACCGCTCAGCAGGGGCCACAGCAGTGCCTGGACGGACAGCATGTGCGGCGCCGTACCGCGCTGCAGGACCACGTCGTCCGGACCGAGCGGGGTGCGGTCCTGCAGCCAGTCCACGGTGTCGCACAGCTCGGCGTGGCGCAGGACCACCGGCCCGTCGGCACCCGGGACGACGAACGCCGCGTCCTCGCCGCGCGGGAGCGGCACGGGCGTCTCGGTCGGGTCTCCGGTGCCGGGGCCCCCGGCCTGGTCGGTGATGTCGCGGACGTCCAACAGTTCCACGGCCTGGGGTGGCGTGTCCGCCGGGACGGACCGGGGATCGGTGAGCGCGGCGTCGACACCGGCCTCCGCCATCCAGCTCCGCGCCGGCCCGGCCGGCAGCGCCGGGTCCACCGGCACACAGACCGCGCCCAGCGTGAGCAGGGCCAGCGTGGCCACCGTCGACTCCGTCCCGGGCGGCAGCGCGAGGGCGACTCGCCGGCCCGGTCCGACGCCCCGTTCGTGCAGCCTGCGGGCCGCCCGGGCGACATCCCGAGCGAGTCGGGTGTGGTCGAGCAAGGTGCCGTCGGGGCCGGCCACGGCCGTGGCCCCGGGCGTACGGCGCGCCTGTGCGGCGAGCGCGGTGGGGATCGTGGCGTGCGGATCGCGCACCTGCCGGCCCGGGGAGACGTCCGCGGCAGGGTCGTCCAACGCCAGCTCCGTCACCGGGCTTTCGGGGGTGCGGACCGCTTCGGTGAGCAGGCGGCGCAGATGGACGGTGAGGAGGCGGACGGTGGACTGATCGAAGAGGTCGGTGCTGTGCACGACCGCTCCGTGCAGCCGGTCACCGTCCTCCCACAGGTGGAACTCCAGGTCGAACCGGGTGGACTGGCGGGGCAGCGCCTCGGCCGTGAGTTCGGCGCCGGGCAGGGTGAACTCCAGGCGGGGCGGGTTCTGCAGCGCGAACAGCGTCTGGAAGAGGGGGTTGCGGCCCGGGTCCCGCTCCGGTTGGAGGTCCTCGACGAGTTTGTCCAGGGGCACGTCCTGGTGGGAGTAGGCCTCGGTGCACATCCGCCGGGTGCGTTCCAGCAGTTCGGTGAAGGAGGGGGCGCCCGACAGGTCGCAGCGCAGGGGCAGCGTGTTGACGAACAGACCGAGCAGGGCTTCCGTCTCGGCCTGGTCCCGGCCCGCGACGGGGGAGCCGATCAGGATGTCGTCCTGGCCGGAGTAGCGGTGCAGCAGCGCCGTCACGCCCGCCAGGAGCGTCATGAAGAGGGTCGCGCCGTGCCTCCGGGCGGTGTCGCGCAGGTCCGCGGCCAGGGTGTCCGGCAGGTCGAAGTCGACACGGGCGCCGCGAAATGTCTGGGCCGGGGGGTGAGGTCGGTCCGTGGGCAGCCGCAGCACGGGCAGGTCGCCGTGCAGGCGCTCGCGCCAGTACGACAGCAACCGGTCCAGCTCGCCGCCGTCGAGCCGGGCGCTCTGCCATTCGGCGAAGTCCGCGTACTGGATCTCCAGGGGCCCGAGCCCGGTCGGCTCGCCGGTCAGCCGCTCGCGGTAGAAGGCCGCCAGTTCGCGCGTGAGCACGTTCAACGACCAGCCGTCGGTGACGATGTGGTGCAGACAGAGCAGCAGCAGATGGCGGTCGGGTGCCGTGGTGAGCAGCATCGCCCGCAGCAGCGGCCCCCGTTCCAGGTCGAAGGGGCCGGCCACCCACTCCTGGGCCCTCTCCAGCTCCCGGTCGGCCGGGAGCGTGGCGGTCTCCAGGTCGACCGTGCCCTTCTCGGCCACGACCTGGACGGGATCGCCGTCCTGCGCGGTGAACGTGGTGCGCAGGATCTCGTGCCGTGCCACCACCTGGTTCAGGGCCGCGCGCAGAGCTTTGTGGTCGACGTCGCCGGTCAGGCGCAGACAGAGCGGGATGTTGTAGTACGGGTTGCCGCGCTCCAGGCGGTGGAAGAACCACATGCGCCGCTGGGCGTAGGAGGCGGGGAAGCGCAGTTCGCCGTCGGACGGCGGGGCGTCCTGGCCGGCTCCTGCGGGCCGGCCGTGCTCTGCTGTGGACACGTCTACTCCGTTCCGTCGTCGCGGGTGGGTCGGGCGGCACGGGCGCGGCGGGAACTGGGACGGATGCGGGGGGTGCCGGCCGGAGCACCCGCGTCGAGCAGGGGGATCAGCTCGGCCACGGTCGGGGCGTCGAAGATCCTGCGCATCGGCAGGTCGATGCCGACGGCGTCCCGCAGCCGTGCGACCAGCTGCATGGCGAGCAGGGATTCGCCGCCGAGGTCGAAGAAGTTGTCGTTGACCCCGATGCCGTCGATGCCGAGGACGTTCTCCCAGATCCCGGCGACCTCCTTCTCGCGGGCCGTACCGGGGGGTGCGTAGGGCACGGTGAGGTCCGGCCGGCGGTTGAAGGAACGTCCGGTGGGTGCGGCGGTGGGCCGGGCCGGGGTGCCGGCGGTGGGCGCCGCGGCGCGTCGGGCGACGACGAGCGTGTGGTCCGGCTCCTCCTCCCCCTGGGCACCGGTGAACGCGGTCACGTCGGCGAAGCCCTCGTCGGTCAGGACACGGCTCCACCGGGCGGTGTCGAGGAGCGGCGAGTGCTCTCGCAGATCGTCGTCGTAGTACCACCAGCCCTCGTAGAGGCCGGTCGTCATCAGTGACCAGCGCTGCTGGCGCGTCGCCTCCAGCAGGACGAGGATCCCGTCCGGCACCAGCAGGGACCCGGCGTTGTGCACGGCCCGGCGCACGTCCGGTGTGGCGTGCAGGACGTTGAAGGCGAGCACGAGGTCGAACTCGCCCGGCGGATAGCCCTGTTCGGAGGGGTCACGGGTGATGTCGAGGACTCCGAACTCCATGCCCTGAAGCGCCTTCTCGCGCGCCCGGCGCTGGCCGTCGAGCACGAAGGACCGGCCGAGGTCGGTGAAGTGGTACTCGACTCCGGGCAGGGGGCGCAGTTCCTCGGTGACGCTCCAGGTGAGGTAGCCGCGTCCGGCTCCGATCTCCAGGATCCGGACGGGGCGCGGGCGTGCCTCGGCCACGAGCCGGGCCACGGTCTCGGCGACGAGACGGCGGTGGAGCGGGATGTCGCTGTAGGCGAGGCGGCGGTCGATGAGGGCGCGCTGGCGGTCGTCGGTGCCGTCCGGGAGCAGTACCTCGGTCCCCGCCACGGTGCCGTCGAGGACCTGCCGGTAGTGGCGTACGCAGTGTTCGAGGAAGGCGATGTCGTCGGCCTCGTCCGGGAAGGCGTCCAGGATCTCGCGGGTGACGGCCGACGGTTCCGGCACCTCGTTCACCGCGTCGGTGAAGCGCAGCCGAGTGCCGTCGGCGGCCAGGATGCCGTCCTCGACGAGCAGCCCGAGCAGGGCGTCCAGGAACCGCCGGTAGGCGGGGACGGTCCTGAAGGCCCGGTGCACGGCGTCCGGCTCGACGACGGTGCCGGCGGCGGTGTCGACGCCCGCCTCGCGCAGTACGGCGCGGACATGGGCCACGGCCAGCCGGTCCAGGAGGTCACTGAGCCGCCGGGGAAGCCGGCGGGCCGCGTACTCGGCGTGCAGTCGCTCCCTGTCCTGTGCCATGCGGGGCAGTTCGGCCGACAGGGCCACCGGGAAGGGGCCGCGGGCCTGGCGCGGGGCGGCGGGCGCCGGCGTGCCGGACGGCCGGTGAGGTTCGATCCAGTGGCGGTGCCGTGCGAACGGGTAGCCGGGCAGGGGCACACGCCGGGCCGGGCCGCGTGTGGTCAGGGCGGGCAGTTCCACGTCGACGCCGTAGGTCCACAGCCTCCCCACCGTGTCGAGGAGGGCACGGCCGTCGGGTTCCTGGGCCCGGGGGTGGCGCATGGCGGGCAGGACGCGGGTGCCGGGTTCGGCCTGGGCGCGCACGAGTCCGGTCAGGGCGCGTCCGGGCCCCACTTCCAGGACGATCGGCCTGCCGTCGGCGAGGAGGGTCTTCAGACCGTCCCCGAAGCGGACGGTCTCTCTCGTGTGCCGCGCCCAGGAGGCGGGTGAGGTGGCCTGTTCGGGCGTGACCCAGGTGCCGGTCAGATTGGAGACGTAGGGAATCCGCGGCACCCGGAGCGGTACGGCGGACAGGGCCGCCTCGTAGCTGCCGAGGACCGGGTCCAGCAGGGAGGAGTGGGCCGCCGCCCCGAAGCGGATCCTGCGGTGCGGCACTCCGCTGCGCAGCAGCCGGCGCTCGACGTCGTCGAGTTCGTCCCGCCGCCCGGCGAGGACACAGGACCGCGGTCCGTTGACGGCGGCCAGCGACAGGCCGTCGGTGAGCAGGGCGCGGGTCTCCTCCTCGCCGAGGTCCACGCCCAGCATGCCGCCCTCCCCCGCGGCGCGGGCGAAGAGTTCCTCACGGCGGACCACCAGGGGGAGTACGTCCTCCAGCGAGATCACTCCGGCCAGGCACGCGGCCGTGTACTCACCGATGCTGTGGCCGAGCAGGGCGGCGGGGCGGATGCCCCAGGACATCACCAGCCGGGCCAGGGCGTACTCGGTGGCGAGCAGGGTGGGAAAGACGCCGGGGGCCGAGGACCGCCGGGCGGGGCCGTAGAGCAGGTCCCTGAGGTCGGGTTCGAGAACCTCCCGCAGGATGTCCGCGCACCGGTCGATCTCCTGCCGGAAGACGGGCTCGCTGTCGTAGAGGCCACGGCCCATGTCCGGGTGCTGGGATCCGGCGCCCGGCAGCAGGAAGACCACCGGCGGATCGGCTTCCGCCACGGCGGAGGGGGCTCCGTCGAGGCCGGACAGCAGACGACCGGCCTCGTCGGTGGTCCCGGCGACGAGGCCGCGGCGGTAGGGGTGGACGCGCCGGCCGGTGCGCAGGGTGTGGGCCACGTCCCCGAGCGGCAGCCCGGGATGCGCCCGCAGGCGGTCGGCCAGCTCGGCGGTCAGGGTGTCGAGGGCCTCGGGGGTGCGGGCCGAGAGGGTCAGCAACTCGGCCCGGGATGGCTGCGCTTCCGGCCGGGGCGCGCCCTGCGGCTCGATGTGCGCGGGCCGGGGCGCCTCCTCCAGCACGACGTGCGCGTTGGTGCCGCCGATGCCCAGCGAGCTGACGCCGGCCCGGCGCGGCCCTTGGCCGGCTTCCCAGGGCCGGCCGGTGTCGGGCACGTAGAACGGGGTGTCGGCCAGCCCGAGGAGCGGGTTGGGGTCGCGATAGTGCAGGCTCGCGGGAATGGTGCGGTGCTCCAGCGCCAGGACCGCCTTGATCAGTCCCGCGACGCCGGCGGCGGCATCGGTGTGGCCGATGTTGCTCTTCACCGAGCCCAGGGCGCAGAAGCCGGTGCGTCGGGTGGTCTGGCCGAAGGCCCGGGTGAGGGCGGAGACCTCGATCGGATCGCCGACGGGGGTGCCCGTGCCGTGGGCCTCGACGTACCCGATCGTGTCCGCGTCCACTCCGGCCACCGCCAGGGCGGTCACGATCGCCTCCGCCTGCCCGGCGGCGCTGGGGGCGGCGAATCCGACCTTGCGGTCACCGTCGTTGTTCACCGCGCTGCCCTTGATGACGGCGTGGATGTGGTCGCCGTCGGCGAGGGCGTCCTCCAGGCGTTTGAGCAGGACCGCGCCGAGCCCCTCGCCGGGGATCATCCCGGTGGCGGCGGCGTCGAAGGGACGGCAGTGGCCGTCCTCGGAGAACGGGCCGTCCTTGACGTACCGGTAGCCCTGGCGCAGTGCGGGGTTGAGGGCGACGCCGCCGGCCAGGGCCATGTCGCAGCGGTGGGCGAGCAGGTCCTGGCACGCCAGGTGCACGGCGACCAGGGAGGTGGAGCAGGCGGTCTGCACCGACACGCTGGGGCCGGTGAGCCCCAGTTCGTAGGAGACCCGGGTGGCCAGGGTGCTGTTGACGTTGCCCAGTTGGGCGTGGTGCAGGGCGACGGTGTCCTGGTCCCGCAGGCGCGGGTGGACGTGGTCCAGGAAGTAGCGGCTGAGCAGACCGCCCGCGTAGACGCCCACGGAACCCGTGCCGGTGCCCGGGCCGTAGCCGGCGTGTTCGAGTGTGTGATGGGCGCACTGCAGGAACAACCGCTGCTGCGGGTCGAGGAGTTCGGCCTCCGCGGGCGGGTAGCCGAAGTACTCGGCGTCGAACTCCTCGATGCCGTCGACCACCGAGGCGACCTTGACGAGGTAGGGGTCGTCCAGCCGGGCGGGATCCCCGCCGGCCGCCAGGTAGTCGGCGTCGTCGAGCGGGAGGACCGACTCCCGGCCGGCTGCGAGGTTGTCCCACAGCTCGTCGAGGTCGCGGGCTCCGGGGAAGCGGCCGGCCATGCCGATGATCGCCACGTCCGAGCCGTCCATGTCGCTCCACCCGACGTCGTCCGGCGATCCTGCCGCGGCGTGTTCGCCGCCGTGTATGGAGTCCGGCTCCGCTCCGTGTGCCATGTCGTCCGTCATGCCTCTCGCCGCCCTGTGTCGTCCGCCGTACGGTTTCGCCGGCGCGCGGTGTTGCCGGCGTCCGCCGCGCGTCGTGCCGCCGCCCTGCGCTGCCGCAGGGCCCGTTCGCGCGCGAGCCCGAGGTCCGCCGTTCCGCCGGGCGCGCCGCCGGGCGACAGCCGGGCGGCGAGGGAGGTGACGGTGGGATGGTCGTAGAGGTCGACCAGCGCGATGTCGTGTCCGAGGCGGCGGTAGAGGTTCTGCGCCCGGACGAGCAGGAGTGAGTTGCCGCCCAGGTCGAAGAAGTTCTGACGGACGCCGACTTCGGGCCGGCCGAGGAGGTCGGCCCAGATGCGGGCTATCTCCCGTTCGAGGTCGCTGCCGGGGGGATCGAGGGCCGGTGTGCCGGATCCCCGCGGCTCGTACGGCAGGGCGAGCAGGGCCCTGCGGTCGGTCTTGCCCGCGCTGGTGAGGGGCAGGGCCGGGGTCAGGTGCAGTTCGTCGGGCACGCTGTAGTGGGGCAACCGGGCCGCCAGCCAGTCGGACAGCTCCGCCGTGGTGGGGGCGGTGTCCTGCTCGGCGACGCACCAGGCGGCCAGGCGGTCGCCGCCCGGCGCTCCGCCGCGTACGAGGACGGCGGCCTGCCGTACGGCGGGGTGCGCGGTGAGAGCGGCCTCCACCTCGCCCAGTTCGATCCGGAAGCCGCGCAGCTTCACCTGGTCGTCCCTGCGTCCGGCGAACTCGATCTCGCCGTCCGTCCGATAGCGGCCGAGGTCCCCCGTCCGGTAGAGCCGGCCACCGGGCTCGTCGGCGTAGGGATCCGGTACGAAGGCCTCCGCGGTGCGCCGGGGGTCGTGGAGGTATCCGCGGGCCAGGGGCATGCCCCCGATGTACAGCTCGCCGGTGACGCCCACGGGGACGGGGCGCATCGCCTCGTCGAGGAGGTGGATCCGGGCGTTCGGGTTGGGCCGGCCGATGGTGACGACGGCGCCGTCCGCGCGCTCCGAGAAGACCCGGCAGCTGACCCCGATGGTGGTCTCGGCGGGGCCGTAGCCGTGGTACATCGTCGCATCCAGGCGGGCGCGGAAGCGGCGGTACAGCTCGGGGGTGAGGGCTTCGCCGCCGCACCACAGATGGCGGATGGACCGTGCCTCGACCGCGATGTCCTCACGTTCCAGCAGGACGTCCAGCATGGAGGCGACGATGTAGAGGAACGTGACGCCCTCCCGGTCGATCACCTCGGCGAGATGACCGACGTCGCCGTGGCCGCCGGGGTCGGCGAGCACCAGGCGGGCGCCGTTGACGAGCGGGAGGAAGATCTCGTTGACGGAGATGTCGAAGCCCATGGGGGCCTTGTGCAGGACACGGTCCTCGGCGGTCATGCCCAGCAGGGCGGACTGCCACACGAGGCGGTTGGCTATCGCCTGGTGCCGGATCATCACGCCCTTGGGGACGCCGGTGGAGCCGGAGGTGTGGATGACGTAGGCCGCGTTCTCCATGTCGACGCCCGCCGCGGCGGCGGCCGGGCGTTGGGTGGATCCGGCCGGTGCGGACAGGTCGAGGACAGGCGCTTCGAGGCCGGAGGGGACCGGTGATCCACGGCCGTCGGTCACCACGAGGACGGGGCGTGTGTCGCGGACCAGGGCCTGTATGCGCTGTGCCGGCAGGGCGGGTTCCAGCGGCATGAACGCGCCGCCGGCCTCGAGGATCGCCAGCAGGGTCACGACCAGCGTCGGGGTGCGCTCCAGATGGACACCGACGACGGTCTCCGGGCCGGTGCCCAGGGCGCGCAGTCGCCCGGCGAGTTCGGTCGCCCGGCGGTCCAACTCGGCGTAGGTCAGCGTCTCGTCACGGGCGACGACCGCGGTCCTGCCGGGGTGGCGCCGGGCCTGTTCCCGCACGAGCCGGTGCAGCGGCCGGGTCTCGGCGGGCTCGTCGTGGGAGCGGCTCCAGGAGGTCAGCGCTCGGCGTTCCTCCTGCTCCGTGAGCAGGGGCAGTGCGCTGAGCGGTGTGCCGGGACGCAGGGCCGCCGCGCGGACGAGGGTGACCAGGTGTCCCAGCATCCGCTCGGCGGCCTGTTCGGTGTACAGGTCGGCGCGTGCGGTCAGGCCGAGGGCGATGCCCTCGTCGGTCTCCCGGGCCTCCACGACGAGGGGGAAGCGGGCCGAGCCGTTGTGGTGGGGGTGTTCCTCGAAGAGCAGGGTGGGGGTGCTCACCCGGCGCGGCTTTTCGGTGACGAACGAGAACACGGCGTCGAACAGAGCGGCCTGCCCCACCGCGCCGGCCGGCCGTACGGCCTCGACCACCTGGTCGTAGGGCACGTCCTGGTGGGCGAAGGCGTCGGCGCAGGTGTCGCGGGTGCGCAGCAGCAGGTCCCGGAAGGCGGGGTCGCCGCCGAGGTCGGTGCGGAGCACCACGGTGTTGCCGAAGTTGCCGAGGACGTCCTCGAATTCGGCCCGGCTGCGGTTGACGACGGGTGAGCCCACGGCGATGTCGGCCTCGCCGGTCCAGCGGTGCAGCAGCGTCTGGTAGGCGGCCAGGAGCACGGTGTGGAGGGAGACGCCGCAGGTGCGGGCCAGGGTCCGCAGGGCGTGGCTGTCGTCACGGGTCAGGAGGGCGTCGCGTCGCACCCCGTCGGTGGGGGCGGGCCCCGGGTGCCGGTCCGGGTCGGCCGGCAGGGCGAGTGCCGCCGGGTGGGGCAGCAGCCGCTCTCGCCAGTGGGCGAGCTGGTCCGCACGGGCGTGGCCGGCGCCGTCCTGCTCCCAGCGGGCGAAGGCGGCGTACTGCACTCCGGTACGGCCGGCCTGCCGAGCGGGGTCGCGGTAGCGGGCCACCAGCTCGTCGAACACCCGCCCCCAGGAGGTGTCGTCGAAGGCGATGTGGTGGACGCTCATGCTGAGCAGGTGGTCGTCGGCCGCGAACCGGAACAGCCGGAAGCCGATCGGCGGTTCGGTGTCGAGGCTGAAGGGCCGGCGCCCGTGTTCCTCGATGACCCGGCCGGCCGCCGCTGCCCGGTCCGGCGGCGGTACCTCGCCGAGGTTGGTCATCGGCAGCGCGACGTCGGCGGGCGGGAGCACACGCCGGGTCGGCGTCCCGTCGTCGGCGGCCGGGTAGACGGTCCGCAGGATGTCGTGTGCGGCCACGAGCCCGGTGAGTGCCCGGGTCAGTGCGGTGTGGTCCAGTGCCCCGATGAGCCGCATTCCCCCGCACAGGTTGTACGTGATGTCGTCGGGCCGGAGCTGCCGCAGGAACCACATGCGCCGCTCGGCGAACGACAGGGGTCCCGGCCCTGAGTCGTCGTCACCTTCGTCGCCGGGCCGCACCGCAGGATCCGGTACGTTCAACCCGGCCTCGGCGAGCAACAGCCGGGCCAGTTCCCGCCGCTGTTCCTCGGCGGAGAGTTCCATCTCTTCGTCGGTACTCGTCACTGCGTCGGGTCCCCTGTTTCTCGGCTCGGGACAGTTTCCTTCGAACGCCCTTGAAAAACCCCGTCGCTTCCTGGGGAATGAACTCGGCGGACGCTGCGGCAAATCGCCTGCATCGGCCTCGAAAGAACGTAGCAGCACGTCATCGGGGCGTCGTCCAACTCCGGTATCCATTACCGCCTCCAACCATGGTTTCGGCTTTCCTGTGCGGCCTTGCCCGGGATCGACGGGTATAAGTAGGCTCACGTTTCCGCGTAGGGGCGGGAAGGGTATGGGAGGGCAATCGTGAGTGCCGAGGCGACGGGTTCTCGTGGCTGGCTGCGCCGGCATCGGGGGCCGGTGGGGGCGCCGCGTCTGGTGTGCTTTCCCCATGCCGGCGGGGGCGCCAGTTCGTACCAGGACTGGGTGCCGAGTCTGTCGGCGAGGGCCGAGGTGCTGGTGGTGCAGTACCCGGGCCGGGAGGACCGGTTCGGTGAGCCGCCCGCTGCGACCATGGAGGCCCTGGCGGACGACATCGCCGCGGCACTGCCGTTGTCGGCGGAGCGGCCGCTGGTGCTCTTCGGGCACAGCATGGGCTCGACCGTCGCGTTCGAGGTGGCACGCCGGATCGAGCACAGCTGCCCGGGAGGACTGGCACGGCTGTGCGTGTCGGCCCGCCCGGCTCCGCACGCCGCGCCGCGGTCGCGGGTTCACCTGCTGCCGGACGACGAACTGGTGGCGGACCTGCGCGCCTTGGCGGGCACGTCCGACACGTTGCTGGACAACGTGGACTTCCGTGCCCTGTTCCTGCCCGGGATCAGGAACGACTACCGACTCATCGAGACCTACCGCCCGGATCCGGGGGCCTCGATCACCGCGCCCGTCTCAGCCTTCTGCGGTGCGGACGACCCTCATGTCCGGCCCGAGGAGATGCGGCGCTGGAGCGAGGTGACGGCCGGGTCGTTCACCCTGCGGACCTATTCCGGAGGGCACTTCTACCTCAACGACCATCACTCGGAGGTCGTGGAAGCGGTGGCACACCACCTGGGCGCGCCGGTCTCCGGCTGACCTTCCGGCCGGGCGGGCGGGAACGCCGGGAGCAGGCCCTCATGCGCTCCAGCGGCCTTCTGCCACGGTGCCGGCGAGGCCGGTCTCGTAGGCGAGGATCACCGCGTCGACGCGGTTGCGCAGCACCAGCTTCCGGCAGATGCGGTTGAAGTGCGACTTCACGGTGGCTTCCGAGAGCACCAGCACATCCGCTATCTGCTGGTTGGTCAGCCCTTGGGCGATCATCTGGAAGACCTGTGTCTCACGCCGGGTGAGCTGGGAGAGTTCGCGGGACGGCCGCGCGGCGGTGGCACCGGGGGTCCGGCGCAGCGCCGTCAGCACCTGCCCGACGATGCCGGGGCTCATCGCCGCGCCGCCGGTGGCCACGTCCTTGACGCCGGAGACGATCTCCTCCGAGGAGTCCCGTTTGAAGAGGAATCCGCGCACCCCGATGCGTGCGGCACCGAGGACCCAGTTGCCGGCCGGGCTCTCCTCGGACGCCAGCAGCACCACGGCGGGGGGCTCCTGAGCGTCTTCGACGAGTGAGCGTACGACGTCGAGGATGTCCGGACCGGGCAGGCAGACGTCCATCACCACCACGTCGGGCTGGTGCGCGCGGGCCAGCTCCAGCAATGAGGTGCCGTTGCCCGCCTCCCCTTGTACCCGGAAGGCCGGCTCGCTCTCGAACAGCGCCCGCAGCCCGCGGCGGACCAGTGGTTGTTCGTCGGCGAGCAGCAGGCCGGTACCGAGTCTGCTGGCGGTCGGCCGGAGCTGCGCTGGTCGTATCGCCTCGTACCGGCCCGTGCCTCGCATGACAAATATGCCCCCGTCTTCAGGATTCCCAGCGGACAAGTGGTCTCGTGCCCGGCGGCGCGTCCACGCCGCAGAGAACCGTCTGCAAACTCCTACAGTTTATGTGGGCAACTGGTGAAACAGAGACCTGTTTTCAAGTTGGCGCGATCTTTGTTATCCGATGCGATTCCCCACCGGGCCGACGGGGATGGTTCGGCTGACAGGCCAGTTTTACCGATGTATTGTACAGTGAAAACCATTGTCAATTCCGAATGCAGGCCCTTGTTTTAGCCATTCTCCGGACGTCCGGTGCCTGACGCCCACTGGAGCGCACGCAGCGCCTCCCGGTCGGCCTTCCCGTCCGGGGTCAGGGGCAGGGATTCGAGCAGGACCAGCCGCCCCGGCATCGGCACCCCACCCCCGTGCGCGCGCACATGGGCACGGAGTTTGGCCGGGCTGAGGTTCTCCACCCTTCCGTACCACGGCCGGCTCACCGGGCTGCGCGGCGGAGCGGGCTCGTCGGGGAAGCGCACCGCCGGGGGTGCCGCGCCGGTGCCGTCCCGCCGGATCAGGGCGGCGTCGAAGGAACCGTCGGGCAGGGAACGGGCCCAGCTGAGCCGTACCTCGTAGGGGAGGTCGTCGCCGAGCGCCCAGACGTCCTCCGGATCGACGGCGTCTCCCACCGCGGCCGACACCGCCCGCCGCACCTCGGCGACCGGCTCGGGGCGGTCCGGGCGGGCGAGCAGCTCGGCGGCCAGGTGATGGGCGAGCACCCGCGCGTTGGGGACGCCGAGCAGCCCGACGGCCTCGGGGCGTTCGTTCTCCAGGTGCCGGCGCAGGGAGTCCGCGCTCCAGCGCCGCTGGTCCCACGGCTGCCACTCGGGGACGACCGCCGCGCCGCCGGGCAGCTTGTCGAGGCGTATCACCGCGTCGTAGCGGAACCGGTTCATCTCCGTCCCGTCGGCCCCCCGGCGCGGCAGGATCTCCACCTGGACCACCCGGGGCAGACGGTCCATGAGGCCGGTGAAGTAGCTCGGGTCGATGAGGAGTTCGGTGCCGGTGCAGCAGCGCCGCTCGGCCAGGGACTGCACCTTCTCGCTGGACGCCCGCTCCGGCGCCCTGGACAGTTCGAGGCCGGCGCTGAACGCCCGGTGCACCGCCGCCGAGCGCACGTCGCCGACGAAGAGGAACCCTCCCTCGTCCACGACGTCGACGGCCTGCCGAACGACCCAGTCGAGGTACTCCTCGTCCGGGAAGTACTGGGACACCGAGTTCGCCACGAAGCCGTCGACGGAGCCCGGCGTCACGTCCGAGAGGTCGTCGGCGGCCGCCTGGCGCAGCTCCAGGCCGGCGGGCGGACGGCCGCCGAAGGCGTCCCGGATCCGCTGCACGGCCCGCGCGGCGACATCGCTGGCGACATAGCGGTCGGTACCGCCGACCAGCCGGTGCAGCAGCAGCCCGGTGCCGCATCCGACCTCCAGGATGCGGCGGGCGCCCAGTGCCTCGATCCGGGCCACCGTGGCATCGACCCAGGCACGCATGTCCCCGTCGGTCAGCTCGGCCCCGGTGTAGCTGCTGAGCCAGCCGCGCGTGTCGAAGGTCGGGTCGTCCGGTTCCGGCTGCGCGTAGACGTGGTCGTACACGCCCTGCCATTCGGCGACGTACTGCCGCCCCAGCGCCGCACCGTCGTCCACGACCGCGTCGTTCCGGTGCGGCACGACGTACGCCGTGTGGGACGGGGACCCGTCGGAGTCGTGACCGACCAGCACCACCGCGCGGTCGACGCCGGGGTGGGCGGCGAGCACCGACTCCAACTCCGCGGCGCCCTCACCAACGGGTGCTCCGGCATCGAATGCAGACATGCTGGCCGCCTCTCGGGTATGCGTCAACGAGCGGAATTCGCAGACATGTTACGCAGCCATTTAACGCCCCGAAAAGGCACGCAGAGGCGGGTCCGGTCGTGCATCCGGCGTTGCAGAATCGACCGTCGGACTCAACTCCCGGTCGCATGAACGAATACCTACCCTGGTTGGACGACTCGGACCTGTAGACGTTGATACCGTCCTGGCCGAACGGTGCCCGGGTGAGGGCAGAAACACCGGAGCAGCTACCGTCGGGGTGATGACTGAGATGTCGGATATTTTCATGGGTGAAATCCCCGTGTGGGGCTCCGAGTGCGTGCAGGAATTACAGGAGGTCCTGCTGTCGGAAGAATCGCCCTTTCCCTGCACCTTCGCGGTGTCGGGAGTCAAGAGGAACAGCCTGCGTTTCGGCTTCGTGGAATCCCTCGACGACGAGAAGACCTGGGGGCGGCTCAACGACCTGCTCACGGCCTATCTCGACGAGTACCGTGAACTGGGGCGCGAGACCTCGCTGGTGGTCTTCTTCGGACAGGAGGAGGGCGCACCCCCTAAGACGCTCCCCGAGTACCGGGAGCGGTTCTGGTCGGTGCTGCAGCACCTGCACGACACGGACACCCGGCCGTGGCCCGCGGACGTCCCGCGGGACGCCGAGGACGCCTGGTGGGAGTTCAGTTTCGGCGGCACGCCCGTCTTCGTCGTCTGCAACACCCCGGCGCACACCCTGCGCCGCAGCCGGCACAGCCCCGTCTTCTTCATCACCTTCCAGCCGAGGTGGGTCTTCGAGGGGCTGGAGGCCGACACCCCCGCGGGAGCGGCGGCGCGGCGCACCATACGCAGGCGGCTGGGCCGCTACGACGCCGTCACGGCCTCACCGGTGCTGGGTTCGTACGGCGATCCCGGCAACCGGGAGTGGCGCCAGTACTTCCTCCCCGACGCCGAGGAGGCGTCGGGCGAGGAGCCGCGCTGCCCCTTCCGGCACCGCCCGGCGGACGATGTCCCCGCAGGTCAGGCGACGGGGCGGGACAGCACCAGTCGCCGGACGCCGAAGATGGTCGGCGAGTCGTAGTACACCGGCGCCTCGGCGAAGGTCAGTTCCTTGCACCGCTGAAGCAGCATCGTCAGAGCGATCCTCGACTCCATGCGGCCGAGCGGTGCGCCGATGCAGAAGTGGATGCCGTGCCCGAAGGACAGATGCGGGTTGGGTGACCGGCGGATGTCGAAGGTCTCCGGATCGTCGAACTGACGCTCGTCGTGGTTGGCCGACAGCACCCAGCTCGCCACCAGGGAGTCGGCCGGGATGTCCACGCCGCCCAGGGTGGTCTCACGGGTGGTCAGGCGATACACCAGGGGCGCCGGAGGACTGAACCGCAGGACCTCCTCCAGGGCGGCCGGGGCGGCATCCGGATCGCTGCGCAGCGCCGACAGCGCCCCGGGGTTGGCGTCGAGGCCGACCAGGGTGTTGCCGAGGAGCAGCGTGGTGCTGATGTGGCCGGCCAGCAGCATCATCAGGGTGATGGTGAACACCTCGCTCTCACTGAGGCGTTCGCCGTCGACCTCGGCAGCCACCAGCCGGCTCAGCACGTCGTCGGACGGAGTGCGGCGGCGCTGTGCGGCGTGGTCCAGGATGTAGGACTGCATCTCGAGGAGCAGGTGGGCCATCCTGTCGGGCACCTGCAGCCGGGCCGCGTCGGTGGCTCCGGCGTCGTGGTTCGCGGACACCAGGGCGTCGGCCCAGCCGCGGAACATGGCGTGGTCCGACGCCGGCACGCCGAGCAGTTCGGCGATCACGGTCACGGGCAGCGGGTTGAAGTAGGCCTCCACCATCTCGACCTCGTCGCGGCCCGCCATCGCGTCCAGGAGGCCGGTGGTGATCTCGGTGATCTTCCCCTCGAGTTCCTGCACCGCGCGTGGGGTCAGTGCCTGGCTGACGAGTTTGCGCAGCTGGTGATGGCGGGGCGGGTCCGTGACGCTGAGATGACCCTCCAGCAGGTTCGGCACCGGCCGCTCCCCCGGGGCGGTCTCCGGCGGCTGCGACGTGGCGGGGACCAGCCGGTTGAAGTCGGACGAGAAGGTCTCGGGGTCCCGCAGCATCCGCTGGGTCTCGGCGAAGCCGAAGACCTGGCAGGAGCGAGTGGTCTCGTCCCACAGCACGGTGTTCTTGCGACGGTTTTCGGCCAGCCATTTCCGTAATGCTCGTCCGCCGTCGATTCCACTCGACGGCGGGGCCGTCACGGCATCGTTCATATTCGCTCCCTTTAACTTGCCACCGGACCGCCCGGCGGCAGAGCAACCATAACCACAGGATGACGGACCGCCCAAGGTCATTGTCACTCAACTCCAGGTTGTGGTCGTTCTTTCCAACCCTGGTTTGACGACGTCCACCGGGCCGTCTTGCTAACTTGCCACCTGCTGGAAAGGGATACGGAAGCTCCCCGCAAACATCGAAGAAAGGGAAATCCATGGCCCCTGTTTCGCGGATAAAGAGCACTGAGGACGATCCCAACGGAATAGTGCGGCGTTACGCTGCGAACTCGCCCCTGCGCAGTGCCACCGCGGAGGAGCTGGTCAACGAGGACAACCCCTTTCGACGTCCCGTCCGCCCGCACGATCTGGGCTTCCTCGACTACGGCAAGCCGCTCACGGCCGATCTGGTCCTGCGGCTCAGCTCCCTGCTCGGCCACCGGATGCTGCGCACCGTCCACGACACCGACGTGTTGTTCGTGCCGGGCGGCGGCGAGGGCCACCCGAGCGTCGACGACGCCGCGGCGTTCCGCTCGACGGAGAACCGGATCCGGGGGCAGCAGGCGGCACGCGTGCTGGAGCACCACCTCTTCGACTGGTTGTCCGCCGAGCACACCCCGTTCGAGGGCGGGCTCCCCGAACTCGTCGGCCATGTGCAGGGCGTCGCCGAGGAGCGACGCGGCGCACCCGGCCGCGCCCTCGACGTGGCCCGCTCGTGCCGGCACCGCCGGGCGGCGGCGACGTTCGCGCTCGTCCAGCTGACCGCGGACCGGCCCGCCGTCCACAGCGCCGTCGGGCGGAACCTGGTGGGCGACTACGACACCGCCCACCCGACGCTGCGCGGTCTGCTGCTGGAGGACTTCCAGGGGCGCACCACCCGGGCAGGCTCCTACCGCCGCCTGCTGGCCGACGCGGAACTCTCCGCGGAGCCGTACGCCTACTGGCAGTTCTTCCTGTCCTCGGCCCTGGCCGGCGCCAACCATCTGCACCAGGTGGCCCGCGACCACGCGCGGCTGGCGGAGTTCCTCGGCGCCTGGGTGCACCACCGCATCGACGAGGCCGCCACGGCCGAGGGGTACGCCGGCATCGTCCAGGAGGCCTTCGGCACCGACGCTCCCGCCTACTTCACCGACGCCCCGCGGGAATCGGGCGACAGCCTGGCCGCGCTGACGGAGGAGTTGCTCGCCCCGCTGGTGCTCCGGTTCGGCAAGCAGGCACTGGGCTCGTTCCACCGGGGGTTCGAGGACGCCCGGCGACTGGCCGCGGTGGCGGACCGGGATCTGGCCGTCCAACTCGACTGGGCCGACCGGCTCGACGAGTACCGCGTCAAGGCCGAGAAGCTCGACGCGATCATCAAGGAGAACGACCTCCAGGTCGATCTGGAGACGTTCGTGGAGTCGCACGAGGAGACCTCCACGACCCATGTCCACGACGACCACCGGCTCGTCGTGGTCGAGATCGGGCAGATGCACTTCTGGAACAACGTGGACCAGATGATCCCGATGAACGAGGGCGACAAGCTGCTCATCCCCGCCGAGCGGCTGCACGGCTCGATGGTGCGCTCCGGCACCTGCACCTACCACCAGCCGGTCATCTCCGAGGACCTGCTGGCCCAGGTCTGACCCCGGCCCCTCCCCCGGCCACCCGGGGCGCCCCCTCCGGCACTTCGTGAAGGACTTCCGGTGACGAACGAGCAACACGACCGCCGCTTCCGGGTGGTGGTCAACCACGAGGAGCAGTACTCCCTGTGGCCGGCCGGCCGCGAGAACCCGGCCGGCTGGCACGACGAGGGCACGGCAGGCGACCGGGAGACCTGTCTGCGGCGCATCGAAGAGGTCTGGACGGACATGCGGCCGGCCTCCCTGCGTGCCCGTATGCGGGAGCAGGGCCCAGAAGGAGCGACGGGTCGATGAGCGGGTTCGAGACGCCTGCCGTCGTCGGCGACCGGATCGCGGTCGTGGGCTTCTCCGGCCGGTTCCCGGGCGCCCCCTCGGAGCGTGAGTTCTGGGAACTGCTGCGCTCCGGGCGGGAGGCGCACACCTCCCTGACCCCGCGGCAGCTGCGGGACGCCGGTGTGTCCGACGAACTCCTCGACGATCCCCGGCTGGTGCGCCGCCGCCCCCTGCTGGACGGTGCGGACCTGTTCGACGCCGCCTTCTTCGGCTGCACCCCCCGTGAGGCCGAACTGATGGACCCACAGCAGCGGCTGTTCCTGGAGTGCTGCTGGGAGGCGCTGGAGTCGGCGGGCCAGGACACCACCCGCTTCGACGGTTCCGTCGGTGTCTTCGGCGGGGGCGGCCCCACCTCGTACTGGCAGCGGCATCTGTCGGCCGACCCGCGGTACCTGCGCGAAGTGGGCGAGTTCCAGGCCCTGCTGGGCAACGAGAAGGACTTCATGGCCCCGCGGGTGTCCTACCGGCTGGACCTGACGGGCCCGAGCGTCACGGTGCAGAGCGGCTGCTCCTCGTCGCTGGTGGCGGTGCACCTGGCCGTTCAGAGCCTGCTCTCCCACGAGTCGGACATCGCCCTGGCCGGCGGCTCGACGGTCTACTTTCCCCAGCACGCCGGGTATCTGCACCACGAGGGCGGGGTCAATTCGCCCGACGGGCACTGCAGGGCCTTCGCCGCCGACGCCAACGGCACCGTGCCGGGGGACGGGGTCGGCGTGGTCGTACTCAAGCGGCTGGAGGACGCACTCGCCGACGGCGACCATGTGCACGGTGTGCTGCTGGGCACCGCCGTCAACAACGACGGCGCGCACAAGGCGGGTTTCACCGCCCCGAGCGTGACCGGCCAGGCAGCCGTGATCGCCGAGGCGCTGGCCGTCGCCGGCGCCGAACCGGAGTCGATCTCCTACGTGGAGGCGCACGGCACCGGCACCCCGCTCGGCGACGGCATCGAGATCGCGGCCCTGACGGAGGCGTTCGGCACCGAGAAGCGGGGCTACTGCACCATCGGTTCCCTCAAGCCGAACATCGGGCACACGGACACCGCTGCGGGCGTGCTCGGGCTCATCAAGATCCTTCTGGCGCTGCGCCACGAGGAGATCCCGCCGGCCGTGAACTGCTCCGTCCCGGATCCGAAGATCGACTTCCCCGGCACGCCGTTCCGTATCGGTTCCAGCCCCACACCGTGGCCCCGCTGCGACCGGCCGCGCCGGGCGGGGCTGAGCTCCTTCAGCGTCGGCGGCACCAACGCGCACGTCGTCGTGGAAGAGGCTCCGCCGCGCGCCGCCCCCGTCCGCCCGAGCGCCACCCCGCAGTTGCTGGTCCTGTCCGCACGCACGGACACGGCCCTGCAGCGGTCCGGCACGGCACTGGCCGCGGCGCTGGGCGACGAGTCGGCGCCGGACCTGGCGGACGCCGCCCACACGCTGCGCGTCGGACGCCGGGTCTTTCCCCGGCGGATGGCCCTGGTGTGCCGGGACCGCGCCGAGGCGGTGGCGGCTCTGGAGGGAAGGGGCGTCACGCCCGTCAGCGTCGGACACGTCGAGCCGGACGGCTCCCCGCCCTCCGTGGCGTTCCTCTTCCCGGGCCAGGGCAGCCAGCGCGTCGGGATGGGCCGCGGTCTGTATCTGACGGAGCCCTCCTACCGAGCAGTGGTCGACGAGTGCGCCGAACTGCTCGTCCCCGCCCTCGGGGAGGACCTGCGGGCCGTGCTGTTCCCGGCCCCGGAGGACGCCGAGGACGCCGCCGGCCGGCTGACCCGGACCCGGCTGGCCCAACCCGCGCTGTTCGTCACCCAGTACGCGCTCGCCCGGCTGCTGGAGAACTGCGGCGTGCGCCCCGCCGCGCTCCTGGGGCACAGCATCGGGGAGTACACGGCGGCCTGTCTCTCCGGTGTCCTGTCGCTGCCGGACGCGCTGCGCGTGGTGGCGCTGCGCGGCGAGCTGGTGCAGCGTTGCGCCCCCGGTGCCATGGTCAGCGTTCCGCTGCCGGCCGACCGCGTCGCGGAACTGCTCGCACAGGCACCCGGCTTGGCGGTGGCCGCGGTCAACGGACCGGAGAGCACCGTGGTCTCGGGGCGGCCGGAGGCCGTCGCGGACCTGACCGGGCAGCTCACCGGGCAGGGAGTCCGCACCACCGCGCTGCACACCTCCCACGCCTTCCACTCGCCGATGATGGAAGACGTGGTTCCGGAACTGGTCGCGGCCCTGGCCTCCGTTCCGCTGCACACACCCGACATCCCCTTCCTGTCCAACCCCACCGGCACCTGGATCACCGCGGACCAGGCCACCGACCCCGCGTACTGGGGGCGGCAGCTGCGCGAGGCCGTGCTGTTCGGCGAGGCCCTCGGTGAGCTGCGGCGCACCCCGGGCCGGCTGCTGCTCGAAGTCGGCGCGGGCACCACTTTGCGCTCCCTTGCCGCGCCAGGTACGGGGCCCGGGACACCGGCCGTGATCCCGACACTCGGCGCCCGGCACGACGCTCCGGACGCCGGTCCCCTGCTGGAGTCCCTGGGCCAGTTGTGGACACGGGGCGTCGACATCGACCTGACGGCCCTGCCCGGTGCGGAAACGGGCCGGCGGGTCCCCCTGCCGACCTACCCCTTCGAGCGGCAGCGGTTCTTCGTCGACCTTCCGGTGAACGACGGCGCCGGACGGGACGGGAAGGCGGGACCGGACGCCCGTGCGACCGCCCCGGCCGAGGACACGGAGCCGGGCCGGAGCGCGGAGGGCGAGGCGCCTCGGCTGACCCACTACGCACGCCCGGAGCTGCCGACCGTCCACACCTCCCCGCGGAACCCGCTGGAGGAACTGCTGGCCGGGGTGTGGGAGGACGCCCTGGGCGTCTCACCGGTCGGAGTGCACGACAACTTCTTCGACCTGGGCGGGCATTCGCTGCTCGCGGCCCAGGTCGTGGCCCGGGTGCAGAACGTGCTCCCGGTCGCCCTGACCGTGACCGACCTGCTCTCCGACGCCCAGACCGTCGCCGGACTCGCCGAGTCCGTCGAGCGCCGGCTGCACGAGAAGCTGGCGGGCATGTCGGACGAGGACGCCGCCCGGCTGCTGGAGGAGTAGCCGGCCGGCTGTTCCAGAAACGGACAAGCGGTCATCCCGGACTAGCGGAGGTTGACTCCCCCATGGCCCCACCCGGCCCCCTCGCCGACGACGCGAAACTGTCCGCGGCAAAGCGCCAGTTGATGGAGAAATGGCTGACCGGCGGCGCGAAGCCGCACGGGCCCGTCATCCACCGTGCCGAGGATCCCGGCCCGGTGGAGCTCTCCTTCGCGCAGGAGCGGCTCTGGTTCCTGGCCCAACTGCATCCGGGCAATCCGTACCACAACATGGTGGAGGCGATCCGGCTTCGCGGCCCGCTCGACCGAGACGCCCTGCGCCATGCGCTGGAGCAGGTCGTGCGCCGCCATGACGCTCTGCGCACGGTCTTCGAGGTCCATCGGGGCGAGCCACGGCAGAGGGTCCTCGACGCACCACCGCTGGACCTCACCACGGACGCGGACACCCTGACCGAGGACTCGGCGGTGGAGCTGCTGCGGCACGACACCCAGCGGCCGTTCGACCTCGCCCGGGGCCCGCTGATCCGCTTCCGTCTCACGCCGCTGGGCCCGCTGCAGCATGTGCTGACGGTGACGATGCATCACCTGGTCGGCGACGGCATGTCGATGGGCATCCTCTTCGCTGAGCTGTTCGCGTGCTACGAGGCTCGTCTCGCCGGACGGCCCGGCCCCGACCTACCCGAACTGCCCGTCCGCTACACGGACTTCTCCCGGTGGCAGCGGCAACTGATGCGCGGTGAGGAACTGAGCCGGCGGCTCGACCACTGGCGATCGGTCCTGCGCGAGCCGCTGCCCGACCTGGACCGGCTCACCGACCGGCCGCGCCGCGGCGCCACCAGCCTGCGGGCGATCAGCCGTCCCTTCGCGCTCTCCCCGTCCGTGTCGGAGGGACTGCGCACCCTGGCCCGCGACCACCAGGCGACCCTCTTCATGGCCCTGCTGGCCGGCTTCAACGCCCTGGTGCACCGTCGCACGGGCGACGAGGACATCGTGACCGGTTCGGTGGTGCACGGACGTGACCAGCCGGAACTGGAGCATCTCGTCGGCTTCTTCGCCAACACCCTGGCGCTGCGCACCGACCTGTCCGGCGGACCGACCTTCAGCGAACTGCTGGGCCGGGTCCGGCGGACCTGTCTCGAGGCGTACGCCCACCGGGACATGCCCATCGAGGTCCTGGCGGCCGAACTGCGCCCCGGGATCAACGGCGGGGACAACCCGCTGTTCCAGGCGGCCGTGGTGGGCGAGAACCCCGCGGGCGCCGCACGCATGGGCGACCTGGAGGTGGGCGCGTTCGACTTCGGCCTGGACACCGCCGAGTTCGACCTGGTGCTGCACTACTGGGAGACCGACGGATGCGTCAAGGGCGGGGTGCGCGGCAGCGCGGATCTCTTCGACGCCGAGTCCGTGAGCCGCTTCACCACACAGCTGGAGCAGCTCTTCGCCGCGGTGGTGCGGGACCCGGGGCAGCCCCTGGCGGCTCTTCCCCTCGCCACGGACCCGCCGCCGGCCCCGGAGGCCCCCACGGCTCCGGCCGGCACCGGCGGAGCGGCGGATCCGTCCACGCCGGCACCGGCGGGACACGGCGAGCCGGGCGCCGGCACCGTGGCCACCCCCACCGAACAGGCCGTGGCGGCGGTCTGGCGCGAGGTGCTCGGGGTCCGGGACATCGACCCGGACGAGGACTTCTTCGAGGTCGGCGGGCACTCCCTGCGCGCGGTCCGGGTCCTGCTGCGGCTGCGCGAACGCCTCGGCGTGGACCTGCCCGTGCAGGTCTTCTTCGCGGCACCGACGATCAGGACACTGGCCGCCGAGTTCGACCGGGCGGCCGGTGGTGCCGAGGCCGGGGACTCCGGGACTGCGGCGGGCGACGAGGACGACACCGTGCTGCTCGCGGACGCCGTCCTGCCGGCGGACGTCTCCGGCGAGCACCGCGCCCCTCGTACGGCTCCTTCCGTGCCGGCGCCCGCGCATGTCCTGCTCACCGGGGCCGACGGCTTCCTCGGGGCGCATCTGCTCGCCCGGCTGCTGGAGACGACCGGAGCGCGGGTGCACTGTCTGATCGAGGCGTCCGGCCCCGACGAGGCCGAGCGGACCCTCGCCCGGGCCTTCGCCCGGTACGGGATCAGGGTGCCCGAGGACCGCGTCACCGTGCTGCCCGGCAGTCTGCGCGAGCCGCTGCTCGGTCTGTCCCCCATCGCCTTCGCCCGGCTCGCCGGGATGGTCGACGTGATCCACCACGTGGGCTGCGAGGCCAGTCTCGCCCTGCCCTACGCCCAGTTGAAGGCGGCCAACGTGGGCGGCACCACGGAGGTGCTGCGGCTCGCCTTCCGCGGCGGCGGCACACCGCTGCACTACGTGTCCTCACCCGGAGTGCTCCTCGATCGGGATGCCCCGCCCGGCCTCCTGCGCACGGACGGACGGGTCGCGGCTCGCTCGGTTCTGGCCTCCGGCTATGTGCGCAGCCGGTGGGTCGCCGAGGAACGGGTGGACGCCGCCAGGGAGCGGGGCCTGCCCGTCTCCGTCTACCGGCCGGGCCGGCTCGGCGGCCACTCCGCGACCGGCGCCGGGGACCCGGACTCGGCCTTCTGGCAGTTCGTGCGGGCCTGCACCGCCCTGGGCACGGTGCCCGACTTCGGTCCGGACGCCGACTTCGACCTGGTGCCCGTGGACTATGTGGCCGACGCGGTCGCCGCGCTCTCGCTGCGTGCCGAGGCGCTGGGCGGCACCTATCACCTGGCCCATCCCGTCCGCACACCGTTCGCCGCGGTCGTCGAGCGGCTGCGGGCGGCGGGCTACGGACTCACCGGGACGACCGTCGAGGAGTGGTCGCGCCGGGTGGCCGCGGACGCCCTGGACACCGGAACGGCCGGGGACGAGACGACGGTCTCCATGGCCGCGCTGACGAGCTCCTCGCGGGACATGCCCGACTTCGGCAGCCTCCGCCTAGACGTCGGCGGCACCCTCGCCGCGCTCGCCGGAACCCCGGTGCGATGCCCCTCGGTCGACGCGGTGCTGCTGGACCGCTACCTGGACCACCTCATCGGCGCGGGCCTGCTGCCGCGTCCGCCCGCCCACCGCACTTCACGATCGGAGAACGCCCTATGAGCGCCGACCTCGTCCCGGCCACGGTGGCGTGGGGCCCGCGGCTGCCCCTGGAGCCGGTGACGCCCGAGGCCCCCGCGCAGCATGTACGGACGACGCTGGACGCGGACCGGTGGCGGGAGATCTCACGGCGCGCGCTCGCCTCGGGGCTCGAACCGGTGACGGTTCTGCAGGCCGCCGTCACCGAGGTGCTGGGGCTGTGGGCGCGGGACCCCGAGTTCGGCCTGCGTCTGCGGTCCGCGGGCGGCTGTGTGACGGCGGACGTCGCCGTCCTCGCCGACGGCGGCTTCGCGGGCCGGGCGGCGCGCCTGCGGGACACCACCGCCCCGGCATCCGGCACGGTGCCGCCCACGTGGCCGACGCCTCTCGTGGAGTGCGTGGACGCCGTGGCGGGCCCGGCCGCCGACGCACCGCCCGGCCCCGCCCCCGTCCTGACGGTCCGCCTGGAGCCCTGCGGGGACGGCGTCGCCGCCGAGTGGGAGAGCCCCGCGGCCGCACTGCCCGCCGGGCTGGTGGCGGACATGGCGGAGTCCTGGTGCGGCCTGCTCGTCACGCTCGCCGGGGACCCGCAGGCGTGGACGGCCCCGCGCTCCCCTCTCCGGCTGCCGGCGGCCCAGGAACGGCAGCGCGCGGAGGTGAACGCCACTGCCGCGCCCGTCCCGAAGGGGCTGCTGCACGAGGCCGTCGCCCGTGCCGCCGCGCTCCACCCGGAACGGACCGCGGTCGTCGCGGCCGACAGGAGGCTGCGCTACACCGAACTCGTCGCCCGCTCCCGCCGTATCGGCAGACGCCTTCGTGAACTGGGCGCCAGGCCCGGGGCCCTGGTCGCGGTGTGCATGGAGAAGGGCTGGGAGCAGCCGGTCGGCATCCTGGGTGTGCTGGAGTCAGGGGCCGCCTGGGTGCCCGTCGACCCCGAACTCCCCGCCGAGCGCCGGGCGTACCTGCTGGAGACGACCGGCGCGCAGGTGGTGCTCACCCAGCGCTCGGTGGCGCGTCGGCTGCGGTGGCCCGCCGGTGTGACGGTGCTGGCGGTGGACGACGACGAGGAGTGGGCCGGCACCGACGACGGACCCCTTCCCGCCGCGCAGGGACAGGACGACGTCGCCTACGTCCTGTTCACCTCCGGCTCCACGGGTCGCCCGAAGGGCGTCATGGTGCCGCACCGCGGCGCTCTGAACACCGTGCTGGACGTGAATGACCGGTACGGCGTGACGTGCGAGGACAGGTTCCTCGGCCTGTCCGCGATGAGCTTCGACCTGTCGCTGTGGGACATGTTCGGCGCGCTGTGCGCCGGCGCGGCACTCGTGCTGCCCGCCCCGGGCTCCGAGCGGGACCCCGCCCACTGGCTTCAACTGGTCCGCCGGGAGGGCGTCACCACCTGGATGGGCGCGCCGGCGCTCTTCGAGCTCTTCTGCGAGCAGGTGGAGCGGGACCCGGAGCCCTGGGCCGACTCGCTGCGGCTGCTGATCCTCGGCGGTGACTGGATCCCCTTGTCACTGCCCGCACGCGCCCAGGACATCGCCCCGGACGTACGGTTCGTCAGCCTCGGCGGGAACACGGAGGCGTCGATCCTCTCCTGCACGTACGACGTCGAGCGCCTGGACCCCGAGTGGCGCAGCATCCCGTACGGCAAGCCGCTGGCCAACCAGACGCTGCACGTGCTCGACTCGGCGCTGCGGGACCGGCCGGTGGGGGTGCCCGGCGACCTGTACATCGGGGGTACCGGAGTAGCCCTGGGCTACTGGCAGGACCCCGAACGGACCGCGGCCGCCTTCCTCACTCACCCTCAGACGGGTGAACGGCTGTACCGCACAGGCGATCTGGGCAGGGTCCTGCCGGACGGGAACGTGGAGTTCCTCGGCCGGGCGGACTTCCAGGTGAAGGTGGACGGCCACCGGATCGAGCCGGGCGAGGTCGAGGCCGTGCTGACCTCCCACGCCACGGTCGACACCGCCGTGGTGACAGCGCTGCCGCGTACGGACGGCGAGCTGGGCAACCAGGCGCTCGCCGGCTATGTCACGCCGGCCGCCGGTTCGCGGCCGGACGCGGAGGTGCTGCGGGCGTATCTCGCCGACCGGCTGCCGGCGTACCTGGTGCCCGCGCATCTGGTGGTCCTGGCCGAACTCCCGCTGACCGCGCACGGAAAGGTCGACCGGCGGGCTCTGCCCCGGCCGGGAGCGGCGGCGGGGCCGGGCGGTACGGCCGACGCGCCGCGCACACCGACGCAGGCGCTGGTCGCCGGGCTGTGGTCGGAGATCCTGGGCGTCGACAACGTGGGCCCGGACGACTCGTTCTTCGAACTGGGCGGCAACTCACTGCTGGGCATCAGGGTCATGAACCGGCTCGGTGAGCGGCTGGGCCGGGACCTGGACGCCCATGGTCTGTTCCGGCACCGGACCGTGGCCGAACTCAGCCTGGCCATCGACCGGGTGCGCGCGGACGAGGGCTCCGGCGGCGCTCTGCCCGTCGTACGGCACGATCCGGACCAGGCCCACGAACCGTTCCCGCTCACCGACCAGCAGCAGGCGTACTGTGTCGGCCGGACCGGCTCGCTCGCCTCCGGCAACGTCTCGGCCCACATGTACCTGGAGTTCGAGGGCCACGGGCTGGACGTGGACCGGTTCCGACGCGCCTGGCAGCGGGTGGTGGACCGGCATCCGATGCTGCGGGCGGTGGTGCGGCCCGGCACGATGTCGCAGCAGGTGCTGGCGTCCGTCCCCCCGTACGAGATGCCGGTGATCGACCTGCGCGGGGCGGAGGGGGACGCGGTGCGCGCGGGACTCGCCGAGATCCGCGAGCGGTACTCGCACGAGGTGCGGCCGGTCGACACCTGGCCGCTGTTCGACGTGGTGGTGGCCCGGCTGGACGGCGAGCGGTTCCGGGTGCACTTCAGCATCGACGCTCTGTGCGCCGACTTCGCCAGTGCCCGCGTCCTGTTCGACGACCTGACCCGCTTCTACGCCGACCCGGAGGCCCGGCCCGCCCCTCCGGCACCGGACTACCGGGACTATGTACTGGCCGCCGCCGAACTGGCGGGCACGGAACGGTACCGGCGCTCCCTGGCGTACTGGGAGCAGCGCCTGCGGTCCCTGCCGCCCGCTCCCGATCTGCCGCTGGCGCGGACTCCGGAGTCGGTGGACGCCCCTCGGTTCGTGCGGCGTTCGGTGCGGCTGGACGCCGAGCGGTGGAAGCGGCTGGTCGCCCGGGCCGGCGTCGCAGGGCTCACTCCGGCGGGAGTGCTGCTGGCCGTGTACGCGCAGGCGCTGGCCGGCTGGGCCCGCAGCCCGCGCTTCACGCTCAACGTGACCAACCTGAACCGGCTGCCGCTGCATCCCGAAGTGGACGGCACGGTCGGCGAGTTCGCGTCGTTCGCCCTGGTCGAGGTGGACGGCTCGGGGGAAGGTGACTTCACGACGAGGGCCCGCCGGGTGCAGGAGCAGCTGTGGAGCGACCTGAGCCACTCCCACGTGAGCGGTGTCCAGCTGCTGCGGGAGCTGATGCGGCTGCGCAAGGGATTCGACGGGGCCCTGATGCCGGTGGTGTTCACCAGCGCCGTGCCCTTGGCCGGCGGTACGAGCGCCCTGCTGGACGGGGTGCTGCGGCAGACGTACGGCATCACGCAGACCCCGCAGGTGTGGATGGATCTGCTGACCGAGGTCCAGGACGACGAGCTGGTGGTCAACTGGGACGTCGCGCAGTCGCTGTTCGCCCCGGAGGTGCTGGACGGCATCTTCGGCACGCTCCGTACGCTGCTGACCCGCCTCGCCGACGACGAGGCCGCCTGGTCGGCCGACGAGGCGCTCGGACCCGTTCCGGAGCCGGTCACGGACGGCACCGGGCCGGGCCGGGGAGTGTGCCGCGAGGTGCCCGACCTGCTGGTGCAGGACCTGTTCCTGGAGCGGGTCACGGACGCCCCGGACCGGGTGGCCGTCGTCGCCTCCGACCGCACCCTCACCTACGCCCAACTGCACCGGGAGGCGTGCCGCGTCGCGCACTGGCTGCGTGCCCGCGGCGCGCGCGCCGGCAGTCCGGTGGCGATCGTGATGGACAAGGGCTGGGAGCAGATCGCCGCCGCCTACGGGGTCCTCTATGCCGGCGCGCCGTATCTGCCCGTCGACGCGGAGGCCGGCGCCCCTCGCGTCCGGGAACTGCTCGAACGCTGCGGGGTGGAACTGGTGCTCACCCAGCGGGCGCTGCGCGACACGGCCGATGGCCGGCACACGCTGTGCGTCGACGACCTTCCCCCGGACGATGTCGCCGAGGAGATCCCGCCACCCGAGTGCCCGGCGACTCCGGCCGATCTGGCCTATGTGCTGTTCACGTCCGGCTCGTCCGGCCGGCCCAAGGGGGTGATGCTGGAGCACCGCGGGGTGGTCAACGCCCTGCGCGAGACCGTCGACACCTTCGGCATCGGCCCCGACGACCGGGCGCTGGCGCTGACCGCGCTCCATCACGACATGTCGGTGTTCGACGTCTTCGGAGTCCTCGGCGCGGGCGGCACCCTGGTGGTCCCGGACGCTTCCTCCCGCCGTGAGGCCGCGCACTGGGCGGACCTGATGGCACGGCACACGGTGACGGTGTGGAATTCCGTGCCGGCCATGATGGAAATGCTCCTGGAGCACCTCGGAGAGGCCGACGGCCCGCTGTCCGACCTGCGTCTTGCGTACCTCGGCGGGGACTGGCTCCCCCTCCCCGCCGTCCGCCGGCTCCACGAGCGGGCGGGCGTCGAGGTGGTGAGCGTGGGCGGCCCCACCGAGACGACCCTGTGGAACGTCTGGCACCGGGTGCGGGATCTCGCCCCCGACCTGCGCAGCGTCCCCTACGGCACACCGATCGCCAACACGGGCTACCACATCCTGGACGAGCGGATGCGTGACCGTCCGGTCTGGGCGACCGGCGAGATGTACTGCTCCGGAGTCGGGCTGGCCCGTGGCTACTGGGGGGACGACGAGCGGACCGCCGCCGCGTTCGTCACCCATCCGCGCACCGGGGAGCGGCTGTACCGCACCGGTGACCTCGGCCGGTTCCTGCCGGACGGCACGATCGAGTTCATGGGGCGCGCGGACTTCCAGATCAAGGTCAACGGGCATCGGATCGAGCCGGGCGAGGTGGAGGCCGCGCTGCTGTCGCACCCCTCGGTGACCGCCGCCGTGGTGACCGGGCTGCCCCGACCGGACGGGGCCGGGCACCGGGGATTGACCGCCCATGTGGTCCCGGCCCCGACCGGCCCGCACCGGGAGGCCGCTGCCCTCGGCCCGGTGCTCCGTGCCCATCTGCGCGACACGCTCCCGCCGTACATGGTGCCGTCGGCCTTCGTCGTCCTCGACGCGCTGCCGCTCAACGCCAACGGCAAGGTCGACCGGGGCGCGCTGCCGGCGCCCCGGGTGGAGCCGGCCACCGGCTCCGGCGGGCCGAGTTCGGCGGTCGCCGAGGTCTGCGCCGCCGTCTGGGCGGACGTGCTCGGCGTGGCCGCGGTGCACGAACACGCCAACTTCTTCGAGCTGGGCGGGGATTCCGTGCTCGCGACCCGCATCGTGGCGCGGCTGCGTCAGATCTTCGCGTCGGAGGGCGTCTCCTTGCGCATGGTGTTCCTGACCCCGACGGTCGCCGAACTGGCCCGGGCCGTGGTGGAGCAGGAGGACTTCCCGGGCCGGTCGGAAAGGGCCGCGGCCATACACCTGCGGATCGCGCGCATGTCCCCGGACGAGGTCGCGCGGGAGTTGTCGGCCCGTCGGGCCTCGGCGAAGGGCGGCGTGTGATGGACGTCCGGACGGACGGCGCAGCCTACGAGGGACTGCTGGTGCATGAGCGGGTGGCCCGGCAGGCGGCGCTCACACCGGGGGCCGAAGCGGTCGTGAGCGGCCGCGAGCGGTTGACGTACGAGGAACTGGATGAGGCCGCACAGACGCTGGCCCGACATCTGCGCCGGCTCGGAGCGGGACCGGAGACCCTGGTCGGTATATGTCTGGGGCGCTCCCCCTGGCTGGTCGTGGCGATCCTCGCGGTGCTCAGGACGGGTGCGGCCTATCTGCCGCTGGATCCCGCGTTCCCCGCCGAGCGCATCGGGTTCATGCTGCGGGACAGCGGAACGGAACTGGTCGTCAGCGACGAGGCGTGCCGGGGCCGGTTCACGGGCGGACCGGGGACGGTGGTGTCGCTGGACCGCGACTGGGGCGAGATCGCCGCCGCGGACGGTCCCGCACCGGACGCGTGGCCGGCCGGCGTCCCGGGGGACGCCGCCTCCCGGCTCGCGTATGTGCTCTACACCTCGGGTTCGACGGGCCGCCCCAAAGCGGTGGCCGTGGAGCACCGCAATGTGGCGGCGTTCGTCGACTGGGCGGTGGCCCACTTCGGCCGTGACGAGCTGCGGTACACGCTCGCCGCCACGTCGGTGTGTTTCGACCTGTCCGTCTTCGAGCTGTTCTGCCCGCTCGCGGCGGGCGGCACGGTGGTCATGGCCGAGACCGTCTTCCATCTGCCGGCCGTCGCCGCCGACCGGCCGGTCACGCTGGTCAACACCGTGCCGAGCCTGATCATCGACCTGCTGGCGTCGGAACGGCTGCCGTCCTCGGTCGTCGCGGTCAACCTGGCCGGAGAGGCACTTCCGGCCCACCTCGCCCGGGACCTGTACGCCACCGGCACGGTCCAGCGGGTCCGCAATCTCTACGGGCCGTCCGAGGACACCACCTATTCCACGTGGAGCCTGGTGGCTCCGACCGGCAAACCTCTGATCGGCAGGCCCATCACCGGCACCAGCGCCCATGTCCTGGATCCGGACGGCCTGCCGGTGCCCGAGGGGGCGACCGGTGAGCTGTACCTCGGCGGCGAGGGGGTGGCCCGGGGATATCTGCGCCGGCCCGCCCTGACCGCGGAGCGTTTCGTGCCGGACCCGTTCTCCGGTCGGCCGGGGGCCCGGCTGTACCGCACGGGCGACCTGGCGCGGGTGCTGCCGGGCGGCGAACTGGACTACCTCGGGCGGGCCGACCAGCAGATCAAGGTCCGGGGGCTGCGCATCGAACCCGGGGAGATCGAGGCGGTGCTGACGGAGCATCCGACCGTGCGCCGGGCCGCGGTGGTCGCCCGCGGCGACACGGCCGACTCGGCCGGGCTCGTCGCCTATGTGGTGGGCGAGGGGGCCCAGGATCCGTCCGCGCTCCGTCGCTATCTGGCGGAACGTCTCCCGCTGTACATGGTTCCGGAGGCGTTCGTGCCGGTGGCGGCCATTCCCCTCACCGTCACCGGAAAGGTCGATGTCAAGGCACTGTCCTCGCCGATGGCGTGATGCGCACCCCACCTCTTTCGCGACCGCCGTCGGAGGAGCCGTAATTGCAGTGCTAAACTCGCGGCGCTATTCACGGTAAGGTAAGCCTTACCAGGCATGCGCGACAGTAAGCGCAAACGGCTTCGGGAACGGTTTTCAATGCAGTTCGCATGAGGCGGTCCCGGTCGCCACACATCCACCGGAAGAGGTTTTCGTGAGTGCTACGGACGCCAAAGCGGGCCGCGAAGCCCGAACCGTATTGATAATCACCGTGATTGCCTCGGCGTTATTGGTAATCGATATCACCATCGTCTCCGTGGCCTTACCCGCGATTCAATCGGATCTGGGCGGATCCCTGGCGGCCCTGCAATGGGTGATCATCGGATACACGATCACGTTCGGTGCCTTCCAGCAGACGGCCGGATCGCTGTCGGACCGGCTGGGACGCAAGTCGATGTTCATGAGCGGCATCACGCTGTTCACCCTGTCCTCGCTGGCCTGCGGCGTGGCGCCGAACGCCGTGTCCCTGGACGTCGCCCGGTGCGTGCAGGGTGTGGGCGCGGCCTTCGTCCTGGCCAACGCGATGCCGCTGATCGCCCAGGTGTACGACGGCCAGCAGCGCAACATGGCCATCGCCGTCTGGGGAACCACACTTGGGGCCTGCGGTGCCGTGGCCCCGGTCATCGGAGGCCTGCTGGTCGACCTGACCCAGTGGCGTTATCTGTTCCTGATCAATGTGCCCATCGGTGTGGTGGCGCTCGTGCTCTGCCGCAAGCGGCTCCCGGCCACCCCCGCGACAGCGGGCACCGCCGGCATCGACTGGACCGGGGCCGGGCTGCTGGTGATCGTCCTGGGCCTGGTCAACTTCGCCCTCACCCGAGGTGAGGACCAGGGCTGGGCGAGCACCGCCACCGTCGTCCAACTGGTGCTGTCGGCCGTTCTGTTCCTCGCCTTCCTGCTGCTGGAACGGCGGGTCACGGCGCCCACGCTGGACCTCTCCCTGTTCCGGGTTCCGACCTTCGTCGCGGCCGCCCTGATCGCCTTCTTCTCCCGCTTCGCCACGGTCGGCGGCTCGGTGTACTACATCCTGTACTTCCAGAGCTCCCGAGGGCTGAGCCCGTTGCAGACCGGTCTGATCATGATGGCCGTGTTCGCCCCGCAGCTCGGGATGGGGCTGGTCGCCGGAAAGCTGCAGGCCAAGTACTCGCCGTCCCACATCATCGGAGCCGGCTTCGGCATTCTGGCCCTCGGCGGGCTCGCGATGTTCTGGGCGTTCGACCGGGACAACAGCGTCTGGACGGCGCTGCCGGGTCTGTTGCTGTGGGGCGTGGGCGGCGGTCTCGCCGGCAGCCCGTCGATGTCCCTGGCCGTGAACGTGGTGCCCAAGGAGCGGGCCGGTATGGCCTCGGGCGCGATCAACAGCCTCTTCATGTTCGGGGCCGGCATCGGAGCGGCCATCTTCGGCGTGCTGTTCCGGACCCGGATCTCCGATCAGGCGGACACCGAACTGGAGTTGAGTTCCGGCACCCACGACGCCGTGGTGACCTCGGCCGCCCAGGGCGACATCACCAGGGCCCTGGAGAACGTGCCCGGCGCGATCGCCGGGCAGGTGCGCCGCACCTTGGAGTCCGCCATCGCCGACGGTGCCGCGGAGGTCATGCTGTGGGCCGCGCTGATCTGTGTGGGCACGGCCGGCATCGCGCTGACGCTGGTCCGCAAGCAGGACCTGCTGACCGGCGCCCCGGAGAAGGACACCAGCGACGACCCGGCGGCGGAACCGGCCTGACGGGCAGTCGAAGGGTGCGGCGGCTCTCCCCACCGGAGGCCGCCGTGCCCGGCGTCACCGGCCTCCGGCCGCCCGGCCCGTACACCCCCCATTGCCGCATCCCGTGCCCCGACAGGAGACAGAAATGCCCTCGTCCGGCCGTCGGCCGCCATTACGCGTGCTCGTTCTGGGAGGAACCGGCTTCGTCTCGGGCGCCGTGGCCCGCGAGGCCGTGGCCCGGGGCCATGACGTCACCTGCGTGGCGCGCGGCACCGGGACGTCCTTGCCCGAAGGCGCACGGCTGCTGCGCACCGACCGCAACGCGCCCGAGGCCCTGGCCGCTCTGCGGGAGGCCAGGTTCGACGCGGCGGTCGAGACCGCGACACTCGCCCTGCCCTGGGTCCGCGAGGCCCTGCGTGCCGTGACCGCGGCCCACTGGACGTTCATCTCCTCCATCAGCGTCTACGCGGACACCCTCACGCCCGGTCAGACGGCCCGCTCCGGCCGACTGCGTCCGGCGCTCCCGGACGACACCACCTGCTACGACCCGACCAGGGACGCGGAGCCGTCCCAGGCACGGTACGGGGGTGTGAAACTCGCCTGCGAGCAGCTGTTCCGGGAGGCGACCGAGGACCGGGCGCTCCTGGTACGCCCGGGACTGGTGGTGGGTCCGGGCGACGACGTGAGCCCTTTCGGCTACTGGCCGTTGCGGATGGCCCGGGGCGGGCCCGCGGTGACTCCGCCCGCCGCGACCGGCGACGGAATCCCCCTGCCCGCGCAGTGCATCGACGTACGCGACCTCGCCGCGTGGATCGTCGACCGGGCGGAGGCGGGCACGAGCGGGACGTTCGACGCGGCCGGGCCGCCGGTCCATCTGTCCTCGCTGCTCCAGGAGATCGCGGACGCCGTCGGCCACCCGACGCTCGAACTGGTGCCGGTGCCCGAGGAAACGCTGCTCCGAGCCGGTGCCGTGCCGTGGACGGGGCCGGGGTCGGTGCCCCTGTGGCCGCCCCGCATCCTGCACGGCGCCCTGTCCCGGGACGTCTCCGCGTCCTTCGACGCCGGCCTGCGGGTCCGGTCGGTGGCCGAGACCGCCGAGGCGGTGCTGCGCGACCGGCTGGAACGGGCCCCCGCAAAGCCGCCCGTGGCGGGGATGTCACCGGTCGCGGAGGCGGCGCTGCTGCGGGAAATCGGCTACTGAGCAGGCCGAACAGCCTTTTCTGCCACCTGAGTTGGAAGGCGTGTTGCCATCCACGGGTGGTCTACGACCGGCCATTCGCGTTGGTACGTTCGGCGTGTTCCCGCCCCCGGCCTCACCCGGAGACGCCATGCCCACCGACAGATCGCCGTTACCCGCCACGGCCCGGCTGCCCTCGCTGACCGGTCTGCGATTCGCCGCCGCTTTCGCCGTCTTCGCCTCACACACCTATTTCGCCATCTGGTTCGACGGCACCTGGGAGAACAACACTCCTGCCACCGTCGCCCTGATCACCGCCCGCTCGGGTGTCGGCTTCTTCTTCGTGTTGAGCGGCTTCGTGCTGGCCTGGTCCGCCCTGCCGGACGACACCGCTGTCTCCTTCTGGCGTCGCCGGGCCGTGAAGATATACCCCACACACGTGATCACCTGGCTGGCCGCACTCGTGCTGATCGACTGGGCCGGCGGACAGGTGACCGCTCGTCAGGCGGTGCCCAACCTTCTGCTCGTCCAGTCCTGGGTGCCGGTCTTCGACGTGTACGACAGCGTCAACGGCGTCTCGTGGTCGCTGGCCTGCGAGGCCTTCTTCTATCTGTGCTTCCCGCTGTTGTTCCGTCTGGTGCGGCGCATCCCCGCCCGGCGGCTGTGGGGCGCGGCTGCCGGAACGGCGGCCGCGGTGATCCTGCTGCCCCTGGCGGCCACGACGCTTCTCCCGTCGGAGCCGAAGTTCTACGGCTTCCCCGTGACGCTCCACCAGTACTGGTCCATCTACACCTTCCCGCCCACGCGGCTGCTGGAGTTCGTCCTCGGCATGCTGCTGGCCAGAGCCCTGCTGGAGAGCACACGCCCGGCGATCCGGTTCCGCCACGCGGCAGCCGCGCTCGCGGTCGGCTATCCCCTGGCCGTCCAGGTGCCGTTCCTGTACGCGATCACGGCCGTGCTGGTCGTTCCCATGGCGCTGCTGGTCCTCGCCGGTGCCGGCGCCGATATCCGGCAGTCCCGGTCCTGGATGCGGTCCCGGCCGATGGTGTGGCTCGGCAACGCCTCGTTCGCCTTCTACATGGTGCACATGCTGGTGCTGACGAACGGCTACCGCCTGATCGACGAGGACCACACCGCGTCCCAGCCCGTTCGGGTCGCGTCCGCCGTGCTCCTCTTCGCCGCCTCACTCCTTGCCGCATGGGGGGTGTATGCCCTGGTCGAGAGGCCGCTGACCCGTCGCTGGGGCGGGAGCCGCCGACCCGGGCACCAGGCCCTGGCACCGCCGGATCCGAGGTCCGACGGGGATCTCAGCGAGCGCGGGTCGCGCTGACGCGGGCCCTGCCGTGCGGGTTCTCGCAGTGGTCCTCCGCGGCCGGTACCGGCCCGGGACCGGGGCTCCACGCGGAGGCGTGATCCACCTCGAGAGTGGCGTGCTTGATCCCGTAGGCGTCGCGTAACTCCGCCTGCAGTCCCTTGCGAAGGGCATGACAGTCGCCACCCGGCTCGACCAGGACATGAGCGGAGAGCAGGACATCGCCCGAGGTGAGTTCCCAGATGTGCAGGTCGTGCACTTCCGCCACACCGTCGTGTCGCGCCATCAGTTCGCCCACGTGGTCCGGCTCCACGCCGGGCGGTGCACCTTCCAGGAAGATCCGCCCCGAGGCCCGGACCAGCGATACCCCGGACCTGACCATCAGCAGCACCACGAAGAGCGAGGCGATGGCGTCGGCCCGGGCGAAGCCGGTCAGCATGACGACCGCGCCGGACACGGCGGTGGCGATGAACCCGTACAGGTCGGTGAGGATGTGCTGAAAGGCGCCCTCGACGTTCAGCGAGGACCGGTTGGCCTTCGACATGCACCACGCGGCCGCGATGTTCACCACCACCCCCGCCAGGGCGGTCACCAGCACCATGGTTCCGCCGACCTCCGGCGGGTCCACCAGCCGCTCCACGCTCTCGTAGGTCAGCCAGACGGAGAGGAGCAACAGCGTCAGCCCGTTGGCCTGCGCCGAGAGGATCTCCGCCCGCTTCAACCCGTAGGTGTACCTGCCTCGGACCGGCATCTTCGCCAGCCGCATCGCCCCGAGGGCCAGTGCGATGGCGGCGGCATCGGAAAGCATGTGGGCCGCGTCGGAAAGCAGCGCCATCGAATCGGCGGCGAAAGCGACCACGACTTCCACCGCCATGAAGGCCACGATCAATCCGAGTGCCAACGACAACCAAGTCCGGTCGGCGTCTTCCGCCACACCGTGATGATGGTGCCCGGCGTGCCCGTGATCGTGGTCCTTATGGTGCCCGTGTTCATGTGCATGGGCGTCATGCCGGCGCCGCTTCATGAAATTCCCATCGCTCCGGGGATTCGACAGGAAGAGTGAAGCGCACACCTCAGGTTATTCGCAAATACTGCAACGAAGACGATTATCAATAACCCGTCAGGAGGGCGAGAATCACCAGCAATTCGGCCTCGAATACCCGCACTGCACCCATGGGAAATGAACTGAATCAAGCCAGAAATGCGTCGCCGGCCCCGATCGCTCCGTGCCGGGGGCCGCCTCCGGGACGCCTCAGGGTCGAGTCGGCCCGCCGCTTTGCGCCATTCCGCCGTGGAGGCGCGCCGCCCCGGCCCGCTCCACGGATCACGTACTCACACGAAGCCTCGCCCCCGAAGGGAATCCACCATGTCCGACAGCGCGTTACGCACGACCCGGTCTCTGCTCGGCCGCGCGGCAGCGGTGCTCACCGCGGTCGCCACTCTCACGGTCCTCACGGGCACGGCCGCCGCCGCGGACCCCGCCTCAGCGCACAGCACCGCCACCCAGCGGGCCATCGACGCCCTGCACACCAAGGGAGGTATGCCAGGAGTCGCGGCCGAGACCCGGACCCCACAGGGGACCTGGTTCGGCTCCGCCGGATTCGCGGACACCGAAACCCGCCGTGAACGCACCCCGGACGACCGCATACGCGTCGGCAGCATCACGAAGTCCTTCATCTCGGTGGTCCTGCTGCAGCTGGAGGCCGAGGGCCGGCTGAGCCTGGACGACACCGTGGAGCAGCGGCTCCCGGGTGTGCTGCGGGGCAACGGCAACGACGGCCGCAAGGTGACCATTCGTCAGTTGCTGAACCACACCAGCGGGGTCCACGACATGGTCTCGACCCCGGAGTGGCAGGAGTACATGAACGGGCCGGGCTTCCTCGCGCACCGGTACGAGACCCGCACTCCGCAGCAGATCGTGGACATGGCGCTCAAGTACGCTCCCGACTTCGAGCCGGGCACCGGCTGGAACTACTCCAACACCAATTTCGTGATCGCCGGCATGATCATCGAGAAGGTCACCGGCAATTCGTACGCGGAGGAGGCCGAGCGACGCATCATCGGGCGGCTGGGTCTGACCCGGACCTCGTTCCCGGGCACCGACGCCACCATGCCGTCCCCGCACCCGGTCGGCTACTCCAAGCTGTACGCCCCGAACCCGGGGCCCGAGGTCTACGACGCCACCGAGTACAACCCGGCCTGGTCGGGTGCGACGGGTGAGGTCATCAGCACGACCGGCGAACTCAACCGGTTCTCCAGCGCTCTTCTGAAGGGCGAGTTGCTGCCGGCCGCCCAGCAACGCGAACTGCTCACGACGGTCAAGACCGGCACGTTCTACGACTACGGTCTCGGTCTGATCGTGCGCACCCTCTCCTGCGGCGAGAAGGTGTTCGGCCACGACGGCATCGTCTGGGGCTCCCTGACCAGCACCGCGACGACCGCCGACGGGCAGCACAGTCTGACGTTCCACATCAACGGCGACTGGCTGGAGGACGGCCAGTTGTACCAGGACGTCTTCGAAGCGGAGTTCTGCGGCCGCTGACGGCGCGCACGCCGCCCGGCCGGCCACTCACCGAATTCACTTCCGCCCGCCGATCCACAAGGATGGCTGCCGACTCTGCGGCTCCTGGCGGATTGTGAGGGTGGCTTGAAGCTACTGTCGGTGAACGTGGGGCGGGCCACACCCGTGCCCTACACGGACGCGCCGGGCGGCGTGACCGGCATGGACAAGCGGCCGGTCCCGGGGCCGGTACGGATTTTCGCCCCCGGCCCCAAGGGCGCCACGGGGAGCGGGGTCGAGGGGGACGACGTCTGCGACCTCCGCTTCCACGGCGGCGACGACCGGGCGGTCTACGCCTTCGCCCGCGAGGATCTCGACGTCTGGGAGCGGGAGTTGGGGCGGGCGCTCGGCAACGGCGCCTTCGGCGAGAATCTGACCACGTCGGGGCTGGACGTGAACGGCGCACTGATCGGCGAGCGTTGGCGCATCGGTTCCGGCGCGGTGGTCGAGGTGACCGGCGGCCGTCTGCCGTGCCGCACCTTCGCGGGTTGGCTGGGCGAGAAGCGCTGGGTGAAGCGGTTCACGGCGGTCGGGAGGACCGGCGCCATGCTCCGTGTCATCACGCCGGGTGAGGTGCGGCCGGGGGATCCGATCGAGGTCGTGTCCCGCCCGCGGCACGACATCACCGCGTCCCTGCTCTTCCGGGCCTGCACCCTGGAACGGGACTTGCTGCCGCGCACGCTGACCGCCGCCCGGTGGATGGAGGCCGAGATGCTGCAGATCGCGCTCTCGTACACCCGTAGGTACGGCGGCGACGGCCCACCGACAGAGGACGGAAATTTAGGCTAGGCTAAGCTAACAAGATCTTGTGTGTGCGGCGTGCCGTCGGGGGAGGGAGTCGCCCATGGACCAGGTCCGCCCGCCGGAGGAACTCCGGGGCAGCACCGTCGTCGTCAAGTACGGCGGCAACGCCATGGTGGACAGCGGCCTCCAACGGGCGTTCGCCCAGGATGTCGTAGGGCTGTGGCACGCGGGGCTGCGCACGGTCGTCGTACACGGCGGCGGGCCGCAGATCAGCGAGATGCTCGGCCGCCTCGGCCTGGAGAGCCGCTTCGAGGCGGGCCTCAGGGTCACCACCCCGGAGACCATGGACGTGGTCCGCATGGTGCTGACGGGCCGGGTCCAGCGGGAGCTCGTCGGGCACATCAACGCCCATGGGCCCCTTGCCGTGGGGATGACGGGAGAGGACGCGCACACCATGACGGCCGTGCGACGGCCCGCCTGGGTCGACGGCCGGCCCGTGGACATCGGCTTGGTCGGGGACATCGTCGAGGTGAACCCGCGCGCCGTACGCACCCTCCTGGAGCAGGGCCACATCCCGGTGGTCTCCCCCGTGGCACGCGGGGAGGACGGGCAGATCTACAACGTGAACGCCGATCTCGCGGCGTCTTCTCTGGCCGTGGCCCTCGGCGCGGCACGCCTGGTGGTGCTCACCGACGTGGAGGGGTTGTACGCCGACTGGCCGCGGAGCACCGAGGTGATCGAGCGGCTGACGGCCGATGAACTCGGTGAACTGCTGCCGGGGTTGGCGACCGGGATGCTGCCGAAGATGGAGGGCTGCCTGCAGGCCGTGCGTGCCGGAGTGCGCAGGGCGCAGGTGATCGACGGCCGAGTGCCGCACGCGCTGCTGCGGAGTGTCCTCGGCGAACAGGGCACCGGAACCACGGTGGTTCCGGACGACGATCACTGCGACGCGCCGCCGGAACCCGTCCGCATGTGACTACCGCAGTGTGCGCAGACTCCGGGCGAGTACCCGCGCGTTGCGCCGCGGATCCAGGGAACTCACCCACTCGGGAGGCGCCTGACGCGTGCTCGTGGGCGCGAACCCGTGCCGGAGGAAGAGGCCCCCGCCGCCGGTCGTCGCCGTGAAGAGGGCGCCCAGCGACTGGGTGCGCGCCTTTGCCAGGGCCGCGCGCAGGAGGCGGGCCCCGGTTCCGCATCCCTGCCGGTGCCGGGCCACGCAGAAGTTGTACAGAACGCCCGCGGGGCCGTGGTCGCGCTCCGGGCCGGCGGGGTGAACCCGCAGACCCAGACATCCCTCAAGGGTGCCGTCGAGGGCTTCCACCACGAGGAAATCGGCCGCATGGGCGGCGTACAGCGAAAGGGGCCGCTCGCGGACCGCCCCCGTCCGCACGAACGGCCTTGACAGCGCGGCGAGTTCGGCAGCGTCCCCTCGGCGGGCGTGACGTAAGTGCGGTGCGGCCAAGGGTGCAACATGCGGCAGGACGGTGCGCGGCGCGGTACGCAGTCGATCGGTGTACGGCCGGCGGACGCCCTGTTCGCCGTGGAGGATCACGCGTCCATGGACGCCGCGAGGGACCGCGGGCGCAGATCGGTCCAGTTGGCCTCGATGTACTCCAGGCACGCCTCCCGGGTGTTCTCGTCGAAGGCGATCGTCCACCCTCCGGGCACCTCGGCGAAGGACGGCCAGAGCGAGTGCTGGCCCTCGTCGTTCACCAGAACCAGGAATCGGCCGTCGGCGTCGTCGAAGGGGTTGGTGCTCATGCGGAGTGCCTCCCGGGAGTGCCAAGATTAGGTTAGCCTGGCCTAATTGACTTGAGCCTAGCTTTTCCCCTTCCCTCTCACAAGGAGATGTTCATGCGGGGCCTCGCGGCCGGCAGGGAGAACGACTTCGGCGAGTTCGGCCTGTTCGGGCGGCCCGGCACCGACGAGTTCTGGGCGACGGCCGGGGCACCCGCGTCGGTGCCTGCCGACGCCGGCGGCTGGGTGACCCTGTTCCTGTGGCGCGGCTCCGAGGCGAGCATCGCCTTCGAGAGCTGGTCGGAGCCCGTGCCCCTGCGCCGGTGGGGCGACACGGACTGCTGGTACGCCGAGGTGCCCATGCCCGAACGGCTGCGGGTGACCTACCAGTTCATGGTGGGAGACGCGGCGTACGGCGACCCGTTCAACCCTGTCGCCGCGGGCGGTGACCGGTCCGTCGCCGCGACCCCGGACGCCCCGGCCCAGCCGCACTGGCCCGTCCTGGGCCCCGGCACCGACGTCGTACTGCCCCTGCCTCGCACCCGGATCCGCTGGGCCGGTGAACGGCTCGGTGGGCGGCGTACGGTCCGGGTCCATCCGGTGGGCGGCGGCGGACCGGTCGTCCTGCTGCTCGACGGGGACGACTGGCTGTACCTGCACCCGGCCATGACCGCGTTCGAATCGGCCGTCGCCGCCGGCGAGATGCCCGCCGTCACCCTCGTCTTCGTTCCGGCCGGGGACCGGGAGGCCGAGTTCGCGTGCCGGCCCGAGCTGTGGCAGGGGATCCGGGACGAACTGCTGCCGCTGGTGGCGGAATCCGGCGTACACGCCGACCTGGACCGGCTGGTGGTCGCCGGACAGAGCCTCGGCGGGCTGAGCGCGCTGTACGCGGCGCTGGAGTTCCCGGAGCTGGTCTCCCGCGTCGCCTGCCAGTCGGGGTCGTTCTGGTGGGGACCCGGCGTCCTGGAGTCGGCGGACCCGCTCGGGGGCCCGGTCGGCGGTGCGATCGCCGAGCGCCTGCGGGCGGCCGTGGACCTGTCCGGCCTGCGGGTCGCCTTCGACGTGGGGGAACACGAGACGCGGATGCTGCCGCACTGCGAGCTGGCCGAGACCCTGGCCGAGCGGGCCGGTGCGACCGTGCGGGTCTCGCGTTCGGCGTCCGGCCACGACCGGGCGGGCTGGCGACACGCCCTGCTCAGGGATGTCGCCTGGGTCCTCGGCTAGCGGGTCGCGTCACCGTGCCACGGCGAGGCGGTAGTCCTCGTCGGTGGCAAGGAGGTTGCGGTGGGTGTCCTCGGCGGTGATGACTCCGTCGTCCAGTACGAGGACCCGGTCGGCGGCGTCCAGCAGGGCCGGGCTGCTGGTGATCACGACGGTGGTGCGGCCCCGGCGCAGCTTCGCGATGTTGCGCGCGATGAGCTGTTCGGTGACCGCGTCGACGGCTGTCGTCGGGTCGTGCAGGACCAGGACGTCGGTGTCGGCGGCCAGGGCGCGGGCCAGGGACAGCCGTTGGCGCTGGCCCCCGGACAGGTTCGCGCCGCGGTCGCGGACGCCGTAGTCGAGTCCTTCGCGGTGCAGGGCGACGACATCGGTCAGCATGGACGCCTCGACGGCCTCGGGAACCATCCGGCCGGCACCCGGCGGGTCGATGTTCGAGCGCAGGGTGCCCGCGAAGATCTCCCCGTCGTACGGATTCACCAGCATGTGCTCGCGGACCGCCTCGATGGAGAGGTCCGCGAGGTCCTGCCCGCCGAGGCGCACGACGCCTTCGTACGCGTCGGGCGGAACGTTCACGGCCAGGATCGACGCGAGGTCGGCCGCGGCACGCGGCTGGTAGGCGGCGATGGCGAGGAACTCACCGGCGGACACCTGGAACTTCAGCTTGCGCAGGGTGCCGTACCGGACGCAGTCGATCTCGATGCCGCCGCCCGCCGCAGGGCGCTCCGGCCCTGGGCTCATCACCGGCGGCGCGGCCAGGACCAGCGCCATCCGCGCGGCCGACGCGCGCGCGATCATGACGTACTTCGGCATCTCCGAGAACAGCTTGAGCGGTTCCATGATGAACTGCGCCAGCCCCACGGCCATGACGAGTTCCCCGATGTTGATCCGTCCGTCGAAGGCCAGCCAGCCCGCCATCAGGGTCACGGCGCCGGCGAGGACCGCGTTCAGGGCCAGCGCGGTGCCCGCGTACGCGCCGTTCACCTTGGCGACGGTGATCGCCTGGAGCTTCGCCTCCGTGCTGACCCTCCGATAGGACCGGAACGCCGCGTGGTTGCCGCCGAAGCCGTGCAGCGGGCGCAGACCGGTGATCAGGTCGGCGACCTTCGCGCCCGCCCGCGCCACCCGGGCCTGCTGTTCCTGGGTGCTGCTGCCGATCCGCTGGGACAGCACGCTCAGGATCGACAGGATCGCGACGGTTCCCACGATCACCAGCAGGCCGAGGCGGACATCGGCCAGGCCCAGGGCCACCGCGGCGACCACCACCGCGACCAGCGAGCTGATCAGCAGCGGCACCACCTCGATGATGTCGGCGGTCTGGTCGGCGTCCTCGGTGGCGATGGTCAGCACTTCGCCGGACTTCAGGTCGACGTCCCGGGCCACCGGCTGGAGTCCGCAGGCCGCGACCCGCACCCGCCAGCGGTGCGCCTCGGTCGTGTTGGCCTTCTGCAGGATGCGCATCCCGAACCGCCACGACAGCGACACGGTCGTGATGATCACGGCCAGCGCGGCGATCGACAGACCGAGCGCGCCGAGGCTCCGGTCGCGCATCGTGTGCTCGACGATCAAGCCGAGCGCGATGGGGAAGGCGGTCTCCCCGGCCTGGTAGAGGCCCATGAGGACGGTGCCCTGGACCATGGCGCCGATGTTGCGGCGCAGTGCGGTGCGGAGGATGTCGGACCCCCGACGGGGCCGCGAGGTGTCAGGAGTTGTCATCGATGTGGCGGGCAATCGCTTCCGGGGTTCGCAGGGTGAACAGGTCACGGATCGTGACCACGGGGCCGTATTCACGGCGGAGCAGACCGATCAGCCGGACCGCCAGCATGGAGTGTCCGCCGAGGGACACGAAGTCGCTCACCGCGCTCACCTCGTCGTCGTCCAGGTCCAGTGCCTCGGCGTAGAACTCGCACACCACGGTCTCGGTCCCGGTCCGGGGACCGCGCTCCCCCGCGGTGGTCAGCGCGCCCAGCGGCTTGGCCTCCGGCAACGCCTTCGTGTCAGCCTTCCCGTTCACCGTCAGCGGGATGCTGTCGACCTCGGCGTAGTGCGTGGGGCGCAGGAAGTCGGGGAGTCCGGCACCCACTTCGGCGGCGACGGTGGCCAACTCCGCCCCGTCCAGCACCAGATAGGCGGCCAGCCGGTGGGCGCCGTCGACCTGCGGGTCCGGTTGGGCGACCGCGGCGGCGAACCGCACCGCCGGGTGCGCCGCGAACACCGCCTCGACCTCGCCCAGCTCCACCCGGTGTCCCCTGATCTTGACCTGCTGGTCGGTGCGGCCCAGATACGCCAGGTTCCCGTCGGGACGGCGGACCACCAGATCCCCGGTGCGGTACATGCGCTCGCCCGGTTCGCCGAACGGACACGCCACGAACCGGTGCGCGGTCTGGGCGGGCTGCCCGAGATAGCCGCGGGCGATGCCGGTGCCCGACACATACAGCTCACCGGGAACTCCGTCCGGCAGCGGTCGCAGCCACGGGTCCAGCACGTACACGTCGGTGTTGTCGATCGCCACGCCCACCACCGGGTCCTGGCACTCGAAGGTGCCGACGCCGAGGGTGTTGATGGTGTACTCGGTGGGCCCGTACAGGTTGTAGCCCACCGTCCCCTCGGTCTCGGCGAGCCGCTTCCACAGCGTCGGGGTGACGGCCTCGCCGCCCAGCAGCACCAGCGCCGGCCGCCGTGCCGGGTTGTCGAGCAGACCCTCGGCCACCAGCTGCTGTGCGTAGGTCGGGGTCACGTTGATGACGTCGATGCCGTGTTCCAGGCAGTACGCGACCAACCGGGGCGCGTCACGGCGCAACTCCTCGTCGCAGATGTGCACCTCATGGCCGTCGGCGAGCCACAGCAGCTCCTCCCACGACATGTCGAAGGCGAACGACACGGTGTGCGCGATCCGGAACACCCGGTGGCCGTGCTCCGCCAGCACCGGCTCGAAGATCCGTCGCTGATGGTTGATCAGCATGTTGGTGAGCCCGGCGTACTCGGTCACCACGCCCTTGGGCTTCCCCGTCGATCCGGAGGTGTAGATCGTGTACGCGGGATGCCGCAGCCGGTCGGGGTCGTCCGGCGCGAACGTCGGATACGGCTCGGCGTCGGGCAGCGGGCGGTCGACCTCGATCAGGTCGCCGGTCATCGCGGCCAACCGCGGCGACACGGCACTGACGGTGAGGATCACGTCCGGGCGGGCGTCCTCGACGATCGAGGCGATCCGTGCGTCCGGGTGGTCCAACTCCAGCGGTACGTACGCGGCACCGACGCGCAGCACGGCGAACAGCGTCACGATCGAGTCGAGGGAGCGCGGGATCGCCAGACCCACGGTCCTCTCGGGGCCTATGCCGCGTCCGGCCAGCACTCCCGCCACCGCACGGCTGCGGTCCCGCAGTTGGGCGAAGGTCATGGTCGAGCCATCGGCGACGAGCGCCACCCGCTGCGGGTCCCGGTCGGCGGCCCGGTCGAACCGGTCGACCACGGTGTCCGTGCCGACGTCCGTCCGCTCGGTGGCCTCGGGCCTCGGCCCCATGCCCCGCAGCGCGCCCACCGGCCCCGTCGACCGGGCCAGGTCTTCGAGCACACGCAGGTAGTCGTCGAGGAGGCGGCGGGCGTTCCGGGTGTCGCCGTCGCGGTACTCCAGCTTGACCGTGAACCGGTCGCCGGGCGTGACGACCCAGGTGAACGGATAGTGCGTGGAGTCGTCGGCCTTCACCGAGGTGATGCCGTGCCGGGCGTTCATCTCGGCGAACGCGTCCAGGTCCAGGAAGTTCTGGAGCACGAACAGGTTGTCGAACAGGGTGTCGTGTCCGCTGGCCCGCTGGATCTCGCCGAGCCCGAGGTGCTCGTGCTCCATCGCCGCGACCCTGGCCGCCTGCACGGCCGACAGGTACGCACGGATCGTGTCGTCCGGCCGTGCCCGGGTCCACAGGGGCACGGTGTTGAGCAGCACGCCGACGATGTCGGACAGGCCCTCGCCCTCCCGGCCGGACACGGTCACGCCGAACACGGCGTCGCTGCGGCCGGTGTGGGCGGCAAGGAGCAGGCCGAACGCGCCGGTCAGCACGGAGTTCAGCGTGACGCCGTGCGCCTTGGCCGCTTCCCGCAGCAGGTCCGACTGTTCGGCGGTCAGCGTGTGGACGAGGGCACGCGGCAGGTCGTCCGAGAGGGCCGGTGCCGGTCCGGCGAGCAGGGTCGGTCCGGGGACACCGGCGAGGTGTTCCGCCCAGAAGCGTTCCGACGGGGCGGGGTCCTTGGCGTCGAGCGCCCGTGCGTAGTCCTCGAAACCGGGCGTGGCGGGGCTGGCTTCCAGCCCCTCGCCCGCGACGACCGCCCGGTAGGCGTCGAACAGGTCCCTCAGCACGATCTCACGCGACCAGCCGTCCCACAGCAGCAGGTGGTAGCTGAGCAGCAGGCCGTCGCGGTCCCCGGGCAGACGCACCACGGTCAGCCGGAGCAGCGGCGGCTCACCCGGGTCGAACCCCGTGTCGCGGTCACGGGCGCGCAGGGCCTCGACCTCCGCGTCCGTCGACAGCACGACCGTACGGACATCGACCCGCCGGCCCGCCTTGAGGACCTGGACCGGGTTTCCGTCGTCGTCCGTGGTGAAGCCGGCGCCCACCACCGGGTGGCGCGCGATCACGTACGCCATCGCCTCGCCCAGCGCGTCGGTGTCCAGCCGCCGGTCGAAGGTGAACCAGCTCTGCGCGACGTAGTGTCCGGCGGTGCCCGCCATCTGGGCCTGGAAGAACAGGCCCCGCTGGAGCGGGGTGACCGGCGCCGTGCGCTCGGCCGTCGCGGAGGCTCGCGCGATGTGTTCCAGTGCGCTGTGCCAGTGCCCGGTGATCTCGTCGGGTATGCCCTCGGCGAGGGTGAAGGCCGTGCGCAGGCTTCCGGTGGTCTCGTCGAGCCACGCGTTGACCTCGACGGCGTACGGACTGCCCTGATCGCCGCCGGTGAGGTGCAGGGCCTGGGACTCGCTGCCCCGGCCGAGGTAGTTGAACAGCACCTGAGGGCGGGCGGTCAGCAGCGGCGCGGTCTGCGGGTTGAGGTAGCGGAGCCGGCCGTAGGCGACGTGCGCGCGCTCGTCCGGGCGACGTTCGGCGACCTCGCGCGCCGCCGCGACAGGGTCGGTGTGCGCAGTGAGCCGCACGGGTGCGATGGCGGTGAACCAGCCGACCGTACGGCTGTAGTCGTGGTGCTCCAGCGCGGGGACCCGGCCGTGCCGCTCCACCTCGATCGCGAGATCGGTGGGCGACGCCTGGATGTGCGTGAGCGCGGTGCGCAGCGCGCCGCACAGCAACTCGGTGAGTCCGACGCCGAGTGCGGCGGGCGCGGTACGGATCACGAGGTCGGTCACCTCGGGTGCGAGCACGACCGTGGTCTCGCGCAGCCCTTGGACCGCGGGCAGCAGCGGGGGCGCCTGGAGGGTGGTGATCCAGTCTCCGAGGCCGTCGATCACCTGAGTGGACCGGTGGGCCAGTGCTTCGGCGTACTCGGCGTACGACGTGGTCGGCGGCGCCAGGGTCTGTCCGCTCATGACGGTGGTCAGGTCGTCCAGCAGGACCAGCCAGGACACCGAGTCGACGGCGAGGTGGTGCACGGTGACCACCAGGGTCCGGCTCGCCTCCAGCCACGAGAACGCGATGACGTCCCCCGACTCGGGATCGAGCCGTCCGGCGGCCTCGTTCGCCGCGGCCGTCGCATCGGTCGTGTCCGGCCGTACGACGGTGACCTCGCGGGCGGGGTCGGTGCGCAGTGCCCACACGCCGTGCTCGACGCGCAGCCGCAGCCGGAGGCACGGGTGCGCGGCCACGACGGCGTTCGCGGCGCGCTCGGCGTCGGCGAACCCGACGCCCTCGGGCGCCACCAGCGACCTGGCCTGGGCGAACCGGGCGAGCGATCCGCCCAGTTCGCGCTGGCGCAGGATGATCGGCGTCGGCGTGAGCGGGCCGTCCTGCGGGCGGGCGGGTGCGGGCGCCGCCCCGGTCCGCGGTGTCTGCGTGCCCGCGTGCTCGGCGAGCGCCCGCGGGGTCCGGAGCAGGAACACGTCCCGTGGAGCGATCCGGAGGCCGAGTGCCCTGGCCCGGTTGACCACGGTGATGGCGACGATGCTGTCGCCCCCGGCCCTGAAGAAGTCGGTGTCGCCGTCCGCTTCGGAGCCCGGCAGGGTCTCGGTGAAGATGTCGATCAGTGCGGCGAGGGCGGCGTCCCCGGTGCCGAGGGAGCCGGTCGCCGGGGTGTCGTCCTGTGCCGCCCGCTCGATCAGGGCCTTGCGGTCCAGCTTGCCGTTGACCGTCAGCGGCAGGACGTCGGCCCGCAGCACCCGCCCCGGCACCATGTGCGCGGGCAGCTTCGCGTTCAGCCGGGTGGTGAGGTCTCCGGGTACCCGTCCCACGATGTGCGCGATCAGGTCGTCGCCGCCGCCCGCGACGGTGACGGCCACGTCCACGACACCGTCGAGTTCCCGGATCGCGGCCTCGACCTCACCCAACTCGACGCGGAATCCCTTGAGTTGGATCTGATCGTCGGCACGGCCGGTGAACTCCAGCTCGCCGTCGAGGGTGCGGCGGGCGAGGTCGCCGGTGTGGTACATGCGGGCGCCGCCGCCCACGAAGGGGTCCGCCACGAACCGGCCCGCCGTGAGCCCGGGCCTGCCCAGATATCCGAGCGACACCTGGTCGCCGGCGACGTAGATGGCGCCCACGCGGCCCGGCGGGACCGGACGGAGCCGGTCGTCGAGCAGGTAGGTGGCCAGACCGGGGATCGGGCCGCCGATCGGGCTGACGTCGTCGCCCGGTTCGAAGTCCGCGGCGGTCAGCACCCGGTGGGTGACGTGGACGGTGGTCTCGGTGATGCCGTACATGTTGACCAGCTCGGGCGAGGCGGTGCCGTACCGGTCGACCCAGCCGCGCAGCCGCCCGAGATCCAGCGCCTCCCCGCCGAAGATGATCCGGCGCAGTGCGGTGACCGGTTCACCGGTATGCCGGTCGGCCTCGATGAACCGGTAGAACGCCGACGGGGTCTGGTTGAGCACGGTGACTCCGCGCTCGCGGACCAGCCGGTGGAAGTCGACCGGGGAGCGGGTCAGTGCATACTCGGGCACGAGCAGCTCACCGCCGTACGCCAGCGCGCCCCACAGCTCCCAGACCGCGAAGTCGAAGGAGAAGGAGTGGAACAGGACCCACACGTCGTGCGGGCCGAACTCCATCTCGGGCTGCGTGTTCGCGAGCAGCGTGACCACGCTGGAGTGCGGGACGACGACGCCCTTGGGCCGGCCGGTCGAGCCGGAGGTGTAGATCACGTACGCGGGATCGTGCCAACCGGCCGCACGCACGGGCCCGGTGGTGGCCGACGGCAGCTCGTCCCCCTGTACGAGCACGGCGGCCGACACGCCCGCACGGGCCAGCAGCCGTGTGAAGCGGTCCCGCTGTTCACGGTCCACGAGAACGACCTGCGGAGCGGCGTCGGCGAGGATGTACTCCAGCCGTTCGTCCGGGTAGGCCACGTCCAGCGGCACATAGGCGCCGCCCGCGCTGACGATCGCGACCAGGGCGACGACCTGCTCGACGGAGCGCGGGACGGCGACCGCGACCCGCCCGCCCGGCCCGACACCGGCCGCGCGCAGGGCCGAGGCCAGCTCGTTCTTGGCGTCGGCCAGTTCGCCGTACGTCAGTGACCGGCTCGTGCCGTCGAGACCGCACTGGGTGACGGCGGTGGCGGCCGGGGCGCGGCGCGCGGCGGCGTCGAACAGGCCGCCCAGGGTCGTCGGGCTGATCTGCGCGGGGCTCCGGGAGCCCTCGGGTGCCAGGTCGTCGACCAGGGTGTCCGGCCGGGTGAGCAGGCCGGTGAGGGTCGTGGTGAACGTGTGCAGGATCGCCCGGGCGCTGTCCTCCCGCAGCAGCTCGCCGTCGTAGATCAGGTTGAAGCGGGGACGCCCGTCGGGAGTGCGCTCCACGACCAGCGTCAACGGGTAGTGCGGGGCGCCTTCGTTCACGATGTCGGTGATGACCAGCGTATGGCCGGGCCCTCGCAGGGCGGCCACGTCGGTCGCGACGTCGAACACGACCAGGGTGTCGAACAGGGAGCCGGCACCGGCCTGGCGGCCGATCCTCGCCAGCGAGACATGCTGGTGCGGCAGCACGGCGCTCTGGTGTGCGCGCACCGAGGCCAGCAGGTCGCCCGCCGTGGTGGCGCCGGTCCAACGGGCCCGTACGGGGATCGTGTTGATGAACAGACCCACCATGTCCTCGATGCCGGGAACATCGGCGTCGCGCCCGGACACCGTGGAACCGAACACCACGTCCCTGCCGTGCAGGATGCCGCCCAGCGTCACCGCCCAGGCGCTGTGCACCGCCACGCTCAGCGGTACACCGGCCGAGCGGACGGCCGCGTCGATGTCGCCCACCGGCTCCACGGCGGTGTCGGCGAACCGATCGGACGGGGTGTGCCCCTCGGCGACCAGCGAGGGACCGGGCAGGTCGGTGAGCTCGTCGCGCCACACCCGGTCGCTCTCGTCGGCGTCGCGTCCGGCGAGCCGGCGCACGTAGTCGGGGAAGCCGCCGAGCGGGTAGCCGGTCCCCGGCGCGTGGTACTCGGCCAGCAGCGCGCGGAGCATCGGCGGCACCGACCAGCCGTCGGCGATGATGTGGTGCACGGTCTGCACGAGCACGCTGCCGCCCGAGCCCGCCCGGATGAGCGTGTACCGCATCAGGGGCCCGGTGGCCAGGTCGAATCCGGCGCGGCGGTCCCGCTCGGCCAGGTCGGCCAGCTCGTCCTCGGTGATGCCGGGGCGGTCCAGCGTGGTGAAGGGCGCCTGAACACCGCTCTCCAGCACGGACACCACCCGGCCGTCGGCCAGGGCGACGAACCGCGCGGCCAGGTTCGGGTACAGGGTGAGCAACCGGGTGGCCGCCGCCGCGAGCCGGTCGGCGTCCACCTCGCCCTCCAGTGTCAGCAGTTGCTGCTCGACATAGGCGCCCGCCGAGTCGTCGTCGAAGACCGAGTGGAAGTACAGGCCCTCCTGCAAGGGGGTCAACGGCAGGATGTCCCGCAGCGCGGGGCCGTCCAGGGCGTCGACGTCCGCCTGGGTGAGCCGCACCAGGGGGAAGTCACTGGGCGAGTGGCCGCCCTCGTCGAGCGCGGCCAGCCCGGACAGGGCCGCTCGGAAGTAGTCGCCGAGGGTCGCGATGTCCTGGTCGGTGAACATGCCGTCGGGCCAGGAGATGGTGGTGACCAGCTCGTATTCACCACTCGGGGCGGGTTCGGCGATCGCGTTGAACTCCAGGGGGCGCGGCAGGCGCATCCTGGGGTCGCGCTTCTCGCCCAACTGACCTGTGGTTCCCGTGAGTTGCCAATCCCCCGGCGCGCCCGCGTCGAAGCGGCCCAGGTAGTTGAACAGCACCTGCGGTGCGGGCGCGTCGAACTCGGTCCGGGTGAGGTAGCGCAGGGCGCCGTAGGAAACGCCGTTGTCCGGCACTCGGGCGAGGTCCTCCTTGACCGCCCTGAGCGCGGCGGCCAGATACTCGGGTGCGGTGAAGTCGGCCGCCGCTCCCGGGTCCACGGTCACCGGGAAGAGGGTGGTGAACCAGCCGACGGTCCGCGACAGTTCGGGGTCGAAACCGGCGGAACCGGCCACGAACTGTCCTTCGCGGCCATGCCCCTCCAGTTCGATGTGCGCGAAGGTCTGGTCCTGCCCGAGGTCACGACGCCACCGGGCGAGGGCGACGGCGAGCGCGGTCAGCAGTACGTCGTTGACGCTTGCGTAGAACTTCGCGGGGATCTGACCCAACAGCGCTGCCGTGGCCTCGGGCCCGACCGAGACGGTCCGCAGCCGCTCCCGCGCGACGGTGTCGCCCTCCGACAGCGCGCGCCTGCCCAGTGGCCGGTCCGCGCCCGGCAGGGGACGCCAGTAGTAGTCGCCGTTCGCGTGGAACGCCGCCAGCTCCAGCAGCTGCGTCCAGCGCCGGAACGACGTGCCCACCGCGGGCAGTTCGACCGACGCACCGGAGGCGCACTGCCGCCACGCCGTGGCCAGGTCCTCCATCAGGACCCGCCAGGACACTCCGTCCATCACCACGTGATGGACCGCCACGACCAACTGCCGTGCCGCGCGGCGCCAGACGGCTCGCAGCATGACGCCGTTGTCGGGGTCAAGACCTTCGGTGGCGAGCCCCACGCACTCGTCGAGCCGCCGGTCGCTCTCCTGCCACGCGACGGCGACCTGGTCGGCCTCCGGGATGTCGAAGCTCCAGTGGTCACCGCGGACGAGCCTGGCGCGCAGCATGTCGTGCCGCCGGACCACGGCGGCGAGGATCTCCTCGAGCGCGTCGGCGGTCAGCTCCGCCGGAGTGTTCAGCACCACCGACTGCACGAAGCCGTCGATCGCGTCCGTGGTCTCGCCGAGCCACTGCAGGGTGGGCGAGCCCACGACGGCACCGGTCGCGACATCGCGGTGGTCCACCGTGGAGACGTCCTCACGGCTCGCGACCGCCGCCAGCGCCCCCACGGTGCTGTGGGTGAAGATCTGCCGTGCGGTGACGTAGAGGCCCGCGTCCCGCAGCGCGCTCAGCAGGGAGATCGCCAGGATGCTGTCCCCGCCGAGCTGGAAGAAGTCCTGGTCGACGCCGACCTCGTCGAGCCGCAGCACCTCCGCGACCGCCGCGCACACCGCACGTTCGTCGTCGGTGGTGGGCAGGACGATCGGGCCCGACCCGATCACCGGCTCCGGCAACGCGTTCCGGTCGAGCTTGCCGTTCGCGGTGAGCGGGAACTCCGTCATCACGACGACATGGGCGGGCACCATGTACTCCACCATGTGCTCCGCGGCCCACGCCTTGACCTCGTCCGCCCTAAGGTCCTGGCGCCCGGCGACCGGGATCACGTACCCGACCAGATAGGTGCTGCCCGCGGCGTTCTTCTTCGCGACGACGCAGGTGTACCGCACCCCGGGGTGCTCCGCGAGGCCGACCTCGACGTCCTCGATCTCCAGCCGCATACCGCGGATCTTGATCTGGTTGTCCGCGCGGCCGAGGAAGTCCAGCGATCCGTCCGGGGCGAACCGGGCGAGGTCACCGGTCCGGTACAGACGGGACCCGTCGTCGGCGAAGGGGTTCGCGACGAACCTGGACGCCGTCAGGCCGGGCGCGCCCACGTACCCGCGCCCCAGGAGGAATCCGCCCGCGTACAGTTCACCGCCGACCCCGACCGGGACCGGGCGCAGTTCGTCGTCCAGCACGTACAACTGGGTGTTGGGGTTGGCCCGGCCGATCGACGTCGACAGGCGTTCCGCCGCGCCCCGGTAGATGACGTGCGAGACACCGATCGTCGTCTCGGCCGGCCCGTAGCCGTGGTACAGGGGGATGTCGAGCTGGGTGCGGAACCTTTCGTACAGCTCCGGAGTCAGGACCTCGCCGCCGCACCACACATGCCGCAGACTGTCCAGCCGGCCGGAGTCGCCCGCGATCTCCAGCAGTACGTCCAGCATGGACGACACCAGGTAGGTGAAGGTGACGCGCTGCTCGGCGATCACGCTCAGCAGATGGTGCGGGTCGCGTTCGCCGCCGGGCCGCAGGACCACCAGTCTGGCGCCGGTCACGAGCGGCAGGAAGATCTCGTTGATGGAGATGTCGAAGGACAGCGGCGCCTTGAACAGCGAGGCGTCGTCGTGGCCGAAGCCGAGGATCTCGCGCGACTGCCACAGCAGGCGCTCGCTGATGGCCTCGTGCCGGATCATCGCGCCCTTGGGGCGCCCGGTCGAACCGGAAGTGAAGATCACGTAGGCCAGGGCATCGCCGCGGACGGTGACCCCGGTCCCCTCGGTGGAGCAGGAGCCGTACCGCCAGTCGCCGAGGTCGACGGCCACCGCTTCCGGTTCACCCGGGTCGTGCTCGCCCGAGTCGTTGAGCTGCAGCACGACCCGGGCGTCCTCGATGACGACGGCACGGCGCGCGGCGGGCCACTGGGGATCGAGCGGTACGAACGCGCACCCGGCCTGGAGCACGGCGAGCAGGCCGATCACCATGTCGGCGGAACGGCTCAGTGAGATGCCGACGACGCCTTCGGCACCGAGGTGACCGCGTTCGATCAGATGGTGGGCCAACTGGGCGGACATCTCGGCTGCCTGACGGTATGTCAGAGACCGGTGCTCATCCACGATCGCGACGGCGTCCGGCCTGGTCCGGGCGTGCTCGCGGAACATCTCGACGACGGTCGGGCGGACCCGGTCGGCGCCGGTGTCGTTCCACCGCGCCAGGGTTTCGAGCCTCGTCGCCATGGTGGACGGCCCGATGGTGCCGATGGGCCGGTCCGGGAAGTCGGCCAGGTCGTCCAGCGCGAGTCGGGCGTCGGCCGGCACGACACCCTCCGGGGCGACGATGCTCCGCCCGTCGGCGTCGACCTCCCAACCCTCGGCCCCCGCACCGCCGTTGTCGACCCAGCCGAGTACGTCGGCGAACAGCGTGCCCGGGGTGAGGTCGATGCCGTCGGGACTGCGGCCCGTCGCCCAGTACGACAGCCCGATGGCACATGCTTCGGCGATGGTCCTGTCGGAGTAGTCGCCGACCCGTCGGCGTACGTCGGCCAGGCGCGCGGGAGACAGCGGTATGTGACGAGCGCTCGGTTCCATCGACGACTCAACGCCCCTTCTGAGCATAAAAGTTGACCGAACCCAACTAAGGGTTACCTAACTACCTTCTCGCCAGGCGCGCCACAGTCGCGCGTACCGGTCGCCCAGTGCGACCAGCTCCTCGTGCGTTCCCTGCTCGACGACGCGTCCCGCGTCCAGCACGGCGATCCGGTCGGCCGCCATCGCCTGGGTCAGCCGGTGCGCCACGAACAACGTGGTCCGGCCCGCACAGGCGGCCGTCACGGCCCGTTCCAGCTCGGCGGCGCCCTCGCTGCCGGCTTCCGCGGTCGATTCGTCGAGCACCACCACCGGGGCGCTGCCCAACACCAGCCGGGCCAGGGCGATCTGGGCGACCTTGGTGACGTCCAGGCGCTCGCCGCCCTCGCCGACCAGGGTGTTCAGCCCCTCGGGCAGTGCCTCGGCCCACTCGCCGGCGCCGACCGTGCGCAAGGCGTCCATCAGCTCGGCGTCGGACGCGGCCGGTGCCGCCAGCCGCAGGTCGTCACCGAGCGGCCCGGAGAACACATGTGTCTCCTGCGTCAGGATGCTCACCAGGGTCCGCGCCCCGGCCTCGTCCAGCCCGGCGAGATCGGTCGGCCCGATGCGCACCGACCCGGTCTGCGGGGTTGCGATGCCCGCGATCAGCGCGGCCAGGGTCGTCTTGCCCGCACCTGTCGCCCCCACCAGCGCGAGCGAACCACCCGCCGGAATCGTCAGGTTGACGTCCTTGAGGACCGGCTCCTCGGTACCGGGATAGCTGAAGGTCAGCGCTTCCACCGTCACCGGCAACGCGGCGGGGTGCGCCGATGCCACGGCCGGATGGCCCACCAGCCGCCCCTCCCCCGCCTCCCCCAGAACGCCGACCAGCCGGGTCAGGCTCGCGCCCGACTTCTGCGCCTCGTCGAAGGTGAACATGATCAGGCCCAGCGGGGTGAACAGCCGGTGGAAGAGCAAGGGGGCCGCCGACACCTCGCCCAGCGTGGCGGCATCGGTCTCCAGCAGGGCGTACCCCACGAGCAGGATCAGGACCAGCCCGATGAACTCGGCACGATTCTCCCGGCCGACGAACCGGCCGAAGAACCGGAACACCTCGATGCCGAGATTGCGTACCCGCCACGACTCGTCGGTGACCTTCTCGCGGAAGGCGTGCTCCAGGCGGTACGCCCGGACCGTGTCGATTCCGTTCAGACCGCTGATCAGCGCCTGCGCACGGTCCGCCTGGACGGCCCGCTGCTTCCGGTAGAGCGGGGCGGAGCGGGGGAGGTACCAGCGAAGGGCCAACGCGTACGCGGGCAGCGCGCCGGCGCCCGCCAGGCCCAGGCGCCAGTCCAGTCCGAACATGCCGAACGTGGCGATGGCGACCAGCACTCCCGCCGAGAACACCGTGGGAATGGCCGTACGGATGCCCTTGGAGATGACGGCAACGTCGTCACCGACCCGCGAGAGGACATCGCCACGACCGACCTGCTCTATCCGTGCGCTGGGCATCCCGAGCACCGCCCGGACGGCCCCTTCCCGCAGCCTCGCGAGCAGATCCGCGCCCAGCCGCCCGATCAGGTAGGTGGACACCGCGGTGGCCGCCGCGCCGAGCAGCGCGGCGGCCCCCATCAGCACGCCGATCGTGACCAGGACCGAGCGCGATTCGCCCTCGACCACCGCGTCGACCACCCGGCCGAGCAGCAGTACGGGGAGCACCTGGAGCGCCGCCCCGGCCACCGTGGTGAGCACGGTGGCCGCGGTCAGCCAGGGAACCTCGCGGCAGTGCGCCGCGACCCATCGAGCGGCCTCGCGGCCGGTCGCCGTGCGCAGGGTGGCCGGTGCCACCCCCATGTCGGTCGTGCTCACACCGCACCCTGGGCGGACCGGGGACAGGAAGTGTTGATCGACATCGTCAGCCGGCCGCCGACTTCACGAGCTCGTCGATGGCGTACGGCATGGACAGCAGGGTGCCCTGGGAGATGGCGGCGCCGACCGCCGGACCCTCGCTGTCCAGCAGGTAGGAGACGTTCCCCTTCTTCACGGCGTCCAGGTTGGCGAAGAGCTCGAACTTCTTCAGCGCTTCTGTGTCCGCCTTGTCGTTGATGACGAAGATGTGGTCGACGTCGACCAGGTCGACGCGCTCGGGCGAGAGCTTGGTGTAGAAGCTGCCGCCCGCGATCTTGTCGATCCCGGTCTGGTACTTGAAGCCGATGCCCGACACCAGGCGTCCGCGTACGTCGGTCGAGGTGAACGGCGCCACCGAGTTCTCGTACCAGGACAGCGCCACGGCGGTCTCGTCGCCGAACTGCGGGTGCTCCTTCTTGGCCGCGTCGAGCTTGCCCTGGATGTCCGCCACCATCTTCTCGCCGTCCTCGGCCCGGCCGAGTGCCTTGGCGATGTGCAGCGCGTTGTCCTGCCAGGGCGCGCTGAACGGCTCCTTCTCGGCCTTGGTACGGCCCACCGTCGGAGCGATCCTGGAGAGCTTGTCGTAGCCGGCCTGGTCGATCTCGGAGTAGACCGCGATGATCAGGTCCGGGCGCAGGGCGGCGATCTTCTCGTAGTTGGGGCCGTTGTCACCGTTCTTCATGATGACCTCGGGCCGGCTGTCGCCCCACTGGTCCTTCACCCAGGGCCACTGGGTGTTGATGTCGGGGCTCCGGCCCGCGGGGTTCGGGTACTGGTCGACCATGCCGACCGGCTTGATGCCGAACGCCAGGATGGTCTGGTCGTCGGTGTAGCCGACGGAGACGACCCGCTTCGGGGCCTTGGTGACCGTCGTGGATCCGAACGCGTGCTCCACAGTGACCGGGAAGGTGCCGGCCGCGGTGGTCGAGGTGTTGTCGCTCGCCTTGTCCGCCGAGTCCGAGTCGGAACCGCATCCTGCGAGGAGGCCGACGCCGAGAGTCGCGGCGGACAGCATCGCCGCCAGCCGCCGCCAGGTCCTCTTACGCGTCGTTCCGTGGAGGAGCATCCGCAATCTCCTTGCTTTCGCGCTGTGAGCGCCCCGTCCGAGGGCAGGCAAACCGTACCCCAGGGAGATAAGGTAAGCCTAGCCTAACTTCTGTAACTTTATTGCGAACTAGGCCAGTTCGACGTGTGTACGACCGATCGGCACGATGAGCGGCCGGTCACCCACGGGGTCGTCGATCACCTTGGCGCGCAGTCCGAACGCCTCGTCCAGCAGCTCGGTGGTGATCACGTCACGCGGGTGGCCCTGCGCCAGGATCGACCCCTCCTTCATCACGATGAGGTTGTCGCTGTAGCGCGTCGCCAGATTGAGGTCGTGCAGCACCATGACCACCGTGCAGCCCGACTCATGCAGGTCGTTCACCAGATCGAGCACGTCGATCGCATGCGCCAGGTCCAGGAACGTGGTCGGCTCGTCCAGCAGCAGCAGATCCGTGCCCTGGGCCAGGGTCATCGAGATCCAGACACGCTGACGTTGCCCGCCGGACAGCGTGTCGACCGGACGGTCGGCCAGGTCGGACACCCCGGTCATCGCCAGCGCGCGCTCCACGACGGCGGCATCGTCCGAGGACCACTGCCGCAGCCAGCTCTGGTGCGGATGGCGACCCCTGGCCACCAGGTCCGACACCGTCAGCCCCTCCGGCGCCACCGGCGACTGCGGCAGCAGGCCGAGCTTCTTCGCCACGTCCCTGGTCCTGAGTCCGGCGATGTCCTGGCCGTCCAGCACGACCGTCCCGCGGGAAGGCTTCAACAGCCGCGACAGGGTCCGCAACAGGGTCGATTTCCCACAGCCGTTGGGGCCGATGATCGTGGTGATCACCCCTGCCGGTATCGCCACGTCGAGATCGTCGATGACGGTCCGGGCGCCGTAGCCGACCGTGACACCTCTGGCTGCCAGCCGGGAGGTGTCATCGACCTCGGACTGCGTCCTGGTGACGGAGTGAGTGACCACAAGTCCCCCTTGTTCGGGCTTTCCTGACTCTGTACCGGCTGTCCGACTCCGTGCCGGCTATCTGCGGTTCGCCCGCACCAGCAGATGGACCAGGAAGGGGCCGCCGATCGCCGCGGTGACCACACCGACCGGGACACTGACCGGGAGTGCCGTACGGGCGACCAGGTCCGAGCCGATCAGCAGCAGGGCACCGAGCAGTCCTGAGGCCGCCATCGGCGGTGTCGGACACCGCGCCAGACGCATCGCCACCTGCGGCGCCACCAGCGCGACGAACGCGACCGGGCCCGCCGCGCTCACCGCCACGCCGGCCAGCAGGACCGCGCACAGGAGCAGGACCGCCCGCACGGCCGTGTAGCGCACGCCCAGGCCCGCGGCGACGTCGTCGCCGAGGTGCAGGGGCTTGAACTGGAACGCGACACACGTCACGACGGCCAGGAGGACGAGCGTGCCCCACAGCGCCACCCGGACCTCGTCCCACGAGCGGTTGTCCAACGAGCCCACCAGCCACGCCTGGGCCTGGGCCACGTCCCTGATGTCGGCCGTGGCCAGCAGCCAGGTCGTGATCGACTCCATCACGGCGCTCACCGAGATGCCGATGAGGATCAGCCGGAAGCCGTCGATCCCGCGCCGCCAGGCCAGGAAGTACACCAGCAGACCCGTGCAGAGACCTCCCGCGAGCGCCGCCGCGGACAGACCCACGGAGTCGACGACCGCCGCGGCGGTCCCGCCCGACACCGTCACCCCGAACACCGCGACCGCACTGGCGCCCCAGGTGATCCCCAGAGTGTCCGGGCTGGCCAGCGGATTGCGCGCGATGGACTGGGTGATCGCCCCGGACACCCCGAGCGCGATCCCCACGACGAGTCCGGCCAGGGCACGTGGCATCCGCAGGTCCATGACGACGAACTCGTCGACCTGCTCGCCCCGGCCGAGGATCGTGGCGACCACCTGGGGCAGGCCGATGGGGAAGTCCCCGACGCTGATGGACAGGCAGAACACCAGGAAGGTCGCCGCCGCCAGCAGGCCGGTCACGGACACGATCCAGGGTCGCCATACGAACGACATGCCGCCGAGCCGTACGCCCGGCGCCACCGATGGCTTCACATCCGTCCCGTTCATGCGTTCTTGAACCTTCCGCGCCAGACCAGAGCCGCGAAGAACGGGGCCCCGAGCAGGGCCACGAGAACTCCCGCGTCCAACTCGCCCGGCCGCACCACCAAACGCCCCACGATGTCGCAGACCAGCAGGACGATGGCACCGAGCAGACCCGCGTACGGCACCAGCCAGCGGTAGTCCGGCCCGGTCAGATACCGGGCGACATGGGCCACCATGAGCCCGAGGAACGCGATGGGGCCGCACGCCGCCGTCGCCGCGCCCGCCAGCAGGGTGATGGCGGCGATGCCGACGCTCCGGCTCCACGCGATGTTCACGCCCAGCCCTCGCGCCACGTCCTCACCGAGGTTCAGCAGATTGATGGAAGGCAGCGTGCTCAGCGCCAACAGCAGTCCGACCACGATGAATGCGGTCACCGGCCAGATCACGTCGAATCCGACCCCGGCCAGGGAGCCCGCGTTCCAGAACCGCAGCGCGTTCAGCGACTTCTGGTCCGACAGCGCGACCGCCGTGGTCATCGCCGCGAGGAACACCGTGACCCCTTGCCCGGCCAGCGCGAGCGTCAACGGGTTGCCCGCGCCCCGGCCGATGCTCGCCAGCCCGAACACGACGACACCGGCGACCCCCGCTCCCAGGAAGGCGAACCAGACGTACTGGAACGGGCTGGTGAACCCGAACAGGGCGATCACCGACACCACGGCGAACGAGGCACCGGAGTTCACCCCCAGCAAGCCCGTGTCGGCGATCGGATTGCGCGTGTAGCCCTGGATCAGCGCTCCGCCGACCCCCAGAGCGACGCCCGCCACGATCGCGAGCACCGTCCGGGGCACCCGTACGGTCTGCACGATGAGCCTGATCTCGGTGAGCCGCTGGTCGGAGTCGGGCGCCGCGAACAACCCGTGCCACACCTCGGCGGGACTCAACGCGCGCGCACCGACGGCCAGCGACACCGCCCCCGCGATCACGAGGATCACCGCCAGCGCGCCCAAGCCCACAACTCGCCTACGGCGCACCGGCGTTGTTGCCTTGGACGCGGGGCGCTCAACTGCTGTCGTGCCCATGTGGACGTACGCTATCCCTTGATCAGCGGGCGGTGCTGCCGGTTCCGTCGGCGACCGTGCGGGCCTCGTCCGGCACGGACTTGAGACCCCGGTCGAGGAGCGAGTCCAGGATCTCGCCGACCCTGATCGCGGTGTTGGACAGCAGGGACGACGTGATGCCGTGCGTGTGCTCCGTGCCGCCCTGCAGGTAGATGCCGCACCGCAGGTCGGAGTCCGTCGCGATGCGGTAGTCGCGCTCGACGCGGACGCGGCCCTCGTCGTCGCGCAGGCAGCGGTCCGCGACCTCTCCGAGCAGACCGGTCGGGTCGGCGGGACTGTAGCCGGTGGCGAAGACCACGACGTCGGCGTCCAGCAGGGTCTCCTCGCCGGTGACGAGGGACGTGACGGTGGCCCGGACCTTGTCCGTTGTCTCCTTGACGTCGGTGAGCCGCGAGACGTTGAGGAAGCGCAGGCGCTCGCTGCCGAGGACCTTCTCCTGGTACATCTGCCGGTACAGGTCGTCGATCAGATCGATGTCCACCACGGAGTAGTTGGTGTTGCCGTGGTAGTCCATCAGCCGGCGCTTGACGCTCTCCGACGCGGTGAAGAAGTCGTCGACGGCCTCGGGGTCGAAGATCCGGTTGGCGAAGCTGCTGTCGTCGGCCGGGCTGTACCCGTAGCGGGAGAAGACGGCGCAGACCTCGGCCCGGGGGAAGCGCCGGTGGAGGTAGGCGACGTTCTCCGCGGCGCTCTGTCCGGCGCCCACGACGACGAAGCGGGAGGGCGATCCGGCCTGAAGGTCATCGACCTTCGCCAGCAGTTCGGAGTTGTGCCAGACGCGGTCGGTGCGCTCCACGCCCTCCGGCATGAGGGGACGCAGGCCGGTGCCGATGACGAGGTTGCGTGCGCGGTGGACCGCGAGCCCCTCCCCCGACCGGACCGTCACGTCCAGGTACTCCACGGCACCGTCCCGTACGACCGGCATGACGCCGACGACCTCATGGCCGTAGGAGACGACGTCGTCGACCTTGTCGGCGGCCCACTCGAAGTAATCGTGGAACTCCACCCGCAGCGGGAAGAGGTTCTTGTGGTTGATGAAGTCGATCAGCCGTCCCTTGCTCTGGAGATAGCACAGGAAGCTGTACTCGCTGGCCGGGTTCCGTAGCGTCACCAGGTCCTTGAGGAAGGACACCTGCATGGTCGCGTCGTCGATGAGCATGCCTCGGTGCCAGCCGAAGCGCGGCTGCTGCTCGAAGAAGTGAGCCGTGATCACTTCCTCGCGGTCGGCGCGTGCGTTGTGCTCGCTGAGTGCGATCGCCATGGCCACGTTGGACGGCCCGAAGCCGATCCCAATGAGGTCGTGGATCAAAGGGGCGTCGCCAGGACGAGCCTGTGCCATGTCACTCCCATCGTGCGGCGGCGGCCGTGCGGGGCAGGCAGCCGTTGGTCGAGCATCGGGAAGTACGAAAGTCGGGCACGCCGAAGAGCCACGGCCCAAAACTTAGGTAAGGCTAAGCTCATCCTGTGGAACTGTCCATGGACAAAGCGGACAGTGCGGGGGTCGGTGACGGTCAACACACCACGATACGAGCCCAGTTGACCACTTAGGTAAGCCTTGCTTTACTGGCCACGGCCAATCCCTGCCTTGAGGAGGAACCCCATGCGGGTCGTCATGTTCGGTTACCAGACCTGGGGGCACCGCACTCTGCGAGCTCTCCTGGACTCCGAGCACGACGTGGTCCTGGTCGTGACCCACCCCAAGAGCGAGCACGCCTACGAGAAGATCTGGAGCGACTCGGTCGCCGACCTGGCCGAGGAGCACGGCGTACCGGTCGTGATCCGCAACCGGCCTGACGACGAGGAGCTGTTCGCGCGCCTCAAGGAGGCCGACCCGGACATCATCGTGGCCAACAACTGGCGTACGTGGATCCCGCCGCGCATCTTCGGCCTGCCGCGGCACGGCACACTGAACGTCCACGACTCGCTGCTGCCGAAGTACGCCGGCTTCTCGCCGCTCATCTGGGCCCTGATCAACGGCGAGCCCGAAGTGGGCGTGACCGCGCACATGATGAACGACGAACTCGACGCCGGCGACATCGTGCGGCAGGAAGCGGTACCGGTCGGGCCCACGGACACCGCCACCGACCTCTTCCACAAGACCGTCGACCTCATCGCCCCGGTCACCATCGGCGCCCTCGACCTCATCGCCTCCGGGCAGACGGCCTTCACCGAGCAGGACCGCTCCGAGGCGAGCTTCTTCCACAAGCGCTCCATCGAGGACAGCCGCATCGACTGGACGTGGCCGTCGAAGGACCTGGAGCGCCTGGTCCGCGCCCAGTCCGAGCCGTACCCCAGCGCCTTCACCTTCCACAGGGGCAAGCGACTCGAGGTCCTGGCCGCCGTGGTCTCCGAGGGGCGTTACGGCGGCACACCGGGTCGCATCTTCTACCGCGAGGGCGACGGCGTGGTGATCGTCGCCGGAGCCGACGCCCGCACCGGCCGCAACCACGGCCTGGCCATCACCCGCGTACGGACCGAGGACGGCCGCGAGCTGCCCGCGACCGAGTACTTCACGTCGATGGGCGGCTACCTGACCAACCGCCCCTGACCACGGCATCCCTACGGCGGCGATCGGTGAACGTCGTGAGGTTCGGATTCAGGCCGTCGTGATCAGTCTGCGGACCACCGAGGTGAAGAACGCCGCGCCGTCCGTGCCGGTGCCGACCAGGGGCTCGACGGCGTGTTCGGGGTGCGGCATGAGGCCGACCACGTTGCCCTGGGCGTTGGTGATGCCCGCGATGGCTCTCATGCTGCCGTTGGGGTTGCCCTCCAGATAGCGGGCGACCACGCGGCCCTCGGCTTCGAGGGCGTCGAGTGTGGGCTCGTCGGCGACGTAGCGGCCGTCGATGTTCTTCAGCGGGATCGTGACCCGTTGACCGGTGGTGTAGTTCCCCGTCCATGCCGTGTCCGCGTTCTCGATGGCCAACCGCTGCGGGCGGCAGATGAACCGCAGGTGCTGGTTGCGGGTGAGCGCTCCGGGCAACAGGCCCGACTCGCACAGCACTTGGAAGCCGTTGCAGATGCCGAGCACGGGCATCCCGCCCCGGGCCGCGTCCAGCACGGTGCGCATCAGGGGTGCGAACTGGGCGATGGCCCCGGCCCTGAGGTAATCGCCGTAGGAGAAGCCGCCGGGCAGGATCACCGCATCGGATCCTGCCAGGTCGGCATTCTTGTGCCACAGGGGAACGGGGCGTCCTCCGGCAAGCCGTACGGCCTTGGCGGCGTCGCGGTCGTCCAGTGATCCGGGGAAGGTGACGACTCCGATTCTCGCGGTCATGCTCGGGTCTCACCCCGGGCGGCGGTGGTGAGGTCGTTCCAGTAGCTCGGGGCGGCCCGGTCGACGCGACGGTGCAGCGGGTCATGGACCAGACGGGCCAGGACGCCCGCGGGGACGACGACCAGGCAGTAGAGCAGCAGGAGTGCGAGGTTGCGCAGGGGCATGGGGTTCTCCTTGTTCCGGCGATCGGTCAGTCGAGGGGGATCTCGTCGCGCCAGTCGCCGTTCTCGGCCCACTCCGGCTGGTCCTCCTTGAGCAGCAGGAAGCCGCCCAGGACGAGGACGTCGATCCGGGTCCGCATGAAGCAGGTGTACGCCTCCCGGGGCGAGCGGACGATCGGCTCGCCCCGCACGTTGAAGGAGGTGTTCACGAGCACCGGGCATCCGGTCTCCGCCTTGAAGGCGGTGAGCAGCCGGTGGAACGCGGGGTTGGCCTCCGGGCTCACGGTCTGGACGCGGGCGGACATGTCCACGTGGGTGACGGCCGGGACGGTGGAGCGGTGGACCTTCAGCCGGTCCAGTCCCCGGGCGTCGCCCGCGGAGTCCGGTACGGGCAGGCGCTGAGCCGCGGCCACGTCGGCGACCACCAGCATGTAGGGGCTTTCCTGCTTGAGTTCGAAGTAGTCCTGGGCGTCGGTGTCCAGGACGGCCGGCGCGAAGGGCCGGAAGGACTCCCGGAACTTGATCTTCTGGTTCATCGCGGACTGCATGTCGGTGTCGCGCGGGTCGCCGAGAATCGACCGTGCGCCAAGGGCCCGCGGTCCGAACTCCATACGGTCCTGGAACCAGCCGACGACCTTGCCCCGCGCCAGCTCCGTGGCCGTACGGGCAGCGAGCGCGTCCTGGTCCAGCGCGGTGTACGGCACTCCCGCTTCATCCAGGTACGCCCGGATCTCCTCATCCCGGTAGGCGGGGCCGAGGAGGGCTCCGGACATGGCGTCCCGGCCGCTGCCGAGGTGGGTGCGTTCGGCGCCGGACTCCATCGCCACGGCGAGGGCCGCGCCGAGAGCGCCGCCCGCGTCGCCGGCGGCGGGCTGGACCCAGACCCCGTCGAAGATCTCATCGCGGATGATCTTTCCGTTGGCGACGCAGTTGAGGGCGACACCGCCGGCCAGACACAGACGGGTTTCCCCGGTGCGCCGCTGGGCGTTGCGCGCCAGGAGTACGACGGCTTCCTCGGTGACCTGCTGGACGGAGGCCGCCAGGTCGAACTCACGCTCCGTCAGTGCCCCTTCGGGGCGGCGGCGCGGTCCGCCGAACAGCTCCTCGAAGCCCCGTCCGGTCATCACCTGGCCACGCAGATACTCGAAGTACCGCATGTCCAGGCGGAACGAGCCGTCGGGTTTGAGGTCGATGAGCCGTTCGCGGATGAGGTCCGCGTAGCGGGGCGTGCCGTAGGGGGCCAGGCCCATCAGCTTGTACTCGCCGGAGTCCACCTTGAAGCCGCAGAAGTAGGTGAACGCGGAGTACAGCATGCCGAGCGAGTGTGGGAAACGGAGTTCGGCCAGGGGTTCGAGCCGATCGCCCCGTCCGTGCCAGAGCGTGGTGGTGGCCCATTCGCCCACGCCGTCGATACAGAGGACCGCGGCGGATTCGTACGGGCTGGGGTAGAAGGCCGAGGCGGCGTGCGACTCGTGGTGGCGGCGGCAGACGACGTCCGGTACCGGTCCGAGGCCGAGGGCCGCGAGCTCCCGGCGGACGGTCCGGTCGGTGCGCCGTTTCCAGCGCAGCCAGTCGGGGAGGGTGTCACGGAACCCCGGGAAGGCGAACGGCGCGGCACCGGCGTAGGAGGAGAGCACCCGGCGGAACTTGAGGGCGGGGTCCTCGTAGTACGCGACGGCCGTGACGTCCTTCAGGCTCGCTCCGGCCTCGCGCAGACAGTACGACACCGCCTGGGCGGGGAACGAGGGGTCGTGCCGGCGCCGGGTGAACCGCTCCTCCTGGGCGGCGGCGACGACGGTCCCGCCGTTCACCAGAGCGGCCGCGCTGTCGTGGTAGTAGGCGGAGATGCCCAGGACGAGATCAGCCATGGTGCGTGTCCTCTCCCTCGACCCGAGCGTCGGTCCTGGCGGGACGTGGTCCGAACAGTGCGGTGCCGAGCCGCACCTGGGTGGATCCGGCGGCGATCGCGGCCTCGAAGTCGCCGCTCATCCCCATGGAAAGGGTGTCCCAGTCGTGTCCCGCCGCGACGTGCTTGGCGAACAGCTCGGCCAGCACCTCGAAGGCGGGTGGGGTCGCTCCTTCCTCGCCAGGCCCGGCCTTGCGGGGAATGGTCATCAGGCCGCGGACCGTCAGCCGGCGCAGGTCCTGGACTGTCTCCAGGAACGCGCTGAGCCGGTCGGGGGCGAGCCCCGACTTGGCCGGGTCCCCGTCGGCGTTGACCTGGACGCACACCTGGAGCGGTGGGAGGCCCTCGGGGCGCTGGGCGTCGAGCCGGCGGGCGGCCTTCTCGGAGCAGAGTCCCAGCACCCAGGAGAAGTTCTCGGCGAGCAGCCGGGTCTTGTTGGTCTGTATCGGGCCGAGATAGACCCACTGGGCCGCCGTGCCGTTGAGTTCGGTCAGCTTGGGGACGGCTTCGGTGGCGTAGCTCTCGCCGAACCGGTCCAGTCCCAGCGCCATCGCCTCACGGACGGCGGAGGCGGGGTGGCCCTTGGACACGGCGAGCAGTTCGACGTCCTGGGGGCGACGGCCCGCCGCGAGAGCGGCGGCGTCGATGCGGGCGCGCAGGACGTCCAGTCGGTCGGCTATCACGCGACCACGCCCCACAGGGCGGCTGCGGCGAGGACGACGAACACCACAGGGGGGATCCAGGGCAGGACGTTGCGCACCGGGCCGAGCCGTTCGGTAGCCGGAGCGAGCTGGTGGCCGAGCAGGGCCATGAGGGTGTTGACGGTGAAACCCGAGAGGTTGAAGCCGAGTCCGAAGGCGAGCAGCTTCCAGGTGCTCGCCCCTGAAGGCACCAGCTGCGGCAGGATCGTCAGGAAGAACAGCGCGATCTTCGGGTTGGACACATTGAGCAGGAAGCCCTTGATGAACGGGTGGGAGACGGCTTCCTGGGACGTGGCGCTCGCCGCCCCGTCGTTCTGCTGGGCGCGCGGGACGCTGGTCCAAGCCATGTAGGCCAGGAAGCAGATGCCGATGAGCTGCACCACGGTGTAGACCGTCGGGGCCGAGACCAGCAGCGCGGCGAGCCCGGTCACGGTCGCCAGCACATAGACGAACACGCCGAGTTCGACACCCAGGGCCGCCCGGACACCGGCTCGCGGGCCGCTGCCGACGCCGCTCGCTACGCAGTGCAGCATCGCCGGCCCGGGTGTCAGATTCACCACCAGGGCGACGGCGATGAAGGCGAGGACGCTGCTCAATGAATGTCTCCTTCGGTGTCGTGCACGCGCTGGGCACGGCGTGCCGCTCTTCTGGCCCGCAGCCCGCTCGGTGGGTTCAGCGACCGGTAGCCCGTCCTGACCCGCTCCCAGATCTCCGGTTCGCAGCCCGGGCCGAGCACGGAGGGCACGGTGGCCATGTAGGCGTCGACCGCGTCGGCGGCCCAGGCGGAGTGGCCGGTGGCGACGTTGTCGATGGTGTTGTGGATGTCGACGAAGCGGGTGCTGAACCCGTACGCCTCCAGGGCGATACGGGCCCGCCGGTAGCTGCCGCCCACACCGGACAGCTCCATGGCCACGTTCAGCCCCAGCACTTCCGGCAGGAAGGTGCGCGGCAGCCGTCCGATGGACAGCCAGTACACCGGCAGTTCGAACGACTCGTCGCGGAACCCCGGCCAGTGCGCGAACTCCCGTGACGCCGTGGGCGGCAGATCCACCCCCATCTCGCGCAGTACCTCGCGGTAGATCAGGGGGTGGTTGAGGTTGAGGTCGCCGTTGCCGAGTTCGTCCCAGTAGGTGGAGAACAGCAGGTGGCCGACGTCCGACGAGGCGTGGCCGTAGTCCGTGAAGCCCTGCAGCCAGCTGCCGTCGATCAGGGTCAGCGGCGCGAGCTGCACGGTGGCGTCGACCAGCGCTTCCTTGCTGGGCAGCGGGGTGTCCGCGCCCTGCTCGAACTCCTCGCCGTGCCGATCGTGCTGTTCCTGCAGCCAGGGCCGCAGCCCACGCGGATCCCATCGCTCCGGCGGCAGGTGCTCGGCCCGGTCCCAGCCGACGCGCGAACGCGCCAGCCAACCCCTTACGTACCGGGTCGCGAACCGGCGCACGGCGGGCGAGTCGCTCCGGCTGAGCAGCAGGTGGTAGGCATCGCGAAGGGTGCCGGGCGGCGCGTCGGACACGTCGGCGACGGGCCGTACGACCACCGGCCGGGGGCCTTCCTCCACCGTCCGCGTGCCTTCCTCGACCGGCTGCGGAGCTTCTTCGACCGTCTGCACGCCTTCCTCCACCGTGGGCAGCACACGACCGGCGGGGGGTGTGTGCCGAGCCTGGCCGGTGGGCGTCGCGGGCAGTGCGCGGATCCAGCGGCGGATCACCGCTTGGTCCCCGGGGGAGAAGATGCGGAACATCGGGCCGTTCTCGGCGATCAGCCCCTGCAGCAGTGGGCTGCGCTCGGGGCGGCCGGGTCTGACCAGACGGCTGGTCGCGAGGGCCCGGAGCAGTCCCTCGGGATCGGTGCGGGCCTCGGCGAACCAGTCGGCGAGGGAGCGGCCCTCGAACTCGAACTCCCGGTGGTACAGGGCCGCTTCACGGGCCCGCAGGCGCAGCAGCTCGGCCATCTCGTAGGCCGGGTCCAAGGCCGTGGACAGTTCCTTGTGGAGTGCGGTGCTCCACTGCCGCACGGTCGCCAGCGTCCAGCGGAAGCCGGCGAGCAGGCCCGGCGCGGCCGGTGCCTCGTCGAGCAGCGCGGCAACGGCGGCGCGCGCGAGGTCGAGCCCGTGGGGAGCCTCGGCGCGGCGGGCCGCCCCGGGGTCGAGGGCGGCCCAGTCGGCCGCCTCCGGCAGCAGCTCGCGTATCGCGGCCAACGGCGGGAGGAGTCCGACGGCGCGCAGGCACAGGTCGGCGCCGAGCAGTTCCGCCCGGTACGCGTCGGGCCGCCGGCTCATCGCCAGCAGCGGACCGGGCAGAGCGAAGGCCAGGTCGGACAGGTGCGGGTCCTGGGCCAAGCGCGCCGTGGGCGCCGCGCGCTCGGCGAGCCGCAGCTGGTGCAGCATCGCCCGGTACGCGTTGCCCCGGTCCGCGCCGCAGTGCCCCTCCCCGAGGTCCTCGGCGTAGAGGGAGAGCACGCGCATCGTCGACTCGGTGTCGCCGTTGCCGGGACCGCTCAGCCACTGGAGCCAGGCTCCCGAGACCAGGGCGAGGGGGGCCGCGCCCATGGCCGCCCGGCGCACCAGCGCGTCACGCGCCTCCGGGTCGACGGCCGACTCCGCGAGCTCGCGGTAGGCGACGCGGGCCGCGTCGGACCAGTCGGCCGCCCGGCGCTCCAGCCGCTTCAGCTCGTTGTGGGGTTCCGCCGGCACCGCGGTGCACGCCTCGGGAATCGTGACCGGAGGGGTGAAGCCCTCCGGGTCGGCGGCCTGCACATACAGGGTGCGGCAGTCCGGGGCGCCGGCCCGGGACCGGTGGTCGGCCGGTCCGGCCGTCGCCTGCTGGCGCTGCATCAGAACTCCTCTTCCCAGCCTCGGGTTCCAAGCGTCAGAACATCGGATAGATGGACGCGTCGTCCTTGGGTTTCCGCTTGCGCCGGAAGAGTCCGAACAGCTTGCGCAGCAGTGACATGGGGGCTCCCTTCAGGGGATCGAGTGCGATGTGGATCGAGTGCGATGTGGGTCGTCTGCGGGCGTGGTCAGGACAGGCCGAGGCCCGTGGCCAACAGCCGGGAGACGAGGTCGTAACCGTCGTCGGTGAAGTGCGCGCGGTCCACGAACAGCCACTGCCCGGGGGCCGCGGCCTGCGCCACCAGCGGGTTGAGATCCAGGAAGGCCACATCGCTCTTCGCGCACGCCTGCGCGATGCCCTCGGCGTAGCGGCGGCCGACCTCGGCGGGGGCGATGTCCCCGAAGAGCTGCCAGAAGGTGGACTCCTTGCGGTCCAGCTCCGCGAAGAGTTCCGTCTCCTCGGGCGCGGGTGCCTCGCGGACCCACGTGGCAAGTGGCTGCAGCGCAAAGGAGATCCGAGTGCCCGACGCGGCGGCCAGCAGCTTCCAGCGCTCCAGGTCGAGCGCGGTGCGTTCGACGGCGACCGCCAGGCGCTCATCGAGGCCGACCGGCGTCTCGTCGGCGGTCGGCGGCTGAGCGGCGGCCTTGCGTTCGCCCAGGCCGAAGCGGCCCGCGCGCCGGGGCTTGCGGTGCCGGGCGCGCAGTTCCTCCATCTGCTGGTAGTACTCGCCGGAGAAGAAGAACGCGCCGTAGTCGCCCTGCAACGACCGCGGGAGCCCGGCCAGCGCGAGGTTGTTCAGCCCGGACAGGATGACGATGTGGCCGACCGGGGGCAGCATCTCCCGGTGCAGCAGGTAGAGCATCATCTCCTGGGTGGAGCAGTAGCCGCGAACGCCGAGGTTCAGCCAGGGGGCCGAGGTCGCGTACCGCGTCCACAGCCGGGACGGGATCGCGGCGGCGTCGCTCGCGGCTCCCACGCCGAAGGCGGTGGAACTGCCGGCCAGCAGGTTGACCGGGCCCCCGGTCGGCGCGTCGACGACGGACGCGGTGCCGGCCGGTCCATGGGAGAGCCGGAATCCCAGGCGATCGGTGTTCACCACGTCGGACCGGTAGTCGGCGCGGTGGTGGTACATCAGATAGGGCACCCAGCGGGTCTCCCCACGGTCGACGAAGTCGTCGTACCGGGCCATCTGCGGGGTAAGCGCATAGCGCTTTGCGGTCACGAAAAGAGCTCCTGTCAGCGAGCGGTTGCCGGGGCCTGGGGGACGGTCAGTCTCCCCAGCCCAGATCGTCGTCGGACCGACCGAAGGCCGACGGGCCGCAGGACAGGGGGCACGGCATCGTCGAAGCCGGACATCGCCTGGTCAGAACCATGTGAACTCCACGTCTCCAAGGAACGGGTCACCGTAATGAGCCTGGACGACAACGCATTGGGGGTATACAGGCACGGGGTGTCGTGTCTGCGCCTGGCACGAATCCGCGGGGGGTGGGAAGGGCGTCGGCCCACAGTGCCACCGGCCCGGAGCGGTTCGCGGACACAGGGAACTCTCACCCGTGCATGCGATACTTGCCCGACACCTGGCGTCCTCCAACTCGACCTGGAACAGGGAGGATCAGGTCACTCGGGGTCTCGATCCGGCGCCCTTTCATGAGATCGGCCCGGTCGGCCCCCGACCGCCCGGTGTGGTTCTCACGCATGGCTTGGACACGGGGGTGTTTGGCGTGGAGATACCCGGCCTGCCCGACACTGGGGGACGGCCCACTCTGAGCGACGAGGCGCGGCTCGTCTACCAGTTCCTGGCCGAAGTCCAGGACGGTGCCTCGCCCGACGACGTACGCAGAGGGACGAATCTGTCCGCCGACCGTCTGGACCAGGCCGTCGACAGGCTGACGACCCTCAAGTTGCTGTGCGAGTCGTCGCAACGGGCAGGCACACTGCGGGCGCTCCCACCGGACAGCGCCAGAATGCAGCTGGTCTGGCCGATCGTCCGCGAACTGAACCGCCGCCGACGCGAAGTGGACGCCATCCGGGAAGTGTTCTCCGAGCTCTCGCAGGTCTACGAGAGCGCCTCCCTCCACGCTGCCAGGACCAGCCCCCTGGAAGTCGTCCGAGACCTCGACTCGGTACGGCGGACCATCACGCAGCTGGCCGCGGAGGCCGCCGAAGAGGTGATCACCGCGCAGCCGGGCGGAGCACGGTCGGCGGAGACCCTCAAGGAATCGCTGGAGCGCACTGACGAGTTACTCGGCCGAGGTGTCCGGCTGCGCACGCTCTACCAGCACCCCGCCCGGTTCAACACCGTCACCACGGAGTTCGTACGGCATGTCACCGCTCTGGGAGCGGAGGTCCGCACCCAGAGCGACGGATTCATGAGACTGCTGCTCTTCGACGGCGAAGTGGCGGTCACTTCCCTGCGTGACGACCGTTGCGGGGCGTTGATCGTGCGGGACCCGCACATGATCGACTTCATGCGAACCACGTTCGAACAGGCATGGAGCCGAGCCACCCCCTTCGCGCCCGAGTACGACCCCGCGATCGTCGACCGGACTCTGGACGACACCAAGACGGCGATCGCCCAGCTTCTGGTCGAGGGGCTCGAGGACAAGGTCATCGCGCGGCGGCTCGGCATCTCACTCCGTACCTGCCAGCGTCACATCTCCGACATCATGCGAAGGCTGGGCGCCAAGAACCGGCTGCACCTCGGCTACCTGCTGCACTCCCGCCGCATCCGCGAACGGGGCGTGGCTCCCCATACCTCCGCGGACACGGTCGGAGCGTCCTATGGAGACGTCGACTGAGTGAACGTGCCCCGGAGGTGGTGGCGAACGGTAACGGATCCGGCCGTTCGGTGACGATGATGCGAGGCCCGGTCGCAGTGCATTCCGCATCAGGTCGTCACCCCTGCGGGCCAGAGCCTCGGCGGGCGATTCGGCGGATCCGCAGCGCCTGGGCAACTTCACGTTTGGCGCGCATCTCCACCGATTACGGCGCTTGCGGCCTGGCTTGCCGTCTTTGGTGAGATCGAGCCATCTGATGGCGGGTTCAGTGGTGGTGTCATCGCGTCATCGATGAACTCGCCACGCCGGATGCCGACTTGTGAGCACACGGTTCCATCAAAAGGTCACAAACGGCGCCCTAACTTCCTCAACTAGCGCTTTATGGCAGAAATTGACCGTGCAGCGCGTTCCCGTGCGCCACTAGCGTCCTCAGGTGTACGCCCGAACCTTCGTGCCCTGATGCCCCATGGCACAGACCAGCCACCTCAACACGCTGACGTCACATGACGAAGGGAGGAACATGCGTAAACCCGCCACCGCGGCCGCATCGATTCTGGGAGCGCTCCTGCTTGCCGTCACCACGACGGGCACGGCTCACGCGGCGCCCGTCTCCGACGACGGCACCGATCGCGTCCCCAGCGACAGCGCCGACACACGGCTCACGTCCGTACCCAAGGGGGCGACAAAGGAATGTGTGGACACCGCACACCGCCGAGCCCTGCGGGCCTGGGCCTGTGTGGGTTCCGATCTGTACGCCAACGGCAAGGTCGAGCACCTGGCCAAGGGCAACAAGCCCCAGAAGCCGAGCCTCACCGTCGCTCCGAACGCCGACGACGACAGCTGGTGCGAACCCGTCGGTCTGTGCTCCCGGTTGGTCAATGACTACATCCGGGAGACCAAGGCGAACATCTGGTACGGCTACGGCTCCGAGAACGTCGGCACCTTCGACGCCGTCCTGCGCAACAACCTCAACGGACGCCAGCCGCGCCTCACGACGTCACTGATCCACGACGAGGGGCCGGCTCTGTACTTCCCTGACGTGCGGACCGTCTGCTGGGAGGAAGAATCCCTGTGGCCGGACAACGAGTGCGGCACCGACGTGATGGGCGGAGCATTCCTCTCGACACCGGGAGCGCGCTGGTCCAGCGGCGAGAAGCGCGGCGCCTGGCTCGAGAACTCCAACGAGTACTACCACGAGCTCGCCGCGAGCTGGGTACCCACGGGGCGTCCGCCATTGAGCGGCACGCTCTTCGAGACCCCGTACTTCAACTGCTACGGAACCTCGGACGACAACTGCTATTTTCCCGACGAGTGAGCAGTGACGAATGACGGGTGAGCAATACCGCCGTTCCTGGCGGGAGACCGATGCTCCCGGACCGCGCGGCACGATGAGCAGGACGAGGCGGGCGGGAACGTGCGGGAGCCGGTCATCCCGACGCGGCGGACGGGTGGCCGACCCTCGGTCGGCCGCCCGCCGTCACCAGGCGCGGCATCGCGAGTACGGAAGGGACCACAGTGCACCAACCGCCCTACACCTGGCCGGACTTCCCGCTCGCAGCCCCTCCGGATCCGCGCGCGCTGGCCATCGCCCCGGCGCCCGTCACCCTCCACCGCTCCGGCCGCCGCTACGAAAGAATCGGGGACTCCGGCTGGCACATGGTCGTCTGTTGGTACGCGGGCCCTGATCATGCGGTGCGCGTACGGGACCAACCGGACTGGCACACCGTCCGCACTCGCTTCGCCGCCCCCGACGCAGCCGATCGCACCCACGCCGAACCGCGCACCACGGACGACCAGGACATCATCGAGGAAGCCGTGAACAGCTATCTCGCGGAGGCCGGGATCCCGCCCCGTCCACGCGGCTTCACCTGGTTCATCGAGGTCCCCGCGCACCGCCCGCTGACCGCCCTGTGGCAGGACATCTCCCAGCGGGAGAGGCGCCTGCCGACACGGGCCCCCGGCGCCGACGAAATCGCCGCGGCCATCGCACCGGCCGTGACCCGCTTCTACGATCCCGACACCTACGCTGCCCTCGATTCCGGCCCGTTGTGACCTCCTGCGCAGGTGCCCAGCTGCGGCAGGACGGACCTGGCACGGCGGCGGCGTCGCCGCAACCCATCGGCTCAGGAGCCCTTCGCCGCCGGCTCCAGGATCGCCACGCACTCCACGTGATGCGTCATCGGAAACAGATCGAACGCCCGCAGCATCCGCACCCGATACCCCCCGTCCCGGAAGTACCCCAAGTCACGCGCCAGCGCCGCCGGGTCGCAGGCGACGTAGGCGATTCGGCGGGCGCCCAGTGACGCCAGGTGCTCGACCGTCTTCCGGCCCGCCCCCGCCCGCGGCGGGTCCAGGACGATCAGGTCGACCTCGGTGATGCCGGTGCGCGGCAGGACCGACTCGACCTTGCCCTGTTCGATGCGGACGCGCTCGAAGCCGGCCAGGTTGTGCCGGGCGTCCTCCACCGCGCGCTTGCCCGACTCGATGCCGAGGACGGCGCCCTTGTCGCCGAGGCGGTCGGCGAGGGCGCCGGCGAACAGCCCCACGCCGCAGTACAGGTCCAGCGCCATCTCGCCCTTGCGCGGCAGCAGGCCCTGCATGACCGCGGTCACCAGGGTGTCCGCGGCCTTCGGGTGGACCTGCCAGAAGCCGCCGCTGCCGACCCGGTAGGTACGGCCGTCCGCGCGCTCGCGGACGAAGGGGCGGCCGTGGACTCGGTGGGTGCCGCCGTCCTTCTCGCCGACCCGCATCACCGACACCGGGCGGTCCAGCTCCACGATCGGAAGCCGCGCGCCCGGCCGCGGCGTCAGGATCACCTGGCGGTCCTGCGAACCCGTCGCCGCGATCGCCTCCACCGACGCCATGCCGGTCCAGTCCCGCTTCTCGATGCCCAGTTCGCTGACGCCCTCGGCGGCGATCATGCAGTGGTCCACCGGCTCGACCTCGTGCGAGCGGTGCCTGCGCAGACCCGCACGGCCCTCGGCGTCGACGGCGTACTGCACGCGCGTGCGCCACTGCGGCACCTGTCCCGCGGGCAGCTTGTCGCCCTCGGCCGGCATCACCGTGCCGTCCCAGCCGACGTCCTGCGGCGTCAGTCCGGCGAGCCGCTGCAGCTGCTCGGCGACGACCTCGCCCTTCAGCCGGCGCTGGGCCCCCGGCTTGGCGTGCTGCCAGTCGCAGCCGCCGCAGCGGCCGGGGCCGGCGAAGGGGCAGGGTGCCTCGATGCGGTCCTTGGCGGCCGTGAGGATCTCCACGGCGTCCGCGCGCAGGAAGCGGTCGCCCTCCTCGCCCTCGGTCACCCGGGCCACCACCCGCTCGCCGGGCAGCGTGTGCCGTACGAACAGCACCTGGCCGGCGTCGGTGCGGGCGATGCAGTGCCCACCGTGGGCTACGGGGCCGATCTCGACCTCGTACTCCTCCCCCACCAGCGACTTCTTCTCTTCTGCCTGCATGGTGGGGTGACTCCAGATCGGGAAAGGGTACGGCCCGCAACCAGCCGTCTCCGGGGGGCCTGACAACAGCCCACCAGTCTACGTGCTCCCGGCCCCACGACCGCGCCCCGCCCGAGTCGGAGCCCCCGGCCCCACGACCGCCGCCCCGCCCGAGTCGGCGCCCCCGTCACTGACGGGCTTCGGTCTCCTTCGCCCGCTCCTGTGCCGGGCCCCGTCGCACCGCACCGGGCGCGTTCCACTCCCCGCGCTTGCGGGCGCGGACCTTCGCCGCCTCGGAGGACTGGAGCTGATAGGGCACCGAGGTGACCATGATGCCGGGCGTGAACAGCAGCCGGCCCTTCAGCCTCAGCGCGCTCTGGTTGTGCAGCAGATGCTCGTACCAGTGGCCGACCACGTACTCGGGGATGATCACCGAGACGGCATCGCGCGGAGACTCCTTCCGCAGGCTCTTCACGTACTCGATGATCGGCCGCGTGATCTCGCGGTAGGGCGAGTCGAGCACCTTCAGCGGTACCTCGATGCCCCGCCGCTCCCACTCCTCGCGCAGCGCCTTGGTCTCCGCCGGGTCGACGTTGACGCTGAGCGCCTCCAGGGTGTCCGAGCGCAGCAGCTTGGCGTAGGCCAGGGCGCGCAGCGCGGGCCGGTGGATCTTGGAGACCAGGACGACGGAGTGCACCCGGGAGGGCCGGACGCTGTCGTCGCTGGGGCCCTCGGGGGCGGAGAGTTCCTCGGAGACATGGTCGTAGTGGCGGCGGATGGCCGTCATCGTCACGTAGAAGATCACCATGCCGAGCAGGGCGACCCAGGCGCCGTGCGTGAACTTGGTGACCAGGACGACGACCAGGACGAGCCCGGTGAAGAAGGCACCGAAGGTGTTGATCGCGCGGGAGCGGACCATGTGACGCCGCTTGGCCTGGTCCTTCTCCGTGGCGAGCAGGCGGTTCCAGTGCCGGACCATGCCGATCTGGCTCAGCGTGAAGGACACGAACACACCGACGATGTAGAGCTGGATCAGGCGGGTGGAGTCGGCGCCGTAGATCCACACCAGGAGCGCTGCCGCGCCGGCGAGGAGCACGATGCCGTTGGAGAAGGCGAGCCGGTCGCCGCGGGTGTGCAGCTGGCGCGGCAGATAGCGGTCCTGGGCGAGGATCGAGCCGAGCACCGGGAAGCCGTTGTAGGCGGTGTTCGCGGCCAGGAACAGCACCAGGGCCGTAGCCGCCGCGAGCACGATGAAGAAGAAGCTGCCCTTGCCGAAGACGGCTTCCGCCACCTGGGTGATGACCGGGTTCTGGACATAGCCGGAGCCGACCGCGACACCGTCCTTGATCAGGTCCACGGCCGGGTTCTCGGCCATCCGGACCTTGGTCGCCATGGCGAGCCCGATGATGCCGCAGAACATGGTGACGGCCAGCAGGCCCATCATCGCCAGCGTGGTGGCGGCGTTCTTCGACTTGGGCTTGCGGAAGGCCGGGACGCCGTTGGAGATCGCCTCGACGCCGGTCAGCGCCGCACAGCCGGAGGAGAACGCGCGCAGGAGGAGGAAGACCATGGCGAAGCCCGCCAGCCCCTCGTGCTCCGGCTTGATCTCGTACGACGCCGTGGGTGCCCGCATGGTGTCGTCCAGGACGAGGCCGCGGAACGCACCCCAGGCGATCATGATGAAGACGCCCGTGACGAAGACGTACGTCGGGATGGCGAAGAGGCTGCCGGACTCCCGCACGCCACGCAGGTTCATCACCGTCAGCAGCAGGATCACCGCGGCCGCGCACTCGACCTTGTGCTCGACGACGAACGGGATCGCGGAACCGAGGTTCTCGATGCCGGAGGAGATGGAGACGGCGACGGTCAGGACGTAGTCGACCAGAAGCGCGCTCGCCACCGTCAGGCCCGCCTTGGGGCCGAGGTTGGTGGTCGCCACCTCGTAGTCGCCGCCACCGCTGGGGTAGGCGTGCACGTTCTGCCGGTAGGAGGCGACGACCGTGAACATCAGCACGACGACCGCGACCGCGATCCAGGGGCTGAAGTGGTAGGCCGACACGCCCGCGATGGAGAGGACCAGCAGCACTTCTCCGGGCGCGTACGCCACGGAGGACAGCGGGTCGGAGGCGAAGACGGGCAGCGCGATGCGCTTCGGCAGGAGCGTTTCCGCCAGCCGATCGCTGCGCAGCGCGCGCCCGATCAGAATCCGCTTGGGCACGTCGGTCAGTTTGGACACAACAGTGAATCGTAGGCCCCCGGCCTGGGGCGGAGCACATCCGGGTGAAATCGCGCACGGCGCGGGGGTGAATTCCGGGCCGGTCACGTGCCAGGCGCGGAGCCGGATGGCGTCCGCATGCCTCCATGACCTGCGTCGGTACGCTCATCACATCCGGGAGACCTCATGTCGCAGACGACAGCTGAGCTCGTCGGAGCCCTCGTCTCGCTGGCCGGACTCGGGGTCCTGGCGCTGGCCAGCGTCCGCAGCTTCAACCGCCGCTGAGGGCACGGAGGGACGCCCCGGTCGGCGTGTCGGTGCCGACGGCTACGGTGGGACCGAGGCACACGCGCGTCCACGATCCGTACCGCGAGGGATCATCCCGGGCATTCCCCGGCATGATGTTGCCCAGCGGTCCGCGACCGGCCCGCGCCCGTTGCCCGGCGAACCGAGAGAAGGTTATGAGCACCACGTTCACGCAAGTCAGACGCCTCACGAGGAGTGCGGGGTAAGCGCCGTGCACATCGTCATCATGGGTTGCGGAAGGGTGGGTTCCGCTCTGGCCCAGACCCTGGAGCAACAAGGGCACACGGTCGCGGTCATCGACCAGGACCCCACCGCGTTCCGCCGGCTGGGCCCCGGGTTCGGCGGCCGCCGCGTCACCGGCGTCGGCTTCGACCAGGACACCCTGCGCGAGGCCGGCATCGAGGAGGCGGGCGCCTTCGCCGCCGTCTCCAGCGGCGACAACTCCAACATCATCTCCGCCCGGGTGGCCCGCGAGATGTTCGGCGTGGAGAACGTCGCGGCCCGGATCTACGACCCGCGCCGCGCCGAGGTCTACCAGCGCCTGGGCATCCCCACCGTGGCCACGGTCCGCTGGACGGCGGACCAGATGCTGCGCCGTCTGCTGCCCTCGGGCGCCGAGCCGCTGTGGCGTGATCCCACCGGTGGCGTCCAGCTCGCCGAGGTGCACGCCTCCGCGGACTGGGTGGGCCACAAGATCAGCCGGCTCCAGGAGGAGACGGGCGTCCGCGTGGCGTTCCTGACCCGCCTCGGCGAGGCGATCCTGCCCAGTTCGCAGACGGTGCTGCAGGAGGGCGACCTGGTGCACGTCATGATGCGCGCCGACGAGGTCGACAAGGTCGAGGCGGCGTTCGCCAAGGGTCCCGAAGAGGAGGGCGGTCACTGATGAGGGTCGCCATTGCCGGTGCCGGCGCGGTGGGCCGCTCGATCGCGGGCGAACTGCTGGAGAACGGCCACGAGATCCTGCTGATCGACAAGGCGCCGACCGCCATCTCGGTCGAGCGGGTCCCGCAGGCGGAGTGGCTCCTTGCCGACGCCTGCGAGATCACGTCGCTGGACGAGGCGGCGCTCCAGCGCTGCAACGTGGTGATCGCGGCCACGGGTGACGACAAGGTCAACCTGGTCGTGTCCCTGCTGGCGAAGACGGAGTACGGCGTTCCGCGCGTCGTCGCCCGGGTGAACAACCCCAAGAACGAGTGGCTCTTCAACGAGTCGTGGGGCGTGGACGTGGCCGTCTCCACCCCGCGTCTGATGTCCGCCCTGGTCGAGGAGGCGGTGAGCGTCGGCGATCTGGTCCGCCTGCTCCGCTTCAGCCACGGCGACGCCAACCTCGTCGAGCTGACCCTCCCCGAGGAGTCGGCGCTGGCCGGCACCCAGGTCGGCGACGTCGAGTGGCCGCAGGACACGTCCCTGGTGACGATCATCCGCGGCACCCGCGTGCTCACCCCGTCCCGCGAGGACTCCCTGGAGGCGGGCGACGAGCTTCTCTTCGTGGCCGCCCAGGCCCGCGAGGAGCAGCTGGAGGACCTGCTGTCGGTCCGCCGCGAGGACACGGCGCGCTAGCCGCCCCGCGTGAGACATGAGGAAGGGCGCCCCGGGATTCCGGGGCGCCCTTCCTCACGCGTAACTACTCGGCCCGGCCGGCGGCGGCCTGGCGCTCCTTCTCGGCCTTCTCGGCCGCCTCCATCTCCGCGAACACGTCGATCGGCGCCGGAGCCTTCGCCAGGAACACCCAGGTCAGCCATACGGCCAGCAGGAACGGCGGGATCTTCAGGGTGACCAGCACCCAGCCGAACTGCGTCGTGTCGGCCCACCAGTACAGCGGGAAGAGGATCGCGCACTTGGCCAGCAGGATCAGGCCCCAGGCGTAACTGGCCTTCGCGTACGCCTTCTTGCGGCCGGGGTTGCGGGTGCGCCAGGAGAGGTTCTCCTTGAACACCGGACCCAGGATCAGGCCGATCAGCGGCACCCCGCACAGGGTCGTGATGATGTACGCGAGCGCCAGCCCCAGCGTGTAGAGCATGCCGGGCAGGTAGAAGTCCTTGGCGTTGCCGGTCATCATCGCGAACACGACACCGAAGGCGACGCCGAAGACGCCGCTGAAGGCGTGCTTGACGGTGTCGCGCCGCACCAGGCGCACGACCACCAGGATCAGCGACACCGCGAGGGCGGCGATGGCCGACAGGTGCAGATCCTTGTTGATCGTGTAGATGGTGACGAAGAGCAGGCCGGGCAGGACCGTCTCGATCATGCCGCGCATGCCGCCGAAGGCCTCGAAGAGCGCGGCCTCGGTCACCGCCCGGGAGTCGTGCTCGGCGTCTGCGGTGGTGTCTTCGGTCGGCTTGTCGAGCGACGTCACCGGCTACTCCCGTCCGAGGGGTCTCAGTTCGTATTTCGGGTTGAACAGCACACGGCGGCCCCGGCTCATGGAGACCCGGCCCGATGCGATCAGCCGGCGCCCGGGCTCTATGCCCACTATGGAGCGTCTGCCGAGCCACACCACGTCCAGGGCGGCGGAGCCGTCGAACAGCTCGGCCTCCAGGGCCGGGACTCCCGCACGCGGCCGCAGGGTGACCGTGCGCAAGGTACCAGTAACCGTCACGATCTGGCGGTCATGGCAGTCACAGATCTTGATGCAGCCGGTGGTCTCGGCGTCCTCACGCAGCTCCTCGGACTCCAGGTCCTCCTGCGACGAGGAGAGCCGGTCGAGCATGCGCCGGAACCGGCCCACCGACTTTTCGGAACGAGGAACAGCAGTCATGTCTTGAAGACTACCGGGCATCACTTCTCGAACCGATAGCCCATCCCAGGCTCCGTGACGAAGTGCTGGGGATGCGAGGGGTCCGCCTCCAGCTTCCGGCGCAGCTGGGCCATGTAGACCCGCAGGTAGTTCGTCTCCGTCCCGTACGACGGCCCCCACACCTCCTGCAGCAGCTGCTTCTGGCTGACCAGCCGGCCCGTGTTGCGGACCAGCACCTCCAGCAGATGCCACTCCGTGGGCGTGAGCCGTACGTCCTTCCCGCCGCGGTTGACCTTCTTCGCGGCGAGGTCGACGGTGAATTCCTCGGTCTCCACCATCACGTCGTCCTCGCCGCCCCCGGTGGGCTCGGCCCGGCGGACGGCGGCCCGCAGCCGGGCCAGCAGCTCGTCCATGCCGAAGGGCTTGGTGACGTAGTCGTCGGCGCCCGCGTCGAGGGCCTCGACCTTCTCGTCGGAGGAGTGCCGGGCGGACAGCACCAGGATCGGCACCCGGGTCCAGCCGCGCAGCCCGCGGATCACCTCGACGCCGTCCATGTCGGGCAGACCGAGGTCCAGGACGACCACGTCCGGGTGTCGGGTGGCGGCGAGTTCGAGGGCGGTGGCCCCGTCGTGGGCCGCGTCGACCTCGTACTTGCGGGCCTTGAGGTTGATCACGAGGGCGCGCACGATCTGCGGCTCGTCGTCGATCACCAGTACCCGGGTCATGTGGTCTGCCTTTCGGGTCGTACGGAGTGAACGGGCTCATCGGAGCGGGGGTGTCCCGTGGCGTGAGAGGGCTCGCCGGGGCCGGGTGGTTCCCCGGACCGCGCTCCCGCCGCCCTGAGGCTGAGCACCATGGTGAGGCCGCCGCCGGGGGTGTCCTCGGCGTGCAGGGTGCCGCCCATGGCCTCGGCGAAGCCGCGTGCGACGGCCAGGCCGAGCCCGACGCCGGCGCCGCGCGGGGCGTCGCCGTAGCGCTGGAAGGGGGCGAAGATGCGCTCCTTGGCCTCGTCCGGGACACCGGGCCCGCGGTCGACCACCCGGACCTCGACCCGGTCGGCGATGGCGCTGGCGGACACCAGGACCCGGCCGGCGTCCGGGCTGTACTTGACGGCGTTCTCGACCAGGTTGGCAACCGACCGCTCCAGCAGCCCGGGGTCCACGGCCACCATCGGCAGTGTCTCGGGGACGTCCAGGTCGACGCTGCCCTCGGGCACTCCGCCCAGTGCCATCGGCACCACCTCGTCGAGGTCGATCTCCCTGATCAGCGGGGTGACCGTGCCGGTCTGCAGGCGGGACATGTCGAGCAGGTTCCCGACCAGGTGGTCGAGCCGGTCGGCACCCTCCTCTATGCCTTCCAGCAGTTCGGCCTCGTCCTCCTCGGACCAGGCCACGTCGTCGGAGCGCAGCGAGGAGACGGCGGCCTTGATGCCGGCGAGGGGTGTGCGCAGGTCGTGGCTGACGGCGGCCAGCAGTGCCGTACGGATGCGGTTGCCCTCGGCCAGTTCCTTGGCCTGGTCGGCCTCCCGCTGGAGGCGCTGGCGGTCCAGTACGACGGCGGACTGCGCGGCGAAGGCGGCGAGGACGCGGCGGTCCTCGGCGGGCAGCACCCGGCCGGTCAGCGCGAGCGCCATGTGGTCGCCGACGGGGACGTCGACGTCCGCGTCCTCGGGCCGCACCGGTGCCTCTCCCGCGCCCACCCGGCCCGCGCAGGTCCACGGGTCGACGTCGCTCTCCCGTTCCAGCAGCGCCGCCGACTCCATGCCGAAGGTCTCGCGGACCCGCTCCAGCAGCTCCGTCAGGCCGGTCTCGCCGCGCAGCACGTTGCCGGCGAGGAAGGACAGGATCTCCGACTCGGCGCGCAGCCGGGCCGCCTGGTGGGTGCGCCTGGCCGCCAGATCGACCACGGAGGCGACCGCCACCGCCACGAAGATGAAGATCACCAGCGCCAGCAGGTTCTTCGGGTCGGCGATCGTGATGCGGCGCAGGGGTGGGGTGAAGAACCAGTTCAGCAGCAGCGAGCAGACCGCGGCCGAGGCCAGCGCGGGGTAGAGCCCGCCGAGCAGGGCCGCCGCCACCGTCAGGGTGAGGAACAGCAGCATGTCGTTCGCGAGCCCGAGGTCGGCGTCGATGTGGGTCAGCAGCAGGGTGAGCAGGACCGGGCCGCCGACGCCGACGAGCCAGCCGGCGAGGATCCGGGTACGGCCGAGGCGTGCGCCGCGGGCCACGGGCAGCCCGCGTCCCTTGGCGACCTCCTCGTGCGTGACGATGTGCACATCGAGGTCGGGGCCGGACTCGCGGGCCACCGTGACGCCGACGCCCGGTCCGAAGACGTACTGCCAGGTCTTGCGGCGCGAGGAGCCGAGCACTATCTGGGTGGCGTTCGCCCCGCGTGCGAAGGCCAGCAGCGCCGCCGGGATGTCGTCGCCGACGACATGGTGGAAGGTCCCGCCGAGGTCCTCGACGAGGGTGCGCTGGAGGGCCAGTTCCTTCGGTGAGGCGGACGTCAGCCCGTCGCTGCGGGCGATGTAGACGGCGAGCACCTCACCGCCGGCGCCCTTCTCGGCGAGCCGCGCGGCCCGGCGGATCAGCGTCCGGCCCTCCGGTCCGCCGGTCAGCCCCACGACGATCCGCTCCCGTGAGCCCCAGATCTTCGACACCCGGTGATCGCTGCGGTACTGCTTCAGATACTCGTCGACCCGGTCCGCCACCCACAGCAGCGCCAGCTCGCGGAGGGCGGTCAGGTTGCCGGGGCGGAAGTAGTTCGACAGGGCCGCGTCGACCTTGTCGGGCTGGTAGACGTTGCCGTGCGCCATGCGCCGCCGGAGCGCCTGGGGCGACATGTCGACGAGCTCGATCTGGTCGGCCCGGCGCACCACCTCGTCCGGCACGGTCTCCCGTTGCCGTACGCCGGTGATCGACTCCACGACGTCCCCGAGGGACTCCAGGTGCTGGATGTTGACCGTCGATATGACGTCGATGCCGGCCGCGAGGAGTTCCTCGACGTCCTGCCAGCGCTTGGCGTTGCGCGAGCCGGGGATGTTGGTGTGGGCGAGCTCGTCGACGAGGGCGACCTGCGGGCGCCGGGCCAGGACGGCGTCCACGTCCATCTCGGTGAAGGCGCTGCCCCGGTACTCCAGCCGTCGGCGCCGGATCTGCTCCAGGCCGTGCAGCATCACCTCGGTGCGCGGCCGGTCGTGGTGCTCCACGAAGGCGACCACACAGTCGGTGCCCCGCTCCACACGCCGGTGCGCCTCGGACAGCATGGCGTACGTCTTGCCGACGCCCGGTGCCGCACCGAGGTAGATCCGAAGCTTGCCGCGTCCCATGGTCCCCATTGTGTTCCGGTCATCGCTGCCTACGCAGCGTCGACCTTACGGCCAACAATCGAGACAAATGGGGCCGAGTGCCGCGGCGGGAGCGTCTTTGACGCAACTCTGACGCCCCGCCGCGGGTCAGGCGCCTCAGCTGGGGTTGTCGCCGTGGGTGAGGGTCTCCCACGCCACGAACAGGTTGTTGCTGCCGGCCGGGCGGCCGCGCTCGGTCAGCGTCTGGGTGTTGGTCATCGCGATGCCGAGGCGGTTGTGCAGGGCGTTGTATCCGACCTCGGTGATCGGGCCGAGGCCGAGCTTGAGGGAGCCGCCACAGAGCCAGCTCGGGGCGGCCGTACCCAGCTGGTACTTCGACTGGAACCCGAGCGCCTGCCGCAGCCGCTCGCCGACGTCGGTGCCATAGAGGTCCTGGCCCTGGATGCGGCTGGTCTCCGCGACGTGCGAGATCGCGGAGATGCCGTAGCCGGTGTGCGTGAAGTCGCGGCAGGTCTCCTGGGTGAGGCCGGTGACGAAGGTGCCCTGGCCCTGCCAGTACTTGACGATCTTGTCCCGGGTGTCGAGGTTCTGGCTCGGCACGGTCCTCGGCAGATCACCGTCGGAGGACAGATAGACGTAGGCCGCGGTGCGGGTGCGGAACTTCGCCATGGCCTTGTCGTACGACGCCTTGTCCTCCAGGAAGACGGAGATGCCGACGGCGGCCTCCATCATCGACAGCTCCCAGTTGCCGTTGGAGTTGGAGCCGTTGATGATCTCGGGCAGGTAGACGTTGCGGAGCATGGTGGCGAACCGTCCGGAGTTCGCCCAGCTCCCGGTGTACGTGTGCTTGATGATCTCGGCGGCCTTGGGCCAGGAGGAGCCGGCCCAGCCCGTCTGGAGCGGCGCGTTGCTGTTGGTGTGGTCCTTGATCACCGCGGACCAGGCGTCCATCAGCTCGATGGCCTTGCGCGCGTACCGCTCGTCCCGGGTGATGTACCAGGCGAGGGCGTCGGTGTAGGCCGCCATCGCGTCCTCGCGCTCGTCGGTGCAGCCGTAGTTCGGGTTGGAGTACGAGCCGCACTCGACGACCGCGCGCGGCTTGGGGGTGCGGTTCAGATCGGCGTACTTGCTCGCCCTCATCTGGTCGAAGGCGCCCTTCCAGGGCTGGGCGCCGGCGTTGACCTTGGAGCGCACGAAGTCCAGCTGGGACTTGGAGACGGTCACTCCGGGGTGGACGAAGGCGGCGGGCGCCGCATCGGCACGGTCGGCCTGCGGCCGCAGCAGCAGGGTGGACACCAGCGCGGTGGTCAGTACCGCGAACAGGGCGGTGCGACGGAATCTGCGTCGGTGACGTGCGGGAGCAGGTGACATGTGGGGGCCATCCGTTCTCGTACGTGAACAGTGAGCGTCCCTTTGAACACTCGCGATGGCCGCAGACGATAGGTACAGACCAATAGGCCGTCAAGGGTTCACGCAAAGGGTTCACGCACGAGAAAGGGCCGTACCCCCGACGGGGTACGGCCCTGATGTCCTTACGATGCTCAGCGGACCTCGGTGATCTCCGGTCCGCGCTGGAGCTGGCCCATGCCACCGGAGAAGCGGGATCCCGCCTCCTCCTGCTGCACGCCCTCGGGAACCATCTGGGCGTCGTTGGGCAGCTGCAGGACGATCGGGTCACGCGGGGCCATCGGACCCTCACCGCGGACCACGACCGTGTCCCGGAAGATCTGCTCGAGCAGACCGGCGGCCTGCGGCTGCACCGCGCCCTGGCCCGAGATCACACCGCGCAGGAACCAGCGGGGACCGTCCACACCGACGAACCGCACGACCTGGAAACCACCCGTGCCGTCCGGCAGTTGCACCGGTACCTGGGCCCGCAGCTCCCAGCCGAGCGGCCCCTCGACCTCGTCGATGATGCCACCCTGCTGAGTGATGCCGGAGCCGATCTCCTCGCGTACCTCACCCCAGATGCCCTCGCGCTTGGGCGCGGCGAAGGCCTGGAGCTGGATGGCGCTGTCGCGCAGCACGACCGTCGCCGCGACGATCGCGTCGCCCGCGACCTCCACGCGCAGTTCCATGCCGTCCACGCCCGGCACCAGCATGCCGCCCAGGTCCACCCGGCCCTCGGCGGGGTCACGGACCTCGGAGCTGTCCCAGGGCCCGTCGGGCCGCGGTTCCGGTTCGAGCCGTACACGCTCACGCGTGCCGTCGTCGTCCGCCTCAGAGTCGATGTCGACGACCTGCTCGGGCTCGCCGGCCGCGTCCTCGGCGGCACCCTTCTTGTTGCGACGTCCGAACACGTCACTGTCCTTCCCGGTCGGATACGACCGAAGCGTATCGATTCCCACCCGTAGTGCCGCCGTCGGCGGCCTGACCGCTTGTTTCGCTTGTATCGCCCACCGCGGCATGGCCGCCGGTGGACCCGAAGCCCCCCTCGGCCCGTGCCGAATCGGGAAGCTCCGCGACCTCCTGGAAGCGAACCCTCTCGACCTGCTGGACCACCAGTTGGGCAATCCGGTCGAAGCGCTCGAACCGCACGGGCTCGTGCGGGTCGAGATTCACCACGATCACCTTGATCTCCCCACGGTACCCGGCATCAACCGTCCCCGGGGCATTCACGAGGGCGACACCGAGGCGGGCGGCGAGACCTGAGCGCGGGTGCACGAAGGCCGCGTACCCCTCGGGGAGGGCGATCGACACCCCGGTGGGCAGGACGGCCCGCTCCCCCGGCTTCAGCTCCCGGCTCTCGGTGGTCCGCAGATCGGCTCCCGCGTCGCCGGGGTGCGCGTACGTCGGAAGCGGTACGTCCGCATCGACGCGCCGGATCAGCACGTTCAGGGGGTCGCGGCTCACGGGTTCACCTCGAAGGCACGGGCCCGCCGCACCTGGTCCGGGTCGTCCATGGCGGCCCGGATCTCCTCCGGACGGCCGTTGTCGATGAAGTGGTCGACCTTCACCTCGATGAAGAGGGCGTCGGCGCGGACGGCGACGGGCCCCTCGGGGCCGCCGATCCGCCCGGAGGCGGTGGAGTAGATCTTGCGACCCGCGACCGCCGTCACCTCGGCCTCCAGGTACAGCACCGTGCCGACCGGAACCGGCCGCACGAAGTCGGTCTCCAGCCGCCCGGTCACGGCGATGGTCCGCAGCAGCCAGTTGAGCGAGCCGAGGGTCTCGTCGAGCGCGGTGGCGAGAACACCGCCGTGCGCCAGTCCGGGCGCACCCTGATGGGCGGGCTGCACGGTGAACTCGGCGGTGATGCTCACACCGTCCCCGGCCCGCGCCTGAAGATGCAGCCCGTGGGGCTGCTCGCCGCCACAGCCGAAACACTCGCCGTAGTGCGCGCCGAGAAGCTCGCCGGGCGCGGGAGCATCCGCGTGCCGCACCGGTTTCACGGCGTCGGCCGGAGGCTGAAGAGCTGCTGAAGTACCTCTCACAGCCGCAGACCTTACCCGCGCGTCGGAATGTGTCGGACACCGTGCCAAGCTTGGCTTCATGCAGCTCTCCGCCGCCCCGTACGAAGAACGTCTCACCGCCCCCCGGTCCTGGTGGCTGATCTCGTTCCTGGTCGGGCTATCGCTGGCCCTGATCCTTCTGCCGTTCGGCACGCTCCCCATGCTCGCGGGCCTGGCGGGCGGTACCGCCGCGGCGGCGGTCGTGGCGAGTTCGTACGGCTCCATCCGCATCCGTGTGGTGGGCGACTCGCTGATCGCGGGCGAGGCGAAGCTTCCGGTGCGTGCACTGGGCGAGGCGCATGTCATGGACCCGGAGGAGGCGCGGGCCTGGCGTACCCACAAGGCCGACACCCGGGCCTTCCTGCTGCTGCGCGCGTACATCCCGACGGCGCTGCGCGTGGAGGTCGTCGACCCCGAGGACCCGACCCCGTACCTGTACCTGTCGACGCGTGAGCCGGAGCGGCTGGCGGAGGCGATCAGGGCGGCGAAGGCCGCGGCCTAGCACACCAGATCGGGCCGTCACCGGCCCGGTCAAGGTTTGTTCTCCCCGGGGCAAAATCTTCGTTCCGGGGCGCTCCGGGCCCTCAGTGGCCTCCGAGTTCCCTGCGCCAGTGGCTGCGCTCGGTGTCCCCCATCGGCAGCGGCTCCGCCGGCTTCTCCAGCGGCGGCAGCTCCAACTCCTGCCACGGCACCTGGACCTTGCGCAGGTCCGTACGGATGCGTGCCGCGAGTTTCTTGGTGTCCCGGCGGTTCATGGCCGCGCCCACGGCGGCGCCCACCAGGAAGGGCATCAGGTTCGGCAGATTGCGCACCATGCGCTTCATGATCTGCTGACGCAGTTCACGCTTCATCTGCCCGCCGAGAGCGGCGTTGACCGTCGAGGGCTTCGCGGGGTCGATGCCGCGTTCCTCGGTCCACGAGGACAGATACGCGGTGCTGCGCTCCCGGAGGTTTCCGGGCGGGCGTACGCCGTACACCTCGTGCAGTTCGGCGATCAGCTTCAGCTCGATGGCGGCCACGCCGGTGATCTCGGCGGCCAGTTCGGTCGGCATCGCGGGCGGCACGGGCAGCATCGCCGCCGCGCCCACTCCGGCCCCGACCGTCGAGCTCGCGTTGGCCGCGCCCGCCACGAGCTTGTCGGCGATCTGCTCGGGCCCGAGGCCCGGGAACTGCCGCCGCAGCGTGGCGAGGTCACGTACGGGGATACGCGGGGCGTTCTCGATGATCCGGTCGGCCAGGTACCCAAGGCCCGCTCTGGCGCGGCTGCCGCCCCTACGGACGCCTTCCCTGGCCCTTTCCCGGACGACCGCGACCCGCCGCCGGGCGACGGGCGCGGGAATCTCGGCCGGTGCCGGGAGGTCAGCCCCGGACATCGGTTCGAGCGAGGCTCCCGTCCCGGATGAGCCCCGCTCGTCGTCACGCGCGCCGTACGGGCCGTCGGACGGCCCCGAGTCCGCTTCCCGTTTGCGGAAGCGGCGCTTCCGAGGAGGGGTCGAGCCAGTCATGCCCGACCCGTCCTCAGTCGCAGTCGCGGCAGATCGGCTGACCGTTCTTCTCCCGGGCCAGCTGGCTGCGGTGGTGCACCAGGAAGCAGCTCATGCAGGTGAACTCGTCCTGCTGCTTCGGCAGCACCCGGACGGCCAGCTCCTCGTTCGAGAGGTCCGCTCCGGGCAGCTCCAGGCCCTCGGCGGCCTCGAACTCGTCGACGTCCACAGCGGATGTCGACTTGTCGTTCCGCCGTGCCTTCAGCTCTTCAAGGCTGTCCGAGTCGACGTCGTCGTCGGTCTTGCGTGGGGTGTCGTAATCCGTTGCCATGTCGCTCTCCCCCTCTGGGTGTCTGCGGTGTCTCCAGCGCACGTAACGCGTGAGAGGCCGGACTTGTGCCCGACCCGAGGCGGAGATTTTGCCTCACATCAAGGTCTGTTACTCAATCGACACCCAACCGGACTCCTCAAGAGTGATCGGCTTGGATGGCGAACGGGACCGTACACGGTCCTAATGCCGCAGTTCAAAGGCGTCTCACCCTGTACTTCCCGTGATCAAGACCCTCGAAAACCCGGATTTTCCCGGCTTTCCGACAGGTCACATGATCACGGAGAGTAGATGGCCGGAAATTCGCCCTTGTGATCGATCACACACGGTTCCGCTCGCCGTGCGCCCAGAAAATTCCGCGCAAAGCGAACATCCCCGTGCCAGCGGCGTGTGTCGGCGCACATGCTCTCAGACCGGCAGGGTGACTCGCATCACGAGCCCGCCACCCTCACGCGGCTGCGCCGAGATATGGCCACCGTGTGCCCGCACCACCGATCGCACGATCGACAGGCCCAGGCCCACACCCTTGTCACTGCCGGTGCGCTCCGTCCGAAGCCGTCTGAACGGCTCGAAGAGGTTGTCGACCTCGTACGCCGGCACCACCGGCCCGGTGTTGGACACCACCAGGACGGCCTGTCCGTGCTCGACGTCGGTGGTGACCTCGACCCAGCCGTCCTCCGGCACGTTGTACCGGACGGCGTTCTGCACCAGGTTCAGGGCGATGCGCTCCAGCAGGACGCCGTTGCCCTGGACCACCGCGGGTTTCTGCTCGCCGCGGATCACCACGCCCTTGGCCTCCGCCTCGGCGTGCACCTGGTCGACCGCCTGCTCGGCGACCTCGGCGAGGTCGACCGGTTTGCGCTCGACGATCTGGTTGTCGCTGCGGGCGAGCAGCAGCAGGCCCTCCACGAGCTGCTCACTGCGTTCGTTGGTGGCCAGCAGCGTCTTGCCGAGCTGCTGGAGCTCCACCGGTGCGGTCGGGTCCGACAGATGCACCTCCAGCAGCGTGCGGTTGATCGCCAGCGGGGTGCGCAGCTCGTGCGAGGCGTTGCCGACGAAGCGCTGCTGGGCGGTGAAGGCGCGCTGCAGCCGCTCCAGCATCTCGTCGAAGGTGTCGGCCAGCTCCTTCAGCTCGTCGTCCGGGCCGTCCAGCTCGATCCGGCGGGACAGGTCCGAGCCGGCCACCGCGCGGGCGGTGCGGGTGATCCGGCCCAGCGGCGACAGGACACGGCCGGCCATCGCGTAGCCGAAGGCGAAGGCGATGATCGCGAGGCCGAGCAGGGCGAGCAGGGACCGGCTCAGGAGATCGTCCAGGGCGACCCGGCGCTGCGCGTCGATGCAGTGACTGACCGCTTCGTTGAACTGCGGGTAGGTGAGGTTGGTGGCGTTGTTTATCGCCTGGCAGTTGTCGCTGGTGACCCTGAGCTGGTCGCCGTCCACGATCTTGAACAGCGGTTCGTTGCCGGTGTTGATCGCCTGCGCGGCCAGCAGATAGATGATCGACAGCAGCAGGATGCCGGCGATCAGGAACATGCCGCCGTACAGCAGCGTGAGCCTTATCCGGATCGTCGGGCGCAGCCACGGGAAGGGCGGCTCCGACCTGCGGGGGTCCCAGGTGGGTTTCGGGGGCGCCTGGGGCGGCGCGGGGGTGGCGGCCACGGCGGATCAGATCCGGTAGCCGGAACCCGGGACGGTCACGATGACCGGCGGCTCGCCCAGCTTGCGGCGCAGTGTCATGACGGTCACCCGCACCACGTTCGTGAACGGATCGGTGTTCTCGTCCCAGGCCTTCTCCAGGAGCTGCTCGGCGGAGACGACCGCGCCCTCGCTGCGCATCAGCACCTCCAGCACGGCGAACTCCTTCGGCGCGAGCTGTACCTCCTTGCCGTCACGGAAGACCTCGCGGCGGTTGGGGTCCAGCTTGATGCCGGCGCGCTCCAGGACGGGCGGCAGCGGCACGCTGGTGCGGCGGCCGAGCGCACGCACGCGTGCCGTCAGCTCGCTGAAGGCGAAGGGCTTGGGAAGGTAGTCGTCGGCGCCGATCTCCAGTCCCTCGACCCGGTCGCTGACATCGCCGGAGGCCGTCAGCATCAGCACCCGGGTGGGCATGCCGAGTTCGACGATCTTGCGGCAGACGTCGTCACCGTGCACCAGCGGGAGGTCGCGGTCGAGGACGACCACGTCGTAGTCGTTGACGCCGATGCGCTCCAGGGCGGCCGCACCGTCGTACACGACGTCGACGGCCATGGCCTCCCGGCGCAGTCCGGTGGCCACCGCATCGGCGAGCAGCTGCTCGTCCTCGACGACGAGTACGCGCACGTCGCTTGTCCTTCCTGTGTCCACCCGCGTAGCGGTTGTGTCGCGCGCGGGCAGGTGTGTTTGTCGGGTCTCTTGGCCTCCATCCTGCCCTTTTCGGCCATAAGTCGGCGGTAAGACGGGTGAGCGGAGCATGCAGGACAGGTGTGAGGCCCGGGAATGCGAGATTTTCTCTTCCGGTTGAGGTTTCCGTGGGAGGGACCGCGGGGAGGACGGCATGTACACCCCGCGATCACGCTCTGCTTGTGCCGCACCACCATGCGGTACGAGAGGATCCGCTTTCCGCAGAGCGGGTGTGGGTGTCCGGCACCGTCGCCGCCCGGCCTGGGCAGCGCTGGGCACCTACTGGAGACGTGATCGCCCCTTCCGAATGGCACACCCCCGTGCCACCGACCCACGACCCAGGACGAGGGGGCGCAGCATGGACGCATTCACCGCAGGACTTCTGCAGCGCATAAAGACGACCGAGTCCGACCTGACGCGGGCTCGTGACGAGGGCGACGACTTCCTCGTCGAGGTGGAGCAGGGCGAGCTCGACGACCTGCGCCGCCTCGCCGCCGAGCACGGTGTGGAAGTCGGCGCGTCTAGCGTCTGATCGGCTTTTCAGTACAACGGCGGCCCCCGGCGAATCCAGCGCCGGGGGCCGCTTCTTGCGTTTGTTCGCCGGGGTCAGTCGTGCCAGGCGCCCAGGTTCTCCAGCAGCTCCTGGAGGGGCTCGAAGACGCCCGGGGTCGCTGCGACCGTCAGATCGCGGGACGGGCGTTCTCCGGGGCGGCCGCCGGTCAGGGCACCCGCCTCGCGGGCGATGAGGTCGCCCGCGGCGAAGTCCCAGGCGTTGAGGCCACGCTCGTAGTAGCCGTCCAGCCGGCCCGCAGCCAGGTCGCACAGGTCGATCGCGGCCGAGCCGCCGCGGCGGATGTCGCGCAGCAGGGGGATCAGTCGCCGGGCCACGTCGGCCTGGTGGGTGCGGACCTCGGTGACGTAATTGAAGCCGGTCGAGACCAGGGCCTGGTCGAGGGGGGCCGTGGGGCGGCAGGTCAGCCTGCGCTCGCCGTCCCAGGGGCCACTCGCCCAGGCGCCCCCGCCCCGCACCGCGTGGTACGTCTCGCCGCGCATGGGGGCGGCCACGACTCCGGCCACGGTCTCGCCGTCCTGCTCGGCGGCGATGGAGACGGACCAGGTCGGCAGTCCGTAGAGGTAGTTGACCGTGCCGTCGAGGGGGTCGATCACCCAGCGGACGCCGCTGGTGCCCTCGGTGGAGGCCCCCTCCTCGCCGAGGAAGCCGTCGTCGGGGCGCTGCTCGGAGATCAGGTTCGTGATCAGCTTCTCCGCCGCGATGTCCATCTCGGTGACGACGTCGATCGGGCTGGACTTGGTCGCGGCGACCGCGAGGTCGGCCGGACGCCCGTCGCGCAGGAGTTCACCGGCGCGGCGGGCCGCCTCCTGGGCCAGGGTGAGCAGTTCCGTGGGCAGGGCGTCGGTCACGGGGCTCCTCATGCGTAGGGGCTGTCGGCGCCGGCTGCGGCGGGTTTGGGCGTGCGGGACGGGCAGCAGCCGACCGGGCAGAGGTTGTGGCTCGCGCCGAGCGCGCCGAGCGCGCAGGGCGTGACCTCCTCGGCACGCTCCACGGCGGCGCGCTCCAGGACGAGGTCGCGGACCGCGGCGGCGAAACGCGGGTCGTCGCCGACGGTGGCCGAGCGGCGCATCGGCAGGCCCAGTTCCTCGGCCTTCGCCCTGGCCTCCGTGTCGAGGTCGTAGAGGACCTCCATGTGGTCGGAGACGAAGCCGATGGGCGCGATCACGACCGCCGGGACACCGGCCGCGTGCCGCTCGTGGAGGTGGTCGCAGATGTCGGGCTCCAGCCACGGGATGTGCGGGGCGCCGGAGCGGGACTGGTAGACGAGCTGCCACGGGTGGTCCACGCCCGTGCGTTCGCGGACGGCGTCGGCGATCAGCCGGGCCACGTCCAGGTGCTCGGCGACGTACGCGCCGCCGTCGCCGTGGTCCTCGGGACGGCCGGAGCTGTCGGCCGCGGCGGTCGGGATGGAGTGGGTGGAGAACGCGAGGTGCGCTCCGGCCCGGACGTCCTCGGGGAGGTCGGCCAGCGAGCGCAGCACGCCGTCGATCATCGGCTCCAGGAAGCCGGGGTGGTTGAAGTAGTGCCGCAGCTTGTCGACCTTGGGGAGCTCGAGGCCCTCGGCCTGAAGTGCGGCCAGCGAGTCGGCGAGGTTCTCGCGGTACTGGCGGCAGCCCGAGTAGGAGGCGTAGGCGCTGGTGGCGAGGACCAGGATGCGGCGGTGGCCGTCGGTGACCATCTCGCGCAGTGTGTCCGTCAGGTACGGCGCCCAGTTGCGGTTGCCCCAGTAGACCGGCAGATCGAGGCCGTGCTCGGCGAAGTCCTTGCGCAGGGCGTCCAGCAGGGCGCGGTTCTGGTCGTTGATCGGGCTGACGCCGCCGAACTGGAAGTAATGCTCACCGACCTCCTTCAGACGTTCCTTGGGGATGCCCCGCCCACGGGTGACGTTCTCCAGGAACGGGAGCACGTCGTCCGGGCCCTCGGGGCCGCCGAAGGAGAGCAGGAGCAAGGCGTCGTAGGGGCTGGCATCGCGCGCGTCTGGCATGGGTCGATCCTGTCATCCGGTGCTGACAGCCGGGAAACGGCGGGGGGTCGACCCGGGTTCCCCGTTCGCCCGGAAGGGTGCGTTAGGGTCACCTAACTCGTAAGCTGTCTCGGCTGGCGACACGCCTTACCGCGCGCTCCAGAGCCTTCCCCGTCCACGCTTGCTTCCGCCTGACCGGAGACCCCCGTGCCCAGCCCCTACCGCGCCCTGTTCGCCGCCCCCGGCAGCAAGGCCTTCTCCGCCGCGGGACTCCTCGGCCGGATGCCGCTGTCGATGATGGGCATCGGCGTGGTGACCATGGTGTCGCAGCTGACCGGGCGGTACGGCCTGGCCGGCGCCCTGTCGGCCACCATCGCGCTCGCCGCGGCCGTGGCGGGCCCTCAGGTCTCGCGCATGGTGGACCAGTACGGGCAGGCGCGGGTGCTGCGTCCGGCGACGCTGATCTCGCTCGCGGCGGGCGCCCTGCTGCTGTTCGCGGCGCACTACGGGTGGCCGGACTGGGTGCTGTTCGTGGCGTGCGTCGGCATCGGCTGCGTGCCGAGCGTGGGGGCGATGATCCGGGCCCGCTGGGCCGCGCTGTACCGGGGGACGCCCCAGCTGCACACCGCGTACTCCTTCGAGTCCGTGATCGACGAGGTGTGCTTCATCTTCGGGCCGATCATCTCCATCGGGCTGTCCACGGCGTGGTTCCCGGAGGCCGGGCCGCTGCTGGCCGGCTGCTTCCTGGCGGTCGGCGTCTTCTGGCTGACCGCGCAGCGCGCCACCGAACCCGCCCCGCATCCGCGCGAGAAGCACGGGCAGCGGGGCGGCACCTCGGCCCTGCGCGCCCCGGGGCTCCAGGTGCTGGTGGCCACCTTCGTGGCGACGGGCGCGATCTTCGGTGCCGTCGACGTGGTCACCGTGGCCTTCGCGGACGAACAGGGGCACAAGAGCGCCGCGAGCGTGGTCCTCGCGCTGTACGCGGCGGGCTCCTGCGCGGCGGGCCTCGTCTTCGGGCTGCTGCGCTTCAAGGGGTCGGCGGAACGTCGTTGGCTGCTGGGCATATGCGCGATGGCCGTGAGTATGATCCCCCTCCTACTGGTCGGAAACTTGCCGTTTCTGGCCGTGGCGCTGTTCGTCTCGGGCATGGCCGTCGCTCCCACGATGATCACCACCATGTCCCTGATCGAAGAGCACGTACCACGCGCGCAACTGACCGAGGGCATGACCTGGGTGAGCACCGGGCTCGCGGTCGGGGTCGCGCTCGGCTCCTCCCTGGCCGGGTGGGTGATCGACGCGGCCGGTGCGGCCGCCGGGTACGGGGTTCCGGCGGTGTCCGGGGCCGTCGCGGTCGCGGTCGGTTTCCTGGGGTACCGCCGGCTCAGCAGGCCGGCTCCGCGTCGGGAGGGCACCGTTGAGCAGCACAGCGAGCGGGAAGAACGGCACGTGGCGTAACTGGGGCGGCAATGTCGCCGCCCGCCCCGCGCGGGAGGTAGCTCCGGCTTCCGTCGAGGAACTGGCCGGGGCGATACGCCGGGCCGCCGAGGACGGCCTGAAGGTGAAGGCGGTCGGCAGCGGGCACTCCTTCACCTCCATAGCCGCGACCGACGGTGTGCTGATCCGCCCTCAGCTGCTGACCGGCATCCGCCACATCGACCGCGAGGCCGGGACCGTCACGGTCGAGGCCGGCACCCCGCTCAAGCGCCTCAACATGGCCCTGGCGCGCGAGGGCCTGTCGCTCGCGAACATGGGCGACATCATGGAGCAGACGGTCTCCGGCGCCACCAGCACCGGCACCCACGGCACGGGCCGCGACTCCGGTTCGATCGCCGCCCAGATCAAGGGCCTCGAACTGGTCACCGCCGACGGCTCGGTGCTCACCTGTTCCGAGAAGGAGAACCCAGAGGTCTTCGCGGCCGCCCGTATCGGCCTCGGCGCCCTGGGCGTCGTCACCGCGATCACCTTCGCCGTGGAACCGATCTTCCTGCTGACCGCGCGCGAGGAGCCGATGCCGTTCGCGCGGGTCCTGGCGGAGTTCGACGAACTGTGGACCGAGAACGAACACTTCGAGTTCTACTGGTTCCCGCACACCGGCAGCACCAACACCAAGCGCAACAACAGAAGCGCGGGCCCCGAGAAGCCGGTGGGGCAGCTCGCGGGCTGGTTCGAGGACGAACTGCTCTCCAACGGCGTCTTCCAGGTGGCCCAGTGGGTCGGCCGCGCGGCGCCCGCCACGATCCCGACGATCGCCCGTGTCTCCAGCAAGGCCCTGTCCGCACGTACTTACACGGACATCCCCTACAAGGTCTTCACATCACCGCGCCGGGTGCGCTTCGTGGAGATGGAGTACGCCGTTCCGCGCGAGGCCGTCGTCGAGACGTTGCGCGAACTCAAGGCCATGGTCGAGCGCTCCGGGCTGCGGGTCAGCTTCCCCGTGGAGGTGCGCACCGCCCCGGCCGACGACATCACCCTGTCCACCGCATCCGGGCGCGACAGCGCGTACATCGCCGTCCACATGGTCAAGGGCACTCCTTTCCAGCGGTACTTCACCGCGGCCGAGCGCATCTTCACGGCGCACGAGGGGCGCCCGCACTGGGGCAAGGTGCACACGCGCGACGCCGAATACCTTGCCGGGGTCTACCCGCGCTTCGAGGAGTTCACCGCGCTGCGGGACCGGCTCGACCCGGACCGGCTGTTCCAGAACGACTACCTGCGGAGGGTGTTGGGCGCGTAGCGGACCCCGTCTCGAACGAACTCCCGGCATTGGTTCCGTTTCTGACGTTTGCGTGAAGTACGCCACGTTCCGACGACCCAATTCGCCCGCGTCACGGCCGAGTCACGCCCCTTGCCAGAAGTTGGGCGGCGTGCCAATCCACGCACGTGGCCCAAATGGAGTACTGTGGCGAGCCCTGGGTCCGGTCTCCCGCCTGGGCATCCGTGGCCTTCAAGGACCGCCGGGAGGGGGCTAGTTGCACAGGGTGACGGAGTTGGTCACTTAGCGTTGCGAATAGGTAACCGTGCCATAACGGCGATCCAGGGCCCTGGCCCGACACGCCGGGCAACTCGGCAAGGTTGTGGCAGGCTGCACCCGGGCAGGCCACACTCGACTAGCGGAAGCAGCGACGCACGTGACGTCGGCAGGCACCACCCGGGAGGTCCCCATGCCCGAACTGCGTGTCGTGGCCGTCTCAAATGACGGCACACGGCTGGTGCTGAAGGCTGCCGACGCAACGGAGTACACCCTTCCGATCGACGAACGCCTGCGCGCAGCCGTGCGCGGCGACCGTCCGCGCCTCGGCCAGATCGAGATCGAGGTGGAGAGCCATCTCCGCCCCCGCGACATCCAGGCGCGTATACGCGCCGGTGCCACCGCGGAAGAGGTCGCCCAGCTCGCCGGCATCCCCGTCGACCGCGTACGGCGCTTCGAGGGCCCCGTGCTCGCCGAGCGCGCCTTCATGGCCGAAAGAGCCCGCAAGACTCCCGTCCGCCGGCCCGGCGAGAACGCCGCCGGTCCGCAGCTCGGCGAGGCCGTCCAGGAGCGGCTGCTGCTGCGCGGCGCCGACAAGGACACCGTGCAGTGGGACTCGTGGCGCCGCGACGACGGCACCTGGGAAGTGCTGCTGGTCTACCTGGTGGCGGGCGAACCGCACTCGGCGAGCTGGACGTACGACCCGCCCCGGCGGCTCGTCCAGGCGGTCGACGAGGAGGCGCGCTCGCTGATCGGCGAGTCCGACGACCTCGCCGCGCCGGAGCCGAGCTTCCCGTTCGTGCCGCGGATCGCCCGGCTTCCGCGGGAACGTTCGATGGACCGTGCCCTCGACCGGCCGAGCCTGCCCGCGCAGGCGTCCGAACCGGCCGAGGAGACCACGGAGGAGCGGGACTCGCTGACCAGCCTGCTGGAGGCGGTGCCGAGCTTCCGCGGCGACATGGTGGTTCCCGAGCGCCCCGCGGAGCCCGAGGTGGAGGAGCCTCCGGCCGAGCCGGCCGCGGAGGAGCCTCCCGCCCCGGCCGCGTCGGCCGGTTCCGCCTACGCGGACGTCCTCATGCCCCGGTCCGTCGGCAGCCACCGTGATCGCCTCATCGGTGCCACCGACCGTCAGGCCGAGGCGGACGGCGTCCGTCCGGGCCGCCGGGCCGCCGTCCCGAGCTGGGACGAGATCGTGTTCGGCACGCGCAGGAAGAAGCAGGAGTAGCCGGTAACAGCCGGTCGTACGGCTGCCCGTGCGGCCGTACGAAGACGAGGGCCGCGTTGCTCGCAACGCGGCCCTCGGCCTGCATCTGGAGGCGATGTGTCCTGCGGGCGCCCTACTGCGGGTCCGGCCCCACGGCGACCGGACGGGACGGGTCCGAGGACCACTCCGACCAGGAGCCGACGTACAGGTCCGCCGAAAAGCCCGCGACCGCCAGGGCCAGGGCCTCGTGCGCGGCGGAGACTCCCGAGCCGCAGTAGACGCCGACCCGGGTGTCCTCGGAGGCACCCAGGGACTTGAAGCGGGCGGCGAGTTCCTCGGCGGGCAGGAAACGGCCGTCCGGGGCGACGTTCTCGTTGGTCGGGGCGGACACGGCGCCGGGGATGTGGCCGCCGACGGGGTCGATCGGCTCGACCTCGCCGCGGTAGCGCTCACCCGCTCGTGCGTCCAGCAGGACCCCCGACCGGGCGAGGGCCGCGGCGCCGTCGGCGTCGAGCAGACCCGTCGCCCCCGGCACCGGCTCGAAGTCGCCCTCCGCCGGCGTCGGCACCGAGGTCTCCAGCGGGCCCTGCCAGGCCGGCAGTCCGCCGTCGAGGACCCGTACGTCGGGGTGCCCCGTCCAGCGCAGCAGCCACCAGGCGCGGGCCGCCGCCCAGCCCTGTCCGCCGTCGTACACGACCACCGGCGCCCCCGAGGACACCCCCGCCCGCCGCATCGCCGTACCGAATTCAGCCAAGTCGGGCAGGGGGTGACGGCCGTGCGCACCGGGCGCGGAGGCCAATGCGCGATCCAGATCGATGTAGACCGCGCCGGGGAGGTGACCGGACTCGTAGGCCTTCCGGCCGTCGAACGGGGGCTCGCCGGGGGTCTTGGCCAGGCTCAACTGCCAGCGGACGTCGAGCAGCACCGGCGGCTGCCGCCCCGTCAGGGCGCTCGCGAGGTCGGATGCGGAGATGATGGCGTTCATGGCCACCATCCTCGCGCACGGGGTGGCCGCATCGCCCGGCTCCGGATACTCTGCCCGCCGGACAGGCCCGATCACGAGGCGTACGGGATCGGGCACATGCTGTACAGCCGATCGACATCCGTCGGCAATCGCACGGAAACGGGCAGTCCATCGCACACCGGGCATCCTCCGGTCGGCGGCCGTCGTGCGGCGGCGTGCCCGTAGCGCGCGCGACGATGGGCGGTGCGAGCATCGGCACGGGGGGCGGGACAGCGGATGAGACGCGGCCACCGCGAGGGGCCGAGGAGAGAGTGACGATGACCGAGGCACGGGGGTCGGCCGGCCCGAACGGCGTGACGCACGCTCGGCACGCGCCCGGCACGCCCTGCTGGGTGAGCCTGATGGTGCACGGGCTGGCCGCGACCCAGGAGTTCTACGGAGCGCTGTTCGGCTGGGAGTTCCGCCCCGGCCCCCAGCAGCTCGGTCCCTATGTGCGGGCCCTGCTCGACGGCCGTGAGGTGGCCGGCATCGGCCGGCTGCCGCCCGACCGTCACCTCCCCGTCGCGTGGACGCCCTACCTCGCCTCGAACGATGTGGACCTGACCGCCGACGCGGTACGGCTGTGCGGCGGCACCGTGGGCGTCGGCCCGCTGGACGCCGCCGAGGCCGGCCGGATGGCGATCTGCTCCGACCCCTCCGGCGCCGTCTTCGGCATCTGGCAGACAGCCGCCCACCTCGGCACCGCCATCACCGGCGTGCCCGGCACCCCGGCCTGGAACGAGCTGGTGACCTTCGAGTCGGTGACCGTGGCCAAGTTCTACGAGTCGGTGTTCGGCTACGAGGAGGAGGCAGCGGACTCCCCCGACCTCGACTACGTCGGCCTGCACCTCGACGGCCGCCCGGTGGCCGGCATCCACGGCGTCGGCACCGCCCTGCCCCGCGACCGGGGACCGCACTGGATGACGTACTTCGAAGTCGGCGACACGGACGACGCGGTGGAGCGGATCGTCGGCCTCGGCGGCCATGTGCTGCGGCCTGCCCGCGACAGCGCCCATGGCCGGGTGGCGACGGTGGCGGATCCCGAGGGCGCCCGGTTCTCCGTCATCGAGAACCCGCGCTGACGGCGGACCGCCCGGCGGTTCAGGCCGGCTGCACCGGGAGCACGTCCGGGGACAGTGCCGCCGCCCGTGCGCTGGCCGCCGTCATCCGGCGGCGGTGGTGGCGGCGGCACAGGACCTCGTAGCCGACGGCGTCGGACTGATTGACGTCGCCGACGACCACCTGGGCGCCTTCGACGACCATCTCGCCCCCTATCGTGCGGGCGTTGTGGGTGGCGCGGGCGCCGCACCAGCACAGGGCCTCGACCTGGAGCACCTCGACCCGGTCGGCGAGTTCCACCAGGCGCTGGGAGCCGGGGAACAGCTTGCTGCGGAAGTCGGTCGTGATGCCGAAGGCGTACACGTCGAGGCCCAGGTCGTCCACCACGCGCGCGAGTTGGTCGATCTGGTCCGGGGCGAGGAACTGGGCCTCGTCCGCGATGACGTAGTCCGCGCGGCCGCCCCGGGAGAGGTGGTCGACCATGTAGCCGTAGAGGTCCATGCCGTCCTCGACCTCCACCGCGTCGGTGACCAGGCCGAGCCGTGAGGACAGCTTGCCCTCGCCCTCGCGGTCGTCGCGCGTGAAGATCATGCCTGCGAGGCCACGCGCCGAACGGTTGTGCTCGATCTGGAGAGCCAGCGTCGACTTCCCGCAGTCCATCGTTCCGGAGAAGAACACCAGCTCGGGCATGTGGAGTTGAGCACCTTTCGGCAACAAGGGGGCTTGGGGAGGCTTCAGGAGCGTACTTCGAGCAGCGGGACCAGCTGCTCGGTGGGGGTCATCGAACCGTGGTTGCCGACCATCGCCGACTCCTTGGGCTCCCGCTCGGAGGCGATGATCAGGACGTCGTCGTGGGCGGCCGCGACCACGTCGCCGATGCGGTCGTGGACCCGCTCGTCGATCTGCGGCCCGAACCAGCCCGCTTCGATCGCCTCGTCCCGCGAGGCCACCCAGAACTGCTCGCCGAGCACCTCACGCCAGCAGGTGAGGACGTCGTTCGCGGCGCCCGGCACCGCGTACACGTGCCGCGCCCGGCCCTCGCCGCCCAGCAGGGCGACACCGGCGCGCAGCTCCCAGTCCTCGTCGAAGTCGATGCGGTGCTCTTCGTCGAAGGGCACGTCGATCATGCCGTGGTCGGCGGTGACGTAGAGCGCGGTGCGCGGCGGGAGTTGCTCGGCGAGGCGCTGGACGAGCCGGTCGACGTACATGAGCTGGCCGCGCCAGGTGTCGGAGTCGACGCCGTAGCGGTGGCCGGCGCCGTCGAGTTCGGCGTAGTACGTGTAGACCAGGGAGCGGTCGCCGGCGGCCAGTTGCTCGGCCGCGAGGTCCATGCGCTCCTCGCCGGACAGCCGGCCGAGGAACGTTCCGCCACTGAGCGCGACCTTGGTCAGCGGGGTGTTCTGGAAGGTGGGCGAGGACACCTGGGCCGCGTGCACACCCGCCCGGTGCGCCAGCTCGAAGACGGTCGGATACGGCTGCCAGACGTGCGGCGGCGTCCACGGGTTCCAGCGCAGCTGGTTCATCAGCTCGCCGGTGGCGGGGTTGCGCACGGTGTACCCGGGCAGGCCGTGTGCGCCCGGCGGCAGTCCGGTGCCGACGGAGGCGAGGGAGGTCGCGGTGGTCGCCGGGTAGCCGGTGGTGAGCGGGCGTCCGGTGCCGCCGCGCGAGCTGCCGAGCAGCGCGCTCATGAAGGGGGCTTCCTCGGGGTGCGCCCTGAGCTGCTCCCAGCCGAGGCCGTCGATCAGGAACACGCAGTTGCGGTCGGCGGGGGTCAGCTCGCCTATCGAGGCGGTCATGCCCGGCACGGCCATGCCGGCGGCCAGCGTGGGCAGCAGGTCCGCGAGCGAGCCGCTGCCGTACTCGGGGGACGGCGCGGAGCTGACGGCGAGGGGTTCCGGATGGGGGTCCCAGGCGGTGGACTGAGCGGACTGGGACATCAGCGAGTGAGGTCCGCGGTCGCCTCGGAGAGGGCCTGGGCGAAGGCGAGCGCCTGGCGCACCGTCTCCGGTCCGTCGCCGGCCTCGCTGACGCGCAGGCTGAGGTCGTCCGCCGTCGAGCTGCCCGTGTAGCCGTGGTCGGCCTCGCAGTTGGGGTCGCCGCAGGCGGCGGGCTCCAGGTCGATGCGGGAGACGGCGCCCCAGCCGATGGTGAGGACCACCTCGCGGGGCAGTGTGCCCACGGTGTACTGCTCCGGGTTGGCGACGACGCGGCTGAGCACGACCGAGGAGATCCGGCCGAGCTTGACCGACTCCGTCGAGGTCGTGGCGTACGGCGTCGGGGAGGTGCTGTCGGCGGCCTGCTCATCGGTGTGGCTGACGATGAAGCGGTTGCCGGTGAGGACGAGGACGGTCACATGGCGCCGCACCTCGTTCTGGTCGAACGTGGTCTCCTGGTGGACCAGGTACGACCGGATGGGCTCGCCGCCCACGGCGGCCTCCACCGCCTCGGCCACGAGGGCCGGGTAGTAGCCGCTGCGCTCGATCGCCGCTCGCAGCCCCTGGGTCGTCGTACTGGTCTTGGCCATGACGCCCATCCTACGGGGGTGCACTGACTGCGAGGCACCGCTCACGGCGGTCTCAGTACGTCGGCAGCGTCCGCGGGCCGAGGTCGTCGCGGGCGGGCGGCAGCGCGAGGCGCACGGAGGCGCCGAGCACGCTCAGACCGTGGGTGGCGACCACGACCGGCTCCAGGGTGACCGCGACCACCTCAGGGTGGCCGTCGACCAGCCGCGACACCCGCAGCAGCAGCTCCTCCAGGGCGGGGGTGTCGACGGGTGTGGAGCCGCGCCAGCCGAACAGCAGCGGTGCCGTCCGGATCGACCGGACGATCGAGGTGGCGTCGCGGTCGGTGACCGGGATCAGCCGGTGCGCCATGTCGCCGAGCAGTTGGGAGGCGGCTCCGGCGAGCCCGAAGGACAGCACGGCGCCGGCCGCCGGGTCGATCACGGCCCGTACGACGGTGTCGACGCCGCGCGGTGCCATGGTCTGCACGACCGGCCTGAGCTCTTCCGGTCTGCCGAACAGCTCGGTCAACTCGGCGTACGCCCGCCGCAGTTGTTCCTCGTCGGCGAGGTCGAGCCGTACGCCGCCGAGGTCGGCGCGGTGCCGCAGGTGCGGGGCGGTGGCCTTGAGGGCGACGGGGTAGCCGAGGGTGCGGGCGGCGTCGACGGCCGCGCCGGGGGTGGGGGCGTGCAGGGCGCGGTGCACCTCGATGCCGTACTTGCCGAGCAGGTCGCAGGTCTCGTCGGTGCCGAGGGTGAGCCCCTGGCCGCGGGTGAGCAGGCCGTCGATCAGCCGGGCGGCGCCCTTCTCGTCGATGTCCTCGTACTCGGGGACCTTGCCGGGCTCGGCCGCCTCGCGCCGCCACTGGGCGTATTTGACGGCCTCGCCGAGGGCGCGGACCGCGCGTTCGGCGGCCGGGTAGGCGGGGATGAGGCGGGGGGTGTTCTCGGCGGCGTCCGACGGTTCGGGCAGCGGTTCGGCCGGGAAGTCCAGCGGGCGGACGGGGTGGGTGCGGGTCGCGGTGCGGGGCGCCGTCGATGCGGCCCGGGGTGCGGTGCGGGGCGCCGTCGCAGCGGGCCGGGGCGCGGTACTGGCCGCGGCGGACAGGGCCTCCGCGAGCCCTCCGAGCTCCACGTGCACCACCTGTACGGGCTTTCCCGGCACCCGCTCGGCCGCCGAGCTCAAGGCCTGCGCCAGCTCGGCGTCCCCCGTCGTGGCGTCCCCGATCGCCGGTATCGCGGTGACCACGACCGCGTCGCAGGTGTCGTCGGCGAGCGCGTGCGAGAGCGCCTCGTGGAAGTCGGCGGCCGACGCCGCGGTGGTCAGGTCCAGCGGTGGCAGCGGCCGCAGCCCCTCGGACAGGCAGGCGTCGTAGGTGAGCAGCCCCAGCGACTCGGAGTTCCCCAGGATCGCCACGCGCGGCCCGGTCGGCAGCGGCTGGCGCGCGAGCAGCAGGCCCGCGTCGACCAGTTCGGTGATCGTGTCGACCCGGATCACGCCGGCCTGCCGCAGCAGGGCGGAGACCGTGGTGTGCGGGAGCCGGGTGACCCGGACGGTGTGGCCCTGCGGCGCCGCTCCGCCGTGCCGGGCGCCCTGCACCACGACCAGCGGCTTCGCGGCCGCCGTGCGCCGGGCGAGGCGGGTGAACTTGCGCGGGTTGCCGATGGACTCCAGGTACATGAGGACGACGTCGGTGTCCGGGTCGTCGTACCAGTACTGCAGGACGTCGTTGCCGGAGACGTCGGCGCGGTTGCCGGAGGAGACGAAGGTGGAGATGCCGGTGACGCCGGTGACTCCGCCGCCGCGCCGGTGCAGCCGGGACAGCAGGGCGATCCCGATGGCGCCGGACTGCGCGAACAGCCCGATGCGGCCCGGCCTCGGCATCTCGGGGGCCAGTGAGGCGTTCAGCCGTACGTCGTCGGCGGTGTTGATGATCCCGAAGGCGTTCGGACCGATGATGCGCATGCCGTACGTGCGCGCCTGCCGGACGAGTGCGCGCTGGCGCTCGCGTCCGTCGGGCCCGCTCTCGGCGTATCCGGCGGAGAGCACGACCAGCCCCTGCACGCCGTGCTCGCCGCACTCGGTGACCACGTCGGGGACGTACTCGGCGGGCACGGCCACCACCGCGACGTCGACCTGCTCCTCGATGTCTTGCACGGAGCGGTGCGCGGGCACTCCGTCGAGTTCCTTGAGGTCCTCCGGGAACGCCTTGTTCACGGCGTACAGCCGCCCGGTGAACCCGGCCTCCCTGATGTTGCCGAGGACGCCGCGGCCGACGCCGCCGGGGGTGCGGCCGGTGCCGATCACGGCGACGGAACCGGGCACCAGCAGCCGCCGTACGGAACGGGCCTCGGCGCGCTGCTCGCGCGCGTACTGCACGGCGAGCGAGCGGTCGGTCGGCTCCAGGTCGAACTCCAGGCGTACGACGCCGTCCTCGAAGCTGCGCTTCTGGGTGTACCCGGCGTCCGTGAACACCTTGATCATCTTGGAGTTGGCGGGCAGCACCTCGGCGGCGAACCGGCGGATGTCGCGCTCGCGGGCGACCGCGGCGATGTGTTCGAGCAGGGCCGAGGCGACGCCGCGCCCCTGGTGGGCGTCCTGGACGAGGAAGGCGACCTCGGCCTCGTCGGCGGGTGCGGACGCGGGCATTCCGTCGGCGCCGATCCGGTCGTAGCGTACGGTGGCGATGAACTCGCCGCCCACCGTGGCCGCGAGTCCCACCCGGTCCACAAAGTCGTGGTGCGTGAAGCGGTGGACGTCCTTTGCGGACAGTCGCGGGTAGGGCGCGAAGAAGCGGTAGTACTTCGACTCGTCCGACACCTGCTCGTAGAAGCTGACCAGGCGCTCGGCGTCATCAACGGTGATGGGGCGGATGCGCGCGGTGCCGCCGTCGCGCAGCACCACGTCGGCTTCCCAGTGGGCGGGGTACTCGTGCCGGTCCGAGGCGCTCTGCATGGGGCCCAGATTACGGCTCGCGTCCGACAACGGCGCGGGGCAGTCCGTGGAGGACGTGTTGTGGGGTCGAGGCCGCGACCCGACGGTCACCATGGGAGGGACGTTTTGTCCCTCCCGGTCTGCTTCACGGGTGTGGGAAACTGGTCTAGACAACCCTGAACACCGAAGGGCAGCATCACATGGCTGAGCGCCGCGTCAACGTCGGCTGGGCCGAGGGCCTTCACGCCCGCCCCGCTTCCATCTTCGTCCGGGCCGCCACGGCCGCAGGTATCCCGGTGACGATCGCCAAGGCTGACGGCAACCCCGTCAACGCGGCCTCCATGCTGGCCGTCCTGGGCCTGGGTGCCCAGGGCGGCGAGGAGATCGTCCTCGCCTCCGACGCCGAGGGTGCGGACGCCGCCCTCGACCGGCTGGCGAAGCTGGTCTCCGAGGGACTCGAGGAACTGCCCGAGACGGTCTGAGCGGGGTCCCCGGTAAACGGTGAAGCCGCGTCCGCCTTTCCGGCGGGCGCGGCTTCGCTGTTTCGGGCCGCCCGGGTTCGCTGTTTCGGGACTCCCGGTTCACCGTTTCGGGCAGGCGTCGGCGGAATTCACGGCAGGCAGCAGAGAATCCGAAAAAGGGCAGCGGAAATTGTCCGCCGCCGAATATCTCCTCTTTGTATACGGCGCCCGTGTTAATGCCGCAGGCTCGGCATGTTTACGGGATGTTGCGAATTCCTCACACGCTCCGTGCGCTCGCCTCCCGCGGCGAACCGCAGGCGGTGCGCGGAGAGCGAGCGCTCGGTGTGCAGCGCCGTGATCGCGCGGGCGCGTTCGCCGTCGCCGCGCGCCACCGCGTCCACGATCGCGCCGTGCTCGGTCCAGGACTCCACGGGGTCGACCGGCGCCTCCACGGCGTACATCCAGGCGATCTTGTGGCGCAGCTGGGCCAGTATCGAGGTCAGGGCGGGGCTGCCGGTGGACTGGGCGAGCGTCTCGTGGAACCAGCTGCCCAGGGAGCGCAGGTCGTCGCTGTTCCCCCGCTTGGCCCGCTCCTGGCCCAGCCTGACCAGGCCGCGCAGGACCTTCAGATGGGCCTCGGTGCGCCGCTGGGCGGCCCGGGCGGCGCCGAGGGGTTCCAGCAGGCCGCGCATCTCCAGCAGGTCGGCGGCCTCCTGCTCCGTCGGTTCGGCGACGCACGCGCCCGCGTGGCGCCGGGTCACCACGAAACCCTCCGCCTCCAGAGTGCGCAGGGCCTCCCGCACGGGGACGCGGGAGACGCCGTAGCGGCGGGCGAGCAGTTCCTCGGTGAGCCGGCTGCCGCGCTCGTAGACACCGGCGACGATGTCGTCCCGGATCGCCGTGCACACCGAATGCGCCGGAATACGCATGACCGACCTCCGCCTTAATCCCCGTGAAACGTCTACGAATGACGTGTTCCCGAGGACTCTATGGCAACCGGCCGGAATTTCCGACGGCGAGCCGGAATCCATGGATATTTTTTGGTCAGCGAACCGGTCGAAAACATCGAAAGCCCCGGCTCGGGGAGCCGGGGCTTCGAGGGGGCGCGGTGGCGGCGTCAGAGGTTCACGCCGTGCCCGCGCAGATAGGCGACGGGGTCGATGTCGGAGCCGTACTCCGGCGTCGTGCGGGCCTCGAAGTGCAGATGCGGCCCGGTGACCTTGCCGGTGGCGCCGGACAGGCCTATCTGCTGGCCGGGGGTGACGGTCTGGCCCACCGAGACGCCGATGGACGACAGGTGGCCGTACTGCGTGTACGTGCCGTCGTTCATCTTGATCACGATGTTGTTGCCGTACGACCCGCCCCAGCCGGCCTCGACCACGGTGCCGGTACCGACGGCGTGCACGGAGGTGCCGCTCGCGGCGTGGAAGTCGACGCCGGTGTGGCTGCCGGAGGACCAGACGGCGCCGCCGCTCTTGTAGCCGGTGGAGACGTACGAGCCGGCGATCGGGGCGACGTACGACAGCAGGCGCTTGCGTTCGGCCTCGCGGGCGGCGCGCTCCTTGGCCTCGCGCTCCGCCTCGGCCTTCGCGGCCGCCTTCTGGCGCGCGGCCTCCTGGGCGGCCTTCTTAGCGGCGGCGGCCTCCGCCGCGGCCCGCTCCTGGGCGATGGCCTGGGCGTCGATCTGGTCCACGATCGAGTTCTCGACGGTGACGACGGGGATGAGGCCGGTCTGCTCCGCGGCGGGCTCGGCGGCGAGCGCCGGGGCGGCCAGGGTGCCGACGACACCGGTGGCGGTGAGCGCGGCGACTCCGGCCGCGCGGGCCGTGGTGCGCTCGAACCGGCCGGGCTTACGGTGCTTCCCGGTGGGGCGGTTCTTCTCGGTGCTCTTCCCGGTGGCGCAGGTGAACGCCATGTAGTGGCTGATCCTTTCCTTCCTTCTCGCCTACCGGGTTAGCTGACGGGTTCGGAGCAGGAAGGTCTCCTACGGGCCCCCTCGCGGCTCGCGCGGGCGTCCGATTCACCCCAGGGACTTCGATGGGTCCCCGGCTCCCCTGGCTCGCGCCGTACGGGGACTCGGCGATGGCTGTCCGGTGCCGCGGGTGCGGCGCACTGCCTGACGGACAGCCCGGAAGACGCTAAACGGGGCATCTTTCAATCCCCAAATGGATCCCGGTTTTTGTAGCGCATCCCACAGGGCAGACAGGCAACCTCTCCCTCAATTCGGGCATAAGGGGGCCCTGGTGACTCTTTCGTCACCAGGGCCTCTTACGCGCGTGTGGCGCCCTTCGCCGTCTACTCGGCTGCCACGACGGTGACTTGACCGATGCCGAGGGCCTCCACGGGCTCCCGGATCTCGGCCGCGTCGCCGACGAGGATCGTCACCAGACGGTCCACCGGGAAGGCGCTGACGGCCGCCGCGGTGGCCTCGACCGTGCCTGTCGCGGCCAGCTGCTGGTACAGCGTCGCCTGGTAGTCGTCGGGCAGGTGCTGCTCGACCTGGTCGGCCAGCGTGTTCGCCACGGACGCCGCGGTCTCGTACTTCAGCGGCGCCACCCCGACGAGGTTCTGCACGGCGAAGTCCCGCTCGGCGTCGGTGAGCCCCTCGCCGGCGACGCCCCGCAGCACCTTCCAGAGGTCGTCCAGGGCCGGACCGGTGTTCGGGGTGTCGACGGAGCCGCTGATGGCGAGCATCGCCGCGCCCGTGCCGTCCGGGGCGGAGCGCAGGACCTGGCCGAAGGCCCGCACGCCGTAGGTGTAGCCCTTCTCCTCACGCAGGACCTTGTCCAGACGCGAGGTGAGGGTGCCGCCGAGGCAGTAGGTGCCGAGCACCTGCGCGGGCCACACCCGGTCGTGCCGGTCGGGGCCGATGCGGCCGATCAGCAGCTGCGTCTGGACGGCGCCGGGACGGTCGACGATCACGACGCGTCCGGTGTCGTCCGCGGCGACCGGCGGGACGGGGCGCGGCTCGCCCGGGGAGCCGGTCCAGGCGCCCAGGGTGTCGCCGAGCAGGGCGTCGAGGTCGACGCCGGTGAGGTCGCCGACGACCACGACGGTGGAGGTGGCGGGGCGTACGTGCCGCTCGTAGAAGGCGCGTACGGACGCCGAGTCGATGGCCGCGACGGTGTCCTCGGTGCCCTGGCGCGGGCGGGACATGCGCGAGGTCGCCGGGAACAGCTCCTTGGAGAGCTCCTTGGCGGCACGGCGCGAGGGGTTGGCCAGCTCGTGCGGGATCTCGTCGAGCCGGTTGTTCACCAGGCGCTCGACCTCGGAGTCCTCGAACGCAGGCGCCCTGAGGGCGTCCGCGAGCAGGCCGAGTGCCTTGGGCAGCCGGGAGGCCGGCACTTCCAGGCTGACCCGGACGCCGGGGTGGTCGGCGTAGGCGTCGAGCGTGGCACCGCAGCGCTCCAGCTCGGCCGCGAACTCCTCGGCGGTGTGCTTGTCGGTGCCCTCCGACAGGGCGCGCGCCATGATCGTGGCGATCCCGTCGAGGCCCTTCGGTTCGGCCTCCAGGGGCGTGTCCAGGAGCACCTCGACGGCGACGACCTGCTGGCCGGGGCGGTGGCAGCGCAGGACGGTGAGGCCGTTGTCCAGCTTGCCGCGCTCGGGCGCCGGGAACGCCCAGGGCTTGGCCTGGCCGCCCTGGGGCTGCGGGTGGAACTCCATGCTGGCGAGCTCGGTCACTGCGCCGACTCCTCGGTCTCGTCGGTGGCGGAGGCGGCCCCTTCGGTGGCGGCGGCCTCCAGTTCCTCGGCCTCGTCGGCGACCGGCTCGTAGACGAGCACCGCGCGGTTGTCGGGGCGCAGCCGGGCCTGGGCGACGGCCTTGACCTCCTCGGCGGTGACGTCGAGGACGCGCTGCACGGCGGTGAACGCCAGCTGCGGGTCGCCGAACAGGACGGCGTACCGGCACAGTTCGTCGGCGCGGCCCGCGACCGTGCCGAGCCGGTCCAGCCACTCGCGCTCCAGCTGGGCCTGCGCGCGCTCCATCTCCTCGGCGGTGGGGCCCTCCTGCGCGAAGCGGGCGAGCTCATCGTCGACGGCCGACTCGATGACCGGCACCTCGATGTCGCCGGATGCCTTCACGTCCAGCCAGCCCAGCGAGGGCGCGCCGGCCAGGCGCAGCAGGCCGAAGCCGGCCGCCACCGCGCTGCGGTCGCGCCGCACGAGGCGGTTGTAGAGGCGCGAGGACTCGCCGCCGCCGAGGACGGTCAGCGCCAGGTCGGCGGCGTCGCACTCGCGCGTGCCGTCGCTCGGGAGGCGGTAGGCGGCCATCATCGCCCGCGCGGGGACGTTCTCCTCGACGACCTCGCGCAGCTGCTCGCCGATGACCTCCGGCAGCGCGCCGTCACGCGGGGCGGGCTTGCCGTCGTGGCCCGGGATGGTGCCGAAGTACTTCTCGACCCAGGCGAGCGTCTGCTCCGGGTCGATGTCGCCGACGACGGACAGGACGGCGTTGTTGGGCGCGTAGTAGGTGCGGAAGAACGCGCGGGCGTCCTCCAGGCCGGCCGCGTCCAGGTCGGCCATCGAGCCGATCGGCGTGTGGTGGTACGGGTGTCCGTCCGGGTACGACAGGGCGGTCAGCTTCTCGAAGGCCGTGCCGTACGGGACGTTGTCGTAGCGCTGGCGCCGCTCGTTCTTCACGACGTCGCGCTGGTTCTCCAGGCTCACCTCGTCGAGCGCCGTCAGGAGGCTGCCCATACGGTCGGCCTCCAGCCACAGCGCGAGCTCCACCTGGTGGGCGGGCATGGTCTCGAAGTAGTTGGTCCGCTCGAAGCTGGTGGTGCCGTTCAGCGAGCCACCGGCGCCCTGGACGAGCTCGAAGTGCCCCGTGCCCTTGACGCTGTTCGAGCCCTGGAACATCAGGTGCTCGAAGAGGTGGGCGAGTCCGGTACGGCCCTTGACCTCGTGGCGGGAGCCTACGTCGTACCAGAGGCAGACCGCGGCGACCGGCGTGAGGTGGTCCTCGGAGAGCACCACGCGCAGGCCGTTGGCCAGGCGGTGCTCCGTCGCGGTGAGGCCGCCGGATTGTGCCTCCGGTGTGGCCGTGTGACCCATGGGCAAGGTGTCCTTCCGGTCGCGTGCACTGCGTTGTGCCGAGCAGTTCGGCTTCAGTTCCTGCCACTGTATGCAGCGTCCGAAGGGTCGGCGAAGTTCCCGGTCAGAACGGCCCGCGTGGAGTGTGGGGGCGCGAGCCGGGACGACTCGTCGCCGGGGGGCCGCCATCTGCGGATCGGGGTGGTCGCGTGGCACGCCGGGGGTCGTTTGTGCCGGATGTGGCGTGTGTGTCGAGTTGTGGTCGTCGGGGCGGGGGACGCGGGCTGGTGCTCCGCGGACTCGCGCGGCTGATTGTCGATCACTCCGGCGAGTGAACGGTTGTGGGGCGTGAGCTTGCCACCGAGGTCGGAGTGCCTGCGCGGGCGTGGCCGGGCCAGGGCGGAGGCGCACCGGGAGCCGGATGATTTCGGCCGGGGGACGAACTCGACACGGCCGAGGGCGGACTCCCTCCCCCGGCAACCGGCCCGTCGACCAGGCCCGTTGATGCCGGATCGCCCCGTCGGTCGCCGGTGGGGCCCTGCGTCGGCGACACTTCTCACGCACCGGGCGGGAGACCGACATCGGGTCCTGGTCGGTGGTTGTCAGTGCCGCGGTCCACAATGGTCCGCGTCAGATCCGTCCACGCTTCAGCAAGGAGCCGGCAGCGATGGCCCGCCGTAGCACGAAGACCCCGCCGCCCGACGACTCGTACGAGGAGAAGATCCTCGACATCGACGTCGTCGACGAGATGCAGGGCTCCTTCCTCGAGTACGCGTACTCGGTCATCTACTCCCGCGCCCTGCCCGACGCCCGCGACGGCCTCAAGCCGGTGCACCGCCGCATCGTCTACCAGATGAACGAGATGGGTCTGCGCCCCGACCGCGGCTATGTGAAGTGCGCCCGTGTCGTCGGCGAGGTCATGGGTAAGTTGCACCCGCACGGCGACGCGTCGATCTACGACGCGCTGGTGCGCATGGCCCAGCCCTTCTCGATGCGCGTCCCGCTGGTCGACGGCCACGGCAACTTCGGCTCGCTGGGCAACGACGACCCGCCGGCCGCCATGCGGTACACCGAGTGCCGCCAGGCGCAGGCGACGAGCCTGATGACCGAGTCGATCGACGAGGACACGGTCGACTTCACGCCGAACTACGACGGCCAGGAGCGGGAGCCGGTGGCGCTGCCCGCCGCCTTCCCGAACCTCCTGGTCAACGGCGCGTCCGGGATCGCCGTCGGTATGGCCACGAACATGCCGCCGCACAACCTCGGCGAGGTCATCGCGGCCGCCCGCCATCTGATCCGCCACCCGAACGCGGATCTGGACACCCTGATGAAGCACGTCCCGGGCCCCGACCTGCCCACCGGCGGCCGGATCGTCGGCCTTGCCGGCATCCGGGACGCCTACGAGACGGGCCGTGGCACCTTCAAGATCCGCGCCACGGTCGAGATCGAGACCGTGACCGCCCGCCGCAAGGGCCTGGTCATCAGCGAGCTGCCCTTCACGGTCGGCCCGGAGAAGGTCATCGCCAAGATCAAGGACCTGGTCGGCTCGAAGAAGATCCAGGGCATCGCCGACGTCAAGGACCTGACCGACCGCGAGCACGGCCTGCGCCTGGTCATCGAGATCAAGAACGGCTTCGTGCCGGAGGCGGTCCTGGAGCAGCTGTACAAGCTGACGCCGATGGAGGAGTCCTTCGGCATCAACAACGTCGCACTGGTCGACGGCCAGCCCCTCACCCTGGGCCTCAAGGAGCTCCTGGAGGTCTACCTCGACCACCGCTTCGAGGTCGTCAGGCGCCGCAGCGAGTTCCGCCGCGGCAAGCGCCGTGACCGACTGCACCTGGTCGAGGGCCTGCTCACGGCACTCGTCGACATCGACGAGGTCATCCGGCTGATCCGCTCCAGCGAGAACAGCGCACAGGCGAAGGAACGCCTGATGGAGCGCTTCTCGCTGTCCGAGATCCAGACCCAGTACATCCTCGACACGCCGCTGCGCCGGCTCACCAAGTACGACCGCATCGAGCTGGAGGCGGAGAAGGAGCGGCTGGGCGAGGAGATCGCCGAGCTGACCCGGATCCTGGACTCGGACGCGGAGCTGCGCAAGCTGGTCTCCGCCGAACTGGCCGCGGTGGCCAAGAAGTTCGGCACCGAACGGCGTACGGTCCTGCTGGAGTCGGCGGGCACACCGGTCTCCACGGTTCCGCTCCAGGTGGCCGACGACCCGTGCCGGGTGCTGCTGTCCTCGACGGGGCTGCTGGCCCGTACGGCGAACGGCGACCCGTTCGCGGAGGACGGCGACGCCAAGCGCTCCAAGCACGACGTGATCGTCTCGGCGGTGCCGGCCACGGCCCGCGGCGAGGTGGGCGCGGTGACGTCCACGGGCCGCCTGCTGCGGATCAACGTCATCGATCTGCCGCAGCTGCCGGAGACGGCGTCGAGACCGAACCTCGCGGGCGGCGTGCCGCTGGCGGAGTTCGTGTCGCTGGCGGACGGCGAGACGCTGGTCTGCCTGACCACGCTCGACGAGTCCTCGCCCGGCCTCGCACTGGGCACGGAGCAGGGTGTGGTCAAGCGTGTGGTGCCCGACTACCCGTCCAACAAGGACGAGTTGGAGGTCATCACGCTGAAGGACGGTGACCGGATCGTCGGCGCGGTCGAGCTGCGCACCGGTGAGGAGGACCTGGTCTTCATCACGGACGACGCCCAGCTGCTGCGCTACCAGGCCGCGCAGGTCCGCCCGCAGGGCCGCGCCGCGGGTGGCATGGCCGGCATCAAGCTCACCGAGGGCGCGAAGGTCATCTCGTTCACCGCGGTGGACCCGGCGGTCGACGCGGTGGTGTTCACGGTCGCGGGCTCGCGCGGCACGCTGGACGACTCCGTCCAGACGACGGCCAAGTTGACGCCGTTCGACCAGTTCCCGCGCAAGGGCCGCGCCACGGGCGGGGTGCGCTGCCAGCGGTTCCTGAAGGGCGAGGACTGTCTGTCCCTGGCCTGGGCGGGCGCCGCTCCCGCACGGGCCGCGCAGAAGAACGGCACACCGGCCGAGCTCCCGGAGATGGATCCGCGCCGCGACGGCTCGGGCGTCTCGCTGGCGAAGACGGTGTCCGTGGTGGCGGGGCCGGTCTAGGCCGAGAGGCGGTCGCAGGCCAGGTCTAGGCCGACAGGCGGTCGCAGGCCAAATCTAGGCCGAGAGGTCTTCGAGGCCCTGCTCGTCAGGGCTTTGTACGTAGCGCAGGACGCCCCACATGCCGTGCTCGTCGGCCGCGTGTGGGGCGTCGCTCTTGCACGCCTCCAGGTCCTTGGCCACGGCGGTGGAGTCGATGCCGGAACCGATGAGGACGAGCTGGGTGAGACGGGTGCCTGCGTCGGCCCACGGTTCCGGGTAGAAGCGCAGGAACGGCCCGACGGCGTGCACGGCGTAGCGGTTCACGGCGTCGTGCGCCCCGAAGTCCACGTACCCCTTGATCCGGTACAGCCCGTCGGGCCTGCTGTCCAGGAACCCCATCAGCCGCCGCGGATCGAGGGGCTGTTCGGAGACGAAGGACAGGCTGTCGTAGGCGGCGTGCAGGTGCGCGTGGTGACCGTCGCTGTCGTCGCCGTCGCCGGTGTGCTCGTGCAGGTCGTCGAAGGACAGCTGCCCGATGCGCTCCTGGCTGGGCCTGCAGTCGAAGAGGAACCCGGGGTCGATCCGGCCGTAGGTGGCGGGAACGACGGCGGCACGGTCGGCGAGCTCACGGACCAGCCCGAGGACGCGTCCGCCGTCCGCCGCCCGGTCGAGCTTGTTGACGACCACGAGGTCGGCGAGCGCGAGGTGCCGGTCGATCGCGGGGTGCTTGGCGCGTGTGCCGTCGAACTCGGCGGCGTCGACGACCTCGACGAGTCCGCCGTACACGACGCCGGGATGCTCACTGGCGAGCAGCATGCGCACCAGCTCCTGGGGCTCGGCGAGTCCGCTGGCCTCGATGACGATGACGTCGATACCGGCGGCCGGCCGGGCGAGCCGCTCCAGATAGACGTCGAGCTCGCTCGCGTCGACCGCGCAGCACAGACAGCCGTTGCCGAGCGAGACCGTCGAGTCGCCGAGTGCGCCGGCGACCGCCATGGCATCGATCTCGATGGATCCGAAGTCGTTGACGATGGCCCCGATGCGGGTGCCTCCGCTGCGGTGGAGGAGGTGGTTGAGCAGAGTCGTCTTGCCGGAACCGAGGAATCCGGCGAGAACGACGACCGGAATCTGCTGCTGCCCGGGGCTCCGCTGACTCAACGTGCGACCTTTCTCACGCCGACGGGTGCACCGGCTCGCGGCTCGGCGCACATACGAGGAATTGAATGCCGACCCAGGATACGAGCGGGAAGAATCTTCGCGAAGTGAACGATTGTTAGCTGCACTTGCCGGGCAGACGTTGGGCATGGCGCCGGAGTGTGCGACCCTCGCTTCCCTCCGTGCGCCTCCTCTCCGCCTCCCCGCCGATCAGAGCCGCTCGGCACTCTGGGAGACGGCAAGCGCCGCCCACCGCTCGCCGGTCCCCTCCAGTCGACCCGCATCCCGACGACCGGCGGACGGCCGCCTGATCGGGGGTATTTGACATGGCCACACGGAAGCGCTCAGCACAGAGGCTGGGCTCCGCCGCGCTCACTCTCGTGGCAGCCACTGCCACGGTGGCACGGACAGCGCGTCAGAGGCGGTCCGAGAAGACGCGTCTGCACGAGCGACAGCTGGAGCTCGAAGAACTCGCGATCCGGCGAACGGCGCTGGCTCATCAGCAGCGTATGCACTGGGAGTTGCTGGCGAGGGCCATCGACGATCCCTCCCTCGCGGCGGTGATCGACACCTACGACCAGAGCATCCCGGCAGAGAGGCGCCGTCAGTTCCTCTACGCCAACGCCTGGTACGTCCACCTCTACCACCTGTACCAGGCGGAGCTGCTGGACCGGGAGGAGCTGTACACACGCCTGCGGGAGTTCTTCCAGAGCCCGGTCTTCCGCGAGTACTGGGAGGCATCGCGCCACATGCGGGCCAGCCTGGACGAGTCGTCCGTGGAAGCCCAGCTGGGACGGATGGTCGACGGGCTTGCCCGCGAGCTGGACGAATCCGATACGGACGAGTGGTGGGTCGTCGGCACCCCTCCGACCGACTGATCCGAGGGCTGCAACAGCGGAGCTGTCGGCGGGGGCAGTCGGCGGGCACCGGAGCAGAACAGCGCGGGACATGCGTGTGGCCTGGTGCCGTTCTGGCGCCAGGCCTCATCGGTGGAGATCGAGCAGTGACGGGGTACCGGCTGCTCGCCGGGTGCGTTGTGGCCCGGCTCGCTCAACGGTGGCTTGCGACCGGGAAGTGTGACGGTACGGTCCGGTTGGACGCGTGCTCGTGCGGGACTGTCAGGCGTCGGGGATGTCTGCCTTGGCGCGGATGAGAGTCTCCCGGCTGACGATGACGATGCGCTCGTAGTCGGCGCGGGCGGCATCGGCCGGCAGTTCCCCTTCAAGCGCCTCGGTGGCCTCGGTGCCGATGACGGCGAAATTGCCGTCACTGAGTTCGAACACGTCCGGGCAGGTCGCTCCTGAACTACTGCCTCGGGCGCTCGGAGGCACACCGATGCGGCGCACGATCTTCAAGGGTACCGGTCCTTAGGAACAAGGGGCTGGGCATAGTGGTGGGAAGCACGGTACTGGTGTTGCAAGTCTCCTGGACGCCGGATGGCGAAAAAGTCACCCGGTCGCGCCCCTCTTGCACCGCTGTTGACAGTCCCGCGGCCCATCACGCGCCACCTCAGCAGCGACACTGCCCCTCAAGCAGTGAGCCGACTCAAGTCAGGTTAGGCTCACCTCTGTGAGTACGTGCTCAACCGTCTCGCAGGACCTCGACGAGCCCATCGCGGGGACCGCGGCGACCGCGACGACATGGCTGCTGCTGGAGCAGCCCGGTCCGTGGGGTGCCAAGGCGCTCACCCAGAGCCACCTGGATCCCGCGTTGGGCCGCGCTCTGGAGGCGGCCGCGCGAGGCACGGGCGTACGCATCGCGCTGATCCGCCGCCCCGGCCGGCACGCGGACTGCGGCGGGCCCGCCGAACGCCAGGTCTACGTGGCCCACACCGTCCCCGGCGACGTATGGCTGCACGCTGCCACAATCAGCGACCCCCAACGTCTGCTCGACCTCGACTTCACCGCCCTCGGCATGGGCGATCACCACACCTTCGACTCGGTTCTCCAGGGGCGGCCCCACACAGGCGACCCGCTTGCGCTCGTCTGCACCAACGGCAAGCGCGACCGCTGCTGTGCCCTCCTGGGCCGCCCGCTCGCGGCGGAGCTCGCCGCCTCCGGGGTGGACGGGGTCTGGGAGGTCACGCACCTGGGCGGACACCGGTTCTCGCCCACGCTGCTCGTGCTGCCGTACGGCTACGCATACGGCCGGGCGCAGGCCCATGCCGTCAAGGAAGTCCTGCACGGCGTCCAGGAGGGCCGGATCGTCGTCGAGGGCTGCCGCGGGAGCTCTGCCTGGGAGCGACCGGCGCAGGCGGCCGAGCTGGCGGTCCGCAGAGCCACGGGCGAGACCGCCGCCGAGGCACTGAGCGTCGTGCGGACCGACGGCGCGGCCCCGCGGTGGGAGGTGACCGTCGCGCATGTGGACGGACGGTGCTGGCGGGTGATCGTGACCCAGGGCACCTCCCTGCCGCCCCGCCCCGAGAGCTGTGGGTCGGTGCTCGGCTCGCCCGCGCGGATGGACGTGGTGGCGCTGCGCGAGCTGAGGATGACAACGGCGCCGGCGAGCTGACCGAGGGGCGGATGGCACGGCTCGGCACGGGGCCGTCGGATGCCCACCCGACCGGCATCGATCAGGAGATCCACGCCACATCCCTCTACGGCCCTCCCCGCACCCCCACGTACCGTCATGGGTATGAGCCCCACTCCCCCCGCCCGTCGCCTGCGCCTGCATCTGCCCCGGCGGATGTTCGCGCAGGTGCTGCTGATGCAGGTGGCGATCGCCGCGGGAGTCGCGGTGCTCGCGACCGGACTGTTCCTCGCCCCGCTCAGCGACCAGCTGGACGACCAGGCGATGCGCCGCGCGCTGTCGATCGCGCAGACCACCGCCGCCCAGCCGCAGATCGCCGAGGACCTGACAGATACGCCGGCGACGGCCGGCGGCCCGGTGCAGCGGGAGGCGGAGCGGATTCGCACGGCCACCAAGGCCGAGTACGTCGTCGTGATGGACCGACGCGGGGTGCGCTGGTCGCACCCCACCCCCGGCGAGATCGGCAGGCTCGTCTCGACCGACCCGGGCCAGGCCCTCGCCGGCCACGACGTGATGCAGATCGACAGCGGCACCCTGGGCCGCACCGCCCGCGGCAAGGTGCCGCTGCGCGACGACGAAGGGAAGATCGTCGGGGCGGTCTCGGTCGGTATCGCGTACGACAGCGTGCGGGCCCGGCTACTGCACGCGATCCCGGGGCTGTTCGCGTATGCCGGCGGCGCCCTGGCGGTGGGCGCGCTGGCCGCCTGGCTGATCTCCCGCCGGGTCCAGCGACAGACCCGTGACCTGGCGTTTTCCGACATCTCGGCGTTGCTCGCGGAGCGCGAGGCGATGCTGCACGGCATCCGGGAGGGCGTCGTCGCCCTGGACCGCGGCGGCCGTATCCGCCTCCTCAACGACGAGGCGCGGCGGCTGCTCGGCATCGGTGACGAGGCCGCCGGCCGGTCCCTCGACGAGGCGCTCGGCGAGGGCCGTACCGCCGATGTGCTCGCCGGCCGGGTGACCGGCACCGATCTGCTCACGGTCCGCGGCCAGCGCGTCCTGGTCGCCAACCGCATGCCCACCGACGACGGGGGCGCCGTGGCCACCCTGCGCGACCGCACCGAGCTGGAGCAGCTCGGCCGGGAGCTCGACTCCACACGCGGTCTGATCGACGCCCTGCGCGCCCAGGACCACGAGCACGCCAACCGCATGCACACCCTCCTGGGGCTGCTGGAGCTGGAGATGTACGACGACGCCGTGGAGTTCGTCGGAGAGGTCGTCGGCGATCACCGGGCCACCGCGGAGCAGGTCGCCGAGAAGATCCAGGACCCACTGCTCGCCGCGCTGCTGGTGGGCAAGGCGACCGTGGCCGCCGAGCGCGGGGTCGCGCTGAGCCTTGCGGACCGCACCGGGCTCCCGGACCGGCTGATCGACCCCAGGGGCCTCGTCACGATCGTCGGCAACCTGGTGGACAACGCGCTGGACGCCGCCGCGGGCACGCCGCACGCGCGCGTGGAGGTCGAATTGCGGGCCGAGGGGCGTACCGCGACCCTCCGGGTGCGCGACACGGGCCCGGGAATCCCCGAGGAGCAGCGCGAGTTGATCTTCACCGAGGGGTGGTCCACCAAGCAGCGGCCGGCGCACCGCGAGCGTGGCATCGGGCTGCCCCTCGTGCGCAGGCTCGCCGAACGGCAGGGCGGCAGCGCGACGGTGGGCGAGGCGGCCGGCGGCGGCGCCGAGTTCACCGTGGTCCTGCCCGAGGCGCTGGCCGAGGCGCTCGCCGATGCGGAGCTGGAGCCCGCTCTCACCCTGCCGTCGGATCCGCGTCCGCAGCCCGTCGCCGAGGAGGAGTCGCGATGATCGAGGTCCTGGTCGTGGACGACGACACGCGCGTCGCGCGGGTCAACGCCGCCTACGTCGAGAAGGTGCCGGGCTTCCACGTGGCAGGCGAGGCGCACAACGCCGCCGAGGCGCTGCGCAGGGTGGAGGAGCTGCCTCAGCTGGACCTGGTCCTCATGGACCACTATCTGCCTGACGACACGGGCCTGGCGGTCGTCCAGGAGATGCGCCGGCGCGGCCACCAGACCGACGTGATCATGGTGACGGCGGCGCGGGACATCTCGACCGTGCAGGCGGCGATGCGGCACGGGGCGCTGCAGTACCTGGTCAAGCCGTTCGCCTTCGCGGGGCTGCGCGCCAAGCTGGAGGCGTACGCGGAGCTGCGCCGCACCCTCGACGGCGGCGGCGAGGCGGAACAGGTCGAGGTCGACCGCATCTTCGGCGCGCTGTCCGCCCCTTCGGAGCCGAACCTGCCCAAGGGGCACTCCCCCACGACCGCGGAACTCGTACGGCAGTCCCTGATGAACGCCGAAGGCCCGCTGTCGGCCCAGGAGATCGCCGAGCGGACCGGGGTGAGCCGCCAGACCGCCCAGCGCTATCTCAAGCTCCTGGAACGCACCGGACGCGCCCGCCTGACCTTGAAGTACGGGGACGCGGGTCGCCCGGAACACCGTTACGTGTGGGCGACCCGCGCCTGAGGCACGGCCCGTGGGGGCGGGGGAAGGAACCGTGCCACCTCTTGATACGGATGCCGACGGCCGAATCGTCAGCCGAGGGGACGCCGACACGCCGGGGCGCCCCAGCCGCACGACGCGGGGCGAGTCTTACGGTGCCGCGTGAGTCGTAGGGCGCGGGGCGTTCGTACGGTGCCGCGTGAGTCGTACGGTGCCGCGTGAGTCGTACGGCTTCGGGGCCTCGCCCCCCTCAGACCGCCCCCGCCCCCGTCAGCGACCGCACCTCGGTCTCCGCGTGCTTGGCCTCGTCGGGGACCTCCGCGGAGGTGACGGTGCCGAGCCAGCCCGCGACGAAGCCCAGGGGGATGGAGACGAGGCCGGGGTTCTGGAGCGGGAAGTACTGGAAGTCGACCGTGGGGAACAGCGATTCGGGGCTGCCGGACACGACCGGCGACAACACGACGAGCATGACGGCCGGGATCAGCCCTCCGTACACGGACCAGACGGCTCCCCTTGTGGTGAAGCCGCGCCAGAACAGCGAGTACAGCAGCACCGGCAGGTTGGCGGACGCGGCGACGGCGAAGGCGAGGCCCACCAGGAACGCGACGTTCAGATCCCGGGCCAGCAGCCCCAGGCCGATCGCGACCACGCCGATGCCGACGGCGGCGACTCGGGCCACGGCGACCTCGCTGCGGGGCTTGGTGTGCCGGCGCCGCAGGGAGGCGTACAGGTCGTGGGCCACGGAGGCCGAGGAGGAGAGTGTGATGCCGGCGACCACGGCGAGGATCGTGGCGAAGGCGATGGCGGCGACGACGGCGAACAGAACCGTTCCACCGGTGGATTCCGCGCCGCCGCCGAGGTCGAGGGCGAGCAGGGGTACGGCCGTGTTCCCGGCCCCGTTCGACCCGCGTACCGCCTCGGGCCCGACGATCGCGGCGGCGCCGAAGCCCAGGACGATCGTCATCAGGTAGAAGCCGCCGATGAGCCCGATCGCCCAGACCACCGAGCGCCGGGCCGCACGGGCGGTGGGCACGGTGTAGAAGCGGGACAGGATGTGCGGCAGCCCTGCGGTGCCCAGTACCAGCGCGAGGCCGAGGCTGATGAAGTCGAAGCGGGCCGTCCAGTCACCGCCGTACTTCAGACCGGGCGCGAGGAACGCGTCCCCGTGACCGCTGCGTTCGGCAGCCGTGAGCAGCAGTTGGTCGAAGTCGCCGTGAAAGCGCAGCAGGACGAGCACGGTCAACGCGACGGTACCGCCGAGCAGCAGGACCGATTTGACGATCTGGATCCAGGTGGTGGCTCGCATCCCTCCCAACGACACATAGATCACCATGAGCGCGCCGACGCCGATGACGGTCCAGGACTGCGCCGCCTCGCCCTTGCCCCCGAGCAGCAGCGCGACCAGGGTGCCCGCGCCGACCATCTGCGCCACCAGATACAGAACGGACACGGTGACCGAGGAAGTTCCCGCCGCGATCCGCACGGGGCGCTCGCTCATCCGCGCGGCGACCACGTCGGCGAGCGTGAACCGCCCGCAGTTGCGGACCAGTTCCGCGACCAGGAACAGCACCACGAGCCAGGCCACGAGAAAGCCCACCGAGTACAGCAGCCCGTCGTAGCCGAAGAGGGCGATGAGCCCGGAGATGCCGAGGAAGGAGGCGGCGGACATGTAGTCGCCGGCGATGGCAAAACCATTCTCCATGGGCGTGAAGAGCCGGCCGCCCGCGTAGAACTCCTCCGCGGAACCACGCCGGTTGCGGCTCACCCAGGTGGTGATGCCGAGCGTGATCGCGACGAACACGCTGAACAGCAGCAGCGACAGCGTCTGATGGTCGACCGTCACACCGCACCGCCCTTCGCGACGCGCGTCAACTCCTGGGTGTCCCAGCGCAGTTCGAGCGCGGCCCGGTCCCGACGCAGGCGCGCGTGACGGGCGTAGGCCCAGGTGAGCAGGAAGGTGGTGAGGAACTGCCCGAGTCCGGCGAGCATCGCGACGTTCACGGCGCCCACGACGGGGCGTGCCATCAGCCCCGGAGCGGTCGTGGCGGCGACGACGTACGCCACGTACCAGGTGAGGAACACGACGACCGCCGGCACCACGAACCGCCGGTAGCGGCTGCGCACTTCGCGGAAGGCGGCGCTGCGCTGCACCTCCAGGTACACATCACCGGCGGGAGGCGGGGCCGCCTCGGGGGCGTCCGGACCGTCCGATTCCCCCCACCCCGAGGCGAGGGCGTCGTACCAGGGATCGTCGTACCGCGCACCTGTGGTTTCGCGGGGACGACCATCGCTTGAGTGCATGCCCAAGCATGGACAGAACGGAAAGATCGCCGACTTGGCTTCTCCGCGGACTTCACCCCATCAGGTGATTCAAACCGGAAGGACCAGGCAAGTCGGCAAATATTCCCGCACTCGCCGACGGCGGTCGCCCCCAGGGGCCACCCGCACCCGCCGACGAGAGCCGCACCGGGGGTGCGGGTGGGAACCCAAGAAACAGCCGAAGGCGAAGCCGAGGCCGGAACCCCGGCCTCGGCCCAGCGCAGCGGCTACGCGTCGATGCGCGACCGGTCCAGCGTCGCCGCCGAGCTGGAGATGAACTCCTTGCGCGGCGCCACGTCGTTGCCCATCAGCAGATCGAAGACCCGCTCGGCCGCCTCGAGATCGGTGAGGCTGATCCGCCGAAGCGTGCGATGGCGCGGGTCCATGGTGGTCTCGGCCAGCTGATCGGCGTCCATCTCACCGAGACCCTTGTAGCGCTGGATGGTGTCCTTGTAGCGCACACCCTTGCTCTGGAACTCCATGAGCTTGTCGCGCAGTTCCCGGTCCGAGTACGTGTACACGTACTTGTCCTGCCCCTTCTTGGGCTGGATCAGCTCGATCCGGTGCAGCGGCGGTACCGCCGCGAACACCCGGCCCGCCTCGATCATCGGCCGCATGTAGCGCTGGAACAGCGTCAGCAGCAGCGTCCGGATGTGGGAGCCGTCGACGTCGGCGTCGGTCATCATGATGATCTTGCCGTAGCGGGCGGCGTCGATGTCGAAGGTCCGGCCGGACCCCGCTCCTATGACCTGGATGATCGCGCCGCACTCGGCGTTCTTGAGCATGTCGGTCACGGACGACTTCTGGACGTTGAGGATCTTGCCGCGGATCGGCAGCAGCGCCTGGAACTCGGAGTTCCGGGCGAGCTTGGCCGTGCCGAGCGCGGAGTCTCCCTCGACGATGAACAGCTCGCTGCGGTCCACGTCGTCGCTGCGGCAGTCGGCGAGCTTGGCGGGCAGCGACGACGACTCCAGGGCCGTCTTGCGGCGCTGCGCGTCCTTGTGCTGGCGGGCCGCGATACGCGTACGGGCCGCCGCGACCGCCTTTTCGAGCACCACGCGCGCCTGTGCCGCCGCGTCCCGCTTGGTGGACGTCAGGAACGCCTTGAGCTCCTTGGCGATCACGGTGTTCACGATGCGCCGGGCCGCCGAGGTGCCGAGGACCTCCTTGGTCTGGCCCTCGAACTGCGGCTCGGCGAGCCGGACGGTGACGACCGCGGTCAGGCCCTCCAGGGCGTCGTCCTTGACGATGTCGTCCTCGGCGACGCGCAGCATCTTCTTGGTGCGCAGCACCTCGTTCATGGTGGCGGCCACGGCCGTCTCGAAGCCCGCGACATGGGTGCCGCCCTTGGGGGTGGCGATGATGTTCACGAAGGACTTCAGGGTCGTGTCGTAGCCGGTGCCCCAGCGCAGCGCGACATCCACCTCGAGCTCACGCGTGACCTGGGTCGGGGTCATCTGGCCGTGCTCGTCCAGGACCGGGACGGTCTCTCTGAAGGTGCCCTGGCCGGCGAAGCGAAGGACGTCGCAGACCGGCTTGTCGGTGGCCAGGTACTCGCAGAACTCGCTGATGCCGCCGTCGAAGCGGAAGGACTCCTCGCCCTTGCTGCCGCCGTCGCCGAGACCGAACTCGTCACGGACGACAATGGTCAGGCCGGGCACCAGGAACGCGGTCTGCCGGGCGCGCTGGTGCAGGTTCTCCAGGGAGAGCTTGGCGTCCTTGAGGAAGATCTGGCGGTCGGCCCAGTAACGCACGCGCGTGCCGTTGCGCGTCTTGGGGATCTTCTTGGTCTTGCGCAGGCCGCCCTTGGCGTCGAACTTCGCGTTCGGGCCGTCGGCGGCGAAGGCGCCGGGGACACCGCGCCGGAAGCTGATGGCGTGGGTGTGGCCGCTGCGGTCCACCTCGACGTCCAGCCGCGCGGACAGGGCGTTCACCACGGAGGCGCCCACACCGTGCAGACCGCCGGAGGCGGCGTAGGAGCCGCCGCCGAACTTGCCGCCGGCGTGCAGCTTGGTCATGACGACCTCGACGCCGGACATCCCGGTCTTGGGCTCGACGTCGACCGGGATGCCCCGGCCGTTGTCCCGGACCTCCACGGACCCGTCGTCGTGGAGGATCACCTCGATGTGATCGCAGTATCCGCCGAGAGCCTCGTCGACGGAGTTGTCGATGATCTCCCACAGGCAGTGCATGAGACCGCGGCTGTCGGTCGACCCGATGTACATACCCGGGCGCTTGCGCACGGCCTCGAGACCCTCGAGGACGAGCAGGTGCCGCGCGGTGTAGTTGGAACCGTCCCGGTCTGCTCCTGCCAGCAGCGCTGTGGACGGCACGGACGTCTCGGCGGTCACGCGGTTCGCTCCTCGCTGAATTTCAGGTTGCGCCCTGGTGGGTAAGGGCGCGGCTTCGGTCGCCGTCAAGAGGGTACCGAGGCCTGGTAGAGCCGTTGTAACGCCACCCTCGTGTGAAACACAGACTAGTCCAGCATCGCATACGTGTTCGATCCCTCGATGGGGTGAAGTACATATCACGTTCCCTTCCAGGCATGAACCATTTAGGCTCCGGGCACGTCCTCATGAACAAACCGGCAAGCCAGCCGGAAGGACCGACCTTGACCAACAGCGCGAAACCGTAAGCACGACACCGGCGCAATACGGCACATTCGCCGCCAAACCGGCAGCAGCCGGCCACCTCAGAAAAATTTCTCTCTGGGTGAAGCCCCGAGCGGGAACGTTTTGGGGCTGGTTGGATGTTGACCCTGGTACGACAGCTCGTCGAGCTAGAGAAGAGGCGACGTGACTACTGTTCTGACCCCCGCGAGCCCGCTGACGGCCGCTGACCGCTGCGACCGTTGCGGCGCCCAGGCGTACGTGCGCGTCGTCCTGCTCAGCGGCGGAGAACTGCTCTTCTGCGCCCACCACGGCCGCAAGTTCGAGCCGGAACTCAAGAAGATCGCCGCTGAGATACAGGACGAGACGGAGCGGCTCACGTCCGTTCCCGCATCGGCGTCCGACGAAGAGCGCTGACACCTCGCGTCAACGACGAGCCAGCTCCGGCACAGGCCGGTCGACGGGCGGCTGCCCCTGACATCAGGGGCGGCCGCCCGCGCTCGTATCCCGCGAGGCCTCAGCCGCCCGCCGAGCGCTTCCGAGCTCCGGCCCGCCACCCCATGGCACGTACGACCTCGGACACCCGTGTGTACACCCCGGGACTGCCCGCGCGCCCGCACCCGTTCCCCCAGGACACGAGCCCGATCAGCTTTCCGTGAGCGACCAGCGGTCCGCCGCTGTCCCCCTGACAGGCGTCCCGGCCACCCGTGTCCTCCCCCGCGCAGAGCATGCTGCCCGCCAGATATCTGCCGTCACCACCGCCCGGATACGCCTGCCTGCACAGTGCGTCGGGCAGGACGTGCACCCGGGCCGCCCGCAGCCCGCGCGGATAGTCGCCCGCGCCCGTGACGTCCCCCCAGCCGTAGACCAGGGCCTGCGTCCCCGGTACATAGGCGGGATCGCCGGCGCCCGCCATCCCGATCACCGCACTGGCGGGAAGAGCCTGCGCGAGCGTCACCACGGCGAAGTCGCCGCTGTTGCTGCCCTCGTCGTAGTCCGGGTTCACCCAGGCGCCCCGGACGGGAATCTCCTGTCCCCGGCCCGACAGCAGGTCCGAACGGCCGGTGATGACCTTGAGGTCCCGCACCTGCTCCAGCGACGTCCCCAGGACCTCCTCACCCAGACAGTGGGCCGCGGTCAGCACGGTGGACCGGCCGACCGCCACACCTACGCAGAACTGACCGGCCCGCGTACCCCCGAACCGGTCACGGCTGGACAGCGCGACGGTCCAGGGACTGGCGGACACATCGACCGGGAATCCACCTACGACGACACTGTCGGCGGCCACGGGGGCTGCGGACACCAGCGGTATGGCGGTCGCCACAGCCGCCATGACCAGCGGCCGGGCCAACGCCCGGGCAAAGGGACGGCGCATGGCGCTCCTCACTCTCGGGTGGTCGTGGAAAACCCAGAGTGAGTCAGCCCGCCGCACCCCGCACCCGCGCGCCGAAGCCGAAGGCCCGGCCCCACTCGGGGACCGGGCCTTTCGCTTCGCGGGAAACGCGTCGTGCGTGTGCGACCTAGTCGAGGTAGTCGCGCAGCACCTGGGAACGCGACGGGTGGCGCAGCTTCGACATGGTCTTCGACTCGATCTGGCGGATGCGCTCGCGCGTCACGCCGTAGACCTTGCCGATCTCGTCGAGGGTCTTCGGCTGACCGTCGGTGAGACCGAAGCGCATGGAGACGACGCCCGCCTCGCGCTCGGACAGGGTGTCGAGGACCGAGTGCAGCTGCTCCTGCAGGAGCGTGAAGCTGACGGCGTCGGCCGGGACGACGGCCTCGGAGTCCTCGATGAGGTCACCGAACTCGCTGTCGCCGTCCTCGCCCAGCGGGGTGTGCAGGGAGATGGGCTCACGGCCGTACTTCTGGACCTCGATGACCTTCTCGGGGGTCATGTCGAGCTCCTTGGCCAGCTCCTCCGGGGTGGGCTCGCGGCCCAGGTCCTGGAGCATCTGGCGCTGCACGCGCGCGAGCTTGTTGATGACCTCGACCATGTGCACCGGGATACGGATGGTGCGGGCCTGGTCGGCCATGGCGCGGGTGATCGCCTGACGGATCCACCAGGTGGCGTACGTGGAGAACTTGTAGCCCTTGGTGTAGTCGAACTTCTCGACCGCGCGGATCAGACCGAGGTTGCCCTCCTGGATGAGGTCCAGGAAGAGCATGCCGCGGCCGGTGTAGCGCTTGGCCAGGGAGACCACCAGACGGAGGTTGGCCTCCAGGAGGTGGTTCTTGGCGCGGCGGCCGTCCTCGGCAATGATCTCCAGCTCGCGCTTGAGCTTGGGGGCGAGCTTGTCGGCGTTGGCCAGCTTGTCCTCGGCGAACAGACCGGCCTCGATGCGCTTGGCGAGCTCGACCTCCTGCTCGGCGTTGAGCAGCGGGACCTTACCGATCTGCTTGAGGTAGTCCTTGACCGGGTCGGCGGTGGCACCGGCGGCCGCGACCTGCTGCGCGGGCGCGTCGTCCTCGTCCTCGTCGGAGAGGACGAAGCCGGCGCTCTCGGCGCCCTCGGGCTCGTCGCCGGCCTTGCCGGGCGCCGCCTCCTCGAGAGCCTCGTCCTCGAGAATCTCGGCGTCGTCCTTCTTGGCGGTCGTCTTCTTGGCAGCGGTCTTCTTCACTGCCGTCGTCTTCTTCGCCACCGCCTTCTTGGCGGTCGTCTTCTTGGCAGCCGCCTTCTTGGCGGGGGCGTCGTCCTCGACGGCGGGTTCGGCGGTGGGCGCCGCGGGCGTGGCGGTGGCGGTGGCCTTCTTGGCGGTCACCGTCTTCGCCGCGACCGTCTTGGTGGCGGTGCGCTTGGCCGGACTCTTCGCTGCGACGCTCTTTCGGGTGCGCTTGGGCTCCGCGGCACTGACCATCAGCGTCACACCCTCTTCCTCGAGGATCTGGTTGAGGCTGCGCAGTACGTTCTTCCACTGAGTGGCCGGAATCTGGTCGGCTTCGAAGGCCCGACGCACATCGTCGCCGGCGATCTGCCCCTCAGCCTTTCCCCGCTCGATAAGAGCCATGACAGAGACGGACTCGGCGATCTCCGGCGGGAGCGTACGGGATGTGCTGGCCGACACGAACAACCTCTCGGAACGTTGAAAAACGGCTTCCGGCCCCGTCCACAGCGGACAGGAGCCGACCACCGGCCTGGGGATTGGACCGACGGTGCGGGCGGGGGCCGGGAAGATTCACAGCGCCTTGAACGGCGTCCGTATTCCCTCCGCGGCTGTCACCTCTTAGGTCATCGCGCTGTTTCCCCGAGTGTTACGCCCAATCTGCGTGGCCCGAGTCACATCCCGTAACCGATCAAAAGCACGCAGACACGGACAGAACCGGTCGCCAGCTGCTTGTCCCTTGCACTGTACGGCGATTCCGCCGTCCCTCGCACCGTCGGACCCGCAGGATCCGCGCGGGATCCTGCGGGTCCGACGGGAGGGGGTGCGCAGACCGGGAGCGCCACAGGAGGGGGAGGCGTCCCTGGCCGCGCCACCCTGGCGCGCGGTCAGTGCTCGCGGGGTGCGGGCACCACGCGCTCCACCTCGGGGTGGACGGTGAGCAGCTGACGCATCGCCGTCTCCGCGGCCGCCCCGTCGCCGGTGGCGAGGGCGTCGACGATCCTGCTGTGCTGCGCCAGCGAGGTCTCGTTCGGCCGGTCACAGCCGGTCACGGGCCCGCCGGAGACCTGGAGGGCGGCCGACACGATGCCGGAGAGATGCTCCAGCATGCGGTTGCCGGCGACCTGGATGAGCAGCGAGTGGAACTCGGTGTCGGCGCGGGAGAAGGTGAGCACGTCACCCTGCCCCATCGCGTGGCTCATGATCTCGACCATGTCAGCGAGCCGCTGCTGGACGTCGTCGCGGCCGTGCCCGGCGGCGAGGCGGGCGGCGAGCGGCTCGATCGTCCAGCGCAGCTCGCTCAGCTCCCGGCGCTGGTCGTCGCGCTGCGGTCCGAAGGCCCGCCACTCGATGATGTCCGGGTCGAGAAGGTTCCAGTCGCTGACGGGGCGCACGCGCGTGCCGACGTTCGGGCGAGCACTGACCAGGCCCTTGGCCTCCAGGACGCGGAGCGACTCGCGGACGACGGTGCGGGAGACCTCGAAACGCTGGCCGATCTCCTCCGGCACCAGCGGGCGGTCGGCGCCCAGGTCTCCGGAGACGATCATCTGGCCCAGCTGTTGGACGAGTTGGCCGTGCAGCCCGCGTCCGCGGCTGCCCGCGGCGCGCCGGCCGACCCGGCCCAGCTCCGGCTCCGCGTTCTCCCAGGCGGGTGCTCCGACGCGGTCGGCGACGGACGCCTCGGCGTAGGGGTAGCGGTCGAGATCGCCCGGGCCGGCGAGACCGGAGTCGGCGGCGCGGGCGGCGGTCATCATGGTGTGCGCAAGGGTACTCACGGATCCTTTGTCGGCGCCCTCCTCAACTCCCTTGAGGTCTTTGGTGAAAAGCACACGAAAGGGTGATCGCTCACCCCGTCGCAATTGACGCCTTATCGGAAAGAAATGGGCTTTCCCCGGGGAGTTGCGAGCACGACGGATCAGGGAACGGCACGGACGGTCGTCATCGGACCCTGCTCCGCAGAGTCGTGAACAGATAGGCGCAGAGCAGAGCGACCAGTGACAACGTCATTGCGCCGCCCACGGGTTGACCCACGACCCGCGCGACTGCCGCGAGATACCGCTCTCCCCCGAACGGCCACTGCGACAGGAGCACCTCCCTCAGCCGCAGCGGAAATCCGGCCGCCGTTCGCACAGACGGTCCTTCCACGATCTTCTGTACGAGCGGTACGACGACGATGGGCACGGTGACCACCGCGGCGAGCCCTGCCGTGGTGGAGCGGAAAAGACCGGCGGCGAGCACGCCGGCCCAGGCACAGCCGACGACGAGTGCGATCCAACTCGCGCTCAGTGAAAGCCAGTCGGCGGGAACTTCCGCGAGCTCCCGTCCGTAGACGAGATAGAGCATCTCGATGTCGCAGCCCACGGTGAGGACGGCCAGCGCCAGGGCGGTGACGGAGGCGACGAGGAGCTTCGCGGCCAGCAGCCCCAGCCGACGGGGGACGGTGCCGCGATCCGCCGCCAGGGCGGGATGGCGGAACTCGTCTCCGAACGCGATCGCCCCGAGCAGTCCGGCCCCCAGCGCCGCCGGCGGCAGCGGCAGCTCGCGCGGCCATGCGACCAGCAGGCGCGCATGCGGCGTGTGCCCGATGCGGGCGAGCACCACGGCCGTGAGTGCGGACACCACGAGCACGACACCCGAGGTGACGAACCCCGTGCTGACCCCGAGTGCCCGGCGGAGCTCGTAGCGGAGAGGGCGCAGGGGGCTGGGGGCGGGGCGGACGGAGATGGGGGGCGGGAGGTCGGGGAGGTCGTGGGCGGGGTGGTCGGACGTACGTGATCCGGCGTCCCGCGCCGCAGCCTCGCCCTCGGTCCCGTGCCGGCCCTCGCCGGAGTCCTCGCGCGCTGCGATCCCTTCCTGCCCCTCGCCGGGCCGCTGCGACGTCTCCGAGGCCGATGGGAGATCACCGGCCGGGGTTCGCCGCTCGCCCCGCCTCGGCGCTGCGGCCCTGCGCCGACGGCCGGCACCTCGGGCATCGGCCGCGGGCGCTTCAGCGCCGCCGCGCGCCCGGGGCTCCTCGCTGCCCCGCGCCTCGAACGAGTCGGGGTCCGTCTCGGGCCCCGGCCCCATGTCGCCGATCTCGTCGGCGAGTTGGTGTACGAGGATGCCGTTGCGGAAGGCGATCTCGCCGACATCGGCGCAGCTACTGCCGTACACCGAGAGACGGTTGCCGCTCTCGCGCACGACCTCGACGGAACGGTGGGCGGTGCGTGCCTGCTTGCCGAGCAGGGTGGCCAGGCGCGAGGCGTGCGGGGTACGGACGGCGACACGTGGGCGCAGCCGGGTGCGGGCGAACTCGGAGGCGTCCTGGTCGGCGACGAGCCTGCCCCGCTCCAGCGTGACGACCCGGTCGGCGTTGCGTGCGGCTTCCTTGGGGTCGGCCGTGGTCAGCAGGACCGTGCCGCCCTGGGTCGCGTGTGCGCGCAGCGCGCCGTGCAACCAACGGCGCTCGCGGGTCGTGAGCCCGGCCGCGGGGTCGTCGAGCACGAGGGTGTGCGGGTCGGCGAGGAGCGCGCAGGCCAGACCGAGGCGGCGGTCCATGCCGCGAGAGAGGGTGCCGAGGCGTTCGTCGCGCAGGCTCACGAGGCCGACCGCCTCCAGGACCTCGTCCGCGCGACGGCCCGGCACACCCGTCGCGGCGCACAGCATGCGCAGATGACCGCGCACCGAGCGCGCCGGATGCCCGGGAACGTCGCCCAGAAGCACACCGACCTCGCGTGACGGATGCGCCATGCGATGCAGGGGGCGGCCTCTGAAGAAGGTGATGCCACGGCCCTGTTGGAGTTCGAGCATGAGTCTGAGCGCCGTCGTCTTGCCCGCTCCCGCCCCGCCGAGCAGCGCGGTGACACAGCCCGCCGGCGCCTCGAAAGACACGTCGTCGAGGGCGGGGGGAAACTCCTTGCGAGGGTTGCTGGTCAGTCCGATCGCCTGGATCACCCGCAGCAAGATAGCGCGCTATGTCCGTTTTTTCCGGTAGGGCAAGGCCCTCTCGGCCGACGGTATTCCGCCCGGTCAGCCATCTGAGCGGCCACCTGTTCGCTTCGGCTCCGGGCCGGGCCGTCTCGGACCGCCTGAGGACCGGCGTTGCGCCCCCTCGCGCCTCAGACCTCGGGGCGCAGCATCGGCGGGTTGAGCAAGGTCGCACCACCGGCTCGGAAGAGCTGGGCGGGGCGGCCGCCCTGACGGGTCGTGGTACCGCCGGTGGGGACGAGGAAGCCTGGCGTGCCCGTCACCTTGCGGTGAAAGTTGCGCGGGTCGAGCGCCACACCCCACACCGCCTCGTAGACCCGGCGCAGCTCCCCGACGGTGAACTCGGTCGGGCAGAACGCCGTGGCCAGCGACGAGTACTCGATCTTGGAGCGAGCACGCTCCACACCGTCGGCAAGGATCTGTGCGTGGTCGAAGGCGAGGGGCGCGACCGGTTCGCCGTCACGCCCGTATCCGCCCTGCTGCAACAGCTCGTCGACCGGTGCCCAACGGGCGTTGCTGGCGTCGCCGCCCGCGCGCGGCGCCGGCAGATCCGGGGCCAATGCCAGGTGGGCAACGCTCACCACCCGCATCCGCGGATCCCGCTTGGGGTCACCGTAGGTCGCGAGCTGCTCCAGGTGCGCACCGTTGTCCTGCGCGGGGGCTGCGGGCTCATGTGCCCGCAGCCCGGTCTCCTCGGCCAACTCGCGCGCGGCGGCCTGCGACAAGTCCTCGTCCGCCCTCACGAACCCGCCCGGCAGTGCCCAGCGTCCCTGAAACGGCGGTTCGCCCCTGCGCACCGCCAGCGCGCACAAGGCGTGGCGGCGCACGGTCAGCACGACCAGGTCCACGGTTACGGCAAAGGGCGGGAAGGCTGACGGGTCGTAGGGCATGCGGCGATCATAGTCGTCTGCCTGACGATAAACACTCCCTTCGTCGACCCCATCGTCCGTTGATCCAAGTTGATCCACTTCGGTCCGGCATGAGGTGCACCGGCCTCTGACGTGGCGCGTCCTGCTGTGCGCCGCCGCGCACGGTCACGCCGTCCGGCGGTTGACGGCATGTCGTCCGGCGTGCCCGGCTGTGGCACCTGCCGTGTGATGTCGCTTCGTACGCCGCGCTCGGTCAGCACACGTGTCGAATGAGGTCGCGCCCTGCGTCGTGCGGGACCGCGTCGGGTGAGGTGCGAGGTCATATCGGGCGCTGTGCGAGGTCACGCTCGCAGTTGCAACCCGTCGGCTGCCTCCTCGACCATCGCGAGACCCAGTCGGCTGACCCGTACCGAGAAGGGGGCCCCGGCGACCCGAAGGCCGGTCAGGACGATCTCTCCGAGCGGCGCACCGCGCATGGGCCGCAGCGTGACCGCCCCTGCCGGAGCGTCCGGGCGTATGCCGGCGAGGGTGGTCAGGAGCAGTACCCCGGCTGCCGCGGACGTGGCCGCCGGGCGGCAGGCCGCCGGATGCGGGAGGGGAGCGCTTCCTCGGGTGCGTGCCTCCCCCGCGTACATGTCCGGGAGCCGGTTGCCGAACGCCTCCGCGGCCGCCAGTACGCCCCGCAGCAGTGCGCTCGCCTCCTTCTCGTATCCGGCCGCGGCGAGTCCGGCCACGGCGACCGCCGTCTCATGGACCCTCACGGCGCCGCTGCGATGACCGAACGGGTTGTACCCCGCCTCCTTCGCGCTCAGCCCACGCAGCCCCCAGCCCGAGTCCATGGTCGGGCCGCCGAGCAGCCGGGCGAGCTGCTCGGTCTGCACTTTGTCGAGCAGACCGGGAGCGAGTTCTCCCCCGCCCAGCAGGCCGGTGTCGAGCAGGTGGGCGGCAGCCGCTCCCAGATACGGCACCGGGCGTCCGTCCGGGGTCCGGGCGGCGGCGGGCCTGCCGCCACCCAGGTCGTCGATCCAGAAGTCCGCCCGGAACGCCGACCGCAATTCCCCGGCCCACTGCCGAAGCCCGGCACCGCCCGATCTGCCGCAGGCGTCCAGCAGATCTGCGCCGAGCAGTGCCGCGCGGTGGGCATGAGCCTGGGTCTCGCAGCGGACGGGACCGCCGGGGTGCGGGTCCGGCAGATAGGTGCCGTCGCCGACCATGGCCCGTAACCGGCTCAGGCATCGCTCGGCCGCCGGCAGGAGTTCCTCGACCTCCTGCTCGGGCAGCCCCCAGCGTCGGGCCTCCGCGAGCAGCGCGGGGAAGAGCAAGGTGGCTTCCGTGCCCGTGCAGCTCGGCGGCAGATGCGTGCCCGCGTCGCGTCGAGGTCCGGGGATCGCGCCGGACTGCGGTCCCTTGTCCCGGAGTTGGGTGCGGGCGAGGGTACGCAGCGTGCCCGCGGCGAGCCGGGTCCCCAGGGGCAGGGCCATCCGCGCGGCGGAAAGGGCCTCGGCCGGTGCCAGACCGCAGCGCCAGGGCGCCCCGGCGGCCAGAAGGGTGTCGGACGGGTGGGTGGGATCACGCAGGAGCAGGCCTTGGAGGTCCTCGATGCTCGTCCGCAGCAGCGCCTCGATTCTTGGATCGTCACCTGCCGCCTGTACCGGTGCCAACGGGCTGGTCGCCGCCCGACCCACCGCGCGCAGGGCCCCGGCTCCGTCCGGCCGCACCCTCAACTCGATGTTCGCCACCCCTCCGGGAGGCAGCTCGAACTCCCAGCGCAGCAGTCCTGCCGAAGCCAGTGCGTCGGTGGGCGGCGGGTCGGCCGTGACCATCGAGTTTCCCCGGCCGGACGACCACCGCAGGCCTGAGTCATGAACGCTGGCGGGGAGTTCGGGTCCTGCGTTGCCGGATGCAATGGCACCGAGGTCGGCCAGGTCCGTGGCCAGTGCGACCTCGACCGGCAGCCGAAGCGGTCGAACGGCAGCACTGCGCAGGGTGATCCGCTCAGTACCGTCCGCGTGCCGGGTCCGCTCGACGATGACGTCCGGGTCGGGGCCGGCCTGCGGTGAGCTGCGGAGCGTGCCCACGAAGCGGACGGAGTCGGCCGCGGTCCTCCGGGCCTGCAACGCGAGCGGTTCACGTCCGGCCACGCGAATCTGGCAGCGAGAAAGCACCCGTCGACCCGCACGATAGAAGCCGTCGAGGCCATGGCCGGTCAACTGACCCTGGTCCGTGGAGATCGCGAGGCCTGGCAGAGCCACGCAGATCAAGGCCGTGTGGGTGGGGGGCAAGGCGGCGGAGGGGCGTGCCGGGCTGCTGTGTGGCGAGGGTGAGGGGCTCGGACTCGTCGGCCTCGTCGGACTGGTCGGCCTCGTCGGACTGGTCAGCCTCGTCGGACTGGTCAGCCTCGTCGGACTGGTCGGCCTCGTCGGACTGGTCGCCTGCTGAGGGAGCTTGGTGTGTAGTTGCTGATCGGCCGGCGGTGGTGAGGGCCATCCCTCGACGGTCGACGTCGGCCAGTCATTGGGGGACGGCCGGGACGAGCCTTGGCCGGTCTGCTGGGCAGTCCGGGGAGCAGCGCCAGGAACACTGAGCGATTGCTGCACCCCACCGCTCGGGGCGCGGGGCGGACCCGTGTCCTGCCGTTGGGACGGCACCGGCCCGCCGGCCGTCGAGCGGTCATCGGCGGCCGACGAGGTCGGCATCGGCTGTGGCATGGTGCGGCTTCCTCTGCGCTCATAGTGCCGCGGGCGGGTGCGGCGCCGGCCGGGGGATGCGGAGTGACGGGGGCGGTTCGGCGGCACGGCCGGTGCAGGCGTTCCGCCACTCAGGTGAACGGGGAGGGATCCCTCCAGGTCACGCCCGCTATGGAGTAAGCCCGGCGCGCCGGAATCTCGTTCAGCTCGGCAACGCTCCTCAGTGCTGGGTTCGCGCCGGTTCACGCCTCCCGCTCCCCACCCGCACTCTTGGGAAGCACCCCGTCGGGACGGGCCCCGCTCCGACGCACTGCTCCCTGCTTCGGGGCGCGCGGAGCTGTGCTTTTCACCTCCCTCGGTGCAGTGCTTTTCGCCGCGCGTGCTGGAGTGCTCTTCGGCGCGTGCGATGCAGAGTCGTTCGCCGTGTGCGATGCAGAGTCGTTCGCCGTGTGCGATGCAGAGTCGTTCGCCGTGTGCGGCGCAGAGTCGTTCGCCGTGTGCGGCGCAGAGTCGTTCGCCGTGTGCGGCGCAGAGTCGTTCGCCGTGTGCGATGCAGAGCTGCTCGCCGCGTGCAGCTCAGAGTTGGTCGCCGCCTGCGACGGAGAGCTGCTCGCCGAACGCGGCCTGTTGCCCTTCGCGGTGCGCGACCTCACATCCCTCGACACTCCCGACGCGTTGCCGCCAGGCCGCGCGGCCTCCGGATGCGACCGAGGCGCCGTTCGCGCACGTGCAGCGCTCGCCCCTCGCTTTCGCACGATGGCCCTCGCGACATGAGAGAAGCCGCCGGAAGAACCCGCGGAGTGCCGGAAGCCGCCGGCCGAACCCGCAGAGTGTCGGGTCCGGCGCCGATCCCCCAGGTCAGACGTCGACGCGTGCTTCACCACCTCACGCCGGGCCGATCCATCCGTCGGATCCTCGACATCCCCGGACCTGTCCTGCCACCCTTCATCTTCATCCCCTGCCTGCTCACGTCGCGCGCGTTCGTTTCGCAGGCAGCGGCGGATCGACTCGGGGTCCAGCCCCTCGTTGCAGGCCTGGTGCAGAAGACGGGCGAAGAGATAGTCGGTGTCGGCGCCCAGAGCCAGGGCGAAAGCCTCGCGGGCCTCCACCTCGTCCCCGGTGGACCAGGCGACCCAACCGGCCAGGGTGAGGGGCGCAGCGCCGTGCTCGCGGTACGGCCCGACACAGCGGCGGGCCAGTGCGCGCCAGAGCCGTAGGGCAGGCGGTGCCTCGTCGCCCTCCATCCACTCGGCCAGGCGATCGCGCGTCACACGGTCCTGCAGGCCCAGAATGAGCCTCGCGGCTTCGTCATGATCGAGCAGGGCGTCGTCACGGAGATCCGCGGTGACGGTTCCGGACAGGGCCGGGGCCGCCGCGAACCGGTTCCGAAGCCGATCGGCCAGATCCAGCGTTTCCTCCGCCACGCCTGGGCGTTGTTCGTCGTCAAGGATCCTGGGGACCAGCGTCATTCCGCCCCTGTCCAGGGCGCTCTCCTGTTCGAGGGCTGCGGCGGTCTCCCAGGGCAGCAACCTGGCCCGCAGCTCGCTCAGGGTGCCGCGCACCTGCACTCCGGCGTAAGCGGCCGCAGCCGCCAGCACCGACGTACCGGGCAGGCCCATCGGTCGGCCCTCGGCGGGGCAGCACTCCGTGCGGTCGCAGCAGTACGACCAGAAACGGCCGCCCGAGATGCACAGGGCCTCGACCACCGGCACATCCAGGCTGCCGCAGGCGAGGCGCATCTTCTGGGCGAGCGGCCGCAGCCGTTCCATCACCTGCCGTCCCGTCTCGCCCGGGGCCGGCTCCTGGCAGAGGAAGGCGACGATCTGTTCCGGCCGGGCTCCCCTGCGCTCGCTGCCCGTCACCAGACCGTGGGCCAGCTGTGTGGCCGCGGAGTCCCAGTCGTCCCCGCTCGCCGGGATGCCGAGCCGCGCACGGCCGCCGAACCGGCCGCGGCCGTCCTTGTCGTGCAAGGCGGCGAGCACCATGCTGTCCTCGGGGCGATAGCCGAGGAGATACGGCAGGGCGTCGGCCAGTTCGGCCGGGGTGCGCAAGGTGACCTGGTGCTCGGGCAGCTGCGCTTCGTACGCCGGGTAGTCGAGTGGGTTGCCCCGCCGTACGCCTGCTGGACTCTCGTCGTGCCCGCCCCGCATTTCACGCGCGTCGTTCGGGTCGGTCGCCCGAGGCGCGAGGGGCTGCTCCTGGCCTGCGGTTTCGTCGTTTTCGGGGGATCCGGTGGCTTCGCTGTGGTTCGTCATGCGGAGACGATCTCGCGGATCTTGAGACTCCGCTTTGCCCTGTGGATAACTCCGACCAGGGACACGACAACTTTGGAACGGGCGAGGCGGCCCGCGCCTCGACTCCGCCCTCCGCCCTCCGCCCTCCGCCCTCCGCCCTCCGCCCCCGATCGTCCGCCCGCCCCCTCCGCCCCGGACACCCGACCAGTCGGGCCTCGGATCCCGACCCCGCCCGCACACCCGACCCGCCCCGCCCACACCCGACCCGTCCGGCCCGCACACCCGACCCGTCCGGCCTCGGATGTCAGTGCCGTCCTGTTGTATGGAACCCATGGAACACACGAGCAACGCGGATCTACGGACTGCCGCCGACGCGGTCCTCGCCCGTCTCGTCGGGGACGACTCCGGTACCGCCCGGCTGCGCGAGGACCAGTGGCGGGCGATCGAGGCACTGGTCGCCGACAGACGCCGCGCGCTCGTGGTCCAGCGGACGGGGTGGGGCAAGTCCGCGGTGTACTTCGTGGCCACGTCCCTGCTGCGGTCCGGGGGCAGCGGACCCACGGTGATCGTCTCCCCGCTGCTCGCCCTCATGCGCAACCAGGTCGAGGCCGCCGCCCGGGCCGGCATCCACGCACGCACCATCAACTCCTCCAACACCGAGGAGTGGGACACGATCCAGAGCGAGATCGCCGCGGGTGAAGTCGATGTGCTGCTCGTTTCGCCAGAACGCCTCAACAACCCCGACTTCCGCGACCAGGTACTGCCCAAGCTGGCCGCTGCGACCGGCCTGCTCGTGGTGGACGAGGCGCACTGCATCTCGGACTGGGGCCATGACTTCCGGCCGGACTACCGGCGGCTGCGCACCATGCTCTCCGACCTCCCGCCCGGAGTGCCCGTGCTGGCGACCACCGCCACCGCCAACGCGCGCGTGACCGCCGACGTCGCCGAACAGCTCGGCACCGGGGGCACGTCGGACGCCCTGGTGCTGCGCGGTCCGCTGGACCGGGACAGCCTGAGTCTGAGCGTTCTGCGGCTGCCTGACGCCGCGCACCGGATGGCCTGGCTCGCCGACCACCTCGACGATCTGCCGGGCTCGGGCATCATCTACACGCTCACGGTGGCCGCCGCCGAGGAGGTCACGGCCTTCCTGCGGCAACGCGGACACACGGTCGCCTCCTACACCGGCAAGACGGAGAACGCGGACCGCCAGCAGGCGGAGGACGACCTGCTCGCCAACAGGGTCAAGGCCCTGGTGGCCACCTCCGCGCTCGGCATGGGCTTCGACAAGCCGGACCTCGGCTTCGTGGTGCACCTCGGTTCGCCCTCCTCCCCCATCGCCTACTACCAGCAGGTCGGCCGCGCCGGCCGCGGCGTCGAGCACGCCGAGGTGCTCCTGCTTCCAGGCCAGGAGGACGAGGCGATCTGGCAGTACTTCGCCTCGCTCGCCTTCCCCTCCGAGGACCTTGTGCATCGCACGCTCGATGTCCTCGCCCGGTCGGACAGGCCTCTGTCCCTGCCCGCTCTGGAGCCCTTGGTCGAACTGCGCCGCTCCCGTCTGGAGACCATGCTCAAGGTCCTGGACGTGGACGGCGCGGTCCACCGGGTCAAGGGCGGCTGGATCGCGACCGGGCAACCCTGGGTGTACGAGGCCGAGCGGTACGACTGGGTCGCCCGGCAGCGCAAGGCCGAGCAGCAGGCGATGCGGGAGTACGCCTCGACGACGGGCTGCCGCATGGAGTTCCTTCAGCGTCAACTCGACGACGAGGGAGCCAAGCCCTGCGGTCGCTGCGACAACTGCGCGGGCGCGCGCTTCACCGCCGATACGTCCACGGTCGCGCTGGACGCCGCGCGTGTCGACCTCGGTCGAGCGGGGGTCGAGGTGGAGCCGCGCCGCATGTGGCCGACCGGTCTCGCCGCGATCGGCGTCGAACTCAAGGGACGTATCCCGGCCGGCGAACAGGCCGCTCCGGGCAGGGCCTTGGGGCGGCTGTCGGACATCGGCTGGGGCAACCGTCTGCGGCCGATGCTCGCGCCCCACGCCCCTGACGGACCCGTGCCCGACGATGTGACAAAGGCGGTCGTGAGCGTCCTGGCGGACTGGGCCAAGGGACCGGGCGGCTGGGCTTCCGGCGCTCCGGACGCCGCACCACGCCCGGTCGGAGTGGTCACCATCGCCTCCCGCACCCGCCCGCAGCTGATCAACTCACTGGGCGCACGCATTGCGGAGATCGGCCGACTGCCGCTGCTGGGTTCCCTGGAGTACGTCGGCGAGGGCTCTCCGGTCTCCAGGAGCAACAGCGCGCAGCGGCTGAAGGCGCTCGACGGTGCGCTGAGTGTGTCTGCCAACCTTGCCTCGGCACTCTCCGAAAACCCTGGGCCCGTTCTGCTGGTGGACGACTTCACGGAAACGGGGTGGACCCTCGCCGTCGCCGCCCGCATGCTCCGCCGCGCAGGGGCGCAGGGCGTCATGCCGTTGGTTCTGGCCGTCCAAGGTTGATCCCGGTCGATCCGAACCACGGTCGCCAAGTCCGCGACACCCAGGGCGTACGCGCTCACCAGGCGGGTACGACCTGGTTGCGCACGGCCTCCCCATGCGTCTCACAGTTATGCGTTGGGTAGGGATATAACCCGCGCACCATCAGATATCGGTCGGTGGCCCCAATTGCTCGTTGCCGCATTCCGGTTCGACAGGAAGAATTGGAGTCCGCTCCCCGTGCGGCTCGTCCGTGATCCGGATGGGCTCTGCTGTGGTGTGCGCTCCCCCGAATCCGATCTCGCCCGCAGTGTGGGCGCGTAGCCGAAGGGAGGACCGTGACCTTCGGATTCGCTCCGTCCTCCGCGGCAACCGATCTGTCTGCCGCATCCGCCAACTCCCTGGCCCGCATGCTCGAACCCGCGGAGTGGGCCGCTGCGGGCATTCCGCTGCTGCGCAACCCCCGCGAGATAGTCAGCGGTCTGCACACTCGGCACCGCCCCAGGCCTACGACCGCGGTCGTCGCCGTGCTCGACGCGGAGGAGCGACTGCGGGCGAGTGCCTCGTTCACCCGCCGAGCGGCCCCGGCCGACGGCTGGATGTTCCGCAACGCGCTGCTCTCCCAGTTGCGTCGGGTCATCCCGCACGACCTGCGGCGCCGCACTCCGGTACGCACCGCCGTGCTGCTCTACTGCCGCGAGGGCGACGCCCGTTGGACGGAGGAGGACGGCGCCTGGATGTGGGGCCTGCGGGACGCCTGCACCCTGCACGGCCTGCGCTGCGGGGCTTACATCACGCTGACCAGTGACGGCTGGCAGGTCCTCGGTGAGGGACGCGGCGGCCGCCGCCCCAACGCCGACTCGTCACCGGAGCCCTTCGCGACGTCCGAGTCACCGGTCCCCCTGCCACGCACCGGCGGCGCGGCGTCCGAGGTCCTGCGTCGCGCGGCTGCCCGCTGAGAACACAGGGCACCTGCGCCCGCTCAGGACACCTCGCTGTCTCTGAGGAAACAACCGAAGATCCCTGCCGACAACCCGGTAGAACGTTCAGCGTCACGACACACGAATCACTGGGAAACCGGTCCATGACGACTACCCGTACATGGACCCGCCCCCGAATTTCACAGGCCTGGGCACGCCGAGTTCCCCACTCGTGCGCGCACTCCAAAGACCCCACCGTGCAAAGACGACGCCGCAGCGACGTCCCATCCCCCCGGCGTCCTGGGGGAATGCCCCCGGACGATCCGGAACCGGATCAGACGCTCGCGCCCAGCACCGAGTTGATCCGCTGCGGGTCACCGCAGACGATCAGCAGGGCACCCGCCTTGCCGAGAGCCAGCGGCAGGGCACCGGCGGCTGCGGTGTCAGGACCGCCGTTGACGGCCACGACGACCACGGGGCGCGTCGTGGCGCGGCTCGCGGCGGAGGCGTCGGCGTAGAACACGTCGTCGCCGGCGTCGTGCTGCGCCCAGTAGGAGGTGTCACCGAAGGACAGCTCATGGGTGGCCCACGGGTGCTGTTCGCCGGTGGTGATCACCAGCACCTCGCCGGGAGCGCGACCCGTGTCGAGCAGCAGGTCGACGGCTTCCTCGGCAGCGTCGAGCGCTCCCTCGGGCGAGGCCGGGATCAATTGGATCTGCGGGGTCGCCGACGCCGGAGCGGGGGCGACGGAAGCAGCGGGGCCCGACGGTCCGGGCTTGGCGCCGGCCACATCACGCGGCGCACGTTGCACCGGCGGCGCGGGCCGCACGGGCCCGGGTCGGCCGGGACGCGACGGAGCCGCGGGGCGCGGGCCGGGTACGGGACGGGGGGTCGGCGCGGTACGGCCATTGGCCGGCGTGGCGCGGGGACCCTGGGCACTCTCGTGAATCTGAGGCTCCTCGGGAATGAGAGGCATGAGTTGATGTCTATCAAACGCTGGTACGGCTCGCGTCGGCGGGTGGCACATGAGTGCGAGCGGAATCGTCAGAAGTCGAAGCCGAGCTGACCCTCGATCTCCGGAACGCTTCCGTCCACCCAGGTGCGCACCTTCTTGAGGTGCTGCCACTGGGGCAGCGCATCAAGATACGCCCACGACAACCGGTGGTACGGGGTGGGTCCCCGCTCCGCCAGTGCGGCCTTGTGCACGGGCGACGGATACCCGGCGTTGTCCGCAAAACCGAAGTCTGCATGGTCGATACCCAGTTCGGCCATCATTTTGTCGCGCTGGACCTTGGCGATCACCGAGGCCGCCGCGACAGCCACGCAGGACTGGTCGCCCTTGATCACCGTCCGGACCTTCCAGGGAGCCCCGAGATAGTCGTGCTTCCCGTCGAGGATCACGGCGTCGGGGCGGGCCGGAAGGGCTTCCAGGGCGCGGCACGCTGCCAGTCGCAGCGCGGCCGTCATCCCGAGCTCGTCGATCTCCTCCGGAGAGGCGTGCCCGAGGGCGTACGACGTCACCCACGTCCGCAGCACCGCGGCGAGCTCGTTGCGGCGCTTGACGGTGAGCAGCTTGGAGTCGGTGAGTCCTTCGGGGGGCCGGCGCAGTCCGGTGACCGCCGCGCAGACGGTGACAGGTCCGGCCCAGGCACCGCGCCCCACCTCGTCGACACCGGCAATGATCTTCGCTCCGGTCGTGGCTCGGAGGGAGCGCTCGACGGTGTGAGTAGGCGGTTCGTACGGCATGGCGCCCTTAGCCTACGCCGCCCCGAACCCGCTTCGACACCCTGGTTCCCCGAAGTGATCTCCGGGCCGGTGCAGCGATCCGTCAGCCACCTGTCGGGCGGAGCAGCGGGACCATGAGCTGGTCGATCATCTCCTCGAGATCCCGATCCTCCCATTCGCTTCCGCACATCTTCGACCGGTACATCATCATCGCCGGGATGGCGTCGAAGACGTAGCTGTTCGCCGCATCCTCCCGCACCTCTCCCCGCTCAATGCCACGGGTGATGACCTCGCGCAGCAACGCGATCGTCGGCTCCACGACCCCCTCGAAGATCACGCCGTGAAAGCGCTCGGCCTGGAGCGTGTCGCATTCGTGAATCACCGACCGCAGGGCGAATCCGGGGCGTGAGTACATCGCCTCACGCGCCTGTCGGCACAGCGTCAGCAGGTCGTCGCGCACACTCCCGAGGTCGGGGGCGGACTCGAAGCTCGGCAGTCCGGCCCGCAGCGCGTCGGCGACGAGGTCCTCCTTGGACGGCCAGCGACGGTAGACGGCGGCCTTACCTGTCTGCGCACCGGCGGCGACACCCTCCATGGTGAGGCCGTTCCAGCCGACGGTACTGAGTTGCTCCAGTGCGGCTTCAAGGATCGCGCGTTCGAGCACGGCGCCGCGCCGACGGAGGGAGGCCGCCTGAGCGGGGGCGGCCGTCCAGCGCGAGGTAACCATCTGAGCGTCTCCAACAAACAAGGGAAGCGGGGATTCCGGGACATGGAACTCGTCCCGCGGCAACTACGGGGGACATGCCGCGCGACGACAATACGAGTGAACGCTTGCGTTCACTAAGGGGGACTCACTACGGTTGTCGCGACAGTGAACGCGAGCGTTCACTAAGGCACTTGTGGGGGACCCATAGTGACAACCTCTCAGTTGATCAAAGATCAGAAACCAGGTGCGGCTCGCCGGGAGGGACATCCCGGCATCGCGCTCACCGTCATCGCGGCCTGCCAACTCATGGTGGTACTCGACGCGACGATTGTGAACATCGCGCTCCCGCACATTCAAGACGCGCTCAAGTTCAGCACGACCGACCTCACCTGGGTCGTCAGCTCGTACACACTCACCTTCGGTGGCCTGCTGCTTCTGGGTGGCCGCGCCGGTGACATCCTGGGCCGCCGCCGGGTCTTCATGACCGGCATCCTGCTGTTCACGCTCGCCTCGCTGCTCGGCGGACTGGCCCAGGAGCCCTGGCAGTTGCTGGCCGCGCGTGTGCTCCAAGGCATGGGTGGCGCAATCGCGTCGCCCACGTCGCTGGCGCTCATCACCACCACGTTCCCCGAAGGACCGGAACGCAACCGGGCTTTCGGCGTCTTCGCCGCCGTCTCGGCGGGCGGTGGCGCGATCGGCCTGCTCGCGGGCGGCATGCTCACCGAGTGGCTCGACTGGCGATGGGTGCTCTTCGTCAACGTGCCCATAGGCATCGCGATAGCAGTGCTCGCACCGCTGTACATCAGCGAGTCCGAACGGCACACCGGCCGTTTCGACATAGCGGGCGCGGTGACGTCGACGGCGGGCATGGCATCCCTGGTCTACGGCTTCATCCGCGCGGCGGACGAGGGCTGGCGGGACAGCCTGACCATCGGTTCGTTCGCCGCCGCGGTGGTCCTGCTGCTGGCCTTCGCGTTCATCGAATCGCGGGCCAAGGAACCCATCACCCCGCTGAAGATGTTCGCCGACCGCAACCGCTCGGGCACGTATGTGATCATGCTCAGCCTGGCCGCGGCGATGTTCGGCATGTTCTTCTACATCGTCCTGTTCGTGCAGAACGTGCTCCAGTACAGCCCGATCGAGGCCGGCCTCGCCTTCCTGCCCGTGACGGTCGTGATCGCGCTCGGAGCAGGGCTGTCGCAGCGCTTCCTTCCGGTGCTCGGCCCCAAGCCCTTCATGCTCGCGGGCTCGGCGCTCGCGGCGATCGGGCTGGCCTGGCAGACTCTCATCACCGCGGACAGCTCGTATGTCGGCGGAGTGCTCGGCCCGATGCTGGTGTTCGGCTTCGGTATGGGTCTGAACTTCGTGACGCTGACGATCACCGCGGTTTCCGGTGTCGCCCAGCACGAGGCGGGCGCCGCGTCCGGGCTTCTCAACGCCACGCAGCAGGTGGGCGGTTCGCTCGGCCTCTCCATCCTGACGACGGTGTTCGGCACGGCCAGCAAGGACGAGGCGGAGAAGCAACTGCCGAAGTTCATGACGGAGGGATCGGCAGAACAGAAGGCTGAGTTCGCCAAGACGCACCAGCTGCCCGGTCGGTGGGGCCACGAAGTGCTCACGCAGGGCATCTCGACGGGCTTCGTGGCGGCCGCAGCGATGGCCGTCCTCGCCCTGGCCACCGCCTGGTTCGTGATCCGGGTCCGCAAGAGCGATCTGGACGCTCTCTCCGGGACGGCGGGGCCGATGGCCGGCTGACCTGGCCGGACCCCCGAAGGGCCGCGGATGGCCGGATCGGGTCCGGGGGACCCGAAGCGAGGGCGACGATCCGGTCATCCGCACCTCCTTCACGGCGACCGTCGTGGGGCGAGACGCGATGGGGCGGGCAGGCCACAGCCCGCCCCACACTGCAGCCGCCGCGACGCACAGCGCGCCCAGCACCGACGTGAACCCCATGACTCCACCCCCTGCGCCCCTCGCGTGAGACCTGTGTGTGCTGCCCACCGGTCGCACTCCAACTGCCACGACAACGGACCAACCGTCACGCAGAGTTCCCGGGATATACGGAAAGTTATCGAGAGCTCCGGCAGAGCCGAGCCGCCGCACGGCGCTGGGCCGTCATCGTCGTCGGCACCCACTCGGGCCATGCCTCCAGCTCTAGGCCGTCATCGCCCTCAGCGCCCACTCGGACAATGCCCCAGCCCTAGGCCGTCATCGCCCTCGGCGCCCACTCGGGCAGTGCCTCGGTCTGCTCCGCCCATTCCGCGGGCACCGACCCGGCCTTCCCGGAGCCGATCACGCCGCCCACGATGGCGCACGTGGTGTCGACGTCGCCGCCGACCTGAGCGGTCGTCCAGAAGCCCCGCTCGTAGTCGCCCAGGGTCCGTGCGGCGGACCAGAGGGCGAAGGGCACGGTGTCGTGAGCCGTCGTACGCCGTCCGCAGCCCAGGACGGCCGCGACGGTGCCGGCATCGCCGTAGTCGAGCATGTCCCGGGCGCGCCGCAGACCTGCCCCGACCGCACTCTTCGGAACCAGAGCGACAACGTCGTCCAGGAGCGATTCCGGACTGGGCGGACCGCCGGGGGCGGCGGCCAGCGCGGCAGCCGCGGCGACGGCCATGGCGCCGACCACGGCCTCGCGGTGCTGATGCGTGGGGTAGGCGGAGATCTCGGCCTGGTGGGTCGCCTGCTCGGGGTCGTCCGCGTACCAGGCCCCGAGGGGTGCGATCCGCATCGCGGCGCCGTTGCCCCAGGAGCCCCGACCGTTGAAGAGCGCGGCTGACAGCTCGCGCCAGTCCCCGCCTTCCCTGACCAGGCGCAGCAGCCGGTTGACCGCAGGGCCGTAGCCGCGGTCGAAGTCGTGATGCTCGGCGAAGGAGCGGGCCAGGGCGTCCTGGTCGATGCGGTGGTGGGCGGCCAGGACGGCGACCACGGAGCAGGCCATCTCGGTGTCGTCCGTCCATTGCCAGGGGCCGGACGGAAGCTCGCGCCGCTTCAGCAGCGGATAGTTCACCGGCACGAAGAACTGCGAGCCGAGGGCGTCCCCCACCGCGAGTCCACGCAGGCTGGCGAGGGCGCGGTCCAGGCGCCCTTCGGGAGAGGAATCAGCGGTCATCGCCCTGCCACTCTATCCGGTGATCCCGTACGGTTCCGGATCACGCCAGCGTTCGAACGGCCGGTCAAGCGTGTACTTGCCGTCGTCCCCGAGAACGAGCATCCGCATCTCCGCGTTCCCGGGGTTCGACAGCGACTCGAAGTCAGCGACCGTCCAGTGGAACCAGCGCATACAGAACAGCCGCATGGCCAGTCCGTGGGTCACCAGCAGCACGTTCGGTGGATGATCGGGCGCTTCGAAGCTGCGGTACAGGCTCTCCAGGAAGTTGCCGACCCGGTCGTACACGTCTGCGCCGGACTCGCCCTGGGCGAAGCGGTAGAAGAAGTGGCCGTAGGCGTCCCGGTAGGACTTCTGGAGACGTACGTCGTCGCGGTCCTGCCAGTTCCCCCAGTCCTGCTCGCGCAGGCGGGGTTCCTCGCGCACCCGTATGAGCTCGGGGTCAAGATGGAAGGCGCGGAGCGTCTCGTGGGTACGACGGTAGGGCGAGACGTACACGCTGACGCGCTCGCGGCCGAACACCTCCCGCAGGCGTTTGCCCGTCTCCTCCGCCTGCCGCCAGCCCCGCTCGGTCAGGGCCAGCGCGTGGTCGGGCTCACGCTCGTAAACGGTGTCATCAACATTGCCCGTTGACTCCCCGTGTCGGACAAGGACGATGCGCCGTGGTCGTGCCATGCCAAAACCCTAGATCGGCCGACGGCTGATCGAGCACTCGTACGGGCTCCATACGGCGTAGGTCACACATTTCCTGTATCACCTGCCACATCAGGACGCCCGCGTAGCGGGTTTGGATTTCAAACCATGTCAAACCGTCCAGGTGGCTTCGAGGTCCACGATGTCACCTGTGAGGGCCGCGACATCCGCCTCGATCTGGGCACGCAAGGCCAGTCGCTCCACGCGCTCGGTCCGGTACTTGCCGTGTTCGGCGGCCGAGTGCCACATCGACAGCACCAGGAACTCATGCCCCGGCGCCTCACCGAACAGCCCGCGGACCATGCCCGGGGAGCCGGCCATGGCGGGGTTCCAAACCTTCTCCTGCATGAGTGTGAAGTGCTCGGCGCGCTCCTCGTGGACACGGCAGTGGGCCACCCGGACCAGGTCCGCGTCGGTGAAGCGCGGCTCGAAGCCGGTCTTCACGTCGAAGCGGTAGTCGAAGAGCTTGACCTGCATGTCCTTGAAGGTGCCGGACTGGGCCGCGGCCAGCCGGTCATGGGAGCGGGCCATGAAGGAGTCGTAGAAGGAACGGCTCTCCCAGAACGAGAAGATGTGCGCCACCCCCTGCCGCCCCCGGCTCCAGCCACCACCCTGCCCCCGAAATCCCGGCTCCCCCAGAAGCCCCGCCCATTTTCGCTGCCCCCGCTCGAAGCCGCGGCGGTCCACCACGGTGCAGCGAATCCACTTGACCAGCACCGCGCCATGGTAAGGCCCATCAGCGTGGCGTCGGTCACTGTCTGCCCCACTGGTCCTCCGCCCGCGAACCCGCAGGCGTGGCAGGATGGACAACCGGCCTCGTCCACAGGGCAGTTCGGGCTGGGAGCATTCGCATGACGGGGAAGGGGAAGCCTGGTGAACGCCATCAACAAGGGAAACCGGAAAGTCGAGATCTCACTCAAGTGGGATCCGAGTCCCGCCGGGCAGCCGCCCACCGATCTGGACATAGTGGCCGCGACCTATCTGACGAGCGATCCCTACGGCGATCCCGCTTACGTGGTGCACTTCGACAGCCGCTCTCCTGACGGCACCATCTATCTCAACCGGGACAGCAAGGACGGCAAGGGCTTCGGCTGGGACGAGGTGCTCACCGTTGAACTCGACCGGCTCGACAGCCGGTACGCGCGCGTGATGGTCGGCGTCGTGATCCAGCAGCGCCCGGCGGAGCGCACCTTCGTCAGTGTCATCAAGCCCGCCCTGCGCATCCGTGAGGGCTACACCGTGCTGGCCGAGGACGACTTCGGCGGCGTGCTCGGCTCGACGGCGGCCACGGTCGCGGAGTTCGTGCGCGAAGGATCGAGCACGTGGGAGTTCCACCCGGGCATCCACGGTTTCGAGGACGACCCGGAGACCTTCACAGCGGTCATGGGCAGGGCTCGCCAGCCCTGAGAGTGGCTCGCACACGCGTGGGGAGGCAACACGCACACGCGGGCCGTACGACGAAGAGGGGCGCCGACATGTCGTCGGCGCCCCTCTTTGTGAGCTACCTGCCGTCAGAGCCCTTCAGGGCTTTCCGAACGGTCCGGGGCCGAGCCCCGGGCGCTGTCAGCTGCAACCGCTGGTCGAGCCGCAGCCCTCGCAGATGTAGCAGGAGCCGGCCCGCTGCATCTTCGTGCCGCAGGAGAAGCACAGCGGAGCGTCGGCCTGGATGCCCAGCTGCATCTCCACCAGCTCGGCACTGGTGTGTGCCTGCTGCGGGGCGGGCTTGGCCGCCGAGGCCTCGGCCTTCGGCGTGGCGACGGCCTTCAGCTCCTGGGCGCGAGGCGCCGACTGCGCCAGGCCCTCGACGTCGACCTCGTCCTCGTTGGGCTCGTAGGAGCCCGTCTCGAGGTGCCGCTGACGCTCCTCGGCGGAGTGGATGCCGAGCGCGGAGCGCGTCTCGAAGGGCAGGAAGTCCAGCGCCAGGCGGCGGAAGATGTAGTCGACGATCGACTGCGCCATCCGCACGTCCGGGTCGTCCGTCATGCCGGCCGGCTCGAAGCGCATGTTGGTGAACTTCGAGACGTACGTCTCCAGCGGCACGCCGTACTGGAGACCGACGGAGACCGCGATCGAGAAGGCGTCCATCATGCCCGCGAGCGTCGAGCCCTGCTTGGACATCTTCAGGAAGACCTCGCCGAGACCGTCGTCCGGGTAGGAGTTGGCGGTCATGTAGCCCTCGGCGCCGCCGACGGTGAAGGACGTGGTGATGCCGGGACGGCCCTTCGGGAGGCGCTTGCGGACCGGGCGGTACTCGACGACCTTCTCGACCGTCTCACGAATGGTGGCCTCGGCCTTCTCCGTGATCTCTGCCTTCTCCTTCTCCTTGGTCTTGGCGGAGAGGGGCTGGCCGACCTTGCAGTTGTCGCGGTAGATCGCGAGCGCCTTGACGCCCATCTTCCAGGCCTCGAAGTAGATCTCCTCGACCTCCTCGACGGTCGCCGACTCCGGCATGTTGACCGTCTTGGACAGGGCGCCGGAGATCCACGGCTGGATCGCGGCCATCATGCGGACGTGGCCCATCGCGGAGATGGAGCGCTCGCCCATGGCGCAGTCGAAGACCTCGTAGTGCTCGTGCTTGAGGCCCGGGGCGTCGACGACATTGCCGTGGTCGGCGATGTGGGCGACGATCGCCTCGATCTGCTCCTCCTGGTAGCCCAGGCGGCGCAGGGCCTGCGGGACCGTGCCGTTGACGATCTGCATCGAGCCGCCGCCGACCAGCTTCTTGAACTTGACCAGCGCGAGGTCGGGCTCAAGACCGGTGGTGTCGCAGGACATCGCCAGACCGATGGTGCCGGTCGGGGCGATGACGGACGCCTGAGAGTTACGGAAACCGTTCTTCTCACCAAGGCGCTGCACGTCCTGCCAGGCCTCCGTGGCGGCGGCCCAGATCGGCGTGTCGAGGTCGTCCATGCGGACGGCCTTGCCGTTGGCGTCGGCGTGCTGCTTCATGACGCGCAGGTGCGGCGTCGCGTTGCGGGCGTAGCCGTCGTACGGGCCGACGACCGCGGCGAGTTCGGCGGAACGGCGGTACGAGGTGCCGGTCATCAGGGAGGTGATGGCACCGGCCAGGGCACGGCCGCCGTCGGAGTCGTACGCGTGGCCGGTCGCCATCAGCAGGGCGCCGAGGTTGGCGTAGCCGATGCCGAGCTGGCGGAACGCGCGCGTGTTCTCACCGATCTTCTGCGTCGGGAAGTCCGCGAAGCAGATGGAGATGTCCATCGCGGTGATGACGAGCTCGACGACCTTCGCGAAGCGCTCGACGTCGAAGGACTGGTTGCCCTTGCCGTCGTCCTTCAGGAACTTCATCAGGTTCAGCGAGGCGAGGTTGCAGGACGTGTTGTCCAGGTGCATGTACTCGCTGCACGGGTTCGAGCCGTTGATGCGGCCGGACTCCGGGCACGTGTGCCAGTGGTTGATGGTGTCGTCGTACTGGATGCCGGGGTCGGCGCAGGCCCAGGCGGCCTCGGCCATCTTGCGGAACAGGGCCTTGGCGTCGACCTCTTCGATGACCTCGCCGGTCATACGGGAGGTCAGGCCGAACTTGCCGCCCGACTCGACGGCCTTCATGAACGTGTCGTTCACGCGGACCGAGTTGTTGGCGTTCTGGTACTGGACGGACGTGATGTCGTCGCCGCCCAGGTCCATGTCGAAGCCCGCGTCACGCAGGGCGCGGATCTTCTCCTCTTCCTTCACCTTGGTCTCGATGAAGTCCTCGATGTCGGGGTGGTCGACGTCGAGGATGACCATCTTGGCGGCGCGGCGGGTGGCACCGCCCGACTTGATCGTTCCTGCGGAGGCGTCGGCACCGCGCATGAAGGAGACCGGACCGGAGGCGTTGCCGCCGGAGGACAGCAGTTCCTTGGAGGAGCGAATGCGGGAGAGGTTCAGGCCGGCGCCGGAGCCGCCCTTGAAGATCATGCCCTCTTCCTTGTACCAGTCGAGGATCGACTCCATGGAGTCGTCGACGGACAGGATGAAGCAGGCCGAGACCTGCTGCGGCTGGGGCGTGCCGACGTTGAACCAGACGGGGCTGTTGAAGCTGAAGATCTGGTGCAGGAGGGCGTACGCCAGCTCGTGCTCGAAGATCTCGGCGTCGGCGGGCGAGGCGAAGTACTTGTAGTCCTCGCCGGCCTTCCGATACGTCTTCACGATGCGGTCGATGAGCTGCTTGAGGCTCACCTCGCGCTGCGGGGTGCCGACGGCACCGCGGAAGTACTTGCTGGTGACGATGTTGACCGCGTTCACCGACCAGAAGTCGGGGAACTCGACGCCGCGCTGCTCGAAGTTGACCGAGCCGTCGCGCCAGTTGGTCATGACGACGTCACGGCGCTCCCAGGCCACCTCGTCGTACGGGTGCACGCCGGGGGTGGTGTGGACGCGCTCGATACGCAGTCCCTTGGTCGCCTTGGTGCCCTTGGCGCGGGAACTCCGTGCCGGACCGCTCGCCGTCTCTGTCATGCCGCCTCCCTGTACGGGCTAAAACGCCCTGAAGTGCCCCGATGTTCCCCGTGGCACGTGTTCTGTCTGTTGCTGCGGGCACCCTCTGATCGCCACCCGCAGCAGGTCTTCTGTAGCCGCCCTCTCGGCCGGATCCGGGGTCTGACATCCGGATCCGGCCCGCCCTATTCGGCGGCGTTGGCGGGAACGGGGACCTGTGCAGTCCCTCCGGACCCGCGATCGTCTTCCTGGCCCCCCGTGACTGCGCCCACGTTGTCCTCGCGGTCGTCCTTGTCCGCGGCGGAGCGTCCCGTCGTCTCCCGGAGCTCCACGATCGCGGCCTCGAAGTCCTCGAGCGAGTCGAAAGCCCGGTAGACAGAGGCGAATCGCAGATAGGCGACGAGGTCGAGTTCCTGCAACGGGCCGAGTATCGCCAGTCCCACGTCGTGGGTGGTCAGCTCGGCGCTTCCGGTGGCCCGCACCGCCTCCTCGACCCGTTGGCCGAGCTGGGCGAGCGCGTCCTCGGTGACAGGTCGTCCCTGGCATGCCTTGCGCACGCCGTTGATGACCTTGGTACGGCTGAACGGTTCGGTGACTCCGGACCGCTTGATCACCATCAGCGAGCATGTCTCCACCGTCGTGAAACGACGGGAGCAGTCAGGACACTGGCGGCGCCTGCGGATCGACGTGCCGTCGTCGGTCGTACGGCTGTCGACGACACGGCTGTCGGGGTGCCTGCAGAAGGGGCAGTGCATAACTCCCAACCCTCCTTCACAGCAGACTCAATAGCCTCGCTGGGCCTCATGGGCCCCTCGAAGCAGCCCCAAGCATAGGCGATCTCCGAGGGTCCGAGGACCGGGGGGACCACAACTTCTGGGCTGCTGCTGCAATCCAACCACTAGATGTGGGGATTGGCTCATACATCCAGGCCGTACGCGCGTGTCGCACAGACATGAGCAGGTGGCGTACCGCCACGCCGGTCCGCCGCACACGCCGATGCACAGCCGTATCGCTACGGCACATACGGAGATACCGTGAGCGCCACACGGAGGGGACGTGGGACTCCCGCAGAGATGGGGGTCGGTTCCCGGCTGAGCTGATCCCGGATGGCAGACTGGGGCAACAACCCACGAGGTCGTCACCCCGGCGGTGAAGAGTACAACAATGGGCCCTTTTGCCCGCCGGGCAGTTCGTTAGCCATACACCCCGACATGCGATCACGTAAGCCGATTCGCGATTTTTCACTCGAACGTGTGTTTGGCGCAACCTTTCGAAAGCAACTACCGTTGTGCAGCAGGGAGACCATCGAGAGGGGCCGACGTGACCACCACCGCAGACAGTGCCACCATCACTGCCCAGGACCGCTCCCAGGGCCGACTCGAGCCGGTGCATGCGATGAACGAAGCCATGAATCCCGAGGGACAAAAGCGCTCCCTACCGGGTCGACCTCCCGGCATCCGGGCGGACAGCTCAGGGCTCACCGACCGCCAGCGCCGCGTGATCGAGGTCATCAGGGATTCCGTCCAGCGCCGTGGCTACCCGCCGTCGATGCGGGAGATCGGCCAGGCGGTCGGCCTGTCCAGCACGTCCTCGGTGGCGCACCAGCTGATGGCACTGGAGCGCAAGGGCTTCCTCCGCCGAGACCCGCACCGCCCGCGCGCGTACGAGGTGCGCGGCTCCGACCAGGCCGCCTCGGTGCAGCCCACGGACACCGCCGGCAAGCCCGCGGCGTCGTATGTCCCGCTGGTCGGCCGCATCGCCGCCGGTGGCCCCATCCTCGCCGAGGAGTCGGTCGAGGACGTCTTCCCCCTCCCCCGGCAGCTGGTCGGCGACGGTGAGCTGTTCGTGCTCAAGGTCGTCGGCGACTCGATGATCGAGGCCGCGATCTGCGACGGCGACTGGGTCACGGTCCGTCGTCAGCCGGTCGCCGAGAACGGCGACATCGTGGCCGCGATGCTCGACGGCGAGGCCACGGTCAAGCGCTTCAAGCGCGAGGACGGCCACGTCTGGCTCCTCCCGCACAACTCCGCGTACGAGCCGATCCCCGGCGACGACGCGACCATCCTGGGCAAGGTGGTGGCGGTGCTGCGGCGCGTGTGACGGCTGCGGCGGGCGAGCCGATAGGCCTCGCCCCCTGACCGGGCCCCGGAACCCCTGCGCCGGTTCCGGGGCCCTGTGCTGTTTCGGATGGTGAGCCGGAGTCGGATGGCCCCGGTGCCCTCGGCTTTTGGAGCAGTCGTTAGCCTGTCGCGGTGCCGCGACAGGCTAACGACGGTGGTCCCGGCTATTTCGCCGCTGCCTCGGCCTCCGCTTCCGCCTGCGTCGCCGACGCGTCGATCGCGGCCAACGACTTCCGGACCTGGTTACGGTCCGTCGTGTACCAGAAGTCGGGGAGTGACGCCTTCAGATAGCTCCCGTACCGGGCTGTCGCCAGCCGCTGGTCCAGGACGGCCACCACGCCCCGGTCCCCCGAAGCACGTACGAGGCGGCCTGCGCCCTGCGCCATGAGCAGCGCGGCGTGGGTGGCGGCGACCGCCATGAAGCCGTTGCCGCCGGCGTCCTCCACGGCCTTCTGGCGGGCGCTCATCAAGGGGTCGTCGGGGCGCGGGAACGGGATCTTGTCCATGACGACCAGCTGGCAGCTGGGGCCGGGCACGTCGACGCCCTGCCAGAGCGAGAGCGTGCCGAACAGGCAGGTCTTCGGGTCGGCGGCAAAGTTCTTGATCAGCTCGCCGAGCGTCTCCTCGCCCTGGAGGAGGATCGGGAACTCGGGGATGCGGGAGCGGAGCTCCTCGGCGGCCAGCTGCGCGGCTCGCATCGAGGAGAACAGTCCGAGCGTGCGGCCCCCGGCCGCCTGGATCAGTTCGGTCAGCTCGTCGAGCATGTCCACGCGGTCGCCGTCCCGCGCGGGGCGCGACAGGTGCTTGGCGACGTACAGAATGCCCTGTTTGCGGTACTCGAACGGCGAGCCGACGTCTACGCCCTTCCACTGCGGGAGGTCGTCACCCTCCGTGCCTTCCGGAGCGAGCCCGAGAGACGCACCGACGCCGTTGAAGTCGCCGCCGAGCTTCAGGGTCGCTGAGGTCAGAGTGACGGAGCGGTCGGCGAAGAGCTTCTCCCTCAGCAGGCCCGACACCGACATGGGGGCCACGCGCAGGGACGCGCCGAAGCGGTCGTGCCGTTCGTACCAGACGACGTCCCACTCGGAGCCGTTGGTGATCCGCTCCGCCACGTCGTGCACCGACTCGACCGAGGCCAGCGCCTGCTTACGGACCGCGTCCTCGTCCTGCACGGACTTGTCGCGCGTCGCACCGATCGCGGAGATCACGGTGCGGCAGGCGTCGCGCAGCGCCATGAGTGCGTAGGCCAGGTCTTCCGGGATCTCCTCCAGGCGACCCGGCAGGGCCAGCTCCATCAGCCGTTCGAAGCCCTCGGCGGCGGTCTGGAGCTGGTCGGCGGCCTTCTCGTTCACGAGCTTCGAGGCGCGGCGCACCGCGCGATTGACCTGCCCCGGGGTGAGTTCGCCCGTGGCGACTCCGGTGACGCGGGAGACCAGTTCGTGCGCCTCGTCGACGATCAGGACCTCGTGCTGCGGGAGGACCGGGGCACCTTCGATGGCGTCGATCGCGAGCAGTGCGTGGTTGGTGACCACGACTTCCGACAGCTTGGCCCGCTCCCGGGCCATCTCGGCGAAGCACTCGGCACCGTACGCACACTTCGTAGCGCCGAGGCACTCCCGCGACGACACCGACACCTGCGCCCAGGCGCGGTCGGACACGCCGGGCGCCAGGTCGTCGCGGTCGCCCGTCTCCGTCTCGTCCGCCCAGTCACGCATCCGCAGCAGGTCCTGGCCCAGCTTGCTGGTGGGTGCGGCCGCCTCGAACTGGTCGAAGAGGCCTTCCTCCTCGTCCTGCGGGACGCCTTCGTGCAGGCGGTGCAGACACAGGTAGTTCGACCTGCCCTTGAGCATCGCGAACTCCGGGCGACGACGCAGCAGCGGGTGCAGCGCGTCGACGGTGCGCGGCAGGTCCCGCTCCACGAGCTGGCGCTGAAGCGCCAGGGTGGCCGTCGCCACGACGACACGCTCCCCGTGCGCGAGCGCGGGCACGAGGTAGCCGAGCGACTTTCCGGTGCCGGTGCCGGCCTGGACGAGCAGGTGGGTACCGCCGTCGATGGCCTCCGCGACGGATTCGGCCATCGTCACCTGGCCGGGGCGCTCCGTGCCGCCAACAGCGGTGACGGCGGCATGCAGGAGTTCGGGGAGTGAGGGCTTTTCCATAGAGCGACCACCCTACGACTCGGGACTGACAAACGAGCGACCACGGTGGGGACGGGGGACTGGATCAAGACCGGCCGTTCCCCGGGCAGGGATCGAATGGGTTCGGGTGTCTACGGAATCGGTCCGGGTGGGCACGGTGGCGGTTCGGTCGAGGTCAGGGACGGTTCGGGTGGGTGCGGAATTCGCTCGTTGCGGTCGGTTGAGCGTCGGATGCGATCAAGGTCGGTCGACTTTGGACGGAGTGATGTCGGCTTCGGCCGGAGTGACCCGGAGCGAGGGGGAGTGATGGGGAGTGGGTCGGGGTGCCTCCGGCGTCGGGCCGGGGATGGTTCGGGCGCCGACAGCCCGATCGGTTGGTGCCCGGGGTCCCGCTGCATCCGGGCAGAGATCGACTCGGCCTGAATTCGGTTCATCGGGAGTGGGAACCGGATCGGTGCGAGCGGTGTACCAAAAGTGATGACGTTGCGACGCGGCGTCACATCAGATGGCGCAGGCTCCGGTCTCTGATCACGAGTGCGGCCCGTTTGCTGGGCAGGTCGATCTCGGCGGAGAACCGGAAGCCGGCGGTCAAGAAGGCGGCGACTGAAGGGGTGTTGCGAATGTCCGGTTCGGCGACGACGCGAGCGCAGGCGGACTGTTTGTCGAGTGCGAGGTCGGCGACAGCTCGAAGAAGAGTTCCGCCGAGTCCTCGCCCTCGATCACCCACAGCACCGATGAGGAGATGAACTCCGGTGTCGTAGGGCCTGGCCGGGTAGTGGCGAGCCAGCGGGTCGAGGTCGGCGCGGTAGATCTCCCAGTAACTCATCGGCGTGCCCTCCAGCAGACCCATGCACGGGACGCTGCGTCCGTCGCCGAGGAGCTGAGACCTCAGATGCTCCTCGATGGCGTCCTCCGGTCCGGCGAGGCCCCAGAACGCTGTGACGGCGGGATCGTGCATCCAGCGGCTGATGATCAGGAGGTCTCGCTCGATTCGCACGGGTACCAGGTGCAGCGCGCCTGCCGGCGTGCTGACTGGTCCCCAGTCGGGGACGCCTCCGAGGAGGTCGTCGGCGTTCGGGACGTCGGAAGCAGGTGCACCCCCGGACGTACGGGTGTCTACGCCGCCGCCAGTGCCCGGGTCAGTGCCGGTGCCGGTACCTGCACTTGTGGCTGTGGCGCTGGCCGCGCCACTGGCTGTGGCTGTGGCTGTGGCAAGGCTCGGCCTCCCGCCGCCAGCGGTGTCCTTCCCGAAGAGCGCGACGAATTCGTCGGGCAGATGCAGGTCCAGCGTGTCCTCGCTGTCTGGGCCTGCGTCGGCAGCCGGGCCGATACGGCTCTCACGAGCAGTCGGACTCGTGGAGCCGATGTCGGTGACCGGGGCGGCGCCTGCGTTGGCACTCGCGTCGGTGGGAGGCACGGAGACGCTCCTCTCAGGAAGCGGGATCGGGCATGTTCCTCAGGAATGCAAGGGGTTGGCGATCGTGACGTAGACGGACTGGGTATCGACCGGGCCTTCGAGTTCATCGAGGCCGTGGATGCGGGTCAGGAGGTTTGCTTTGCAGCGCAGGACCGATGAGTCGAGCAGGCGGGCCGGGAGTGACGTACGCAGCCGGGTGGGACCGACGACCACTTCGCCGAGAAAACGACGGAAAGCAGCGAGCAGCAGTTGTTCGTCGACGAGACGTTGGGAGCCGAACGCGCCGATGAGACCGAAGACGTTGTTGATCGCGAGGTAGTACGCGAAGCGCTCGTCGGTGACCTCGTCCGAGACGAAGGTGTCGCTGTGCTCGCCGATGCCGGGCAGCCGGGCCTCCAGCTCCGCGCGCCGGGACTCACGGAAGTAGTAGCCCTGGTTGTCGCGGTACCGGCCTCCCGAGGGCCAGCCGTCGCCGTCCAACAGAAGCAACGTGTTCTGCTGGTGCGCCTCCAGGGCGACGCCGGCCTCGGCGTCCAGCCACAGCACAGGGCGAACGACATGTGCGAGGTAACGCAGGAACCACTCGGCGGCAACGGCTTCCCGGGAGCGACCGGTTCGGGCGGCGAGACGCGTGATCAGCTGGGCGAGCCGGGACCGCAGCGGCTCCCTGTCCGGCTGCCGTCGATCTGAGCTGATGCCGGTTTGTGGGTGAGGAAGGGGTGAAACGAGTCCGGCTACGCAGGACACATCGTCGGAGGGCCGGAAGGGGTTGTGCCGGATCATCACGTCGAGACCTGGCACGGGGGCTCCATCCAGCCCGTCGACGGCGAGCCAGGCCGGGTCGCGAACGATGTCGAATGCCGGGTGCGCGCCTTGCCACTGCGCCGCGAGACCACTGCGCAGGAGCCTGTGCGCCTCCACGCCGCGGTGCAGCTCCTTGCGGAGGTTCTCACGCCGGGAGTTGGTGATGCGCAGACCCAGCGAGAGCTTGAGCATGGCCGGAGCGCCGGACCGATAGACGGTGCGTACGGAGGAGGTGGGATGCCACGGTCCGCTGTGGTTGCTGTGGTTGCTGTGGTTGCCGTGATCGCCAAGGTCGCCGAGGTCGACAAGTAGTCCGGCATCGAGCAGAGCGGCACTCTCGGGGCGGTGCCGTACCTCGCGCGCTTGCCAGGGATGGAGCGGCAGGGCCGCATAGCCGTCCGGCAGGGACAGGTCGGGGCCGGCAAGTCGGGCGGTGAGCTGCGGGGCGGGGACGGCACGGCCGCGTTCGGTCCACGCCGAGTCAGTGGCGAGCACAGAAGGAGATACGGCCAACCAGCGCAAATGGAAGGAGCCGCGGAGCTCGGGTGAATACAGCCGGGCTTCGGTCTCGGAGAGGCTCTCGCGACTCTTCGGCGTCGGGTGGTGCGGGTGTCCGAGGAGGAGCGCTTGCTCGGCCGCGAGGAAGAGGTCAGGGCTGTCGGCCGGGTTGTGCCGACGCTCGCTGATGAAGGTGGCGGTTCGTTGGGCGGAGTCGGCGACGCGGGCGACGAGGTCGGTGGCGGCGGTCATCGCGGAGAGCGTCGCGGGTGGGGGTGACGGTACTGAGGAGGTCTCGGGTGCATCGGAGGTCTGGTATAGCGCCTCCCTGGTGAGCAGTGCTGCGAGGGTGACGGAGTCGATGAGCGAGGACTGATCTGTGGCGGCGGCCAGATGTGGAAGGGCGAGGCGGTGCCACCCCGTCGGGGACCAGTAGTGGACCGGAGCGACCAGGGCCGTGCCGGTGGCAGGCAGCAGGATGCGAAGAATCCCGTCGTGGGGGGCCGGGGCGTTGGTCTCGCGTACCCAGCAGCGGAGCAGGTTCTCCACGGCGGCGGCCTGGGCTGCGGTGTGCGGGTCGGGGTGCTCCAACAGGTCGGAAGTCTCATCCGGGAGTTGCTGGATATCCGGGGCGCCGCTCTGCATCGGCGTGCGGATCGGTCCCCGCCTTGGGGCTGCTCCGTGCGCCGACGCAGAAGTTGCCCGCTGTGCCGCGGCTGGTTCCTGCGGTGCGTCTTCGCGGAGCGGTCGGGTAAGACGGCGGCCGGCGGTTGTGGGGGTGCTGTTCAAGGTTGGTCCTCGTGAAGTGATTCCGGCTCGCGCGGCAGCGGTAGCCGTACTGCTTTGTGGGGGGGGGCTGGAGTGCCGCGTTCGGATGGTGCAGAGGGAGGGGGGTGGGTCAGTTGGAGTTGAGGCTGCGAGGGAACGTGATGCTTGGCTTGGGAGTAGGCCGTCGCCGAGAGAGGGCACGGATCGGTAATCGCACCTGCACGTCCCTGCTGCCTCCTGCGGTGCTACCCCACCTGGTCCGCGCGATCGGCGCGCTCGGTGTGATCTGCGCGATCAGCGCGCTCGGTGTGGTCTGCGCGATCGGCTCGGTCCGCGCGATTCGCTCGGTCGGAGCGTCGCTGCTGGCCAGGTTGCGGTCGTTGCAGCCGGCCCTGACCCGCGTGGTTGCGGGATACCGCGTCCACCGCATCCGCGAGACGGTCGAGCACGGCGGTCGCCTGCTCGTCGCTGATGGTGAGGGGTGGAAGGAGCCGTACGACGCTGGAGTGGCGGCCGCCGAGCTCGACGATCAGGCCACGTCGCAGGCACTCGCGCTGGATGGCGATCGCGAGTTCGGGGGCTGCCGGTCGAGGGTGGTGGTCCTCGCCGCCCTGCATCGCCGCCGCTGCGGTGGGTGCTGCCGATACCGTGGGTGCTGCGCGGCCGGCAGGGGCGACGCCTGCCGGTGTACCGCCCACAGCCCGGTCAGGGTCGGGGCCCATGAGCCCGCCAGCCCCACTCCTACGACCGCCGATACCCCCAGGGCTGGCCGAACCTCCTGGCACGGCCCGTTCGTCCGCTCCCCCATGCCAGTACGGAGCGGCCAACGCCTCGCCGCGACCCGCCAGGACCGACGACCGCTCCCTGTCACGCACAGGCTCTGCCTCCGGCTCCACCACCTCGACGCCGATCATCAATCCCCTCCCACGCACATCCCCGATGCACTCGAAGTCATCGGCGAGTCCGCGGAGTTGGTGCAGCATCCGCGCGCCCAGGTCAGCCGCGCGCTCGGCGAGGCGGTGCTCACGAACGTAGGCGAGGGTCGCCATGCCGGCGGCCATGGCGAGTTGGTTGCCGCGGAAGGTGCCGGCGTGGGCGCCGGGTTGCCAGGCGTCCAGATCGTCGCGGTAGACGATGACCGCCAGCGGCAGGCTGCCTCCGATGGCCTTGGAGAGGACCATCACGTCGGGGGTGATGCCGCTGTGCTCCACGGCCCAGAAGGAGCCGGTGCGCCCGACGCCCGTCTGGACCTCGTCGGCGATCAGGGGGATGGACCGGTCGGCCGTGATCTGGCGCATGCGCCGCATCCATTCGTCCGGGGCGGGGATCACTCCGCCCTCGCCCTGGACGGGTTCGAGGATCATCCCGGCGGGGTGGCGGACGCCCGACTTGGGGTCGTCGAGGACGGACTCGGTCCAGCGGGCGGCGAGTTCGGCGCCGCGTTCACCACCGACGCCGAAGGGGCAGCGGTAGTCCTGTGGGTAGGGCAGACGCGCGACCCGTACGTCGAAGGCGCCGCCGGACGCTTCGAGCGCGCCGGCGGTCATGCCGTGGTAGGCGCCGCTGAAGGCGAGGATGCCCGTTCGTCCGGTCGCGGCCCGGACGAGCTTGAAGGCGGCTTCCACCGCGTCCGTGCCGGCCGGTCCGCAGAACTGCACGCGTGCGTTGTCGGCGAGCCCGGGCGGCAAGGTGCGGAACAGCTCGGTGATGAAGGCGTCCTTGACCGGGGTCGCCAGGTCGAGGACATGCAGGGGGGCGCCGGAGTCGAGGACCTTGCGGATGGCCTCCAGAACCACGGGGTGGTTGTGTCCGAGCGCCAGCGTCCCGGCGCCGGAGAGGCAGTCCAGGTAGCGGCTGCCGTCCGCTCCCTCGATGGTCAGTCCACGTGCTCGCACCGGCACGATGGGCAGGGCACGTGCGTAGGTGCGCGCCGCCGACTCGCGCGCCGACTGCCGTCGCAGGATCCCCTCGTGTACGGCGCCCACCCCCGCCGACTCGGACGTGTCCCCGCGCACAGATTCGGTCACGGCCATGGCTCCCTGTCCTCCCGCTGTCCAGGGGCGAGCAGGTCTTTCACATCCTCGCCCGACCCGACATACGAAGCCCCGCGAGCGTCCACTCGAAACTCCGGGGAACTGGGCACAGGGGGCCGCTCACGGGCGGCGGACCCCCACGGCTACCAACCGTGGACCGTTCACCGGGTTACGGGTTGCTTCAAGATCCTTGCCGAGACGAAACCGTTGGTGGTCGGTCCGTGGCGACGGTGGCAGTGGCGTCTGGCGGTCACGGGGTGGTGGCTGTCCGGTTCCCACGCCCCCTGCTCCGTGTTGACGCGTTGTCGGCATCGACATATCCCGGCTCGGCGACGGCGTGCACGCCGATCCGTCGACGCTCGGCACCGACCGCCCACCCGGCCCGATCCACGGCGCCGTCACGAACCTCACCGTGACATCCGCCACCGAATAGGCCTCGGCCGGCAGGGGCAGTGCCCGACAAAACCGGACACCGGGAGACTTCAAATCGGCTGCTCTGCCAGCAAGTTGCCTGTTCAGACGGCTCGTAGCGAAACCGTTGCCGTTCCGTCGGAACTCACCCACAGCGAGCACATAGTGTGTGATGCCGTCCCAACGCGCCGTGACAGCACGGCCGGCGAGCGATCAGTGAGTGATCGGCAAGCGATCGGCGAAGCGTCACGGCGTGGCACCACGAACCGTCACCTCAGGGGGAGACAGATCATGCGATCGATACGGCCGTCGTTCACCGCCCGTCGAGGGAGGAGCGCGCGCCGCAGAACCTCCCCGCTGCCGCTGCTCGCGCTCGCGGCGGCGCTGACGCTCACCGTCACCGCCTGCGAGTCGGGCGGCACCGAGGCTGGTGGCGAGGCGAGTGCGTCCGCCGCGGCCGGGGGCGAGGGCAAGATCACGATCCCGGACGACATCAAGGACCAGCTCAAGGAACACGGGATCGATCTCGACAAGTGGAAGGACGGCGCCTGGAAGAACTGGGACCGGGACGACTGGCTGCGCGAGGCCAAGGACTACATCAACCCGATCATCGAAGGTCTGTGGGACCCGGACCGCATGCGCGACGCTGAGGACCCGGACCGGGGCGTCGACGACAACGACCTCTCCGGTGACCAGGGTGTGACCGACCCGACGCCAGAGCCAGTGGACGCGAAGGCCGTGTCGCCCACGTACCACGCCAACGCGCCCGAGGCCGGCAAGGTGTTCTTCGACTCCCCCGAAGGCACGATGGTCTGCTCGGCGACGGTCGTACAGGATCCGGCCAATCCCGGTAAGTCCAACATGGTGTGGACGGCGGGCCACTGTGTGCATGCCGGCAAGAGCGGCGGCTGGTACCGCAACATCGCGTTCGTCCCGTCGTACAACGACAAGGCCCTGGGGGCGGCCGCGATGGAGAACGCCACCAAGGAGCAGGCCGCGCCGTACGGCGTCTGGTGGGCGGACTGGGCGCAGACCTCGGACCAGTGGATCGCGCAGGGCGGTCCGACGGGCGGGGACGGCGCGCCGTACGACTTCGCCGTGCTCCATGTGAAGCCGGAGGCGGGCGGCAGCGGTAAGTCCCTGGAGGAGACGGTCGGTTCGGCCCTCCCTGTGGACTTCAACGTGCCGGCCGTCCCCGACGTGGACAGCATCAAGGCCGTCGGCTACCCGGCTGCCGCGCCGTTCGACGGCCAGAAGCTGTACCAGTGCGAGGACCAGCCGGGTCGGCTGTCTCTCAGGGCGTCCGACCCGACCATGTACCGCATCGGTTGCACGATGACCGGCGGTTCGTCCGGTGGCGGCTGGATCGCGGCGGGCTCGGACGGCAAGCCGGCGCTGGTGTCCAACACCTCGATCGGGCCGGTGGACGCGGGCTGGCTGGCGGGTCCGCGGCTGGGCAAGGAGGCCAAGGCCGTGTTCGACGGGGTGAGCGAGAAGTTCACCGGTCAGTGATGCGCACGGAAACTCGGAGTTGACAGCGACGACGGCGGTGGGACGGTAGGGGACCTCAACGGTGGAACCACGGCTCCCCGGGGAACCCGGCGCCTGGAAGCAGGCGTCACCAGGGTGAAACCTTCACCTTCTCACCGCCGTTCGATCTCAACTCCACGGGCATAGTGGGTTGTCGCGTCCGGGGGGCCGCGCAGAAATGGCAGAGGGCCCCCTGCGGGGCGAGCAAGCATCCGCCATCAAGGCGCCCATCGCAGCACCACGCTTCAACGGGGGTTACAGCACCATGCGTTCCACGCGTTCCGTACCATCGCCTGCCGCTCCACATCGCGGGCGGCGTTCCCTCCTCGCCGCCACCGGCCTGGTCGCCGCGCTGGCGCTGACCGCGACCGCCTGTGGCGGCTCGGCCGGGGACTCCACGAGCGACCGGGCCGGCGCCGCCGCCTCGCGGGCCGCCGGGGCCGAAGACGCCGGTGGCGGCATCCAGATCCCGTCCGAGATCGCGGACAAGCTCAAGGAGCACGGGATCGACGTCGACGAGTGGAAGGACGGCGCCTGGAAGGACTGGGACAAGGACAAGTGGCTCAGTGAGGCCGAGGACTTCGTCAACCCGGTCATCGAGGGCCTGTGGAAGCCTGAGCGGATGCAGTCCGCGAAGGAGGCCAACAAGACGGTCACCACGCAGGACGACGCCGCCGATCAGGGCGTGAGCGATCCGGAGCCGGCGCCCGTCCAGGCCACGGCCGAGAAGACGCCGTACCACGAGAACGCCGCGCCCGTCGGCAAGGTCTTCTTCGACACCCCCGACGGCCCGGCCGTCTGCTCGGGCACCGTCGTCAAGGACGTCAACCACCCCGGCAAGTCCAACCTCGTCTGGACGGCGGGCCACTGTGTGCACGCCGGCCAGGGCGGTGGCTGGTACCGCAACATCGCCTTCGTCCCGGCGTACAACGACCTCGGCAAGTCCGAGGCGGAGCTGGGCAATGCCACGACCACGGAGATCGCCCCCTACGGCAACTGGTGGGCCGACTGGGTCTCGACCTCCAGCGAGTGGATCCAGGGCGGCTCGGAGACGGGCGGCGCGGGGGCCGCGTACGACTACGCGGTGCTGCATGTGAAGCCGGAGTCCGGCGCGAAGTCCCTGGAGGAGACCACCGGCGCCCTGGACGTCGACTTCACCGCCCCGTCCGCGACGGAGGTCGACACGATGGGTGCCTGGGGCTACCCGGCGGCGCCGCCGTTCAACGGGCTGAAGATGTTCAAGTGCGTCGACCGTCCGGGCCGTCTCTCGCTGAGCCCGGCCCTGCCGACGATGTACCGCATCGGCTGCACCATGACCGGCGGTTCCTCGGGCGGCGGCTGGTTCCGGGTCGTCAATGGCGACACCAAGCTGGTGTCGAACACCTCGATCGGCCCGGAGGACAACACCTGGCTCGCGGGCCCCCAGCTCGGAGCGGGAGCCGAGACGCTGTACCAGAACATGAGCAGGACATACGGCGGCCGGTGACCAGCGCGCACTGAGCACACACGGAAGGCCCGCCCCCCTGCGACAGGGGGCGGGCCTTCCTCAGTTCTGGCGGTTGTGGCCGGCTCAGGCAGTCGGCGCCGGAACGTACGGTGCGAGATCCGCCGCCAGTTCCTCGTGCACCCGGACCTTGAGCAGTGTGCCCTCCGGGGTGTGCTCCTCGGAGATCACCTCGCCCTCGGTGTGGGCGCGGGCGACCAGCTTGCCGTGGGTGTACGGCACCAGGGCCTCGATCTCGACGGACGGCCGCGGCAGCTCGTTGTCGATCAGGGCCAGCAGTTCGTCGATGCCCTGGCCGGTGCGTGCCGAGACCGCGATGGAGCGCGTCTCGATCCGCATCAGGCGCTGAAGGGTCAGCGGGTCGGCCGCGTCCGCCTTGTTGATCACGACGATCTCCGGTACGTCGACCGCACCGACGTCCCTGATCACCTCGCGCACGGCGGCCAGCTGCTCCTCCGGGTTCGGGTGCGAGCCGTCCACCACGTGCAGGATCAGGTCGGACTCGCCGACCTCCTCCATGGTGGAGCGGAACGCCTCGACCAGGTGGTGCGGCAGGTGCCGTACAAAACCGACCGTGTCCGCCAGCGTGTACAGGCGGCCGCTCGGGGTCTCGGCCCGGCGCACGGTCGGGTCCAGGGTCGCGAACAGGGCGTTCTCGACCAGGACGCCGGCGCCGGTGAGACGGTTGAGCAGGGAGGACTTGCCGGCGTTGGTGTAGCCGGCGATGGCGACCGAGGGCACCTTGTGGCGCTTGCGCTCCTGGCGCTTGATCTCGCGGCCGGTCTTCATGTCCGCGATCTCCCGGCGCATCTTGGCCATCTTTTCGCGGATCCGTCGCCGGTCCGTCTCGATCTTGGTCTCACCGGGACCACGGGTGGCGAGGCCGCCGCCCTTGCCGCCGCCCATCTGCCGGGACAGCGACTGGCCCCAGCCGCGCAGCCTCGGCAGCATGTACTGCATCTGCGCGAGCGCGACCTGCGCCTTGCCCTCTCGGGACTTGGCGTGCTGGGCGAAGATGTCGAGGATCAGCGCCGTGCGGTCGATGACCTTGACCTTGACGACGTCCTCGAGGTGGATGAGCTGGCCCGGGCTGAGCTCACCGTCGCAGATGACGGTGTCGGCGCCGGACTCCAGCACGATGTCCCTGAGCTCGTAGGCCTTGCCGGAGCCGATGTAGGTGGCCGCGTCGGGCTTGTCGCGGCGCTGGATCACGCCGTCGAGCACGAGCGCGCCCGCGGTCTCGGCGAGGGCGGCGAGCTCCGTCAGTGAGTTCTCCGCGTCCTGCGCGGTCCCCGAGGTCCAGACACCGACGAGCACGACCCGCTCCAGTCGGAGCTGGCGGTACTCGACCTCGGTGACGTCCTCGAGCTCGGTGGAGAGGCCCGCCACGCGGCGCAGAGCCGCACGCTCGGAGCGGTCGAACTGATCGCCGTCCCGCTCTCCGTCGATCTCGTGGCTCCAGGCGACGTCCTCTTCCATCAGGGCATCGGCCCGACGGCCGTCGGCATAGGTGTGCGCGAAACGCTGCGTGTCCTGGGAAAAGGAAGAAGAGGAGGTCATTGGGTCCTTACGTCGATCGGGAATCCATTTACGGCGGCGGTGGCAGCGGCACCGCGGTACGAATCCGAGGCACCCGGAGATCTGATCCGTCACTGCTCACAACGCACGAGCGCCCCGGGAGATTCCCGCGGGCCGTGCCGCGCCGACCCGATGATGGTCGCACGGCACGGCCCGTCTCGTCACCGCCTTATTTCCCGGCCGAACCGGTCCCACTCCCCGGCCGCCTGACCGGCCACCGGTCCTACTTCCCGACCGCCTTCCGGGCCACCGGTCCTACTTCCCGGCCGCCTTCCCGGCCGCCTTCCCGGCCGTCTTGCCCGCCGCCTTGCCGATCGCTTTCCCGGCGGTCTTCCCGGCGGTCTTCCCTGCCGTCTCCTTCGCCGCCTTCTTGACCGCCTTCTTGACCGCCTCCGAGGGGTCCACGGACTTCCACTCGGGCCGGCCGGGCATCGGCGGGGTCTTCTCGCCGTACAGCCAGGCGTTCATGAACCCGTCGAGGTGGCGTCCGGAGACCTCCTCCGCGAGCGCGACGAAGTCCGCGGTCGAGGCGGAGTCGTCGCGGAAGCGGCTCACCCAGAGGCGTTCCAGCCGCTCGAAGGCCGGTGCGCCGATCTCCTGGCGCAGGGCGTACAGGACCAGGGCCGCGCCGTCGTAGACGTTGGGCCGGAAGATCCCGTTCTTCTTGCCCGGCGCGGGCACCTTGGGCGCCGCGGGGGGTCCGCCGGCAGCGCGCCAGCGGTCGGACGCGGCGTACGCGGCCTTCATCCGGGCCTCGAACGGGCGGTCCGCCTTCTCCGCCGAGTACAAAGCCTCGTACCAGGTGGCGTGCCCCTCGCTGAGCCACAGATCGGACCAGGTGCGCGGGCTGACGCTGTCGCCGAACCACTGGTGCGCCAGCTCATGCACCATGATCGACTCGACGTACCACCGGGGGAACGCGGTCTGTGTGAAGAGTTCCCGCTCGAACAGCGACAGGGTCTGCGTCTCCAGCTCGAAGCCCGTGTTGGCATGGGCCATGAGCAGGCCGTACGTCTCGAACGGGTATCGCCCGACCTTCTTCTCCATCCAGGCGATCTGACCGGGGGTCTTCTTCAGCCACGGTTCGAGCCGCTCGCGGTCCTCGGCGGCCACGACGTCCCGTACGGGCAGTCCGTGCGGTCCGTCGCGATGCACCACCTTGGAGCGGCCGATGGACACCTGGGCGAGCTCGGTGGCCATGGGGTGCCGGGTCCGGTACGTCCAGGTCGTCGAGCCGCCCGCGCGGTCCACGTCGGTCGGCAGACCGTTGGCGACGGCGGTGTAGCCGTTGGGCGCGGTGACCCGGATGGTGAACAGCGCCTTGTCGGAGGGGTGGTCGTTGCACGGGAACACCACGTGCGCGGCGTCGGCCTGGTTGGCCATGGCCAGCCCGTCCGTCGTCCGAACCCAGCCTCCCTCGCGCTCCTTGCCGTAGACGGGGTCGCTGGTGTGCTTCACGGTGATCCGCATCCAGCTGCCGTCGGGCAGCGGCTGTCCGGGTGTGACCACGAGGTCCTCACCGGCGCTGCGGAACGACGCGGGCTCTCCGTCGACCTCGACGGAGTGGACCTTGCCGTGAGCGAAGTCCAGATTGACCCGCTCCAGATCCTCGGTCGTCCAGGCGTCGATGGTGGTGACGGCCTGAAGGGGCTTGTCGTTGGCGCCTGGATAGGTGAAGGACAGGTCGTACGACGCCACGTCGTAGCCGGGGTTGCCCAGATGCGGGTAGAGACGGTCACCGACGCCCAGGGGCGCGGCCGGAGCACTGGCGGCGAGCAGGCTGAGGGAGACAGCACCGGCGAGCATCGCGGGCACCTTGAGACGCCGGCGAGGACGGGCGGCGCGCTGAGCCTTGTTGCGGGGGTTGTGCAGCATGGACCAGGGCTATCAGCGCACAAGCACAGGACGTCGACGACGCGCAACCGCCCCACTCGAACGGGTATGTCAGGTGGGTGCACATCCGAACGCGCATGTCAGTGCGCCGCACTCCCGGCTGCGCGCCTTCACGCCCCCTGTGTCTGCGGCTGGGCCCTGCTGACGTCGTACACACCGGCCACATTGCGCATGGCACGCATGAGTCCCGGAAGCAGTGCGGCGTCCGGGAGTTGGACCGTGTAGGTGTGACGCACCCGCTGCTGCGACGGGGGTTCGACGGTCGCCGAGACGATTTCCGCGCCCTCCTGGGCCATCGCTTCGGTGAGGTCGGCCAGGAGATGCGGGCGAACGAACGATTCGGCGACCAGGGTGACCCGGCATTCCGCGGTCTCTCCCCAGCGCACTCCGATCTCCGCGCGCCCCGCACCCTTCATACGCTCCACCGCTGCGCACTCGACGCGATGAACCGTCACCACTCCCCCGCGGACGGAGAACCCGGTGACCTCGTCGGGTGGCACGGGCGTACAGCAGCCGGCGAGACGCACACTCGCGCCGGGCCGGTCGACAAGTGCGTTGGCGGCGGAGCGGCCGACTGAGGGCACGGGCGAGCCCTCCGCGGCGGCCGCCGGGCTCGCGTGCCCGTCCGCCTCGCCCCGGAAGGCCACGTCGGCGTCCTTGGCCCCCGCGGTCGCGTGCGTGGGATGCGCGGCCAGCCACCGCTGGATGGCGATCCGGGCGGCGGGCGTGTGGGCGTGCTCCAGCCACTCCCTGGAGGGCTCCGAGGCCGGATCCTGCCCCATGAGCAGCTGAACGGTGTCGCCGTCCCGCAGCACGGTGCTGAGGGTCGCCAGCCGCCCGTTGACCCGGGCCCCGATGCACGCGTGCGCGTCCTCGCCGTACTGCGCGTACGCGGCGTCCACACAGGTCGCGCCCTCGGGCAGCCCCAGGGTGCCGCCGTCGGGCCGGAAGACGGCGATCTCGCGGTCCTGGGCGAGGTCCTCGCGCAGCGTGGACCAGAAGGTGTCCGGATCCGGCGCCGCCTCCTGCCAGTCGAGGAGGCGCGACAGCCAGCCGGGCCGCGTCGGGTCGGCGCGCTCACCGTCGCCGGCGACGGCCTGCTCCTCCCCGGAGGGCGCGTAGGGGTTGCCGAGCGCGACGACACCGGCCTCGGCGACCTTGTGCATCTGGTGGGTGCGGATGAGGACTTCGGTGACTTGTCCGTCCTCGCGGGCGACCGCTGTGTGCAGCGACTGGTACAGGTTGAACTTGGGGACCGCGATGAAGTCCTTGAACTCCGAGACGACGGGGGTCATACAGGTGTGCAACTCGCCCAGTACGCCGTAGCAGTCGGCGTCCTCGTTCACCAGCACCAGCAGCCGTCCGAAGTCGGCCCCGCGCAGCCGTCCGCGCTTGCGGGACACACGGTGCACGGAGACGAAGTGCCGTGGCCGGATGAGGACTTCGGCCTGGATGTCGGCCTCGCGCAGGACACCGCGCATCTGTTCGGCCATCTCCGCGAGCGGGTCGTCGTCGCGGGAGGCGTTCTCGACGATCAGCTCCCTGGTGTGCTCGTACTCCTCGGGATGCAGGATCGCGAAGACGAGGTCTTCCAGCTCCGTCTTGAGCGCCTGGACGCCGAGCCGTTCGGCGAGCGGGATGAGCACGTCACGGGTGACCTTGGCGATGCGCGCCTGTTTCTCGGGGCGCATCACGCCGAGCGTGCGCATGTTGTGCAGCCGGTCGGCGAGTTTGATCGACATCACGCGGACGTCGTTGCCGGTGGCGACGAGCATCTTGCGGAAAGTCTCGGGCTCGGCGGCGGCGCCGTAGTCGACCTTCTCCAGTTTCGTGACGCCGTCGACGAGGAAGCGCACCTCCGCGCCGAACTCGGCACCGACCTGATCGAGTGTCACATCGGTGTCCTCGACGGTGTCGTGCAGCAGAGAGGCCGTCAAGGTCGTGGTCTCGGCACCGAGTTCGGCGAGGATCAGGGTCACCGCGAGGGGATGCGTGATGTACGGCTCGCCGCTCTTGCGCATCTGGCCGCGGTGCGAGGACTCGGCCAGCACATAGGCGCGGCGCAGTGGTTCGAGGTCCGCGTCGGCGTGGTGCGCGCGGTGGGCGTCGACGACATGGCCGATCGCGTCGGGCAGCCGGTCGCGTGAGGCGGGGCCGAGCAGCGCCGCCCGGCCGAGGCGGCGCAGGTCGAGGCGGGCGCGGGCCTTCCTGCGGGGCACGGCAGGCGGGACAGGGCCTGCTACCGGGCCTGGCGTCGCGGAATTCGTTGCCTCCGCACTCATGGGCACCTCCGGCTGCGTTAACCGGCGGACGGGGTACCCCATGGCGGACACGGCTCAGGGGATGGCGGCTTGTCCCCCGTCCGGGCCGGTGCTTGATGCTACCGAGCCCACCACGCGCGACCGACCGCCTCTGGCCGAGCGTGAAACGGATCACCCATTCGAGCGAGGGTTTGCAGGTTTACGATTTTGCGCCACGCAACCAGCCGGAGTTCGCATTTTCCAACGCTGTCAGGGCGTCAGAACCCCTACTCCCCAACCACAGATGCCTCAAGGCCGCACTTCCCGGCCCCGCGACCACTCAGCGAGCGATCGTTTCCAGCCACTCCGGGTCGAGCTCGCCCTCGGCCACGATCACCGCGGGACCGGTCATCTCGATCTCGCCGTCGGGCCGCTCGGTGATCACCAGGGTGCCGCCGGGCACCTCGACGGTGTACGTGACGGGTGCACCGGTCACTGCCGGGTCGGTGCCGTCCCGGCGCGCGGTGGCCACGGCGACGGCGCACGCGCCCGTGCCGCACGACCGGGTCTCACCGGAGCCGCGCTCGTGCACGCGCAGGGCGACATGCCGGGGTCCGCGGTCGACGACGAACTCGACGTTGACCCCGTCCGGGTAGGCCGAGGCCGGGCTGAACGGCGGCGGGGAGTACAGGTCGCCGGCGTGCGCGAGGTCGTCCACGAAGGCGACGGCGTGCGGGTTGCCCATGTTCACGTTCCGTGCGGGCCAGCTGCGCTCGCCGACACTCACCGTCACGTCGCCCTCGGGAAGACGCGCCTTGCCCATACCGACGGTGACGTCGCCGTCCTTCGCGATGTGCACGCTCTTCACGCCCCCGCGCGTGGCGATCGCGAGGTCGCCCTCGGTGGTGTGACCGGCGTGCTGGAGGTAGCGCGCGAAGACGCGTACGCCGTTTCCGCACATCTCCGCGATCGAGCCGTCGCTGTTGCGGTAGTCCATGAACCACTCCGCCTCGGCCGCCATGTCCTTGGCCTCGGGGTGCGCCGCGGACCGCACCACGTGCAGCAGTCCGTCACCGCCGATACCGGCGCGGCGGTCGCACAGGGCGGCGACGGCGGCCGGGGACAGGTCGATGACGTTGTCCGGGTCCGGGACGATCACGAAGTCGTTCTCGGTGCCGTGGCCCTTGAGGAAGGCGATGCGCGTGCGCGTGCTCATGCATCGATCGTAAGTGAAGGCGGTTCCTCGCTGCGGGCCGGTCACGCCCACCTCGCTGCGGGCCGGTCGCGCCCACGCGGTGGAGCCGCACATCGGCACGGCCCCGCACCCCGTCCGGGGACGCCTCAGCGCAGCCTTGCCACCCGCCACACCGCGAGAACCACCACTGCGGCGACGACCAGGACGTATGCCAGCACCACGCGCCAGTCGGGTCTGCGCCCGGAGCCGCGCTGCGGCAGCCCGGGCCAGGTGTAGCCGACCCGGCGGGCGGCCATCATGCCCCAGCCGGCCGCGCAGGAGCAGATGAGGAGCCCCAGCATGGCGATCACGGCCCCGCTGTCGCCGAAGTCGAAGGCCAGCGGGAAGGCGAACATCAGGGAGCCGACGGCGGCCAGGCCCACGATGGGCGCCAGCTGCCAGATGCGCAGTCGGCGCTGCGGGCGCAGCTCGACCTCGACCTCGGGACCGCTCGCGTACATCTCCTCGGGCTCGGGACCGTCGTCGGTGACGCCGACCTCGGTCTCGTCGGGCCCGTCCGAGCTCAGACGGTCGCCTTCCGGTTCCCGCTCACCCGTGTCGGTGGTGACGTTCTCGGTGCCTTGTGCGGTGTCGCGAGGGCCGGCCTCCATCGCCACGCGCCCTCCCAACTCGGACTCCACTTGGTCGATCGAAGCTCGATGATGGCATGGCGTCGGAGGCCGGGAAGACGGCCGGAGCGTCCCGATGCCATCACGTGATCAGGCTGTAACCGGTCGTTCGACCAACGCCAGTGCGAGATGCGGAAGTTCTGTGAGATCTGCCGCAGCCCCACTGAGCCAGTGCACCCGGGGGTCGCGCCTGAACCATGAATCCTGGCGGCGCGCGAAGCGTTTGGTGGCACGGACGGTCTCGGCCTGCGCGGCTTCGAGGGTGCATTCACCGGCGAGCGCCGCGAGCACCTGCTGGTAGCCGAGCGCGCGCGAGGCCGTACGCCCCTCACGCAACCCCTGCGCCTCCAGTGCGCGCACTTCGTCCACGAGCCCGGCGTCCCACATCCGGTCCACCCGGCGCGCGATGCGCTCGTCCAGCTCGGGGCGGGCCACGTCGACGCCGATCTGGACGGTGTCGTAGACCGAGTCATGGCCCGGGAGGTTGGCGGTGAAGGGTCGGCCGGTGATCTCGATCACTTCGAGTGCCCGGACGATACGGCGGCCGTTGCTGGGCAGGATCGCGTGCGCGGCCTCGGGGTCGGCGGCGGCCAGGCGGGCGTGCAGCGCCCCGGAGCCGCGCAGCGCGAGCTCCTCCTCGAGACGGGCCCTGACCTCGGGGTCGGTGCCGGGGAACTCCAGGTTGTCGACGGCACCGCGGACGTACAGCCCGGAGCCGCCGACCAGGATCGGCCAGCGGCCCTCGGCGAGCAGGGCGTCGATCCGCTCCCGTGCGAGGCGCTGGTACTCGGCGACGGACGCCGTGACCGTCACGTCCCAGATGTCCAGGAGGTGGTGCGGGACTCCCTCGCGCTCCTCGGGCGTCAGTTTGGCGGTGCCGATGTCCATCCCTCGGTAGAGCTGCATGGAGTCGGCGTTGACGACTTCGCCGCCGAGTTGCCGGGCCAGGAAAACGCCCAGATCGGACTTTCCGGCCGCGGTGGGTCCGACTACGGCGATGACGCGCGGGGCGGGGGGTGCACTGCTCACCGCCCCAGTCTCGCAAACCTCACGGGGTGGCCTCGAACGAGTTACGTGACGGCACGCGCGCGGGGTCGTTGCGTGTTGCGAGGTTTTCGCCGCCGGTTTCACGGAGGCGGCCACCCGGGGGCGCGATGGAACGCACCGGACGACGCGGGATTTCGCCCGCACGAGTAATGTATGGAGTGGATATGGGCGTTTTCGCACGACTTTTCCGGCGGTCGAAGGCCACGGAAGAGGCGTCAACCGTCGAGGCTCAGGCCGACACACCAACGGCCGAGCAGGCGGAGGAGGAGACGGCAGAGGCGAAGGGGTCGGCCGAGGCCAAGTCCGAGGAGGCGGCCCAGTCGGCTGCGGAGGAGTCCGTCGAGGCCGACGGTGACGACGGGGTCGAGATCCCCAAGCAGCAGTCCGCCGACGATGCCGCCGACAGCGAGGCCGGTGAGAGCGCCCGCACGTAACTGCCCCGCGCGGGAAGGTGAACGATGGGTCTGATGGACAATTTGAAAGCCAAACTCGCCCCGGCCAAGGGCAAGGTCTCCGACTTCGCGCAGCGGCACGAGGAGCAGGTGCACCACGGCCTCGACCGGGCCGCGCGGGCCGTCGACGAACGGACCAAGGGCAAGTACAGCGAGAAGATCCACACGGGCACGGGCAAGGCCAAGGGCGCCATGGGCCGTATCGCGCACCACAAGGGCGACGACCCGGCAGCCGGTGGCAGCACGCCGCCGCAGGATTCACCCCCGCCTACCACCTGAAACGGCACTTCGACGGACGGCCGCGGAGCTTCACGGCTCCCGGCCGTCCGCCGTTTTGCGTCTCCGGTGCGGCGGCGCCTCGGCGGGCTCACCGCCCCGTGCCTACGACCAGGTGGCGACCAGGTACCCGACCCCGTACGGCGCGTCCTCGTACAGCAGGGCCCCGGACAGTCCCGCTTCCTCGGCGGCGCCCGCGAGGACCTGCCAAGGTGCGCGGCCCGAGACCTTCAGTTCGTGCGCGAGTTCGGTGTCCAGCGTCTTGAGCGCGGCCAGGTCCGCCTTGCCCAGCGCTCGCGCGACGGACTCGTCGAAGGGTGCCGCGCGCTCGTCGAGGTAGCCGGGAGCCTTGAGCGTGCGGCAGGCGCTGGCGTCGCCCATCACCAGCAGCGCCACCCGTTCGGCCCGGGCGGCGACACCCCTTCCGATTTCAATACACCGCTCGGGCGTCAGAGGTTCCCCCACTGCGAGTCCCTCGATCGGGGCGTCCGCCCAACCGGTCCGCTCCAGCAGCCACGCGGCGACGGCCAGCGAGGTCGGGAGCGGGCGTTCCGACGGCACGGAAGCGTCGGTGTCCGCCTCGGGCCGTCCCAGCCGGACGTCGATGTCCACGCCGAAGCCGTGGAAGGAACCCCGCGCCCCCTCGGCGTACGCCCCGTGCTCGCTCTCGTCGCCTGGCCCCACGACCACGAGCAGGTCCGGCCGGGCCGCCGCGAGCAGGCCCAGCGCGTCCGTGCAGGCGGCGCGCGCGGGGTCGAGCTCGGGTGCGGCACCCGCGGCGACGCCGGGCACGAGGAGCGGGGGGCAGGGGCAGACTGCGGCGGCGACGAGCATGATCGGCAGGGTAACGCCGTACAGCCGCCGAGTGTCAGTCCTCGATCAGCACGTCGGAGAGGTCGATCAGTGTGAGGAGGAGAACGACGAGCTTGCCGTCGCTGATCACGTACTCGACGAAGAGGTTGCGCGAGAGGGCGATCTCCCGTGTCGACTCGTCGCCGCGGACGGGGTGGGAGAGCTTGTGCCGCGGGTCGGTCACCAGTATGGCCAGGCCGCGTTCCAGCACGTCACGCCGTTCGGCGGGCAGGCTGTCACGCACTTGAGCGGCTTCTTCGGTGAACGCGACTCGGTACGGCAACATCTGATACTCCTCTCCTCCCCGCATTGTGGCAGGCGGTCAGTCGCAGCCGCAGCCACTCCCGGTGGCCACCGGCAACGGCGCCGGAACCCCGATCTTCGGCAGTCCCAGCATCACGCCCGCCGGCTTGGCGGCCTCGGCGGTGTTCCGCTTCTCCCAGGCGTCGCCCGCGCGTGTGCGGCGCACGTCGAGGACGGCACCCTCGGCGAGGAGGTGGTGCGGGGCGGCGTAGGTGATCTCGACGGTGACTACGTCGCCGGGGCGGACCTCCTGGTCGGGCTTGGTGAAGTGGACCAGGCGGTTGTCGGGGGCGCGGCCGGACAGGCGGTGCGTGGCGCCGTCCTTGCGGCCCTCGCCCTCGGCGACCATCAGCTCCAGGGTGCGGCCGATCTGTGCCTTGTTCTCCTCCCAGGAGATCTCCTCCTGAAGGGCCACGAGACGCTCGTAACGCTCCTGGACGACCTTCTTGGGGATCTGGTCCTCCATGGTCGCGGCCGGGGTGCCGGGGCGCTTGGAGTACTGGAAGGTGAAGGCCTGCGCGAACCGCGCCTCGCGGACGACGTGCAGCGTCTGCTCGAAGTCCTCCTCGGTCTCACCGGGGAAGCCGACGATGATGTCGGTGGTGATCGCGGCGTGCGGGATGGCGGCGCGGACCTTCTCGATGATCCCCAGGTATCGCTCCTGACGGTAGGAGCGGCGCATCGCCTTCAGGACCGTGTCCGAGCCGGACTGGAGCGGCATGTGGAGCTGCGGCATGACGTTGGGCGTCTCGGCCATCGCCGCGATCACGTCGTCGGTGAAGTCGCGCGGGTGCGGCGAGGTGAAGCGGACGCGCTCCAGGCCGTCGATCTTTCCGCAGGCCCGCAGTAGCTTGCTGAACGCCTCGCGGTCGCCGATGTCGGAGCCGTAGGCGTTGACGTTCTGGCCGAGCAGCGTGATCTCGCTGACGCCCTCGGCGACCAGGGCCTCGATCTCGGCGAGGATGTCGCCGGTGCGGCGGTCCTTCTCCTTGCCGCGCAGGGCCGGGACGATGCAGAAGGTGCAGGTGTTGTTGCAGCCGACGGAGATCGACACCCAGGCCGCGTAGGCGCTCTCGCGCCGGGTCGGCAGCGTGGAGGGGAACGCCTCCAGCGACTCGGCGATCTCGACCTGCGCCTCCTCCTGCACGCGTGCGCGCTCCAGCAGGACCGGCAGCTTGCCGATGTTGTGCGTGCCGAAGACGACGTCCACCCAGGGCGCCCGCTTCACGATGGTGTCGCGGTCCTTCTGCGCCAGGCAGCCGCCGACCGCGATCTGCATGCCGGGCCGGCTCGCCTTCTTCGGGGCGAGGTGGCCGAGGTTGCCGTACAGCTTGTTGTCGGCGTTCTCGCGGACCGCGCAGGTGTTGAAGACGACGACGTCCGCGTCGCCGTCGGAGCCCTCGGGCGCACGCACGTAACCGGCGTCCTCGAGCAGGCCGGACAATCGCTCGGAATCGTGGACGTTCATCTGACACCCGTAAGTGCGCACCTCATAGGTGAGATTTCCGCGGGCTTCCACTGCCGGGCTCCGGTCACTGCTGCTGGTCATGCGTTCAAGGGTAGGCGGTCGGCGGAGGGCCCTTGTCCCGTACTCCGGTCGGCGAAGGAGCCTTGTCCCTCACTCCGGTCGGCCGTACGACACCGGGCACCGGGTGATCCCTACCTGGCGGCTCCGGGTTCGCCGTCCTGTATGCGCCGCACGACCTCCCCGAGCCCGTCGGCGACGGTCGCGAGCTGCTGGGGTGTCAGGACGTCGATGAGCAGCTTGCGCACGAGGGCGACATGGTCCGGCGCGGCCCGCTCCAGCATCCTGCGGCCGGCGTCGGTGAGGACGGCGTAGACCGCGCGTACGTCGCTCGTGCAGGAGCGCCGGGTGACCAGGCCGGCCTTCTCCAGCTGGGTGATCTGGTACGTCAGACCGCTCTTGGAGTTGAGGAGCGCGTCGGCGAGGCCGCTCATGCGCATCTCGCGGTCCTGGGCGGCTTCGAGGCGCACGAGGATCTCGTACTGGAGGTGTGTGATCCCCACGTCGTCCTTGAGCTGCTGATCCAGCCGGCGGTTGACGAGCGAGCCGGCGGCCACGAAGGCGTGCCAGGCGCGCTTCTCTTCCTCGTTCAACCACTGGGGTTCGACCATGCGTCAACGTTAGCGCGGTGGTTCACATTCGAACTCGGCGTCGGGTGCGGCCGCCGGGTGTGATCGGCGCAACACGAAGCAACTTGCTCAAAATTTGAAACTTCACGCTAGGGTCGAGGCATCGGGTTCAAATTTGAACCTGCCGGGCCCACGCAAGGAGTACTCATGGACGCCGCCCCCTCAGCAGGTCACTCCCGCTCCTCCGGCCACTCCTCCCCCACCGCTTCGATCCGCACCCGCGTGACCATCCCGCTCCGGTTCGCCGACGGCTATGAGGTCACCGCCGACGCGGTCACCTTCCACGGCCTGGCGGACGGCGAGGAGCATGTGGCGCTGGTCCTCGGCGATCCCACGGCCACGCCCGCCCCGCTGGTGCGACTGCACTCGGAGTGCCTGACCGGGGATGTGTTCGGCTCCGCCCGCTGCGACTGCGGCCCGCAGCTGCGCGAGGCCGTGGAGCGCATCGCGACCACCGGCGGCGTCCTGCTCTACCTCCGCCAGGAGGGCCGCGGCATCGGTCTCTACAACAAGCTCGACGCCTATGCCCTCCAGGACGCCGGCCTGGACACCTACGAGGCCAACACCGCGCTGGGCCTGCCCGAGGACGGCCGCGACTACACCGCCGCCGCCCAGATGCTCACCGCCCTCGGCATCGGCGACCTGGATCTGCTCACCAACAATCCCGACAAGGCGGGGCAGTTGCGCGACCTGGGCGTCTCCGTGCGCCATGTGCGGCCGACCGGCGTCTTCGCCACCGACAGCAACGTCCGCTATCTGCACGCCAAGGCCGAGCGGACCCACCACACCATCGCGCTGCCCGAGCAGGCCGGTCCGGGCGCGTTCTCCACGCTGGCCGGCTGACCGTCCCGGCCCGGCAGGAACGGGCCCGTCCCCTCCCCGGAGCACTCCCCATGCCCTCTTCCCTCGCCCGTGTCGCCACCGACGCCGCCCCGCGCTACGCCAAGCAGCTCGCCTCCCACTTCGGCCGGAAGATCCCCGTCGAGGAAACACCGGACGGCGGCCACCGCCTCACCTTCCAGAACACCGACGTCGTCCTCGAACCACGGCCCGCGCACCTGCTGATCCGCGTCACCGCACCCGACCCGGCCACGCTCACCGCCATCCGGGACGTCGTGGGCAGCCACCTCGAACGCTTCGGGCGGCGCAACGAGCTGATCGTCGCCTGGGACGAGCCCACCGCTCAGGAGAACCCCGCTCAGGACTGACGCGCCCGCGCCGTTGGCTCGCGCGGCAAGACGGTCATCCTGCTCTGACGCCGCCCGGCGCCGTACGCTCACGCGCCGTCGACCGCCGCGCATGCGGGCGCCGTACGGTCATGCGCGTTCGGCCACCGCCGCCGTCAGGGCCGTGGACCTTCGGCCACCGGCGCCGCCATGGCTATGCGCCTTCGGCCACCGATGCCGCCAGGACTATGCGCCTTGGTCCACCGGCGCCGCCAGGGCTATGCGCCCTCGGCCGCCCACCCCTGGCGGCGCAGCACTCCCGACACGTCCGGTGCCTCGTAGTGCTCGCCTTTGAGGACCTTGCCGTCGGCCCGGCGGGCGACCTGGCCGTCGGGGCCCAGCTTGGTCATGTTGGAGCGGTGGATCTCGGCCAGGACGGCGTCGAGGTCGATCCCATGGACAAGGGCCGTGCCGTACGCGACGTAGACGACGTCCGCCAGCTCGTGCGCGAGCCTGTCGAGCGGGCCGGTGACGGAAACCTCGGCGACTTCCGCGGCCTCCTCGGCGAGCAGCTCTCCTCGGTGGGCGGCGAGGTCCTCGGACACCTCGGTCGGCGTACTGCGCGCGGCCAGCCCGAAGGCGAGGTGGAATTCACGGACCAGGTCTGCGGGCGAGGAACTCATGCGGCGACTGTATCGACCGGGCGGGTCGGTCCCGGCCGCCGCCCCGATCATGGTGGCCGTAGGTCACAGTGACCGCTCCCTGTGACCTCGGCCCTGGTCAGCACCGCGTACCGGCTGGCAGGATCGCGGCCATGTCCAAGGCACTCGACCGCATCAGCAGGAGCCGGGCCGTGCAGGCCGCGGTGGCCGGGGCCGTGGCCCTGGGGCTGCCGCTGTGGTGGCTGCTGCCCCTGGGGGAGGATCCGCCGAGCGGGACGATCACGTTCAGTACCGGCACGCGCGCGGGGGTCTACCAGGAGTACGGCGAGCTCCTGCGCAACGAGCTCGCCAAGGACATGCCGCAGTTGAAGGTGAAGCTGCTGACGAGCGCCGGCTCCCAGGAGAACGTCGCACGCGTGGCCACCGGCAAGGCCGACTTCACCATCGCCGCCGCCGACGCCGTGGACACGTACAAGATGAGCGGCAAGCCCGTCACCGACCGGCTGCGCGGAGTCGCCCGCCTCTACGACGACTACGTACAGCTCGTCGTCCCGCCGGACTCGGACATCCGCTCCGTGGCGGACCTCAAGGGCAAGCGGGTGGCCATAGGGCTGCCGAACTCCGGCGTACGGCTGATCGCCACCCGTGTCCTGGAGGCCGCCGGCATCGACCCGGAGAAGGACATCACGCCCAGGTCGGACGGCATCGACACCGGGCCCAAGCGGCTCGGGCACGAACTCGACGCCTTCTTCTGGTCGGGCGGTGTGCCGACGGACGGGCTGGAGAAGATCGCCGAGTCGTCCGCGTTCCGGTTCGTGCCGATCGACGCCGATCTGGTGGCCAAGGTGCACGCGCAGGGCGACACGGCGCACTTCTACCGCGCGACCAACATGCCGGAGTCGGCGTATCCGACCGTGCAGAACGGCGACACGGTGCCGACGATCGCCGTCTCCAACCTGCTGATCACCCGCAAGGACATGGACCCCCGCCTCACCGAGTGGCTCACCCGCACGGTGATCAAGAGCCGCGACGGCATCGGCGCCCACGTCCACTCCGCCCAGCTCGTCGACCTGCGCACGGCGATCTACACCGACCCGCTGACGCTGCACGACGGGGCCCGGCGGTACTACCGCTCGGTCAAGCCGTAGCCGACACGGCCGGGGCACACAGGCTCAGGCGGACGGCCCCGACCTCGGCACCGTCACGGTCACCCGCAGCCCGCTCGGCTCGTGATGGCCGTATGTGAGGGAGCCGCCGCCCGCCGAGAGCAGCACCCGGGAGATCGACAGGCCCAGGCCGGAGCCCTTGATGTTCTGGTGGCGGCCGCTGCGCCAGAAGCGGTCGCCGATGCGGGCGAGTTCCTCGTCGGTGAGGCCGGGACCGTTGTCGACCACCTCGATCGTCGACATGGCGCCGTTGGAGGCGACGGACACCTCGACCCTCTCGTCCTTCGGCGTGAACTTGACCGCGTTGTCGATCACCGCGTCCAGCGCGCTGGACAGTGCGACCGGGTCGGCCCAGGCCGTGGTGGGCGGGCAGCTCCCGACCAGCCGGACCCCCTTGGCCTCGGCGGTCGGCGCCCACGCCGCGACGCGCTCGGCGGCCAGCGCGCCGACGTCGGTCAGCCGCAGGTCGGCCGCGGTGTGCTCGGCTAGGGCCAGGTCGAGCAGGTCGTCCAGGACCTGGGCGAGGCGCTTGCCCTCGGCCTGGACCGACGCGATCTCCTCATTGCCCTCCGGTAGTTCGAAAGCGAGCAGTTCGATGCGCAGCAGCAGCGCCGCGAGCGGGTTGCGCAACTGGTGCGAGGCGTCGGCGACGAAGGCGCGCTGCTGCTCCAGCACGTCCTCGACGTTGTCCGCCATCTCGTTGAACGACCGGGCAAGGCGCCGGAGTTCCGGCGGACCGCTGGCCACCGCGACCCGTGACTTCAGCCGACCGCTGGCGATCTCGTGCGTGGTGACGTCCAGCACGCGCACCGGTCGGAGCACCCAGCCGGTCAACCGTAGCGCGGCGCCGACGGCCACCAGCATCGCGGCCGTGAGACCGCCGGCGATGATCAGCCAGCCGTTCAGGATCCGTGAGCGCATCTCGCCGGTGGGCGAGTCGGTGACGACGACCGCGACGACATCTCCGTCCCGGATCACCGGCGAGGCGACCACGAGCCGCCCGCGCTGCCAGGGCCACACCTGCTTGGGGTCGTGGCTGCGGCGGCTGAGCAGCGACTCCTCGAAGGCGTCGCGCACCTCGCCGGTCTCGGGCAGGAACCAGGTCGTCGGTCCGTTGGCGAGCGGCGTGTCGTTCGGCAGGAAGACGCCGGCCCGGATGCCGTAGACGTCGTAGTAGCTCTCCAGTTCCCGGCTCAGGATGCGCAGGTCGTCACGGGACCCGGAGGTGACGTCCGCGGCGGGCCGCGCGATGGCCGCGAAGTACGCCGTGTCGTCGATCCGGTCGACGACCACGTTCTGCTGCTGTGCCGAGGCAAGGCTGATGCCCAGCGGCACGCCGAGCGCGAGCAGCACGGCCGCCATCAGAACGATGAGCAGCGGAAGGAGTCGAGTGCGCACCGTGCCCGCTACGAGGCCGGGGCGACGAGCCGGTAGCCGACGCCGCGCACGGTCTCGATCAGGGCCGGCATGCGCAGCTTGGCGCGCAGGGACGCCACATGCACCTCAAGAGTGCGCCCGGTCCCCTCCCAGCTCGTGCGCCACACCTCGCTGATGATCTGCTCCCGGCGGAAGACCACCCCGGGACGCTGGGCCAGCAGCGCGAGCAGATCGAACTCCTTGCGGGTCAGCTGGACGACCGAACCGTCGACACTGACCTGGCGGGTGGGCAGTTCGATGTGCACGGCGCCCAGGCGCAGCACACCGTCGCCGCCCGTTCCGGTGTCCTCGGGGGCGGTGCGCCGGCTGACGGCGTGGATCCGGGCCAGCAGCTCCCCGGTGTCGTACGGCTTGACCACGTAGTCGTCGGCCCCGAGGTTGAGGCCATGGATGCGGGAGCGCACATCCGAGCGCGCGGTGACCATGATCACCGGGGTGCTGGTGCGCTTGCGGATCTTGCCGCAGACCTCGTAGCCGTCCTGGTCGGGCAGGCCGAGGTCGAGGAGGACGACGCCGAAGCCGTTCCCCTCGGGGACGAGCGCCTGAAGGGCCTCCTCGCCGCTGCGCGCGTGCGTGACGTCGAAGCCGTGCCGTGCCAGCACCGCGGACAGCGCGGCAGCGACATGGTTGTCGTCCTCGACGAGGAGGAGTCTCATCCCGGCCTCCCTCAGTTCACCGGCCGTACGATTCGGATAGATACACAGTGCGTGCGCACGCGCGCGTGCACCATGAGAGTCACGCTGATGGACGAGGACGCAGTCAAGAGGGTTCCGGTTGCGGGCGGCTTCCGTTATGGACCCGGTACGCGCGCAGGTGGCAAGTGCTACGACATGTGTCCGATTGCTATCGGATCGTGATGCTCAGATTCCCCTCAGAACTAATGACGCAGGTCGGATACGGTTATTAAGGTCCTCCGAAACCGAGGAGGACGGAGCCTGAGAGCGATGACCGAAGTATCGGTGGCCAAGGAAGATGTGGCCGCGACCGGCGACCTGGTCGTCCTGAAGAACGTCAACAAGCACTTCGGCGCGTTGCACGTGCTGCAGGACATCGATCTGACGATCGCCCGCGGTGAGGTCGTCGTGGTCATCGGACCCTCCGGGTCCGGGAAGTCCACCCTGTGCCGCACCATCAACCGCCTCGAGACGATCGACTCCGGCGCGATCGCCATCGACGGCAAGCCGCTGCCCGCAGAAGGCAAGGAACTGGCCCGGCTGCGCGCCGACGTCGGGATGGTCTTCCAGTCCTTCAACCTCTTCGCGCACAAGACCGTGCTCGAGAACGTGATGCTGGGGCAGATCAAGGTCCGCAAGACGGACAAGAAGAAGGCCGAGGAGAAGGCCCGCGCCCTGTTGGACCGCGTGGGTGTGGGTACTCAGGCGGACAAGTACCCCGCACAGCTCTCCGGCGGTCAGCAGCAGCGCGTGGCCATCGCCCGGGCTCTGGCCATGGACCCCAAGGTCATGCTCTTCGACGAGCCCACGTCGGCTCTCGACCCGGAGATGATCAATGAGGTCCTGGAGGTCATGCAGCAACTCGCACGCGACGGTATGACCATGATCGTCGTCACCCACGAGATGGGCTTCGCCCGTTCGGCCGCCAACCGGGTGGTCTTCATGGCGGACGGAAAGATCGTCGAGGAAGCCGTACCGGACCAGTTCTTCAGCAATCCGCGCAGCGACCGCGCGAAGGACTTCCTGTCCAAGATCCTTCACCACTGAGGGATCCCGCACCACAGACGGAGTGCGCACCCGCTCCACTGACGGACTGCGTCACCACTGACGGACTGCGTCTCGCAGCCGACGACCTGCGTCACCCCGCCGCTCCTGGCGGTACGCATCTCTTCTCCACACAAAGGATGTTCACCATGAAGCTCCGCAAGGTCTCCGCCGCGGCGGCCGCCGCCCTCGTCCTCTCCCTCACCGCCACCGCGTGTGGCGGCGACGGCGACAGCGACAGCGGGTCGGGTTCCGGTGGTGGCGACAAGATCAAAATCGGCATCAAGTACGACCAGCCCGGTCTCGGCCTGAAGGAGCCCGACGGCACCTTCTCCGGCTTCGACGTCGACGTCGCCACGTACGTGGCCAAGGAGCTCGGCTACGAGCCCGACCAGATCGAGTTCGTCGAGACGAAGAGCGCGGACCGTGAGAACGCGCTGGCGCGTGGCGACGTCAAGATCATCGCGGCCACCTACTCGATCACCGACGAGCGCAAGCAGAAGGTCGACTTCGCCGGCCCGTACCTGCTGGCCCACCAGGACCTGCTGGTCAAGACGGACTCGGACATCACCGAGGCCACGGACCTCAACGGCAAGAACCTGTGTTCGGTGGTCGGCTCCACCTCGGCGCAGAACGTCAAGAACGACTTCGCGCCGAAGGCCAACCTGAAGGAGAACAGCACCTACTCGGAGTGCATCTCCTCGCTGCAGAGCGGCACCGTGGACGCCCTGACCACGGACGACTCGATCCTCGCCGGTTACGCCGCGCAGGAGCAGTACAAGGGCAAGTTCAAGCTCGCCGGCCTCAAGCTGAGCAACGAGAACTACGGCATCGGTGTGAAGAAGGGTGACACCGAGACCGTGAACAAGGTCAACGCCGCCCTGGAGAAGATGGTCAAGGACGGCGCCTGGCAGAAGGCGGTCGACGCGAACTTCGGTCCGGCCAACTACAAGAACGAGCCCGCGCCGAAGATCGGCGTCATCGTCCAGTAGCGCAAGGATCCACCGGCGCGCCGCCGTCCACCGCGATCAGGGCGGCGGCGCGTCGCGCTATCCACATACGCCACTCACCCGGAAGCGCGGGAGATCGTGTTCGACTTTCTTTCTGACTATGACAACCCAACCCTGTTGGGTGCCTTCTGGATGACGGTGAAACTCACCGCCGTCTCCGGCCTCGGTTCCCTGATCTGGGGCACTCTGCTGGCCGCGATGCGGGTCAGCCCGGTCCCGCTCATGCGTGGGTTCGGCACGGCCTATGTGAACATCGTCCGGAACATTCCGCTGACGGTCATCATCATCTTCACCTCGCTCGGCCTCGCCGATGTCTTCGGCGTGACGATGGGCGCCTCCGACTTCAAGGTCCAGGGCTTCCGCCTGGCGATCCTCGGCCTCGTCGCCTACACCGCGGCCTTCGTCTGCGAGGCGCTCCGTTCCGGCATCAACACCGTGCCGATGGGCCAGGCCGAGGCGGCCCGCGCCATCGGGCTGACCTTCACTCAGACCCTCCGGCTCATCATCCTGCCGCAGGCCTTCCGCTCGGTCATCGGCCCGCTGGCCAACGTGTTGATCGCGCTCACCAAGAACACCACGGTGGCGGCCGCGATCGGTGTGGCCGAAGCCGCCTACCTGATGAAGGCAATGATCGAGAACGAGGCTCAGACGCTGCTCATCGGCGCGGTCTTCGCCTTCGGTTTCGTGGTACTGACCCTGCCCACCGGCCTCTTCCTCGGCTGGCTGAGCAAGCGACTGGCGGTGAAGCGATGAGTTCCGTTCTCTACGACGCCCCGGGCCCTCGCGCCAAACGGCGCAATGTGGTCATCTCGGTGCTCTTCTTCGCCCTGCTCGCCCTGCTCGTGTGGTTCGTCTGGGACGCCATGGACGGCAAGGGCCAGCTGGAGTGGACCCTGTGGAAACCGTTCACGGAGTCCAACGCCTGGACGACGTATCTGCTGCCGGGACTCGCCAACACGCTCAAGGCCGCGGCCCTGGCCATGCTGATCGCCCTTCCGCTGGGCGCGGTCTTCGGCATCTCGCGCCTCTCCGACCACCTGTCGGTGCGGCTTCCGGCCGCCTGGGTGGTGGAGTTCTTCCGGGCGATCCCGGTCCTGCTCCTGATGCTGTTCGCGAACGAGTTCTACGACCGTTGGACGAACGTCACGACCGAGCAGCGGCCGATCTACGCGGTCGTCACCGGCCTGGTGCTCTACAACGCGTCCGTCCTCGCCGAGATCGTGCGCGCCGGCATCCTCGCCCTTCCCAAGGGACAGTCCGAGGCCGCGATGGCGATCGGCCTGCGCAAGAACCAGACGATGCGGACCATCCTGCTGCCGCAGGCCGTCACCGCCATGCTGCCGGCCATCGTCAGCCAGCTCGTGGTCATCGTGAAGGACACCGCGCTGGGCGGCGTGATGATCGGGTTCACCGAGCTGCTCAACGCACGCGGCACCCTGGCGGCCAACTACGGCAACGCCATTCCCAGCTTCGTCGTGGTGGCGGTCCTCTACATCATCCTGAACTTCATCCTCACCAGCTTCGCGAGCTGGCTGGAGAAGCGGCTGCGGCGCAGCAAGCGGGGCACGGGTGCGGTGCTCAGCGCCGAGGACATGGAGGAGCTGAACCCCGCTGCGGTGGGTGGCAGCTTCGGGACCGGCGGCGAAGGCGGCGCTCTGCCGGGCAGCAGGACTTACACCTGACGTCCAGTCAAACAGCATGAGCGACACGGAGGGCAGTGGCATGATCGCCACTGCCCTCCGTCACTTGACGCAAGCACCGGCAATCTGTTGCATACGTTCTGTGATCGTGCACCCTGCTCCAACTTTCTGTTCACTTGCGTTCCTGGGGACACCGCTGCGGGCAGGGGGCGCCGCGCCGTGGACCCGGTGATCATCGTCGGAGCGGGGCCCGTCGGGCTCACGCTCGCCCTGGCACTGGCCCGTCAGGAAGTCCCGAGCGTCGTCCTCGACGAGGGCCCCGGCAAGGACGAACCCCGCCTCGCACGCTCTGTCGTCCTGCGCGAGGACACCACGACCCTCGTCGAACGTCTGACCGGTGTGCCGCTCGGTGAGACCGGGACCCGCTGGGCCGGATGGCGGTCGATGCGGCGCAAGCAGGTGATGCGCGAGGTCACGTTCAAGGACACCGCCACGGAGGAGTCGGAGGGCCTCGCGCCCCCTGCCCCCCTGCACATCGCCCAGCACGTCCTCACCGGCGCCCTGCGCACCGCCCTCTCCGGCGAGCCGCTCGTCAAGATCGCCGTGGACAGCCGACTGGACGCCATCGAGCAGGAGTCCTCGGGCGTCACCGTGCACACCCGCGGCCCGAAGGGCACCTGGTGGCGCGGCAGCTACGCGGTCGGGTGCGACGGCCCACGCTCCACCGTGCGCAAGCTCATGGACATCCGCTTCCCCGGCCGGACGGCGGTGGAGCGACACGCCGTGGCCGCGCTGCGCGTGGAACTTCCGTGGGAGGGCCAGGCGTTGCTCCATCGGATGCCGCCGTGGCGGACGTCCGGACCCTCGGGCGGGGAGGTCACCGGACGGCCGCTCCCGGAGGGGGTGTGGCGCCTGGACTGGCTGCTGCCACCGGGCAAGGACCTGGTCACACCCGAGCTGCTCGTGGGGCACGTCCGCGAGACGCTCGCCGGCTGGTCCGAGGGACCGACACCGTCGTACGAACTCCTCGACACCGGGGTTCACACGGTCCACCACCGCCTGGCGCGCCGCTGGCGCGTGCGCCGCGTCTTCATCGCCGGGGACGCGGCCCACTGCCTCGGCACACTCGGCACGCACGGACTCGACGAGGGCCTGCGGGACGCCGACAACCTCGCGTGGAAGCTGGCGTCCGCCTGGCACCACGGTCCGCACGAGTCGCTGCTCGACAGCTATCAGACCGAGCGGCGCGCGGTGGTCGCCGCCCGGCTGCGCGCGGCCGACCAGGCGTTGCCGCTGCTGCGCGCGGGCAGCGGGCTGCGCTCGTACGTGCGCGGCTCCGCCCGGGGCGTGGACGCCCTGCTCACGGACGGCCACCTGGGGCAGGGAGCGATCGGTTCGCCCGGCACCTACGCCGAGTCGCCGCTCGCGCCCCCGCAGCTGGAGGGCGAGGTCCCGGTGGACACGCCACGGGGTGCGCCGGTCGCGGATGTACGGGTCACCGCGGAGGACGGCTCCTTCGTCCAGCTGCGGGACCGGCTCGGGCGCGGTGCGCTACTGGTCCTGCTCATCGCGCCGGGCACCGGTGTGTGGGAGCGCAAGCACTGGGCGACCGCCGGGATCATGCCCCGGCTCGCGGCCGCGGTGACAGCGCTGCCGTATCCGGCCGAGCTGCTCGTCGCGGAGAGCTATCCGGGCGCGGCGGCGCACTCGGTCCTGCTGGTGCGGCCCGACGGCCACCTGGTGACGGCGTTGAGCGGGGTACGGCCCGCCGATCTGTACACGGCGGCCGAGGCGACACTCGGCGGGCCGGTCAAGGCGAGCGCGGCGGAGGAGGCGAGCGCGACGGCCGGCTCGCGCTGACGCCGCGCGTCGTCTGGGGCCGTCTCTGTCCCGGGGGCCCTCCCGTTCGGAGCCATCTGCGTCGCGGGGCCCCTCTCCGTCGGGGGGCCTCCCCGTCCCGGGGCGGTCTCCGTCCCGGGGCGGTCTCCGTCCCGGGGCGGCCTCCGTCCCGGGGGTCGCCTCCGTCCCGGGGCGGCCTCCGTCCCGGGGCGGTCTCCGTCCCGGGGCGGCCTCCGTCCCGGGGGTCGCCTCCGTCCCGGGGCGGCCTCCGTCCCGGGGGTCGCCTCCGTCCCGGGGGTCGCCTCTCGCGGCTCGTCGCCCGTCTCGCGGCTCATCGCCCGGGGCGTTCCTTCCCCACCCACCCCTCGTCGCACAGCGCCCACCGGTCACCGCCCGCCGCTTACCGCCCGCGGCCCGCCGCCCGTCGTCCGCCGCCCGCCGGGCAGAACAGGCACCCATCCGGGTAGCAGGTGATCATCCGCAGCGCCGATCACGCCTCAAAACAGCACTCACCGTCACTGTGTGGTCCGCATAGTGACAGTGAGTTGACCGGCCCGCACCGGCATGGTGTACTCCGGATCGTGACCGACACCTGTGTGCGCCTGTGGCGGAGGGTCCATATGGACCTCGTCCGCTATGCGGGCTGCGTGTGTCGCCCGTCCTGCTGAATTCGCATCCCCCTTCTTCTTCCCGCACGTGCCGCGCCCCTGGCCGGTGCCGTAGCGGGCTCTTCGCGAACTCTCTTCAGGACGGTGCCCGTGTCTGTCTCTTCTGCCGCCGTCGGCGCTTCCGAACCGGTTGCCACGCCGAACCCCCCTTCGGATCCCGCTCCCCACTGCCCTGCGAACCCAGCTCCGAGCTCCGCTCCGAAGCAGGCGGACCTTCTCGACTTCGTACGGCGCACCGCCGCCGACACCGAGCTGATCGCCTCGCTCCCGCTCGATCCCGAGGGCCGTACCTGGGTACGGCTCGAAGGCCCCGGCGGCAGCGAGGCCTGGCTGATCGGCTGGCCGCCCGGGACCGGCACCGGCTGGCACGACCACGCCGACTCGGTCGGGGCCTTCGTGACGGCGGCCGGTGAGCTCAAGGAGCACTCCCTCGCCGTCCGGCTGCCGGCCGACGGCTGGAAGACCCTGGAACTGGCGGACGACGTGGACCGCTCACGCCGTCTGTCCGCGGGAAAGGGCCGCGCCTTCGGCCGTCACCATGTGCACGAGGTACTCAACGAGTCCACCGACCGACACGCGATCTCCGTCCACGCCTACTACCCGCCCCTGCCACAGATGCGCCGCTTCAGCCGCAGCGGACCGATCCTGCGCCTGGAGCAGGTGGAACGTCCGGAGGACTGGCAGTGAGCGGGGCGGGAGGCACATCCGTGGTGCATGGCGTTGGCGAACGACCCGCTGGCGGACCGGAGTGGAAGGGCGGCGGCGTGAACGGTGGGAGCGAGCGGCAGGTCGTCGGCAGCGAATCGCCGGTGGACGTCGACGGCACGGCTGCTGAACAGCCGGTCGGCATCGACGAGTTCCTGGAGCGGGTGCGCGCGGGCTACGAGCGGATCGAGCCCCGGGACGCGTACGAGGCCGCCGAGGGCGGCGAGGCTCTGCTGGTCGATATCCGGTACGCGGCCCTGCGCGAGCGGGACGGCTTGATCCCCGGCGCCCTCGTCGTCGAGCGCAACGAACTGGAGTGGCGGCTCGACCCTCAGGGCAGCCACCGCGCCCCCGAGGCGACGAGTCATGATCTGCGGGTCGTGGTGATCTGCAACGAGGGATACGCGTCGAGCCTGGCGGTCGAGTCGCTACGGCGACTGGGGCTGCGCCGGGCCACCGATCTGATCGGCGGATTCCAGGCCTGGCGGGCGGAGGGGTTGCCGGTCACCACGAAGGTGGGACCGCCTCTACCGCCCCGTGCCGTGCACGCCCCTGATGCATTGGTTCAGGCGCCAGACAACCGGGACCACTGACCGATCACCGCGCCCCCACGCACTTCCAGACGCCGGTCCCGGCCCGGAACGCGATGGGCGCCCCCGCGCGTCCACCGTGCTCGGACCGGGATCCTGCGGCTCGGTCGGTCTGTCAGTGGGCGGGCGGGGAGTGACGCTCAGAAGCCGTCGTCCCCCAGGAACTCCGTGTCCTCGCCCTCTTCCTCCAGCGCCTGCCGGACCACCCGCAGGGCCATGCCCTCGGGATAGCCCTTGCGGGCGAGCATGCCCGCCAAGCGGCGCAGGCGTTTGTCGCGGTCGAGGCCCCGCGTGGAGCGGAGCTTGCGGTCGACGAGTTCGCGGGCGGTCACCTCTTCCTGCTCGGAGTCGAGCTGGGCGACGGCCACATCGATCAGTGTGGAGTCGACGCCCTTGGTGCGCAGTTCCTGGGCGAGCGCGCGCCGCGCCAGCCCTCGGCCGTGGTGCCGGGACTCCACCCAGGCGTCCGCGAACGCACTGTCGTTGATGAGGCCGACCTCCTCGAACCTCGACAGCACCTCCTCGGCTGCGTCGTCCGGGATCTCCCGCTTGCGCAGGGCGTCCGCGAGTTGCTTCCGCGTGCGCGGGGTCCCGGTGAGCAGGCGCAGACAGATCGCCCGCGCCTGCTCCACCGGGTCCGCTGGGGGCATCCTCTCCTCGGCCCTCGACGAGGAAGAGGCACCTCCGTCCTCACCGGACGGCTCGGTACGACCGCGTCTACGACGCCCCCGCCCCCGTGAGCCGTCCGTGCCCCGAGTCCCCACGCGACGACCGCGCCCCGAGCCACCATCGGAGGCACCGGCGCCGTACGCCGGGCCCGAGTCGTCGCCGTAATCGCCGTATCCCCCGTGCGAGCCACTCTCGTCGTACGAGTCGCCCGTGCCGTACGGATCGTCCGCTCCGTACGGCGCCGTGCCGTCCTTCCCCCCGTCCGCGTCATGGGTCGCGTCTCCTCCGGAGGTGTGGCCGCCCCTACCGGAGGAGCCCTCGTCGCCGCCTCTCCCCCGCCCTCGCGGGGCGTCCGGGTAGGCGGTGTACTCGGCCCAGTCGGTTCGCCGTGTCACAGATCAGCTCTTGGCGGTCGCGGCCTTGGTCTTGGCTGCCTTGGTCGCAGCCGGTGCCGGAACCGTCTTCGCGGCGTCGTCCGGGGTGGCGGAGACCGCGGCGTCCGCGCCCGGCTCGGCGGCCGGCTCCTCGGGCCGTACTCCGACGCCCAGCTTCTCCTTGATCTTCTTCTCGATCTCGTTGGCCAGGTCGGGGTTGTCCTTCAGGAAGTTGCGCGCGTTCTCCTTGCCCTGGCCGAGCTGGTCGCCCTCGTACGTGTACCAGGCGCCGGCCTTGCGCACGAAGCCGTGCTCCACGCCCATGTCGATCAGACCGCCCTCGCGGCTGATGCCCTGGCCGTAGAGGATGTCGAACTCGGCCTGCTTGAAGGGCGGCGCGACCTTGTTCTTGACGACCTTGCAGCGGGTGCGGTTACCGACCGCCTCCGTGCCGTCCTTCAGGGTCTCGATACGTCGGATGTCGATACGCACCGAGGCGTAGAACTTCAGCGCCCGGCCACCGGTCGTGGTCTCCGGGGAGCCGAACATCACGCCGATCTTCTCGCGGAGCTGGTTGATGAAGATCGCGGTGGTCTTGGACTGGTTGAGCGCACTGGTGATCTTCCGCAGCGCCTGGCTCATCAGACGGGCCTGCAGACCGACGTGGCTGTCACCCATCTCGCCCTCGATCTCCGCGCGCGGGACGAGCGCGGCGACGGAGTCGATGACGATGAGGTCGAGGGCGCCGGAGCGGACCAGCATGTCCACGATCTCCAGGGCCTGCTCGCCGTTGTCGGGCTGGGAGAGGATCAGGTTGTCGATGTCGACGCCGAGCTTCTTGGCGTACTCGGGGTCGAGGGCGTGTTCCGCGTCCACGAACGCGACCTGACCGCCGGCCTTCTGTGCGTTGGCCACGGCGTGCAGGGTCAGCGTGGTCTTACCGGAGGACTCCGGTCCGTAGATCTCCACGACGCGGCCGCGCGGCAGGCCGCCGACGCCGAGAGCCACGTCGAGCGCGGTCGACCCGGTCGAGATGACCTCGATGGGCTCCATCGACCGCTCGCCCATGCGCATGACCGCGCCCTTGCCGAATTGCCGTTCAATCTGTGCGAGTGCGGCATCCAGGGCCTTCTCGCGGTCGGTTCCTGCCATGGGTTCCACCCGGTTTGCTTGAGTCGATCGCTTCACGTCAAAGACGCTAACGCCTGCCACTGACAATGCGCCCCGACGCCCGTCCGGCCTGTGGATAACTCGGGCACTTCTCCGTCGAAACCATGGCGAAATGCCTGCCGAGCGCCTCGCCGGCACTTCCATAAGAATGGATGTTCGATTTTCGTGTCAAGCGCACCACGCGGCACCTGCGCACACCCGCGACACGGCACCTGCCCACACGCCGCGACGCGGCCGGCGCAGACCACGACCGGGCACACCGGCGCACCGGGCGGGCCAGTTGGGCGTCACCTGCGACCCGGCGCAGGCCCACCCATCACCACCGAGGTCCACACGGACGGCGCCCCGACTCGACCCGCCGGCTCAGGACAGCGCCAGCCTCATGAGCGTCAGGTCGAGCCACCGGCCGAACTTCGTACCCACCTCCGGGATCACGCCGACGCGCTGGAACCCGAATCGTTCGTGCAGCCGGATCGACGAGGTGTTCTCCGCTTCGATACCGGCGATGACGACATGGTGACCCGCCTCGCGCGCGGCGGTGATCAGCGCGGCGAGGAGCGCGGAGCCGATGCCGAGTCCGTGCCGGCCTTCGCGGACGTAGACCGAGTCCTCCACCGTGTGGCGGTAGCCGTCCAGCGCCCGCCACGGCCCGTAGACCGCGAAGCCGGCCACCTCGCCGTCCGCCTCGGCCACGAAGGCCGAGCCGCGCTCCAAGTGGGCGGCCAGCCAGGTCGCAGCCTCGGCGGAGGACTGCGGGGTCTGCGTCCACAGGGCCGTCGAGTGCTCGATCGCGTGGTTGCGGATCGCGCGGATGACCTCCACGTCACCGGAGCGGGCCGGACGCACTGTCACGGCCGACCGCTCTCTCTCGTATATTGGATTCATGTCCAACATAGTAGATCCTCTGGTCGGGCAGATCGCGTCCCGCATCCGCACCGAACGGGAGCGCCGCCGCTGGACGCTGGCCCAGCTCGCGGATGCCTCCGGCGTCTCGCAGGCCATGATCAGCAGGATCGAGCGCGGCGAGAGCAGCCCCACCGCCGTCGTCCTCGGCAAACTGTCAGCCGCCTTCCAGCTCAGCGTCTCCTCCCTGCTCGCCCTTGCCGAAGGAGCGCGGGAGGAGACGGACGGACTCGGGGAGGTGCGCCGACAGGCCGAGGCCGCCGAGTGGCGCGACCCCGCGACCGGCTACCGACGCCGCCAAATCACCAGCCCGCAGTTCCCCGCGGAGATCGCCGAGATCCGTCTGCCCGCGGGGGCGCGCGTGCCGTATCCGGCGGCGGCCTTCGCCTTCGTCCGGCAGGTCGTCTGGGTCCTGGACGGCCGTCTGACCTTCCACGACGGCGACACGGTCCACGAACTCGACGCGGGCGACACCATCGAGCTCGGGGAGCCCACCGAGCGCGTCTTCGCCAACACCACCGACACCGCGTGCCGTTACGCCGTCGTCCTCACCCGCGGCATCCAGCCGTGACCCGGCCCCTTCCCCGGGTCGGCACGTTCCTTCTGGCCTCCATAGCCGGTACGGCGATCGCGAACAACTACGCCATCCAGCCCGCGCTCACGGCCGTGGCCGCCGACCTGGACGTCCCCGCGTCGGTGATCGGCCTCGTCCCCACAGCCGCGCTGGTCGGCTGCATGATCGGCTTCGCCGTCCTGCTGCCCCTCACCGACCATGTCGCCCCGGCCCACCTACTCACCGCGCAGCTCGGCGCGTTGGCCGCCGCCCTCACCTTCGCCGCGGCCGCACCCGGCCCGGTCCCACTGCTGGCGGCCTACCTGCTCATCGGCGCCTCCGCCGGCGTCGCCGCCCAGGCCGGCAACATCGCGGGCCGGCACGCCCCGCCCGGACGCCGTGGAACGGGCGTCGCCACCGTGGCCGCCGGCATGTCGGCCGGCATCCTGCTCAGCCGTCTGGTCGGCGGGGCGCTCACCGACCTCGTCGGGTGGCGGCGGATGCTTCTCGTCTTCGCCGCACTCGCCCTGCTCGGGGCGATCGCCGCCCGCACCCTCCTGCCCCGGCAGCACCCCCGGCCGGACCGCGGCTACGGCGCCACTCTCGCCTCGCTCCCCCCGCTCCTGCGCCGCCATCGGCAACTGCGCCGCGCCGTGGCCACCGGCGGCCTGTGGTACCTCGCCTTCAACCTCATATGGGTCGCTCTCGCCCTCGCACTTGCTCGGCCGCCCCACTCCCTGGACTCGACCGCGATCGGCCTGTACGGCCTGGCCGGACTCCTCGGTTTCGCCGCGCTCCCCGTCACCGGACGCCTCACCGACCGGTACACACCCCAGACCGTGATCACCCTCTGCATGCTGACCGCCGCGGCGGGAACGGCCCTGCTCGCCACCGGCCTGGGCAGCCCGTCGACCACGGCCCTCGGGCTCGCTCTCTTCGACGCCGGCTGCTTCGCCGCCCAGGCCGCCAACCAGAGCCGCGTCATCGCCCTCGACCCCCGCCGGTCGGGCGGCCTCAGCAGCGTCTATCTGGTGCTCTACTTCACCATCGGCGCCATCGGCACCGCCCTCGCCGCACCCCTGCTCGACACCATCGGCTGGCGGGGCACCGCACTGACCGCCATCTCGGCGCTCCTCCTCGCCGCCGCCCTCGGCCGCGCGCCCGCTTCGCCAACCTCATGACCCGTCGGGCGACCGACCGGCCCCAGACCCTTCCGTCCCCTCAGTTCCCTCCGGGGGCTTCTGCCCGGGCTGCCCCGGCCGGCGTATCCACAGCTCACGCGCGCGTGCGAACAGGTTGCGCCCCGTCCCCCGCTCCCGGTGCCCGTGGACGCGGGGGTCGTCGGTGACGTCGTAGCGCTTCACATAGGCGCCCAGGAACGCCTGCAACGTGGCGACGGCAGGGATGGCGATCAGCGCGCCCACCGCGCCGAGGAGCGCGGTGCCCGCGATGACCGAACCGAAAGCGACGGCTGGGTGGATGTCGACGGTCCTGGCGGTCAGCTTGGGCTGGAGCACATAGTTCTCGAACTGCTGATAGACCACGACGAAGATCAGCACCCACAGCGCGTACCAGGGGTCGACCGTGAACGCGATCAGCATGGGCAGGGCGCCCGCGAGATACGTGCCGATGGTGGGGATGAACTGCGACACCAAACCGACCCACACCGCGAGCACGGGCGCGTACGGCACATCCAGGATCTCCAGCAGGACGTAGTGGGCTATGCCGGAGATGAGCGCCATCAGGCCGCGCGAGTACAGATAACCGCCGGTCTTGATGACGGCGATCTCCCAGGCGCGCAGCACCTCGGCCTGCCTGGCGGGCGGCAGTACCGAGCACAGCGCGCGGCGCAGCCGGGGGCCGTCGGCGGCGAAGTAGAACGAGAACAGCGTGATCGTCAGCAGCTGGAAGAGGCCGCCGAGGACCTGGGCGGACACATCCAGTACGCCGGTGGCGCTGTTCTGCACGTAGTTGCGCAGCCAGTCGGACTTGAGCAGACCCTCCTGGACGTCGACCCGGCGCAGATCGGTGTGGAAGTGCGCGTTGATCCAGTTGATGACGGAGTCGAGATAGTTCGGAAAATCCTCGACGATCTTGATGATCTGGCCCGCGAGCATGGACCCCAGCAAGGTCACGAACCCGGCGGACACGATGATCACGGCGAAGAAGACGAGGGCGGTGGCCAGTCCACGGCGCAGGCCGCGCGAGGCCATCCAGCTCACTGCGGGCTCGATGGCGAGGGCCAGGAAGAACGCGATGAGGATGTTGACCAGCAGCCCGGTGAGCTGGTGAAAGGCCCAGCTGCCCAGCTGGAACACGCCGACGAGCGCCAGCGCGAGCACCATGGCGCGCGGCAGCCAGCGCGGCATACGGCCGTTCGACCCGACGTCGCCCCCGCCCGGAGGCGGATCGGGCGGCGTCGTGCCGAACGGGGACCCGTGCCGGGCGATCTCCCCGGTCTCGTCAGTGCGTGCCACGGAGCAAGTCTCGCCCACGCCACTGACAATCGGGCCCGGACCTTCGATCTTCGTTACCGGTCAGCGCCTCTCCCCCGGAACATTCATCACGGCACAGACCACTCGCCATACGTCCTTCGCCTCCCAGCCCGCGTCCAGCGCCTGGTGCACCGTGCGCCCACCGAGCTCCGCCATCACGTGGTCGCGCGCGAAGGTGTCGGCGTACCCCGGACCGAAGTGTTCCGCCATCCGCTGCCAGAAGACCGTCAACCGCATGCGTCCAGTATCCCGCCCCTGGGGGTGGGCCTGCCCCGGGACAGCTTGCCGAGACCGCTTTCCGCCCTACGGTCTGACGCATGCCCGAATCCGGAGCTTCCCCACTCCCATCGACGCCCCCGGCGCACTCCCCGCTGTTCCGCGCCGAGCAGTTCGTCTGGCTCACCGCGCGCGTGCTGGAACAGCGCCTCTTCGCGTACCACTTCCTGAACGGCGCCGCCGACCCGGTGGAAACCGCTCTGGACGCCTATCGCAACGAGGACGGCGGCTACGGCCACGCCCTGGAGCCTGATCTGCGCGGCCCGGTCAGCCAGCCGCTGCACATCGGTCACGCCCTCCAGGTCCTGGACGCCGTCGAGCGCTGCGGCGGACAGCGCGTGGACCGCGTGTGCCGCTATCTGACGTCGGTCTCCACCCCGGACGGCGCCCTCCCCGCGGTCGGCACCGGCCAGCGCGGCTACCCCGCGGCCCCGTTCATCCCGATCGAGGACGACCCGCCCAGCTCGCTCCTCGCGACCGGTCCGGTGGTCGGTCTGCTGCACCGCAACGAGGTGTGGCACGCGTGGCTGTTCCGGGCCACGGACTTCTGCTGGCAGGCGGTGGAGTCCCTGGAGAAGTCCCATCCGTACGAGATCGAGGCCGCCGTGGCCTTCCTGGACTCCGCTCCCGACCGTCCGCGCGCGGAGACGGCCGCAGACCGACTGGGCCGCCTGGTACGCGACCAGCGCCTGGCGGTACTGGACCCGGAAGACCTCGACTCCTACCCCATCCCGCCCGGCTACGCCCCGGGCGAGCACCACTTCCCGCACGACTACGCGCGTACACCGCGCTCGCTGGCGCGCGCGTGGTTCACGGACGCCGAGATGAGCCGCTCCCTCGACCGCCTCGCCGGCGAGCAGCAGGAGGACGGCGGCTGGCCCGTCCGCCGGCGCCAGTGGACACCGGGCATCCTGCTGGAGGCCCGCCCCATGGTGACCATCCAGGCGCTGCGCACCCTCCGGGCGTACGGCCGCCACATCGGCTGACCCGCCTCACCCGCCCAGGGCCCGCACCCCGGCGGTCACCACCACGGCCGCTCCGACCACGACCAGGAACGGCGCCCTGAGGACGAGCGCCACGGCAGCCGCGCCGACCCCTGCCGCCCTCGCGTCCAGCACCAGCGCCTGCCCGTCGCCGAACGTCTGCTGGGCCGTGAGGGCGGCAAGCAGGGCGACGGGCAGCAGGGCGGCAAGACGCCGTACGAGAGGCTTCTCCAGCGCACCTGCGGGCACCAGCAGGCCGATGAGCTTGACGGCGTAGCAGCCGACGACGGTGGCGCCGATGGCGATCCAGGTGTTCACCGTGCCTCCTCCACACGCCGCCCCTGCACCCACAGCACAAGCGGCGCAGCGAGCGCGGCCACCAGCACGGGCACCCCGCCAGGCAGCACGGGCAGCAGCCCGAGCCCCAGAACGACCGCCACCGCGGCAACGGCACGCTCGGTGCCGGACTTCAGCATCGGTGCGAGCAGCGCCAGGAACACGGCGGGCCCGGCCGCGTCGAGCCCCCAGACAGCCGTGTCACCGATGGCCTCGGCGCCGAGCGCACCCAGCAGCGTCGTGAGATTCCACAGCACATACAGGCTCAGCCCGGTCACGACGAACCCGATCCGCGCACTGCGCCGTGTGGGCTGTGCCAGCGCGACGGCCGTCGTCTCGTCGATCACCCACTGCGCGGCGAACGGCCGCCACGCGCGCGTGAGGCGCAGCACCTGGGACAGCCGGAGCCCGTAGAAGGCGTTGCGCACCCCCAGGAAGAAGGCCCCGGCCGCCGCGGTGAACGGGCTGCCACCGGCCGCGAGCGCCCCCACGAGCGCGAACTGCGACGCCCCCGTGAACACCAGCAGGCTGAGCACACAGGTCTGCAGGAGCGTGAACCCACTGCCCGCCGACGTCACCCCGAAGGCGAACCCGGACAGCCCGACGGCAACCCCGACGCCGAGGGCGTCCCGTACGACGACCGCATCGGGCTTGTCCCGGCCGACGTGAAGATCAGTGAGAGCGTTCTGTTCTGGCACATCCTCGACGCTAGGCAAGCCACTACCGCAAGTCTTGTACGTTCTTGCGCTCCCGTTGATAGGCGCCCGGCGGCACGCCGATGATCCGGGCGAAGTGCCGATTGAGATGCGGCTGGTCGGTGAACCCCACGACAAGCGCCGCCTCGGCCGGCGAGACCCCGTCATCCAGCAGACGCCGAGCCCGCCGCACCCGCGCGTCGGTCAGCCAGGTGTGCGGCGGCATCCCGTACACATCCCGAAAGGCACGCAGCAAGGCGAACGGCCCGGTATCGAGATCGGCAGCCAGCTGCTCCAAACTGGGCGGCTCGGCCATCCGCCCCTCCAACACCTCACGCGCGCGTACGGCGACCTGAGCCCCGGCCGTACGCACCTCCCGCTGCGGCAGCGCCCCACCGTTCAACCGCAGCAACCGCGTCACGGCAACCCGCAGCAAGGTATCGGCAGCCAGGGCGTTGCCCTCATCGGCGGCCCGCAACACCTGATGCACCAGCGCCACCGCATAAGCGTCATCGAGCACCGGCCGCACGAACCCCGGAGTACCCCGCACAGAGGTGGTCTCGGCCGCGATCTCCGCCACAAGCTCCGGCGAAGGATAAACAGCCCCGTACTGCCACCCCTCGGGCACCCCCGCCCGCCCCGTATGCGGCGTATCAGGATTGACCAACGCAAGCGCACCGGCCCCCGCGTACTGGTCGGCCCCCCGATGATGAAAGACCTCCAGCCCCTCCGCGATCGCAGCGATCACAAAGTGCTCATGGGTATGCCGCACAAACGTCTTCCGTATGTACCGGGCCCGCAGCAGATCAACACCGGGCAACTCGGCATACCGCCAATGCCGCGCCCGCTCCCGAGAACCCATACCCCCATTGTCCGCACCCCCGCAGACCCGCAAGCCAGACCCCCACCCCACAGCCCCCGGGCACGGCGCCAGCCCCACACCGCGACACCCACGCACGGCGGCCACGGGACGTGCCGGGGGTGGACGCAGCACCCGCGTACGGCGGCAAGGGAACGCACCGGGGGTAGGCACAACACCCGCGCACGGCGGCAAGGGGACGTGCCGGGGGGTGTCCGCCCGCAGCGGCGGGCGTCAAAAAACAGCACCCCCCTGAGAACAGCAACCGCCCGACCGAGGACGGACACCCCCGGCACGGCCCCGACCCACCACACACACCGCAGGCGCTACCCGCACCCCCACTCACACCAGCGGGCCGCCGAGGCATCCCGGCCCGCACCCAGCGCCAGCGTTCCCGCAGCTCAGCCCGATTGTCAGTCCCCGGGTGCAGGATGGACGCATGGTCAGCAACCCACACCGAGCCTTGACCGGCTTCTCCCCCGCAACCCGCGGCTGGTTCACGGGCGCCTTCTCCGCGCCCACCCCGGCCCAGGCAGGCGCGTGGCAGGCCATCAACGAGGGCTCGGACGTGCTGGTAGTAGCCCCCACCGGCTCCGGCAAGACCCTCGCCGCCTTCCTCGCCGCCCTCGACCAGCTGGCCTCCACACCCCCACCGGCCGACCCCAAGAAGCGCTGCCGGGTCCTCTACGTCTCCCCCCTCAAGGCCCTGGCCGTGGACGTGGAGCGCAACCTCCGCAGCCCCCTCACCGGCATCCGCCAGGAATCCGTACGCCTGGGCCTCCCCGAACCCGAGGTGAAGGTAGGCATCCGCTCCGGCGACACTCCCCCCGCAGAGCGCCGAGCCCTCTCGACCCGCCCCCCGGACATCCTCATCACGACCCCCGAGTCCCTCTTCCTGATGCTGACGTCGGCCACCCGAGACGCCCTGACCGGCATCGAGACAGTGATCCTGGACGAGGTCCACGCCGTGGCCGGCACCAAGCGCGGCGCCCACCTCGCCCTCACCCTGGAGCGCCTCGACGAGCTCCTCCCGAAGCCGGCCCGCCGCATCGGCCTCTCCGCGACCGTCCGCCCGGTCGACGAGATCGCCCGCTATCTCTCCCCCCGCCGCAAGGTGGAGATCGTCCAGCCGAAGTCGGGCAAGGAGTTCGACCTCTCGGTAGTCGTCCCTGTGGAGGACCTCGGCGAACTGGGGGGCTCCCCGGTCGCCGACGGCTCGGAGGGAGGCGCGGAACGCCCCTCGATCTGGCCGCACGTCGAGGAGCGCATCACCGACCTGGTCCAGTCCCACCGCTCCACGATCGTCTTCGCCAACTCCCGCCGCCTCGCGGAACGCCTCTGCAACCGCCTCAACGAGATCGCCTACGAGCGCGCCACCGGCGAAACCCTGGACGAACACCATGCCCCGGCGGAACTCATGGGCGGCTCAGGAGCAGCCCAGGGCGCACCCCAGGTCATCGCCCGAGCCCACCACGGCTCGGTTTCCAAGGAACAACGGGCTCTCGTCGAAGAGGACCTCAAAGCAGGACGCCTCCCCGCCGTCGTAGCCACGTCCAGCCTCGAACTCGGTATCGACATGGGCGCGGTGGACCTGGTCGTCCAGGTCGAATCACCCCCCTCCGTGGCCTCAGGCCTCCAGCGCGTGGGCCGCGCGGGCCACCAGGTCGGCGCCGTCTCGACCGGCGTGGTGTTCCCGAAGTACCGCGGCGACCTGGTCCAGGCGGCAGTGGTCACCGAGCGCATGCGCACGGGCTCGATCGAGTCCCTCAGGGTCCCCGCCAACCCCCTCGACGTCCTGGCGCAGCAGATCGTCGCGATGACGGCGATGGACACGTGGCAGTTCGACGACCTCCTCGGCACGGTCCGCCGGGCCGCGCCCTTCGCCTCCCTCCCCGAGTCCGCCTTCACCGCGGTCCTCGACATGCTCGCCGGCCGCTACCCGTCCGACGCCTTCGCGGAACTGCGCCCGCGCGTGGTCTGGGACCGCGTCGCCGGCACGATCACCGGCCGCCCCGGCGCCCAGCGCCTCGCCGTCACCTCCGGCGGCACCATCCCCGACCGCGGCCTCTTCGGTGTCTTCCTCGCCGGATCCGACCCCAAGAAGGGCGGCGGCCGGGTCGGCGAGCTCGACGAGGAGATGGTCTACGAGTCCCGCGTCGGCGACGTCTTCACGCTGGGCACGAGTTCCTGGCGCATCGAGGACATCACCCGCGACCGCGTCCTGGTCTCCCCGGCACCGGGCGTACCGGGCCGCCTGCCCTTCTGGAAGGGCGATCAGCTGGGCCGCCCACTGGAACTGGGCCGCGCGGTGGGCGCGTTCCTGCGCGAGGTCGGCTCGCTGCCCAAGGAGGACGCCCGTCTGCGCCTGCTCGCCGCGGGCCTGGACGCATGGGCGGCGGACAACGTCCTCTCCTACCTCGACGAGCAGCGCGAGGCCTGCGGCCACGTCCCGGACGACCGCACGATCGTCGTCGAGCGGTTCCGCGACGAGCTCGGCGACTGGCGCGTCGTCGTGCACTCCCCCTTCGGCGCCCAGGTCCACGCCCCGTGGGCGCTGGCCCTCGGCGCGAAGCTCTCCGAGCGCTACGGCATGGACGCGCAGGTCATGCACGCCGACGACGGCATCGTGCTGCGCCTGCCCGACGCCGATCTGATGGGCCTAGACCTGCTGGACCAGGAGCCACGCAAGGCCGGCACGGAGTACGACGCCGACCAGGCGCCCGTCGGCGCGGCGGACGTCGTCTTCGACAAGGGCGACGTCGACCAGATGGTCACCGACCAGGTCGGCGGCTCGGCCCTGTTCGCGTCCCGGTTCCGCGAGTGCGCCGCCCGCGCGCTGCTGCTGCCGCGCCGCAACCCCGGCAAGCGCACCCCGCTGTGGCAGCAGCGCCAGCGTGCCGCCCAACTGCTCCAGGTGGCCAGCGAGTTCGGCTCGTTCCCGATCGTCCTGGAAGCGGTCCGCGAGTGCCTCCAGGATGTCTTCGACGTGCCCGGACTCGTCGAGCTGATGGGCGACCTGGAGTCCCGCAAGGTGCGCCTCGTCGAGGTCACCACCCCCGAGCCGTCCCCCTTCGCCCGCTCCCTCCTCTTCGGGTACGTCGCCCAGTTCCTGTACGAGGGGGACTCCCCGCTCGCCGAGCGCCGGGCCGCCGCCCTGTCGCTGGACTCGCGGCTGCTCGCCGAGCTGCTCGGCCAGGCGGAGCTGCGTGAGCTGCTCGACGCCGAGGTGCTGACCGAGCTCGAGCGCGAACTCCAGTGGCTCACCGAGGACCGCCGCGTGAAGGACGCCGAGGGAGTGGCGGATCTCCTCCGCCTCCTGGGCCCGCTCACCGACGCCGAGTTGGCCGAGCGGGGCGCCGAGCCGCACTGGGCCCAGGAGCTGGCCGGCGCCCGCCGCGCCATCAAGGTCCGTGTCGCCGGCACCGACCACTGGGCGGCGATCGAGGACGCGGGCCGCCTGCGCGACGCGCTCGGCACCGCTCTGCCGGTCGGCGTCCCCGAGGCCTTCACCGAGCCGGTCAAGGATCCACTCGGCGACCTCCTCGCCCGCTATGCCCGCACGCACGGCCCGTTCACCTCGGCCACGGCGGCGGCCCGCTTCGGCCTGGGCGTGGCGATCACCGACGGCGCCCTGCAGCGACTGGCGGCCGGCGGGCGCGTCGTACAAGGCGAGTTCCATCCGGCCGGCATCGGCCAGGAGTGGTGCGACGCGACGGTCCTGCGTCGGTTGCGCCGCCGTTCCCTCGCCGCGCTGCGGCACGAGCTGGAGCCGGTGCCGCCGGCCGCGCTCGCGCAGTTCCTGCCCCAGTGGCAGCACATCGGCAAGGGCCACGGGCTGCGTGGCATCGACGGACTGGTCCGCGCCATCGAGCAGTTGCAGGGCGCGTCCGTGCCCGCGTCCGCCCTGGAGAAGCTCGTTCTGCCGTCACGCGTCGCCGGCTACACCCCCGCGATGCTCGACGAGCTCACCTCGGCCGGCGAGGTCGTCTGGGCCGGGGCCGGCTCGCTCCCCGGCAAGGACGGCTGGGTCTCCCTCTATATGGCGGACGCAGCCCCCCTGCTCCTGCCGCAGCCCCACCCCCTGGAGCTGACGGCACTGCACCAGTCCGTCCTGGACACCCTCTCCGGCGGTTACGGCCTGTTCTTCCGCCAGATCGCCGACCAGGTCCGCGCCACCACCCACCCCGACGCCACCGATCCCCAACTCGCCGACGCCCTCTGGGATCTGGCCTGGTCGGGCCGTCTGACCAACGACACGCTCGCCCCCATGCGCTCCCTGCTGGGTTCGGGCCGCACCGCGGGCTCCACGGCCCACCGCGCCAAGCGCACCATCCCGCGGGGCCGCTACGGCTCCCTCACATCCGCCGCCCGCCCAGCGTCACGCACCGGCCCGCCGACCGTCGCCGGCCGCTGGTCCGTGCTCCCGGCACACGAACCCGACCCCACCGTCCGCGCACACGCCCTGGCGCGCACCCTCCTCGACCGGCACGGCGTGGTGACCCGTGGAGCGGTCGGCGCGGAGGGCGTCGAGGGCGGCTTCTCGGCGACGTACCGCATCCTGTCCGCCTTCGAGGAGAGCGGTCAGGCGCGGCGCGGCTATGTGGTGGAGGGGCTCGGCGCCGCCCAGTTCGCGATGGACGGCGCGGTGGACCGCCTCCGCGCGGTGTCCAACGCCCGCGACCGCGGCGAGGACCTTCCGGGCCCTGGCACCCCGGACGGCTTCGGCCCAAGTGCCCCCTACGGCAGCCCAGGTATCGCCGGCGCCGACCAGGCCGACCCGTCGGCGCACGACAACCCCGACGGCACGCTCACCCCCGCCCCCACGTACGACATCCCCGACCTCGACCACGACTTCCTGGACGCCCACCTCGGTCCGAGCGAATGGGTCTCGCCCCGCGACCTCGCCCCGGAGAACGGCCGACGCACCTCACAAGGGCCGGCATGGCAGAACGGCGGATCCCAGTACCGCCCAGGACCAGGCCCCGGATCCGCCTCCCGGCGCACCCGACCCACTCCCGACACCAGAACCGTCGTCCTCGCCGCCGCCGACCCGGCGAACGCCTACGGCGCCGCACTCGGCTGGCCCGAGCCCCCCACCGGCGCCGGACACAAGCCGGGCCGCAAGGCGGGCTCCCTGGTGGTCCTCGTCGACGGCGAGCTGACCCTCTACATGGAGCGCGGCGGCAAGACCCTACTGGCCTGGCCCTCGACCCCGGACACAGAACCGACGGACGACCCCCGCCTGCACACCGCGGCGGAGGCCCTCGCCTCGGCCGCCCGCGCGGGCTCTCTCGGCACGGTCACGGTGGAACGCGTGAACGGTGCCTCAGCGCTGACGTCCCCCATAGGCGCCCTCCTGGAAGGAGCAGGCTTCATCGCGACGCCCAGAGGCCTGCGCCTACGCGCCTGAGACCAGATGCCTGACGCCAGATCCCTGACACCGCATGTCCGACACCCGCCCGGTCCGCGAGTCCCGGAGTCCCCGAGTCCCCGAGTCCCCGAGTCCCCACCAGCCTGCCCGTCCGCGCAGGCACACCCACGCACGCACACCAACGCACGCCCGCCCACGAACGCACTCCCGCCCACGCACCCCCACCCCATGCCACCCTTGACCCATGCCCGAAGGAGACACGGTCTGGCAGACCGCGCAGCGGCTCCACACCGCCCTCGCCGGCGGGGTGCTGTCCCGTAGCGACTTCCGGGTGCCCAAGTACGCCACGGTCGACCTCACGGGCCGTACCGTCCTGGACGTCACCCCCCGCGGCAAACACCTCCTCACCCGCGTCGAAGGCGGCCTGACCATCCACTCGCACCTCGGGATGGAAGGCTCCTGGAAGGTGTTCACCGACCAGCAGCGCTGGACAGGCGGCCCCGCCCACCAGATCCGCGTGGTACTCACCACCACCCCTGCCCCGGGCACCCTGGACACCCGGGACACCCGAGGTGCCCGGGAGACCCCCGACACCCGCCCCGCCCACACAGCCGTCGGCTACCGCCTCCCCGTCCTCGAACTCCTCCGCACCACCGAGGAAGACCGTGCCATCGGCCACCTCGGCCCCGACCTGCTGGGCCCGGACTGGGACCCCGACCTCGCCCTCGCCAACCTCCTCAAGGACCCCGCCCGCCCCCTCGGCGAGGCCCTCCTGGACCAGCGCAACCTCGCCGGCATCGGCAATGTCTACAAGAGCGAGCTCTGCTTCCTGCTCCGCGTCACCCCCTGGCTCCCCCTCGGCGCGCTCCCCGCCGAGCACACCGCGCAACTGCCGCTCCTCGCCAAGAAGCTGTTGGAAGCCAACCGCGACCGCCCGATCCGCAACACGACGGGCCGCCGCGGCCAGGACGTCTTCGTCTACGGCCGCGCCCGCCGCCCCTGTCTGCGCTGCTCCACCCCGATCCGCGCGGCCGACCAGGGCGACGGCTCCCGCGAGCGCCCCACCTACTGGTGCCCCAACTGCCAGGCGGGCCCGACCCCGACCCAGCCGCGCGGCACCGCCTCGCCCCACAGAACCCAACACCGTACGACTAATTGACGGTCCGTCAGATTCACTCGTACCGTCCCTTCATGGCCGTAAAGGCGTACGACCTCACCGGACGGACCGCATTCGTCACAGGCGCCGCCAGCGGCATCGGCCGCGCGTCGGCCGTGCTGCTCGCCGAGGCCGGCGCGGCCGTGCACTGCGCCGACCGTGACGAGCAGGGTCTGCACGAGACGGCGACTCTGATCAAGGCGAGCGGCGGCACCGCCCACGTCCACCACCTCGACGTCACCGACCGCGCACAGCTCCGCCAGGCCGTAGCGGCCTGCGAGCGGCTGGACGTGATGGCCGCGGTCGCCGGGATCATGCACAGCAGCCCGGTATTGGAGACCCGAGACGAGGACCTCGACCGGGTACTGACTGTCAACTTCAAAGGTGTGCTGTACGCCTGCCAGGAGGCGGCCCGCGCGATGCTCGCCCAGCAGGTCCGGGGCAGCATCGTCACCATGGCCTCGGGCGCCGTGGACACCGGCGGCCCTGGTCTGCTCTGCTACGGCGCGGCCAAGGCGGCCGTCGTACAGCTCACGAAGACGCTGGCCACGGAGATGGGGCCGCACGGGATCCGCGTCAACGCCGTCGCCCCGGGCTGGATCCGCACTCCCATGACCGACCGCCACGACGTCGCGGCGCAGACTCACACCGAGACGTTCATGGCACGGATGTCGCCGCTGGGCCGGGTCGGTGAAGCGGAGGACGTCGCGCACGCGGTGCTGCACCTGGCGTCCGACGCCTCGTCCTTCACCACGGGCCAGATCCTGCGTCCGAACGGTGGTGTGGCGATGCCGTGGTAGTCGCGGCGGCTCGCCCTGCCCGCCAGGCCCGCACCCACCGCCGCGGATCGACGGCTCCCACGGCCCGCGCCTTCGGCACACAGTGCACCGGCAACAGGCTCAGCCCCCACCCCCCGGCGGCGACACCTGCCTCCAGTGCCCCCGCGTCCGGTACCAGCGCGAGCCGCAGCACGGCCCACCACCACAGCGCCCCGAACCCGAGAGCCGCCCCCCAGCGCGCTATCGGCCGTGCCATCCGCTCACCTCCAGCCCGAGGCTAGGCCGCCCGCACACCGGCCGGGAGGGCGCGTCAACGGCACACAGTGAAGGCGCAGGCCAACGCCTTCACGCCGCCCCGGGCGCCGTCACAACCTCCACCATGACCGCGCGATCACCCCCCGGCAAACGGACCCGAGGGCGACGTCAGGCCCCGCCACCCTCGTCAAAGACACCGGCCCCGGCACCGCCCCCGAGCCCGGACAGCACGAAACCCCGGCCGCTCTCTCCCAGGTCTCCCTGGAGAAGCCCCGACCGGGGTCCCACACAATTCCTCAGCGCATGGTCAGCCCATGCGCACCTGCGTCACCGTCACGCGGCGACCACGTCCACCGCCTCTGAAGGCGCCTTGATGGTCACCCGTTCCGGTGGCACACCGGTCACCGACACGGAACCCAGCATCGGACGGACCGACGCGGGTACAGGCTCGCTGGGTGTGGCCGCAGCAGACTGGGCCAGCTCGGCGAGGGCGAGCTCGTCGCTCACTTCCCGCATGAGCTCGGACATCCGTACGTCCAGCGCGTCGCAAATCGCGGCGAGCAGCTCGGAGGAAGCCTCCTTCTGCCCCCGCTCCACCTCGGAGAGATAGCCGAGTGAGACTCGGGCGGACGAGGAGACTTCGCGCAGAGTACGGCCCTGGCGCTGGCGCTGCCGACGCAGCACGTCACCCAGCAGGCGACGGAGCAGAATCATCGGTGGCTCCCTCCTCGGACCGCGTAGCCGCATCCTTCACGCCCCACCGTACCGCCTTGCGCCGCGGCCGTGCGGGGAGCGATGTCGTGTTCACTCAGGGCTGCAAACATCAAAACCCCCCGTTCCGTTCCGTATCCTGTGCCCGCTCATTCCCACTGTGTTCGCCCGCAAGCTCCTTCAGGAGCAGTGCGAGTACGCTCCGTACACTCTCCATACGAATTTCCTCGCGGCCGCCGTTCAACCGCAGGGCCTCCACTTTTCCGCCACCGGCAGAACCGGAACCAGGACCGATCGGCCCGTCCAGGGCGACGAAAACGGTCCCTACGGGGTGCCCGTCCTGCATGTCGGGCCCCGCCACACCGGTCGTGGCGATACCCCAGTCAGCTCCCAGCGCCTTCCGCACACCGGCGGCCATCTGGGCCGCGACCTGCGGATTCACCGCACCGTGCTGCTCCAGCAGGGTGGCGTCGACGCCGAGGAGCCGGTGCTTCAGCTCGGTGGCGTAGGCGGTCACCGACCCCCGGAAGACCTTTGATGCCCCCGGGACGGTTGTGATGTCCGCCGCAACCAGTCCGCCCGTCAGCGACTCGGCCACAGCGAGCGTCTCACCACTCACTGTGAGTAGTCGCACCACGTCGGTGGCCCGGGAACTCACGCTTCCGTCTCCTCCAACGCGGCCTTGCGCTCAGCGATTCCCTGCCTGCGCAGCACAATGGCTTGTCTCACATAGTCGAGCCCGGTCAGCACGGTCAGGACGACCGCCCCGGCCATCACCCACCACCTCAGGGTGGCCAGCCACCCCGTCAGCGCCAGGATGTACATCCCGACGGCCACGCCCTGCGTGAGCGTCTTGAGCTTGCCGCCGCGGCTGGCCGGGATCACGCCGTACCGGATGACCAGGAAACGCAGGAGCGTGATCCCGAGTTCCCGGCCGAGGATGACGATGGTCACCCACCACGGCAGATCGTCCAGAGCCGACAGACAGATCAGCGCCGCGCCCATGATCGCCTTGTCGGCGATGGGGTCGGCGATCTTCCCGAAGTCGGTGACGAGGTTGTAGGTGCGCGCCAGATGGCCGTCGAACAGGTCCGTGATCATGGCGATGGCGAAGGCAGCCCAGGCGAGTGAGCGCCACGCCGGGTCGTACCCGCCGTCGGCCAGCATCAGCGCGACGAACGCGGGCACGAGGACCAGCCGGAGCATGGTCAGGAGGTTGGCGATGTTCCAGACGCTGGCCTGGTTGACGGCCGCGGCCGCGATCTTCCCGCCGCGCGGCGATTTCGCCCCGCCCTGGGCAGCGCTCTCGGCGCCGCCCGCCTTCGAGCCGCCCGCCTTCGAGCCGACGCCCTTGGACGAGCCGGCCTTGGACGAGCCCACCGCGCTCGCCTGGCCCGCCGCACCCGCCTGGGAGCCGCCAGCGGCGGACGCCGGAACTCCGGTCATCTGTCCGCCTCCTCACTACACGCGAGCGAGCCCAGCAGCGGCTCGGCCACCAGATCGACACCTTCCGTACCGACCACCTTCGCCTCGACCATACGACCGACGCTCAGCCCCTCGCCGCTCGTGAGCAGCACCTGGCCGTCCGTCTCCGGCGCCTGATGCGCCCCGCGGCCGTACGCGCCGTCCGCCGAGTCCTCGTCGCCCACCGACTCGACCAGCACGTGCACGGTCTCCCCGAGGCGCTCCTCGGACCGCTGCGAGACGAGCTCCTCGGCCAGCCTGGAGACGCGTGCCAGCCGTTCGGCGACGACGTCCTCGTCGAGCTTGTTGTCGTACGTGGCCGCCTCGGTGCCCTCCTCGTCGGAGTAGCCGAAGACGCCGATGGCGTCCAGCCGCGCGTGGTTCAGGAAGCGCTCCAGCTCGGCCAGGTCGGCCTCGCTCTCGCCGGGGAAGCCGACGATGAAGTTGGAGCGCACACCGGCCTGCGGGGCCTTGCTGCGGATGGTGTCGAGCAGTTCCAGGAACCGGTCGGTGTCACCGAAGCGGCGCATCGCGCGCAGCACGTCCGGCGCGGAGTGCTGGAAGGACAGGTCGAAGTAGGGGGCGACCTTCGGCGTGGACGTCAGCACGTCGATCAGTCCGGGCCGCATCTCGGCCGGCTGGAGGTAGCTGACGCGGACGCGCTCGATGCCGTCGACCTCGGCGAGCTCCGGCAGCAGGGACTCCAGCAGGCGGATGTCGCCCAGGTCCTTGCCGTAGGAGGTGTTGTTCTCGGAGACCAGCATGATCTCCTTCACGCCCTGTTCGGCCAGCCACCGCGTCTCGTTCAGCACGTCGCTGGGCCGGCGCGAGATGAAGGAGCCGCGGAAGGACGGGATGGCGCAGAAGGAGCAGCGCCGGTCGCAGCCGGAGGCGAGCTTCACCGAGGCGACCGGGGCGCCGTCGAGGCGACGGCGCAGGGGCGCACGCGGACCGGAGGCCGGAGCGAGCCCCTGCGGAAGGTCGACGGGAGCGTGCCCGGGGAGCGCGACGTCGGCCGCGGACTCCTGCCGCTCGGCCGGGCTGATCGGCAGCAGCTTGCGCCGGTCGCGCGGGGTGTGCGAGGCGTGGACGCCACCGGACAGGATGGTCTGAAGGCGATCCGAGATGTCCGCGTAGTCGTCGAAGCCGAGCACTCCGTCGGCCTCGGGGAGGGCCTCGGCGAGATCCTTGCCGTACCGCTCGGCCATGCAGCCCACCGCCACGACGGCCTGGGTTCTTCCATGGCCCTTGAGGTCGTTGGCCTCGAGCAGGGCGTCGACGGAGTCCTTCTTGGCGGCGTCGACGAATCCGCAGGTGTTGACGACCGCGACGTCCGCGTTCGCGGCGTCCTCCACGAGGTCCCAGCCGTCCGCCTCCAAGCGGCCTGCGAGCTCCTCCGAGTCCACCTCGTTACGGGCGCAGCCAAGAGTGACGAGTGCGACGGTACGGCGTTCAGGCATGGGCTCAAGACTACTTTGTCTCACTGACAGCCCACGTCGACGGGGTTGGCCGATCTTGGCCAACCCCGTCCTCAGCTCGACCGTTCAGCCGGACTTATCCCGCCTGCGGGTCGCCCTTGGTGTACGTGAGGCGCTCCACGGCGCCGGGCTGCCAGTCGTCCTCGATCTTCTTGCCGTTGACGTAGAGGTCGATCGCGCCCGCGTCGCCGAGGACGAGGTTGATCTTCTCGCTGTCCTGGAAGGTCTTGGAGTCGCCCTGCTTGAGCAGGCCGTCGAAGAGCAGTCGGCCGTTGTGGTCCTTGGCCGCGACCCAGCTCCTGCCGTCGGCGGCGCTGACCTGAACGGTCACCTTGTCCTGCGGTACGGCGGCGATGGCGCTGTCCGACGGCTGGGGCTTGGGGTCCTTGGGCTTGTCCGTCTTCGGGGTGGATGCGGTCTTGTCGGACGTCGGCGTCGAGCCGCCCTCGGCGACCGCCGACTTGCCGCCGTCGTCGCCCTTGAAGGCGGTGAATCCGACGAACCCGATCACCGCGACGATCGCGGCGACCATGGCCGCGGTCCAGTTGGGTCCGCGCCGCTCGGGACGGATGCGCTCCGCCTCGAACAGGGGGGCGGCGGGGGTCGGCGCCGGTCGTCCGCCGTGCGAGGCGTCGTACTGGGCGAGCAGCGGGGCCGGATCGAGGTGGACGGCCTTGGCCAGGGTTCGGATGTGACCACGGGCGTACACGTCGCCGCCGCAGGGGGCGAAGTTGTCCGCCTCGATGGCTTGCACGATGGCGATGCGGACCCTGGTGGCGTTGGTGACGTCGTCGACGGTCAGCCCGGCATCGAGGCGCGCCTGCCTCAGGGCACGGCCGATCGAGGGTCGGGCTTCCTCGGATACGTCTTCGAACGGACGCTCGTCTTCAGGGGAGTTGCCGATGGACACGGGGGCGCCTTTCGAGCGTTTAAGCCACCTGTGCTGGAGGTTCAGTCTAGGGGGGTAACGAAAGGGTGGGGCAACCGGGCGGTGGGACTTTGTACGCCATCGGTATGGCCGGGCACACCGATGGTGGGGCACGAGTTTGTCGCTTCCCTCAACTTGACGTACGCCGAAGGGGAACGGTTGCTCAATGATCCCTTACGGGTGAGTCACGATCGGGCATCGGCCCCGCGCCCACCCACCCGCGAGACGACCACTGAAATCCCGTATTCCGCGTCGGGCTCGCTTTATGCCTCCCCGCGGATCACCACGAGCACTCCGTCCAGCTCATCAGGTTTCACAAGAACGTCACGAGCCTTGGAACCCTCGCTCGGACCGACGATGCCGCGCGACTCCATGAGGTCCATCAGCCGCCCCGCCTTGGCGAACCCGACGCGCAGCTTGCGCTGGAGCATGGACGTCGAACCGAACTGCGTGGAGACCACCAGTTCCGCGGCCTGGCACAGCAGGTCGAGGTCGTCGCCGATCTCCTCGTCGATCTCCTTCTTCTGCTTCGTCCCGACGGTGACGTCGTCCCGGAAGACGGGCGCCATCTGGTCCTTGCAGTGCTGGACGACGACCGCGACCTCCTCCTCGGTCACGAACGCGCCCTGCATACGCGTGGGCTTGTTGGCGCCCATCGGCAGGAACAGCCCGTCGCCCTTGCCGATCAGCTTCTCGGCGCCGGGCTGGTCGAGGATCACGCGCGAGTCGGCGAGCGAGGAGGTGGCGAAGGCGAGCCGCGAGGGCACGTTCGCCTTGATCAGACCGGTGACGACGTCCACGGAGGGCCGCTGTGTGGCGAGCACCAGGTGGATACCGGCCGCACGCGCGAGCTGCGTGATGCGCACGATCGCGTCCTCGACGTCACGCGGGGCGACCATCATCAGGTCGGCGAGCTCGTCGACGATCACCAGCAGGTACGGGTAGGGCTGGAGCTCGCGCTCGCTGCCCTCCGGCGACTTCACCTTGCCGTTGCGCACGGCCTCGTTGAAGTCGTCGATGTGCCGGTAGCCGTAGGCCGCGAGGTCGTCGTAGCGCAGGTCCATCTCGCGTACGACCCACTGGAGCGCCTCGGCGGCCCGCTTCGGGTTGGTGATGATCGGCGTGATCAGGTGCGGGATGCCCTCGTAGGCGGTCAGCTCGACGCGCTTGGGGTCGACGAGGACCATGCGGACGTCCTCGGGGGTCGCACGCATCATGATCGAAGTGATCAAGCAGTTAATGCACGACGACTTACCGGAACCGGTCGCTCCGGCGACCAGGACGTGCGGCATCTTCGCGATGTTGGCCATCACGTAGCCGCCCTCGACGTCCTTGCCGAGCGCGACCAGCATCGGGTGGTCGTCCTCGGCGGCGGCCGCGAGGCGCAGCACGTCACCGAGGTTGACCATCTCGCGGTCGGTGTTGGGGATCTCGATGCCGACCGCGGACTTGCCGGGGATCGGGCTGATGATCCGCACGTCCGGGCTGGCGACCGCGTACGCGATGTTCTTCGTCAGCGCGGTGATCCGCTCCACCTTCACGGCGGGCCCGAGCTCGACCTCGTAGCGCGTCACCGTCGGCCCGCGCGTGAAGCCGGTGACGCGGGCGTCGACCTTGAACTCGGAGAAGACGGTGGTGAGCGAGTCGACGATGGCGTCGTTCGCGGCGCTGCGCGACTTGCCCGGACCGCCGCGCTCCAGGAGGTCGAGCGACGGCAGCGAGTACGTGATGTCGCCGGACAGCTGGAGCTGTTCGGCGCGCGGCGGCAGGTCGCGCATCTCGTCGGGCGCGGCCTTGGTGAGGTCGGGCACCCCGGACTTGGTGAGGTCAGCGACGTCGGTTTTCGGGAGCTTCTCCTGCTTGGGCCGCGCGGCGGGGACCGGTGTCGGCACCGGGGTGGTCTCCGCGCGGTCGCCCACGCTGACGCCCTGGGTGAGGTCGGCGACGATCGGCGACGGGGGCATCCCGTGCAGGACGGCGCCGTCGAGCGCGGCAGCGGCGGCCGCCGCGACGTCCACAGCGTCCATGGGACGGTCCATCTCGGGCTGCGGCACTGCGGAGCGCCTCGGCCGCCCGCGACGCCGCGAGAGGGCCTCCTGCTCGGCGCCCTCGGGGTCGTACGCCTCACGCGCCGGAGCGCGCTTGCGTCCGCGCGACGCCGGCAGCGCTTCGCGCCACTGGTCGTCGTAGCGCTCGTCGTCGTCGGAGTACTCGTCGTCCTCTTCGGGGTCGGGCAGGATGCCGAGCTTGATGCCCAACTGCCGCAGCCGCTGCGGGATGGCGTTGACCGGGGTGGCGGTGACCACCAGCAGACCGAAGATCGTCAGCAGCACGAGCAGCGGCACGGCGAGGACGTCGCCCATGGTGTGCGTCAGCGGGGTCGCCGCGCCCCAGCCGATCAGCCCGCCCGCGTCCCTTATGGCCTGCATGCCTTCGCTGCGGGCGGGCGAGCCGACGGCGATGTGGACCTGGCCGAGCACCCCGATGACGAGCGCGGACAGGCCGATGACGATACGGCCGTTGGCCTCGGGCTTCTCGGGGTGCCGGATGAACCGCACGGCGATGACCGCGAGCAGTATCGGCACGAGCAGGTCGAGCCGGCCGAAGGCGCCGGTCACGATGATCTCGACGAGATCGCCGACGGGACCGCGCAGATTCGACCAGGTGCCGGCGGCGACGATCAGCGCGAGGCCGAGCAGCAGCAGCGCGATGCCGTCCTTGCGATGGGCGGGGTCGAGGTTCTTCGCGCCCTGCCCTATGCCGCGGAACACGGCGCCGACCGCGTGCGCGAGTCCGAGCCAGACGGCGCGCACGAGCCGGTACACGCCCCCGGTGGGGTTGGGCGCGGGCTTCGGCGGCGCGGCTTTCTTGGCCGCGGCCTTCTTCGCCGGCGCCTTTTTCGCGGGGGCTTTCTTGGCGGCGGCCTTCTTCGCCGGAGCCTTCGCGGAAGCGGCCGCCTTCTTCGCGGGCGGCTTCTTGGCTGCGGAGGAACGTGAGGCCATGGGTGTGAGGTTACCGGTGGAGAAGACAGTGGACACGTGTGCCCACTGCTTCACCCGTTCGTGTCGCCCTTGTGTGGGCGGCGAACTGACGCCGGTTCACGGGCCGGTCACGCGCAGGACGGTCGGACGCCGCCCGCCCGCCAACCGGAACCGACACGGGGTCAGTTCTGCGACGACACCGACGACGTGCTCCCGGTGCCGGGCTCCAGCGCGTCCAGCGCCCGCCGCAGTCCGGTGAGTTTGCGTTCGAGATGAGCCGCAGTGGCCACCGCCGCCGCGTCCGCGGACTCGTCGTCCAGTTGCTTGGACAGCGCCTCCGCCTGCTCCTCGACGGCCGCGAGCCGCGCCGACAGCTCGGCCAGCAGTCCCGCCGGCTCCTTGGAGTCGGCGCCCGCGGCCTTGCCGCCACCGCCCTCCAACTGGAGCCGCAGCAGCGCCGCCTGCTCCCGAAGCTGGCAGTTCTTCATGTACAGCTCGACGAACACGGAGACCTTCGCCCGCAGCACCCACGGGTCGAACGGCTTGGAGATGTAGTCCACCGCGCCTGCCGCGTAGCCGCGGAACGTGTGATGCGGGCCGTGGTTGATCGCGGTGAGGAAGATGATCGGGATGTCCCTGGTCCGTTCCCGCCGCTTGATGTGCGCGGCGGTCTCGAAACCGTCCATTCCCGGCATCTGGACATCCAGCAGAATGACCGCGAAGTCGTCCGTCAGAAGTGCCTTGAGCGCTTCCTCCCCGGACGATGCCCGCACCAGGGTCTGATCGAGCGCAGAGAGGATCGCCTCCAGCGCCAGCAGATTCTCCGGCCGGTCATCGACCAGGAGGATCTTGGCCTTCTGCACCATGGCCCGCCCTCCTCGCCCCGGCAGTGCACCGGGCTCCGCCCCAGGGGACGACTCCCTTACGCCGCCCGCCCTCGTGCCGGTCATGGTAGCCGCACCCCGCCTGTCGCCACACCCTGTCACCGCGATGTCACTGTGCACGTAGCAGAAACGCGGCAGGAGACCAGAAGGTTCCCCGAATCCCGCACTTCTACACGGCTTCGAGCACACTGAGTCAGCAACTCCGTGTGAACACTTTCAGCCCTCGTCACTGGTCCCTCATCCACTGGTCCATCACCGCCAGGAGATGATCGGGATCGACCGGCTTCGTCACATAATCGGAAGCACCGGACTCGATCGCCTTCTCCCGATCGCCCTTCATCGCCTTCGCGGTCAGCGCGATGATCGGAAGCCCGGCGAACTGCGGCATCCGGCGGATCGCCGTGGTGGTCGCGTATCCGTCCATCTCCGGCATCATGATGTCCATCAGCACGACCGCCACGTCGTCGTGCTGTTCCAGGACCTCGATGCCCTCACGGCCGTTCTCGGCGTACAGCACCGACAGGCCGTGCTGCTCCAGGACACTGGTCAGCGCGAAGACGTTGCGGATGTCGTCGTCGACGATCAGCACCTTCTCGCCGCCGAACCGGATGCCGCGCCGCGACTTCGGAGCCCTTTCCTGTCGCTCCGGCGCCGACCACTGCTCCTGCTGCACCGGTGCCTGTTCCAGCTCGTGCACGGCCCTGCGACGGCGCCTGAAGAGCGCGGCGGCGCCGTTCTGAGTCTCCCGGTACGACCGCACCTCGGCCGGCGTCTCGATCTCCACGTCGGACAGCTCCGCCAGGTCGGCCGCGGCCACCAGGTCGCCCGCGTTGAGGGCCGGCAGCTGCTGCTGGTAGCCGTGCGGGGGCAGTTCGCTGGGGTGAAGCGGCAGGTACAGCGTGAACGTCGAGCCGCGTCCCGGTTCGCTCTGCGCGTGGATCTCGCCGCCCAGCAGCTGTGCGATCTCCCGCGAGATGGACAGCCCCAGACCCGTACCGCCGTACTTGCGGCTGGTCGTGCCGTCCGCCTGCTTGAACGCCTCGAAGATCACCCGCATCTTGCTCGCCGCGATCCCGATGCCGGTGTCCGTGACGGAGAACGCGATCAGCGGCGCGTCGGCCTCGGTCAGCGAACCGGCCTCCAGCAGCTGCTCCCGGATGATCTGCGGCACGTCCATCCCGGCCGGCCGGATGACCAGCTCGACCGAGCCGGAGTCGGTGAACTTCACCGCGTTCGACAGCAGGTTCCGCAGCACCTGGAGCAGCCGCTGCTCGTCGGTGTGCAGCGTGGCCGGCAGCTCCGGGGAGACCCGTACGGACAGGTCCAGACCCTTCTCCGCGGTGAGCGGCCGGAAAGTGGCCTCCACGTAGTCGACGAGCTGTACGAGCGCGATGCGTGTCGGGGAGACGTCCATCTTGCCCGCCTCGACCTTCGACAGGTCGAGGATGTCGTTGATCAGCTGAAGCAGGTCCGAGCCGGCGCCGTGGATGGTCTCGGCGAACTCGACCTGCTTCGGCGAGAGGTTGCCCTCGGCGTTGTCGGCGAGCAGCTTGGCCAGAATCAGCAGCGAGTTGAGCGGCGTACGCAGCTCGTGGGACATGTTGGCGAGGAACTCGCTCTTGTAGCGCATGGAGACGGCCAGCTGCTCGGCGCGCTCCTCCAGGACCTGCCGCGCCTCCTCGATCTCGGTGTTCTTCACCTCGATGTCGCGGTTCTGCTGGGCCAGCAGTTCGGCCTTCTCCTCCAGCTCGGCGTTGGACGCCTGGAGGGCCTTCTGCCGGTTCTCCAACTCGGCCGACCGCTCCCGCAGTTGCTCGGTCAGCTCCTGCGACTGCTTCAGCAGCACCTCGGTCTTGGTGTTGACCGAGATCGTGTTGACGCTGGTCGCGATCATCTCGGCGATCTGGTTGAGGAAGTCCTTCTGGATCTGCGTGAAGGGGGTGAAGGAGGCCAGCTCGATCACGCCGAGCACCTTGCCCTCGAACAGCACCGGAAGGACGATCACCTGCGCGGGAGGCGCCTCACCGAGCCCCGAGGAGATCTTCAGATAGCCGCTGGGCGCGTTCTCCACGAGGATCGTCCGCTTCTCCTCGGCGGCCGTCCCGATGAGCGCCTCACCCGGCCGGAAGGACGTCGGCATGGAGCCCATCGAATAGCCGTACGACCCGAGCATCCGCAGCTCGTACGCGTCGTCGTTCTCGGCGGCCAGGTCCTTGCCGTCGAGGAGCGGCATCGCGACGAAGAACGCGCCGTGCTGCGCGGTCACCACCGGCGTCAGCTCGCTCATGATCAGCGAGGCCACGTCCGCAAGATCGCGACGGCCCTGCATCAGCGCGGAGATCCGGGCGAGGTTGCCCTTGAGCCAGTCCTGCTCCTTGTTGGCGATCGTGGTGTCGCGCAGGTTGGCGATCATCTTGTTGATGTAGTCCTGGAGCTCCTGGATCTCGCCTGACGCGTCGACGTCGATCTTCAGGTTCAGGTCGCCTCGGGTCACCGCGGTCGCCACGCGCGCGATGGCGCGCACCTGGCGAGTAAGGTTTCCTGCCATTTCGTTCACGGACTCGGTGAGGTCCCGCCACGTTCCGTCCACGTCACGCACGCGTGCCTGGCCGCCGAGCTGCCCTTCGGTGCCCACCTCTCGGGCGACTCGGGTGACCTCCTCGGCGAACGACGACAGCTGGTCGACCATCGTGTTGATCGTCGTCTTGAGCTCGAGGATCTCGCCGCGGGCATCGATGTCGATCTTCTTGGACAGGTCGCCCTTGGCGATCGCTGTCGTGACCAGGGCGATGTTGCGGACCTGACCGGTCAGGTTGGATGCCATCTGGTTCACGGACTCGGTGAGGTCCTTCCACGTACCGGCCACACCCGGTACGTGCGCCTGACCGCCGAGGATCCCGTCCGTGCCCACCTCACGGGCCACCTTGGTGACCTGGTCGGCGAACGAACTCAGCGTCTTCACCATCGTGTTGAAGGTGTCGGCGAGCTGCGCGACCTCGCCGCGCGCCTCGATCGTCACCGTCCGCGTCAGGTCGCCGTTGGCGACGGCCGCCGCGACCTGGGAGATGTTGCGCACCTGCATGGTCAGGTTCTTGGCCATCAGGTTCACGTTGCCGCTGAGGTCCTTCCAGATGCCCGTGACACCCGGAACATGCGCCTGGCCACCCAGGATGCCCTCGGTACCCACCTCACGGGCCACTCGGGTCACCTGCTCGGCGAAGCTGGACAGCTGGTCGACCATCGTGTTGACGGTCGTCACCAGCTCGAGGATCTCGCCCTTGGCGTCGACGGTGATCTTCTTCGACAGGTCACCCTTGGCGACCGCGGTCGTGACCTCGGCGATCTGGCGCACCTGAATGGTCAGGTTGTTCGCCATGAAGTTCACGGACTGGGTGAGGTCCTTCCAGGTACCGGAGACGCCCTGCACCTCGGCCTGACCACCGAGCTGGCCCTCCGTACCCACCTCACGGGCGACCCTGGTGACCTCCTCCGCGAACGACGACAGCTGGTCCACCATCGTGTTCAGCGTGTTCTTCAGCTCCAGGATCTCGCCGCGCGCGTCCACGGTGATCTTCTGCGACAGGTCACCGCGCGCCACCGCGGTGGCGACCTGGGCGATGTTGCGCACCTGGGCCGTAAGGTTTCCTGCCATTCCGTTCACGGAGTCGGTCAGGTCCCGCCACACACCGGCCACACCGGGCACCTGCGCCTGCCCGCCGAGGCGGCCCTCGGTACCCACCTCGCGGGCCACCCTGGTCACCTGGTCGGCGAAGCCGGAGAGCTGGTCGACCATCGTGTTGATGGTGTTCTTCAGCTCCAGGATCTCGCCACGGGCGTCGACGTCGATCTTCTGCGACAGGTCACCCTGCGCGACCGCCGTGGTGACCTGCGCGATGTTGCGCACCTGAGCGGTCAGGTTTCCTGCCATTCCGTTGACGGAGTCGGTCAGCTCCTTCCACGTACCGGCGACACCCGGCACGACCGCCTGACCGCCCAGCCGGCCCTCGGTACCCACGTCCCGGGCCATCCGCGTGACCTGGTCGGCGAAGGACGACAGCTGGTCCACCATCGTGTTCACGGTGTTCTTCAGCTGGAGCATCTCGCCGGAGACGTCCACGGTGACCTTCTGCGACAGATCACCGTTGGCCACGGCCGTCGTCACCTGGGCGATGTTCCTCACCTGTCCGGTGAGATTCCGGAACGCGGTGTTGACGGAGTCCGTCAGGTCCTTCCACGTCCCCGCCGCGCCCGGCACCTGCGCCTGCCCGCCCAGCTCACCCTCGACACCGACCTCACGCGCGACCCGCGTGACCTCGGCACCGAACGCCGACAGCTGGTCGACCATGCCGTTGACGGTGTTCTTCAGCTCCAGCATCTCGCCGGCCACGTCCACCGTGACCGTCTGCGACAGATCACCGTTGGCCACGGCCGTCGTCACGGCGGCGATGTCCCTCACCTGAATGGTCAGGTTCCTGAAAACGGTGTTGACGGAGTCCGTCAGGTCCTTCCAGGTGCCCGCGGCACCCGGCACGTTCGCCTGGCCGCCCAGCCGTCCCTCGGCTCCGACCTCATTGGCCACACGCGTGACCTCGTCCGCGAAGATCCGCAGCGTCTCGGTCATCTGGTTAATCGTGTCCGCGAGCTGGGCGACCTCGCCCCGCGCCGACACGGTCACCTTCTGCGACAGATCACCGTTGGCGACCGCCGTCGTCACCTGGGCGATTCCCCGCACCTGCGCCGTCAGGTTGCCAGCCATCAGGTTCACCGAATCGGTGAGGTCCTTCCACACTCCGGCCACACCCGGTACCTGCGCCTGCCCGCCGAGCTCGCCCTCGGTGCCCACCTCGCGCGCTACTCGCGTCACCTCGGAGGAGAAGGACGACAGCTGGTCCACCATCGTGTTGACGGTGTTCTTCAGCTCCAGCATCTCGCCGGCCACATGCACGGTGACCTTGCGTGACAGGTCACCCTTGGCGACCGCCGTGGTCACCAGCGCGATGTCCCTCACCTGCGCCGTCAGCCGGTACGCCATCGTGTTGACGGAGTCCGTGAGGTCCTTCCACGAACCCGACATCCCACGCACGCGTGCCTGCCCGCCGAGCTTGCCCTCGGTACCGACCTCACTGGCCACACGCGTGACCTCGTCGGTGAACGTCGAGAGCTGATCGACAAGGTTGTTCACAGTGCGCCCGACCTTGAGGAACTCGCCCCGCAGCGGATGCCCGGTCCCGTCCGACCCCTGCGTACGCAGCTCCATACGCGGCGACAGATCACCCTCGGCCACCGCGGACAGCACCCGGCCGACCTCGGAGACGGGCCGTACGAGGTCGTCGACCAGGGAATTGGAGTTGTCGACCGCGGCCGCCCAGGAGCCCTCGCAGGCGCCCGTCTCCAGCCGCTCCGTGAGCTTGCCCTCCCGGCCGACCATCCGTCGCACGCGCGCCAGCTCACCCGTGAGGTGGAGATTGCGGTCGGCCACCTCGTTGAAGACGGCGGCGATCTCCGACATCACGCCGTCCCCGGACACCGTGAGCCGCTTGCGGAAGTTCCCGTCCCGCATCGCCACCAGAGCCGCCAGCAGCCGGTTCAGGGCAGCCGTGTCCACGGCAGTGGTCCCACCACGCGCCTTGCGCTCGTTCTTCAGGGACTGTCCGCCTTTCGCGCGCGTCTTAGTGCCCCGCGTCGCTGCGCCAGACTCCACTGTGTCCCTCCCGCAGGGGTCGACCGTTACTGCTGTGCTCGGGTTGCTACTGCTCCGCGTACCCATTACTGCTGGGTATTCCTGCCGGATATACCAGGCCACACTCACGTGCTGCTGCCCGCGGTACGCGAATCACACTCGGCCCGCCCGGACCTTCACAAGAAGCTTGCCCAGTGTTTCACCCTGCCTGAACCCGGCCATAACAGTTCGGCAGCTTCGCACATCGTCCGCACACCCTCCGGACGGAAACACTGCAGACCGGCATCCGCATGGACGGCGAAGGTAAGTAACCTTGCATGCGGCTGTCCAGCCGCGCCGGTCCCGTCCGGCCTGGGCGGTGACAGGAGGAGCACGAGCGGGCATCGGAGGGGCAGCCGGACATGACCACCGGACTGATCCCGGGGGGACCATCCCCGGACCGGCCGACGGACGCGCACATGCCGCACCAGCGGCGTGAGCCGGTCGGCCAGGTAGCCCTGCACGTCGACAACCGGACGAGGAGTTCTGTGATCACCGCGCGCGCGGCAGCCAGCTTCGATCCCGTCGGGCGATCGGTCGCGAGCGCCCGCTCCTTCGTCCGCGACACATTGCAGGGCTGGGGTTTCGCCGACATCGTCGATGACGCAGTCGTCCTCACCAGTGAACTGGTGACCAACGCCGTCGTGCACGCCGGCACCTCCGCGGACGTCCTGTGTCTGCGCAGTGAAGAAGGCGTACGAATCGAGGTGGCCGACCGGTATCCGGAGCGCGAGATCCCGCTCCAGGGCTCACCGGTCAACATGGGCAGCCCCGACCGCGAGGGCGGCCGCGGCCTCCAGCTCTGCGCGGCCCTGGCCGGCCGCTGGGGCGTCGAGTACACACCGACGCACAAGCAGGTCTGGTTCCAACTCGACCTCCCCGCACGCCCGGTTGGTACCCGCGCCGCCGGTCCGTCGCTGCCGTCCGACCTCCTCCCGCTCGCCGACGGCCGCGTACGCGTCGCGGTCGTCCAGATCGACCGCACCGGCTCCATCTCGTCGTGGAACGAGGACGCGGAGGAGCTCTTCGGCTACGCGGCCGAGCAGGTCACCGGCAAGCCCCTGACCGACCTCGCGGCCTGGCCGCACACCCCGGGCACCAGCACCGGCATCGCGGAGGCACTCCAACTCTCGCGCTGGGAAGGCAGCTACGGCATCAGGGGCGCCAACGGCCGCGTCACCCCCGTGTACGCCTCCCATCTCCGCGTCCGCGACACCGGCGGCGAACCCTCCACCGTCTGCCTCCTGGTCCGCGATCACGAACGCGCCGTCCTGCAGACCCCGCTGCGCCTGCCCGCCTCCGACACGGCCACCGAGGCGACGAGCACCGACCCCTTCGAGGTGTTCATCGGCTCGCCCGCCCCGGACGACCTCGACGGCCTCCTCCAGCGCACGGTGGAACGCGCCCGCGACATGCTGGACGGCGACTCCGCCTTCCTGCTCCTCGCGACCGATGACGAGACGGAGTTGGAGGTCCGCGCCTCGACCGGCCTCCCCTCCGCCCGCCAGCGCTTCGCACGCGTGCCCGTCGAGGCCGGCCCCGGCCGCTACGGCTCGGCCCGGATGCCGGCCGTCCACGAGGACCTCACCATGGTCCCCGGCGCCGTCCCCCTCCTCAGGGGCACCGGCATGCGCTCGGTCGTCACAGTCCCCCTGAAGGTCGAGGGCCGCCTCACCGGCTCCCTCGGCGTGGCCGCCGAGGGCCCCGCCAGATACTCCAACGAGGAGGCGCTGCGCCTCCAGTTCGCCGCCGACCGCATCGCGCTGGCGGTCGAGTCGGCCCGCCTCGGCGAACTCGAACGCCTGCGCCGCGGCTCCCTCAGCTTCCTCGTCGAGGCCTCCGACCTCCTCGCCGGCACCCTGGACCGCGACCAGACCCTCGCCCTGATGGCGCAGATGACGGTCCCGACCCTGGCCACCTGGTGCGCGGTCTACACGATCGCCGACCAGGCCTCGGAGCCGTACCTGTCCTACGTCCTGCACGAGGACGAGGAACTCATCGACGGCATTAAGTCGTTGCTCTCCAAGATCCCCCCGCCGGACCCGGTACCCACCCCCGGAGCCCGCGTCTGGTCGGCCCCGGCCGAATCCGCCCACCAGGCCGCCCTGCGCACCTCCATGCGCAGCCTGGGCCTCGGCGAGCCCATCGGCCGCATCAGCGCGGGCATCGGCCCCACGCTGGCCACGGCATCCGCGGTCGGCGGCGAGACGGTCGTCCTGCCCCTGGTGGCCCGCAACCGCGTCATCGGCATGCTCACCCTCGGCAAGCCCACGGACGAACACTTCCGCCAGGAAATCCTGGAGTTGGCCGAGGACCTCTCCCGAAGGGCCGCCCTGGCCCTGGACAACGCCCGCCTCTACTCCGAGCGCACAGCCATCAGCCAGTCCCTCCAGCGCAGCCTCCTGCCGCCCGAGCTCCCCGAGATCGACGGAGTCGAGGTCGAGGTCATCTACCGCGCGGCCGGCGAGGGCAACGAGGTCGGCGGCGACTTCTACGACCTCTTCCCGATCAGCGACGGCGCCTACGGCTTCGCCATCGGCGACGTCTGCGGTACGGGCCCGAACGCCGCGGCGGTCACGGGCCTCGCACGGCACGCCCTACGCCTCCTGGCCCGTGAGGGCCTCAGCGGCCCGGCGGTCCTGGAACGCCTGAACTCCGCGATCCTCGACGAGGGTGCCCGCAGCCGCTTCCTGACGCTCCTCTACGGCGAGTTGAGGCCGCAGGAGGACGGCAGCGCCGAGCTGAAGGTGGTCTGCGCCGGCCATCCGCTGCCGCTGCGCCTACGCCAGGACGGCACGGTCGAGCCGGCCGCGGAACCCCAGCCGCTGCTCGGCGTCATGGAGGACCTGGAGCTCTACGAGCAGACCGTCACGCTCGACCCGGGCGACGTCCTGCTCTGCGTCACGGACGGTGTCACCGAACGCCGCGAAGGCAGCCGCATGCTGGGCGACGACGGCCTCACCGACGTCCTCACGACCTGCACCGGCCTCACGGCGGGCGCGGTGGCGGCCCGCATCATGCGTGCGGTCGAACGCTTCGCCTCTGACGCCCCGTCCGACGACATGGCGATCCTGGCGATGCGGGTGCCGGGCATCCACAAGGACTGAGGCAGACAGGAAGACGGGCATGAGAAAGGCCCCGCCCGAATGGGCGGGGCCTTCTGCACGGAGCCCCCAAACGGAATCGAACCGTTGACCTTCTCCTTACCATGGAGACGCTCTACCGACTGAGCTATAGGGGCCTGCCGCCTTTTGCGAAGTTTCCCTCGCGGCAACGGAATAGATCATACCCTGAACGCGCCCTGCTCCCAAAATCACTCAGAAGGCGGGCTGAAGCAGTCCTCCGAGCGCGTTGCAGGCAGACACGATGCGCTGCATGTCCCGCTTGGTCAGGGAAGCGTCAACCGGCAGAGCCAACGTTTCATCAGCGGCTCGCTCGGTTTCGGGAAGGGACACACACCGCCGGAACTCAGGCAGCCGATGCACAGGCGTCTTCACCGGCACCCGGCACTCAACTCCCCTGGCCCGCACGGCCCGAGCGAAGGCGTCCCGATCCGGCCGCCCGTTCCCCGGCACCCGCACGACGTACTGCTGGTACGTGTGTCCGTCACCGCCATCAGGCGTGTACACACCCCTGAGCTTCGCATCCAGGTACGCGGCCCGCTGCCTGCGCTGGGCGATCTCGTCGTACGGAGCCTCGGACTCACCCTGCTCCAGCACCAGCAGGCCGTGCCGCTGCCCGAGCTCGTGCAACCGTGCGATATCGGCCGACCGACCAAAGCGGTGTACCGCGACGACGGCCGCCGTACGCCGAGTGACAACCGCCTCGACAGCGGCCGCCTCCAGGCAGTACGTCACCGGGTCTATGTCGGCGAACACCGGCAGCGCTCCGGCCAGGACCACGGCCTCGGCGACTTCGACGTTCCCGAAGGCCGGTACGACAACCTCATCACCGACACCGATGCCGGCGGCCCTGAGCATTGCAGCTGTACCCATGTGGGTGATGTTGGTTGCGGAACGTGAACGTCAGGTGACGGGCAACAAAAAAGGGTTGGACCCTGAACCGAAGTTCAGGATCCAACCCTATTAAAGTTTGTTCGGCGGCGTCCTACTCTCCCACAGGGTCCCCCCTGCAGTACCATCGGCGCTG
>NZ_JBHSKM010000051.1:0-12958 GCF_042657965.1 Streptomyces coerulescens
GAGGCTGCCAGGGCTGAGGGCGTAGCCGTCGTCCAGGTCGGGGTCGGCCTGGATGTCGCCGCTGCCGAGGTCGTCGTTGAGGTCGCCGTTGATGACGTTGTTGTGGTGCGGCCACTGGTAGGTGTCGTAGAAGACCTTGCCGCCGTTCGGCAGGTTGATGATGTTGTTGCTGACCGTCATCCAGGAGTTCTGCGGGTCGGGGCCGTCCTGGCGGTACCAGAAGTTGGTGAAGACCTCCGAGTCCTCATCGCGGTCCCGGATGATCGTGTTGTGGTCGACGGTGAAGTTCTCGGGTGTGGTGGTGGTGTTGAAGGCCACGAACTCCCCGTAGTCGTCGCTGATGTTGTAGTTTAGCGTGACGTCCTCGGTGGTGACCTCGGTGAACCGAGCGGGATGTAGCCGGTCTGCGGACTCTGGTCCACGGCACGCAGGTAGAGCGCGACCTCCGCGCGGCTGAGCCCTTCGACCGGCTTGCCCAGGGTGTTGCCGATGCAGCGCCCGCGCCAGGCGCCCCTGATCCGGTCAGCGGTCCGGGCCTGGTCGAGCCGGGGTCGGGTGCGCGCCGGCAAAGCGCCGCGCAGGATCTCCAGGTCGGAGGTCTCCTCATATGCCCAGGTGGCATCCAGCGCCAGCGAGGCCAAGCTCTGCTCAATCTCCTTGAGCAGGGGGAGATCTCCCGCCGAAGCTGCAGCGCGGGCCTGCTGCCACAGCGGCAGCGCCTGGCTGTAGCCGGAGGTCGCGAGCTGCTCGGCCTCGTCGGGAACGAGGTCGCGCGGATCCAGAACGTCGTGCAACGAAGGCACCCTTCTGTGTTGGTGCGCCTGTGGGACGGGGCTTGAGTCGCCCCCGGGACAAGGACTGCCGACCGCGGGATCGGCGGCTATGTGGATTCGCGGATGACCAGACAGTGTTGTACGAGGGTGTGGCGGCCGGGACCGCGGTCACCGTCGAGGCGGGTCAGGAGCTGTTCACCGGCCACCCGGCCGATCTCCTGGGCGGGGATGGCGATCGTGGTCAAAGCGGGCTGGACCAGCGCGGCGGACTCGATGTCGTCGACACCGACCAGCGCGATATCGGACGGAACATCGATCCCGCGTGCCCGCAGGGTGTGCAGCGCACCGATCGCCATCATGTCGTTGGCGCAGAACACCGCGGTCGGCGGCTCCTCGGCATCCAGCAGTCGGGCCATGGCCTTGGCGCCGCTGTCGCGTGTCCAGTCCCCGAGGCATTCCAGTGCGGGCGCGTAGGGCAGTCCGGCTGCACCCAGGGCGTTGCGGTAGCCGACCAGGCGCGTCGAGCCGGGCGCGGTCTCGGTAGGTCCGGTGATGGTGGCGATACGCCGGTGTCCGCGCTCGGCCAGGTACGCGACGGCGTCCGCCGCGATGCGCTCGTCGTTGGCCGAGACGACATCGGTGAAGGTCCCGTGGCGCGGCGTGCCGATGGTGACCACCGGGATGTTCGCGTCCGTCAGGGGCTGCAGCTTCTCGTCCGGAACGTTGACGGCCGCGGCGACCACACCGTCGACACGACGCTGTATGGCCTCGCTCAAGAAGGCCTCCACCGGAGGACTGCTCGCGCCGGCATCGCCCAGCAGGACCACGAAACCGACCCTCCCGACCCAATCCGTGCCGAACCGCTACGAAGGCCGCCACTTGCTCCCCCTTCTTCCGCCCCTGAACCTGGTGACAGCACGCTCGAGACCCTCAGAGATCGCTCAGGTGGAGGCGCGGACGACGAGGCGGGTGCGGATCACCGTGTCAGCCATGCTCGCCCCGCTGGACATCTGGGCTGCCAGTTGTTCGATGGCGGCTTGGCCGATGCGGCGTTTGTCGACATGGACCGTGGTCAGCGGCGGGTCGACCAGCGCACTGATCGGAATGTCATCGACGCCGATGAAGGCGCAGGACTCAGGTATGGCGAGGCCGCGCGCCATCGCGTGACGCATCGCTCCGATGGCGAGGATGTCGTTGTAACAGAGGATCGCGGTCACTTCGGGAGCTTCCCGCATCATGCGTTCCATGGCCGCCGCGCCGCCGTCGATGGAATTGGTGGCCTGCTGGATCCACTCGGGTTCGATCCGCAAGCCCGCCTCCATCGCCGCGGTCGTATAGAGGCGGGTGCGTGCGTCCGGGCGGCCCGAGGCGGTCCGTTTGCGGTCGTCGATCATTCCGATGTGGAGGTGCCCGCGAGCGGCCAGGTGATCGAACGCCTCGCGGAGGCCGGATTCGAAGTCGATCCGCACCTTGGACACGCTCCCGGCCTGGTCCTCGTTCCCCAGGAGGACGAAAGGAATGCCGGACCCGGCGATGGCTGCGATGGCGTCGGGGTCCAGGAGGAAGGCGATGCAGGCGTCCACCTGGGCGGCGATGGACTCGGAGAGCGGCTTTTCCTGGTCGAGGGCGGAGTCGGTGGTGTACATGATCAGCTGCCATCCCCGGGACTTGGCCGCTTCCAGCGCCCCGGCGACCACTTCGGTGAAGAACGGGTTGAGCACGTCGGGGATCACCAACCCCACGGTCGTGGTGGACCGGCGCATCATGCCCCGGGCGTGCCGGCTCGGCCGGTAGCCCATGTCCCGGGCCACGGCGAGCACACGATCCCGCGTCGCCGGGTCGATCTGCGTCATGTTGTTGATCGCCCGGGAGACGGTCTGCCTGGAGACGCCAGTGGCGCGCGCCACATCGTCGATCGTGACGCGCTTGAGGCTATCTGAGGAGGACACGCTGAATTCTCACCCTTCCCGGGAGCGCTCACGCACCCGTGGCTGAGAATCATGTCGCTGCTCAACCCCGGCGTCAACCTGCTACGAAGGCGCTCTCCGGGGCGGAATCGCAGCTCAATATCGTGCGAGATCTCTGGATCGCGCCGCTTTCGCCCCTCCTGGCCGGTGGGGGCGCCGGGGCCACCCGCTTCGTCAGGATGCGGGGCAGGTGGCCCCGTCAAGGCCGCCCTCCGGGCGTCGCCGTGCGATGGGGCTTCGCCCCCCACCCCTGACCTCGCCCTCTGTCCCGTAGGCGGCAGGCTATCGGGTGCCCCCGGCGCCGTGACGTACGGCGCGCTGTGCATGGTCGCGCGTACCGAGTGGCGTACTTTGCGCGAACGCAGACACCTTGACGCGAGGCGAATCACGGTCACACACTCTCCTCCATGGCGCCCACGTGAGCGCTCCCGGCCGACGGTGAGACGATCTTCGGCCCACCCTTCCCTGAGCCGAAGGAACCTTCAAATGTCCAGAAAGCGCGCAATCGCGGCCGCGATCCTCGCGTTCTCCCTGGTCGGCGGGCTCAGTGCCTGTTCGGTCGGCGAAGACACGAACAAGTCGAGCAGCACGCCGGGCGCGGCGGAGATCACTTTTCTGACGTTCGAGACGCCGAACCTCACGCCGCAGTACTGGGACGCCGCGATCAAGCGGGTCACCGACAAGGTCCCGGGTGTCACCGTGAAGAAGCTGGTGGCGCCGAGCGCGGACCGGACCGGCTACGCCAAGCAGCTCAAGACCTCTGGCCAGCTGCCCGATGTCATGATCGGCGTCGATCAGGGCGGCTTCGCCGAGGCCGGCGATCTTTACACCTGGCAGCCGGACGAGCTCAAGGATTTCTCGTCTCCGGACAGCAGCGCCATCAACGGCAAGATCTACCAGCTCCCTGCCAACACCCAGACGGTGCCCAGCGTCTACTACCGCAAGTCGATGTTCGCAAAGGCCGGAATCACGGCGCCGCCGACGACCTACGCCGGGTTCGTCGACGCCTGCGCCAAGCTGAAGGCCAAGGGCGTCCTGCCGATCGTCGTCGGCGGCGGCAAGGACAGCTTCCCTCTCGGCATGACGGTCTCCGCCGCAGTCGACACGAGCGTTTACCAGGCCACCCCCAACTGGATTCAGGACCGACGCGCGGGAACGGTGAAGTTCAGCGACCCCGCCTTTGTCGACGCGCTGCAAAAGGTCGTGGATCTCAAGGACAAGGGCTACCTCGACCCGAAAATGATCTCCGTGGACTACGCCGGGACGGAGCAGAACTTCCTCAAGGGCAAGGGAGCGATGTACCCGATGGGCTCGTGGTTCGCCGCGGCCGCAGACAAGAGCTCGATCAAGGACGACATCGGCGTGTTCTCCTGGCCGACCGCGGACGGCAAGGCTCTGGTCCCCGCGACCACCGGTGGCGGTCTGGAGGTGAACGCGAAGTCCAAGAACCTGGAGGCGGCCAAGAAGTTCGCTCTCGCCTTCCAGCTGGACAAGGAGAACCTGGACGCCTCGGTAAGGTCCGACGCGCTCTTCCCCGCGATCAAGGGCTACAGCCCGCCGACCGACATGGGCCCGGTGTTCAAGGCGACCTACGACATGTGGGCCAAGGCCGTCCAGAGCGGCGCCGTCACCAAGACGTTCGTGTACGGCCAGGGCGGCGAGGCCCTGCTCCCCGGCGTGGACGCCAAGGTCTACACCGTGACCCAGGACCTCATCCTCGGCCGCAAGTCCCCGCAGGACGCGGCCAAGTTCCTGGACGCCGAGTGGGAAAAGGCATCCTGATCGATGGCATCTGACCTCAAGGTCGGCCCCACCTCGACGGCCGTGCCGGAGCATCATGTGCCGGCCGGCCGCGGGAGGGGACACCACAGACTCCGCGCCGGGTTGACCAAGTTCGGGATCTTCGGAGCCCCTGGCCTGCTCATCTACGGTTGTTTCGTGCTCGCCCCGGTGATCCTCGCCGTCGGGTACAGCCTGACGAACTACAACCCGTTCAGCCCACCGACCGAGTTCGTCGGGCTGCGCAACTACGAACTTCTCCTGCACGACGAGGAGTTCCTGACCTCACTGAAGGTCACCACCATCATCTCCGTGATCATGGTGATCGTACCCAACGTCGCTGGTCTCGGTATCGCGTTGCTGCTCGACCGCAAGGGCTGGTTCTACACGGCCTGGCGCGGCGTGTTCTTCGTGCCCGTTGTTCTCAGTTCAGTCGTGGTCAGCGTCGTTTGGACGCGGTTGCTCGCCGACGACGGCGTCGTCAACCAGATGCTGGGCTGGGTCGGTATCGCACCCGTCGGCTGGTTGTCGGACGACTCCTATGCCCTCTATTCGCTGGCCGGTATCCAGTGCTGGCAGATCCTCGGCTTCTGCGTCGTGGTGTACCTGGCGGGCCTGCAATCGGTACCGCGAGAGCTGTACGAAGCCGCGGCCATCGATGGCGCCGGGAGCGTCGCCCGGTTCCGCCTCGTGACTTGGCCGCTGCTTGCCCCCGCTCTCACCATCAACACCGTCGTTTTGTTGATCTCGGCGTTCAAGACCTACGACACAGTCCAGGTCATCACCAACGGCGGCCCGGGCACCGGCACGACCGCCACCGTGGCGTTCGCGGTGCTGCAGACCGGCTTCAACGCCAACCACCAGGGCTACGCCACCGCGATGGCGATCGTGATGTTGATCATCATCGCCACCGCCTCGACGATCGTGCTTCATTTCCTGCGGCGCAGAGAGGCCATGCTATGAGGCAGATCGTTCGGCCTGTGGCCACCGTACTCGTGGGCTCGTTGTTCAGTGTGCCCTTGTATGTGGTGCTGGCCAACACGTTCAAGCAGGGTTCGAAGATCGCGCCCAGCCCGGCCTCGCCGCCGATACCGCCGACGCTCGACAACCTCACCTCGGTCATGACCCGCTCGGACAACCTGTTCTGGGCGAGCCTCACCAACAGCCTGCTGGTCACCAGCATTTCGGTGGCGCTGCTCACCATCGTCTCGGCCATGCTGGGCCACTACCTGGCGCGCACGGAGTCACGGTGGGGGCAGGTGGCCATGCTGGTCCTGTTGTCAGGGCTAATGATCCCACCGCAAGTGATCCTCCTGCCGATCGTCCGCATGCTACAGCTGTTCGACCTGATGGCGACGCTTCAGGGACTGGTGCTGTTCAACGTCGGCTACTACGTGCCCTTCGGCGTGTTCGTTTTCGCCGGATTCGTTAGGACGATCCCCCGCGAGCTCGAGGAGGCCGCGGCGATCGACGGCGCGGGGCCTGTCCGTGTGTTCTGGCGGGTTGTGTTCCCCCTGCTGCGCCCCGCCTCGGCCAGCGCGGTCATCTTCTTCGGTGTCTGGATCTGGAACGACTTCATCAATCCGTTGATCATCCTCGGGCCGAGCCAGGGCACCACCGTCACTACCGGCATCTACCGGGCCGTGGGCCAGTACCAGACCGACTTCGGCACCGTCTTCGGGCTGATGTTCCTGGCCACCCTTCCGGTCCTCACCCTCTACCTCCTGTTGCAGCGCCAGTTCGTCACCGGCCTGACCAGCGGGGCCGCCAAGGGCTGAACGCACCACGTCGCAGACGACCCTTGCAGCACCCTTGAACGTCATAAGGATTCCCTGATGACCTCCCTTGCAGTCCATGGCGTGCGGCGCACCTGGCCGCTGTCGACGACGAACACGACCTACGTAGTGCGGTGGACCGCCGATAACCGGCTCGTCCAGCAGTACTGGGGACCGAGGTTGTCGCCCGCCGAAACCGAAACGATCTCCGAAGACACCTACCTCACCCGGCCCCATGAGGTTCCGCTCGAGATAGAGGAACAACTGCCCGTCGACGGTGGCCTGCGCTGGGGCATTCCCGCCCTGCAGATCACATTCCCGGGCGGAATCCGCTCCCTGGAACTCGACCTCGTCTCAGATCTAATCGAGCAGGAAGACGGCGGGCAGCGCTTGGACCTGGTGCTGGCCGACAGGTTCTTCCCTCTCCAAGTGGTCCTCCATTATCGGACGCGGGAGAACTCCGACGTCATCGAACGCTGGACGACGCTGCGGCATACCGGCACCGAAGGCGAGCCGTTCACCATCACCCGCGCGGATTCGGGAAACTGGCTCATCCCGGAGCGGGCCGACTACCGCTACAGTGCGGTATCGGGAGCGTGGATGGCCGAGAACCATCTGCGGCGAGAACCGCTCCCGATCGGTGAACTCACTCTCACCAACCGCACCGGTAACCCGAGCCATCACGCCAATCCCTGGCTGATGATCGACGACGGAACGGCGACTGAGGGCCATGGAGACGTATGGGGCGTCGCCCTGGCCTGGTCCGGAACGTGGCGGCTCACCGCGCAGCGCCGGTTCGAAGGACGCGCGGCGATGACCGCGGGATTCGGCCACGACGGGACCGTCTGGCGGCTTCAAGCCGGAGAGGAACTGACGACGCCGGCCCTGCTCGGCCTCTACAGCGCCGACGGATTCGGCGGCGCGAGCCGCTCCTGGCACCAGCACGCACACACCCATATCCTGCCCCGCTCCGAACACCTGCCACCGATCCTGTACAACTCCTGGGAAGCGGTCGGGTTCGACATCGACGAGCAGAGCCAGCTCCATGCCGCACGCCAGGCGGCCGACCTCGGCGTCGAGCTGTTCGTCGTCGACGACGGCTGGTTCGGCAAACGTATCGACGACACGGCGGGGCTGGGCGACTGGTGGCCCAACCCCGACCGGTTTCCCCACGGCTTGCGTCCGCTCGCCGACCAGGTCAGAGCCCTGGGAATGGACTTCGGGCTGTGGGTCGAACCGGAGATGGTCAACCCCGACAGCGACCTGTACCACCGGCATCCCGACTGGGTGGTGCACTACCCGCACCGCCGCCGAGACGAGCTGCGCACCCAGCTGGTCCTCAACTTCGCCCGCCAGGACGTCCGCGAATGGGCGCACGGACGGCTGGACGAGCTGGTGGCCGAACTCGACATCAGATTCCTCAAATGGGACATGAATCGCGCCTTCTCGCAGGGCGGCTGGCCCGAGCGCGAAGGCGACCAGGACCGGCTGTGGATAGATCACACCCGCGGCGTCTACGCCATCATGGATCGGCTCCGTGCCGACCACCCGAGACTGCGCATCGAGGCATGCTCAGGCGGGGGCGGTCGTCTGGACTTCGGGATCCTCGCCCGCACCGACCAGGTATGGACGTCCGACAACACCGACGCCTACCACCGGCAGACCATCCAGCACGGGTTCAGCCAGGTCTATCCCGCCCAGACCATGGCCGCCTGGGTCACCGACGAACCCCACATCCCTCTGGAATACCGCTTCCACGTCGCCATGACCGGCAACCTCGGTATCGGCGGCAACCTCACCACCTGGTCCGAGGCGGATCGTGCCATCGCCCGCCAGCACATCACGCTCTACAAGGACATCAGGACCACCGTCCAACGAGGCCGCCAGCACCGACTCGGCGCCACGCCCGGCCAAGGCCTGTCAGCCCTGCAGTACACCCACGACGACGACGTGGTGATCTTCGTCCTGCATCCGCACCCCGGCGCCCAGCCCGGCCCGGCCACGGTGCGCCTGGCCGACCTCGACCCCGACGCCCTCTACCGAACCCTCGACGACGGCCACCAGGCCACCGGCCGTCTTCTGATGACCAACGGTCTTCCCCTCCTCGATCGCATGCGCGGTGGGCATTGGGCCAGCGCTGTCGTCCGGCTGCGCCGCCACACCTCGTAGCCGGAGGGTCCACCCAGACCACGGTGGGAGCCGCTTCCAACCCCCACGATCAGGCATGCCTCGGGCTTCCGGGCCGGGGCCGCCCTTTGGAGACCGCAATATGACCATCAATGACGAACGGTACGGCCAACAGTTTCTGGGTGCTCAGACGGGGCATGATCCGCTGGCCGCGGGCCTGCCATGGCGGGCGAAGGCCGACGCGCTGAGATGGTGGAGAGACGCCCGCTTCGGGATGTTCGTCCACTTCGGTGTAGCGGCCAGCCTGGGTGTGGAGCTGAGCTGGGGACGAGACCTGCCGCGTCCCTTCGACGTTCAGGCGATCTTCCAGCCCGACGGCGAGCCCGCTCAGCGGATCCCGCACGAGCAGTACGACAACCTGTACCGCCAGTTCGATCCACAGGGCTTCAATGCCCGCGACTGGGTTGACACGGCCGTGAGCGCCGGAGCCGGCTACCTGGTGCTCACGACCAAACACCACGACGGCTTCTGCCTGTGGGACACCGCGCAGACCGACTACAAGATCACATCACCTGACTGCCCGTTCGGCCGTGACATCCTCGCCGAGGTCGCAGACGCCTGCCACGAGGCAGGACTCCGGCTGGGTCTCTACTACTCCCAGCGCGACTGGCACCACCCCGCCTACCTGCGCGACGGCAACGCCGACTACCAGAAGTACATGGACGCCCAGCTCCGCGAGCTGCTGACCAACTACAGCACCATCGACGTCCTGTGGTTCGACTCCTACGGGCAAAGCGACTTGGAGACCGACTGGGACGTCGCCGCCACCATCGCCATGGCCCGCGACCTGCAGCCGGACATCCTGATCAACAACCGGCTCGCGGTCCTGGCCGACTACAACACCGGACCGGCGCGCTTCTGGGGCGACTTCGACACCCCCGAGCACCGCATCGGCGCCTTCCAGGACGGCCGTCCCTGGGAAAGCTGCCTGACCCTGGCCGGCCACCAGTGGGGATTCCGACCTGACGCCCCGATCTTCTCGCTCCGCGAATGCATCCACGCCCTTGTCCGCAGCGCGGTCGGTGACGGAAACCTGCTCCTGAACGTCGGACCGGACGCCCACGGACTCATCGCGGCCGAACAGCGCGCCCGGATGGCCGAGTTCGGCTCCTGGCTCGCCCGCCATGGGTCCACCCTCCGCGGCACTCGCGGCTACCGCGTCCCCGAACCGGCGTGGGGCGGAGTCACCCAGAGCCCCGATGCCCTCTACGTCCACATCCTCGACTGGACCCGCGGACCAATCCGGATCCCCGCCGACACCTCCTGGGACGGCACTGCTCACGTCCTCACCGGAGGCACCGCGACGATCGAACGCAGTGACGACCATCTGATCATCAGCGTCCCTGAAGCCATCCGAGATGCCGACGACACCATCGTCGAGCTCGGCAGACACCCATGGAAGTAGCCCCAAACCCGTTGGGGTCCGCTCCTGCGGTGCCATACCGCAGGCACGGCCCTGGCCGCTCCGGCAAACCTCACCCACCAGGAGAAGAAGATGCCGTTCCACGCCAGAAAAGCCCCCGCGACTTCCAGCCCCACCCACGATCTGAGCCGTCGCCGGTTTCTGACCGCCAGCAGCAGCGCCGCCCTGGCCGGCACGCTCGGCTGGAGCGTCCTAAGCCCCACGGCGGCGAGCGCTTCCGATCAGAACCCCGACACGGATTTCATGTCAGGCCATTACGGCATGTTCATCAAGATCGAGGACCCGCGCATAAACACCGGCGTGGACCAGGGCGGGACAGTCGGCGGCTGGAATGCGGTAGCGAACAGCTTCGACGTGACCGCCTTCGCCGCTCAGATGGCCGATACGGGCGCCAGCTGGGTCGCGGTCTACGTCGGACAGAACACGGGATTCTACTTCGGAGGGAACCCGGGTTATGAAACCCTCGCAGGGGTGTCACCGGGATCGCGCCTCACGAGCCGGGACTTGATGACCGACATCTCCGATGCTCTGAGCGCCAGAGGCATGAAGATGTTCATCTACATCCCCGCAGGCCCCCCGATCGACGATACCGTCGCGGCCAACAACCTGGGGTTCACCACTCGCGGCGGAGGCGACTTCGGCCATGACTGGTACCACAACGAGACAGGCGATACGAATTGGGCGGCCGCCCTCCGGGGCTGGGCCACCCACTACGGAACAAAGGTCTCTGGCTGGTGGATAGACGGCTTCTTCGGCCCCATCACCAGTCACAACGTCGGAGTCACCACCGCCACCGCACAGAAGTACGCCACCGCCATCCATGCCGGAAATCCCCATGCCGTCATCGGCTACAACGAGTGGCAGTTCGACAACCCCACCGCTGCCCCCTACTACGACTACACCGCCGGCTATGTTCCTCCGGTCGCGACACCGACCTCTCGCTGGTTCAACAGCAACGGAACTCGGGTGCAATGGAACCAGACACTGGGGCAGCAGTTCATCGACCGTTCCGATTTCATCAGCTACTCGATGAACATCCTGGCTGCCAAGGGCAGCCTGATGTTCGAAGCCTTCGCGGACGCATCTGGAAGGATCAACAACTCGGCTGTCTACCGCCAAATGGTGGCCCTCAAGGCGGCGGTCAACGGCACGCCAACCCCCATTACTCCCTACATCTGGACCTCCGCCGATGGCTGGCGGCAAACCGCAGCGATCACGGTGCCTTCGGCCGGCACGAGGGTAGATTTCGGGCCCTGGCCGACCACCGGCGGCTCTTGGAGCTGGAGCGGCCCCAATGGCTACTCCGCCAATACGCGTGAAGTACAACGTGTCCCACTGAGCACTGGCAGCAATGTCTTCAACGCCACCCACACCAACCCTAGCGGCGCCCAGAGCACGCAAGCGTTCACCATCACCGTCCCTGACGGCTCCACAAACCGGATCAACGACACCGATCCGTCGATCTCCTACAGCGGATTTACGCACCATAAGCCCCGAGGGTTTGGGGACTACGGTGACGACATCCACTTCGCGACGGCCAACGGATCGACTGCGACCTACCAGTTCACTGGTACCGGCATCGTCGTCTACGGGGAGAAGTACACCGACCAGGGCAACATCGGGGTAAGCATCGACGGCGGCGCTCAGCAGGTCGTCAACACCGTCCCCGCAGACGGCCAGCGGCACACCAATGTGGCAGTCTTCACCGCCACCGGACTGACCTCCGGCAAACACACCATCACCGTGACCAAGCTATCTGGCACGTACGCCACCCTGGACGGCTTCGGTATCGTCAACTGATTCCTGGCCATCAGCGGACGAGTCTTCGCCCAGATGATGGCCGGCGGCGAGGGCCATGGACTTGACCGGCCCGATGAGCTGGACCTGATGGTCTCGTGCGGAGCGGTCGAGCAGGGCGATGGAGACGTAGCCGCCGTCGGTCAGATGCTGCCCGGGCAGCATCTGACCGACGGCGGAGTCTGTGGTGGATGCCGGACAGTGCCTCGGTGACTCAAAGTCCTGACCTCGATACTGGGAGGCGGCGTCAGGACCGGACACCGCATCCTGATCGAGGGCGGCGAAGGCAGCACTTTCCCGACCGCCGGCCACCTGGCGGCCTACGCGGGACTCGCCCCGGCGACCCGGAGCTCAGGTTCCTCGATCTGCGGCGAGCAGCCCTCCCGGAAAGGCAACAAGCAGCTCAAACGGGCTTTCTTCCTCTCCTCGTTCGCCGGCCTGGGCGACCCGGCATCGCGGGCCTACTACGACAAGAAGATCGCCCAGCAGTTGGCACGTCACCGACGACAGATCGGCACTCGGTGGCGGCGCCTGACCGCCGGGCGGCAGCACCGCGGCGCGCGTGGCGGCGACGTTCTCGGCATAGGGCAGTGCCCCTGCGTCGAACATCGCGGAGGAGAACCCGGCGTCGGCTCCGGTACGGAGCAGCCGCATGTCCGTCACATGGTCCAGGTGGAGTGAGACGTCGACGTCACAGGCCCTGCCGACTTCGGCCACGGCCCGCGCGATCGACTCGACCCGGGCCACCGTGGAACCGTACGGCGTTCTCACTGATCTGCAGGATCACCGAGGTGCCTGCGGCCGCCGCGCCGGTGGTGATCGCCTCGGCGTGTTCCAGCGTGATCACGTTGAACGCCGCTATGGCCCGGCCGGCAGCGGCGGCCTTATCGACGAGTTCGCGCGTGGGAACCAGGGACATGGGGGTGTTCCCCTCACTTTCGTGTTGCTCTGACGGTCGGTTCGGCCGGTACGGCTCCGTGACCGGCCGGTACGGCTGCCTCGCACGGGTCGTACGAACGGGGTGTCACATCCGCGCCGGGATCGGGTGGGTGCCATCCGCACCGGCCGGTACGGATGAGTGGTCGATCAGGGCTACCGCATGACAGGACCCACGTCGCCGTCGGTCACCCCCGGGGCCACGGAACTCTCGCCGCTCTTCTCGTCGCTATAAACCATCAGGGTCGAGCCTGCGTTCAACGGCCTCGGGCGGGGCGCCGGTCAGGACATGGTCGATTCGCCAGCTCCCTGCGGGCGACT
>NZ_JBHSKM010000052.1:0-60491 GCF_042657965.1 Streptomyces coerulescens
AGATCACCAGTGGGCGCAAAACTAGAGATAAAACCGCACTACAGATGAAAACGACCTCTAAGAGGTCGTTTTCATCTCGTCTGATGGGTTATCAACATGTTTTGACTCTCCAGCAGACTGATGCTGGTGAGGCTGCCAGGCTGGTGGTGGCTGTCGAGACGAATGGTGTGACACCTGGGGCCGAGGATGGCTTACGCCTGTCTCATTCCAGGACGCCCAGATCCGTCCCGTGCTTCGATACGGCCGCACGCACGCCTGGGCGCACGCCCCCACGTGGCGGTATCTCCAGGTCATGACTGACCGTCGCCCGTATCCGAGTGATCTGTCCGATGCCCGCTGGGAGTTGATCGAGCCGGTGCTGTCCGCCTGGCGCTACGAGCGCCACGGCCGGGCACTGGGCTTCGGCCGACCCGCCGAGCTCGACCTGCGCGAGATCATGAACGCGATCTTGTACGTGGACCGCACCGGGGTGCAGTGGCGCTACCTGCCGCACGACTTCCCCCACTGGAACTCCGTCTACGGCTACTTCGCCAAGTGGCAGAAGGACGGCATCTTCACCCAGCTCAACGGCCTGTTACGGGAGTTGGTCCGTGAACAGGAGGGCCACGGCGCCGAACCCTCGGCGTGCGTGATCGACGCACAGAGCGTGAAGACCTCCACCAGCGTCCCCGCCGCCAGCCAGGGCACGGACAACGCCAAGAAGATCGTAGGCCGCAAGCGGAGCATCGTGACCGACACGCTCGGCCTCCTGCTCGCGGTCCTGGTCACCGCGGCCAGCGTCCAGGACTCCACCGCCGGCACCCGCGTGCTCGACCAGGTCGCCGCCGACCACCCCACGATCCGCAAGACCTGGGTGGACGGCGGCTACCGCAAGCACTTCGTCGAGCACGCCGCGGCCCTCGGCATCGACATGGAAATCACCGCCCGCCCTCCCGGGAGCAGGGGCTTCACCCCCATCCCGAAGCGCTGGACGGTCGAGCGGACCTACGGCTGGCTCATGCTGAACCGGCGCCTGGCGCGCGACTACGAGGCCCTCCCGGCCCGTTCCGAGGCCATGATCCATCTCGCCATGGCCGACTTGATGGCCCGCCGTCTCACCGGCGAGGCCACCGTCTCCTGGCGCGACCCGACATCAGCGGATCAAATACGCATCCCAGGATGAAACAACAGGAGAAAACGACCTCTTAGAGGGCGTCTGAAAAGCCTGTCAGTGGGCTGGTCTTGCGAGGCGGCGCACGAGGAGCATGGCCATGGTTAGGTAGATGGCGTTCTCCGAGCAGACGCGCAGGTACTCGTAGTCCTTCGACAGGCGGCGACACCGTCCCAACCAGGCAAATGTCCGCTCTACCACCCAACGCCGTGGTACCACCGCGAAGAGGGGTACTGCCGGAGGCGGTGTGTCTACCTTCGCCCAGGTCGAGCGGAATCCTCCGTCGCGGCGCTGCACGACCTCCACGGTGATGCCGGTGACTTCCCGGGCCCAGGCATGGAAGTCGGCGCCGCGGTAGCCCTGGTCCGCCCACAAGTGCCGAAGGCGCGGAAAGGCGTCGGCAGCCCGGGAGAACAGCACCACTGCGCCGTCGCGGTCGCCGACGCTCGCCGGGCTCACGCAGGCCACCAGGACGGTGCCGCGGGTATCGACAAGCAGGTGGCGCTTGATGCCGCTGACCTTCTTGCCGCCGTCGTAGCCGTGCAGGCCACCGCGCTCACTGGCCCGGACGCTCTGACTGTCCACGATGGCCGCGCTGGGCGTGGGATGACGGCCGAGCTGCACCCGCTCGCGTTCGCGAAGAGCCGTCAACATCCGCTCCCACACGCCTTCTTGATGCCATCGCCGCCAGTAGTGGTAGACGGTCTGCCACGGTGGCAGGTCATGCGGCAGCAGTCTCCAGGCACAGCCGGCCTGCAGCCAGTACGTCAACGCGTTGAGGATCTCCCGCCGCGTCTGTTTCGCCGGTCTTCCACCGGGCTTGACCGCCGGAACCAGCGGACGGAGGATCGCCCATTCCGGATCGGACAGATCCGTCGAGTAACGGGTACGCAGCCCGCACACCCCAGCCCCCGAAAGTGCGCCACCACCCCGCTACCAGGCAACTTGCCCGCTGATAGGCTTTTCAGACGCCCTCTGGGCCTCGGCCGGTCCAGCTTCGACACCACGCCGGAATCACTGCACCGGGCCTGAGCTGCCCGACCGCCCACTCGAGGGGACCATCATGTTCGAGCGTCTGGCCAGGCTGACCACGGCACGGCCACGACTCATCCTGTTACTGGCGTTGCTGTTCGCGGCAGCCGCAGTCGTCCTCGGCGGCGGCGTGGCCGAACGACTGCAGGGTGGCGGAACCACCGACCCCGGCGCTGAATCCTCCCAGGCGGCTGATCTTCTGGGACCGGGAGTTCGCCGCGGGACGTCCCAACCTCGCGCTGCTCGTGAAGACGGACGCGGGAGTGGACTCCCCGGATGCCGCCGCAGAAGCCGAGCGGCTTGTCCGCCGGTTGAGTGGTGAAGAATCCGTGCAGGGGGTCACCTCCTACTGGCAGGACGAATCCCCTGCACTGCGCAGCACCGACGGCACGTACGGGCTGATCGTCGCCCGGATCACCGGCACTGAGACCCAGGCCGACGACACGCTCGCCGAGCTCGCACCGGACTACCGCGGAGCGCACGGCCCGCTCGATGTGAGTATCGGCGGTGCAGCCCAGATCCGCTCCGAGGTGCAGGAGCAGAGCCGTGAAGACCTCGCTGCGGCAGAACTGATCGCGCTCCCACTGACCTTGTTGATCCTGGTCCTTGTCTTCCGCAGTGCGATCGCTGCACTGCTTCCGATCGTCATCGGCCTGATCGCGATCGTGGGTACGAACGCATCCCTGCGCTCAATCACCAGCTTTACCGATGTCTCGGTGTTCGCACTCAACCTAACCACCGCACTCGGCCTCGGACTCGCCGTGGACTACGGGCTGTTCATCGTGCGCCGCTAACGGGAAGAGCTGCACGGCGGGGCCGATGCCAGGACTGCCGTCCGTACCACCTTGGCCACAGCCGGCCGTACCGTCGCCTTTTCCGCGCTCACAGTGGCCGTCGCGCTCTCCGCAATGCTCATCTTCCCCATGTACTACCTGCGTTCGTTCGCCTACGCGGGCATCTCGGTCGTCCTCATTGCGGCGGCCTCGGCGCTCCTGGTGTTGCCTGCTCTGCTTCTCGTCCTTGGTCGCCGGATCGACTCCCTTGATCTGACCCGACTTCTGGGCCGACGCGAGCGGGGCGTCCATGCCGACGCTTCGGGCAGGCGCTGGCGACGTATCGGCGAGGCCGTTGTCAAACGACCTGTGATCTTCCTCGTCACCGCGGTCGTCGCCCTCGTCGCGCTCGGACTGCCGTTCCTTGGAGTCACCTTCGGCAACATCGATGACCGCCAACTGCCCAAGAGCGCCGAAGCCCATCAGGTGCACCAAGTCATCCGCGACCACTTCGAGTCCCGGCCCACTGGCGTACTCGATGTGGTGACGGCGACCCCTGCGCAGGACGGTGATATCGCCGCGTACGCGACCAAGCTCTCGGCCCTCGACGGCGTGGCGCGGGTCGACTCCTCCGCCGGCGTCTATGAGGCAGGCCGGCAACTCCAGCCCCCGGGCCTGCGCAACAGCGCTACACGGCACAGGGAGGCGAGGCCTCATATCTCTCCGTCGTACCCTCCCTCGAGGACGTCTCCCCGGAGAGCCAGGAGCTTGTACGCAAGATTCGCGACGTGCCCGCGCCCTTCCCCATCCTGGTGGGCGGCGGCGCGGCCGAACTCGTCGACACCCAGGACACCCTCGCCGAGCGGCTGCCGTACGCCTTGCTGGCCATGGTCGACGTCACCATGGTGCTGCTGTTCCTCATGACCGGCAGCGTGATCGTTCCGCTCAAGGCCGTGGTGCTCAACGTCCTCAGTCTCACCGCCACCTTCGGAGCGCTCGTCTGGGTCTTCCAGGATGGTCATCACAGCGGCCTCCTCGGAGATTTCACCGTCACCGGGTTCATTCCCGCGACCCTGCCGGTGCTGATGTTCTGCGTCGCCTTCGGACTCTCCATGGACTACGAGGTATTCGTCCTCTCCCGTATCAAGGAGGAGTACGACCGAACCGGCGACAACACCCGCGCGATCGTGTTCGGCCTGCAGCGCAGCGGGGGAGTGGTGACCGCTGCGGCCGCCGTACTGTCCATCGTGCTTGTGGCCATCGGCACGTCACAGATCACCAACATGAAGATGCTCGGCCTCGGTCTCGCCCTCGCGGTCCTGATGGACGCGATCGTCGTACGAGGAGTCCTGGTGGGCACCCGGACCGTTGCGCCGTATCCACGGCAGGTTCGGCATCACGGAGAGCGCCCCGGAGCCGGAACCCGTCTCGGCGGCTGCGGCTGTGAAGGCAGGCGAACCGGCATGACTGAGTCAACGGACCGCTGGACAGTCGAGATAGAGAGCAGCATCTGCGTCGGGTCCGGTCTGTGCGCCGCCACCGCCCCGGACTGCTTCACGCTCGACACAGCGGGGCGTGCGGTCTCGGCGCACCGGATCGTGGAGCCGGCCGACGAGATTCTCGAAGCGGCGGAGAACTGTCCCGCCACGGCCATCTCCCTCCACTCGGGAGACGGCAAGGAGATCTTCGCGGCCTGAATCCCCTTCAGTGGCGCGAACCCCCTGTCCCGGTCCGGCACTTGCGTGCTGGACCGGGACAGGGTTCTGTTCAGCGACAGCAAGGACCCTTGTCTGACGCCTGACGCAATTGGGTCGCACACGGCCCACCCGGACGTCAGGGCAGGGCTTGCACGCCCTCGGCCATGGAGATCAGAGCGGCCAAGGCAGCGCCCTCGACCGGCGCCCATGCGTCCAGGCCCGAGACCTCGAGCTCGTCGTAATCGGAGGCAGGCATGAGCAGTGCAGTACGGAAGGCTTCGCGCGCCGGCTCCGTCATCCAAGGCGCCAGCCGCGCATAGTGCCCGCCCAGAACGACGACTCTCGGGTCGAGAATGGCCGCGACCAGGGCGGCACCGCGGCCGAGCCAGGTTCCGGCTTCTCTCAGCGCGTCGACGACTCCGTCGTCACCGGCCTGGGCGAGCGCGACCAACCGGTCGACGCCCTCAGCCACACCGTCCGGCTCGACTCCGGCCCGGCGCTTCGCCGTTGCCCGCTCGAGACCTACGGCGATGATGGCGGACATGCTGGCCCGGGTGTCCAGACAACCGCGCCTGCCACAGACGCATGCACGTCCGTCGGGATCGACGATCAGATGGCCGACCTCGCCTGCCAGACCTCGCTCACCGCGCCAGAGCCGCTCGCCGGTGATGATCCCGGCCGAGATGCCGTATGTTCCGGAGAGGTAGACGAGGCTGGTGGCGGCCAGGCCGTCGCGTCGGCGTTGGCGCTGCTCGGCCAGCGCGGCGAAGTTCGCGTCGTTGTCCAGCAACACCGGAACGCCCCCGCCGAAGGCCTCGGCCACCCCCGCCCGTAGTGCGACGTCCCGCCAGCCGAGGATCGGTGCGTACTTGATCGTCCCGCTGGTCGCGTCGACGAGTCCGCCGACGCTGACCCCGACTCCGAGCAGCCTGCGTCCTTCCTGGCCGACCGTGTCCAGCGCCTCATGCAGCGCCGCGGCCGCGTGGCGCAGTAGGCCTCGGGGGTTGGCGGCGTCGAACTCGACAGTGCGTTCGTTACGCAGCAGCAGACGGCCTCGCAGTGTGTACACACCGGCGAGCACGCGTTCCGAGCCGATCTCCAAGCCCGCGACGGCGAAGTTCTCGTCGTCGAGATCGAGCAGTGCCACTGGCCGCCCACGGCCGCCACGGGGCGCGGTGGAGACCTCGGCGACCAGGCCGCGACGCACGAGGTCGTTGACAATCGGAGAGGTGGATGCCCGTGACAGCCCGAGAGCAGTCCCCAGCTCAGGGCGGGTGAGCGGACCATGACCGATCAGCCGACGCAGCATTGCCAGGGCGCCCGGATCGATCTCGCCGGTCACACAGCCTCCTTCTCGACGTCGGCAGATCTTCCCACGGCCTGCGCCGTGGCGACCAGGCGGGCTGCCCTCCCTTCACGTACGAAATAGGTGTTGATGGGTGGCGTTCCGTCCTGAGGATGGCCACGCCACCGGTTACGCACCGGTATGCGCGTGCTCGACCGATCGTCGGACGCATGACTCTCGTGTATGTGCCGGACCCGGTTGCCGTACTCCGGACGCAGGCCGAACGTCTGCATCCGGGCGGCGTGGTGGCTCCCGTGGAGACAGACCTGATGACGGCCGGCCCACGCCCCGCGACACCCCTGGCCACCCAGGTGGTGTCCTGGACGGCTGCGCCCTTCGTGGGCACTGACCTCTTCTCCCGCTCGCTGGGCCGGGAGCTCTGGGATGTCCTGCGGAAGGCGAGTGTTCGACCCCTCAGGTTCCGCGGAGATCTCACCGTTCCCGCGTCTCGGCTGCCTCAGAGGTCATCGCACGCACAGGCTTCCCGTCCTCGTACGGTGTCGCCGTTGGGGCGGTGGGAGGAATCTCGCGAGCGATTCCTCCCACCGACTGGTGAGCCGCCCCGCCCGCCTGGCTCACTGCTCCGCGTTCAGATCCACCGCCACCACCGTGCACAGGTCGTCCAGTTTCGCCGAGGGGATCGTGACCCGCAGTTCCCCGGTCGGGTCGGTGGAGGCGGCGTGGATGTCCTGCAAGGCGGCCTTGGTCGACCAGGACAGCGGCTCACCTGTGGCGAGGAGCGTGACGTCGCGGACGCGGTCCACCGGGATACCGCGGACGGTGATCTCCTCGTACGGTCGCATCGTCAGATGCAGAAAGAGGCGGCTGCTGCCATCAGGGTGGACGCGTCGCGTCGAGGGACCCTGGAACTGCCACAGGTTCAGGCCGGCCTGTGTACCGCGGATGCTCTCCCCGTGCCGCTCCATCCAGCTGGCCAGTGCCTGAAGCCGCTGCACCGCCTGGGGAGGGAAGGTGCCCTCGGCAGTGGGGCCGACGTTCAGCAGCAGGTTGCCTCCCATCGACGCGGTTTCCACGAGGGTGTGCAACAGGGCCCGGGGGGACTTCCAGGTGTCGTCGGAGGGGACGTGGCCCCAGGTGGAGTTCATCGTCATGCATGCTTCCCACGGGCCGTCCGGGGCCATTACGGGCAGCTGCTGCTCGGGGGTGGTGAAGTCACCGTGGCCTACGCAGCGGTCGTTGACCAGTGCGGCGGGCTGGTGGCTGCGTATCAGCTCACGGATGCCGGCGAAGTCCCATTCCTCGGGACTGTGCTCGAACTCGCCGTCGAGCCAGACGATGTCGAGGTCGCCGTAGCCCGTGAGGATCTCCTCCAACTGGCCGAGCATGAAGCGGCGGTAGTGCGCCCACTGGTCGGCGGTGCCTCGGCGGTAGACACCGACGCGGTACGGCTTGGCTATGGCGTCGTCGGTCAGGCGTGGGTAATCCTCGTGATGCCAATCCACGATCGAGAAGTACAGGCCGATGCGAAAGCCGCGGGCGCGGAAGGCGTCGACGAGTTCGCCGGTGATGTCCCGGCCCCAGGTCTTGGTGACGGAGTAGTCCGACAGCTTGGTGTCGAACATGGCGAAGCCGTCGTGGTGTTTGGTGGTGAAGACCACGTACCGGGCGCCGGCCTGCCATGCCTGTTCGGCCCAGTCCGTGGGGTCGAAACGCTCGGGGCGGAAGGACGGCGCGTTGTCGAAGTAGGTGCGGACCGGGACCGGGTCCAGTGCCGGTTCCTGCAGATGGACGCCGCCGGTCGCCTGCCAGCTAAGTTCCCAGCCGCGAGTGCTGGCGTGACCCCAGTGCAGGAACAGGCCGAGGCCCAGCCCGCGGAACCAGGAGGCGTGGGTGTTGGCGGTCACTCTTTGTTTCCTCCTGCGGTGATGCCCTGGGTGATGAACCTGAGCCCGGCGACGACCAGTACGACCGCCGGTACGGCAAGTAGCACGAGGGCGGCGAAGTACTGCGAGGTCTGCTCGGGGGTGGGCCCGAAGGCGCTCTGGATGGTCTGGACAGCCTGGGCCGCGGTGGTCGTGTCGGCGTTCTTCAGCACCATGGACGGGAAGACGAAGTCCTGCAGTGACCACATGACCGAGAGCGCGGCCAGGTTGACCAGTGCGGGGCGGGCGGCCGGCAGGAAGATGTGCCAGAAGATCCGGGCATGGCCGGCCCGGTCGATCCGGGCGGCCTCGATGATCGAGTCCGGAATGCCGTCGGCGTAGTTGCGCAGCAACAGGACTGCGAACGGAAGGGTGAGAGCCGCTTCGGGAAGGGCCACGCCCAGCGGGGAGTTGAACAGGCCGAACTGACCGGTGATGTAGTAGACGGGGACGATCACTGCCACGGCCGGGACTGCCAGGAAGATCAGCACCAGATGGTAGAGCGTCTCCCTGCCGGGGAAGGTGATCTTGGCGAAGGCGTACGCGGCCATCGCGCCGACTGCACAGACGAACAACGCGTGCAGCGCGGCGATGACGAGGCTGTTGCCGAACGCGCGGACCAGGCTGACCTGGTTGAACTCGCCGGTGAGGACGGTGAGGTAGTTGCCGAAGCCTCCGTGGGCCACGGACTGGCGGACCGCGGTGATGAGCGGGAACGCCCAGAGCAGGCCGCCTACCACCAGGACCGTGTAGACGGCCACGTTGTCGCGTGGGCGCTGGCGCAGCCGGGCGAGCGGGTTGTCGATTGCGGTGCTCAACGGGACCTCCGCTCGAGCAGGATCTGGACGGCGGAGACGGCGAGCGCGATCAGCAGCACGATGACCGCCGCGGCGGAGGCGTAGCCCACCCGGCCGCTGCCCATCATCGTGTTGTAGAGGTAGGTGCCGGTGATCTGGGTGCGGCCGCCGGGCTGGCCGTTGGAGGAGAAGTAGACGACGTCGAAGGCGCGGAAGCTGCCGAGGAGTACGGACAGGATCACGGTGCGGTGGGTGCCGCGCAGCATGGGGAACAGGATCAGCCGGTACATCTGGCCGGCCTTCGCCCCGTCGATCATCGCGGCTTCGAGCACCGAGGTGTTCAGGGTGGACAGATCCGAGGTGTAGTACATGACAGGCAGCCCCACCAGATACACCAGCAGGACGAACAGCGCCGTGTACGCGGGTCCTGTGCTGCCCAACCAGTCCTGGGTCAGACTTCCGAGGCCCACGCTGCGCAGCATGGCGTTGACCGCACCGTCGTCGGTCTCCAGCATCCGCCCGAAGACCGTCGCAAAGAGCGACAGCGGGATCAGGGAAGGCAGCAGGAAGACGGCGTAGAACAGGCGCCTGAAGCGCACTCCGCTGGCCAAGCTCACGGCAAGGAAGAAGCCGATGGTGAGCGCAGCACCGATGGACACCGCGGCAAAGATCAGGTTGTTCAGCAGCGCCGTGTGGAAGGCGGGGTCTGTGAGCACCAGGCGGAAGTTCTCCAGGCCGACGTCGGTGACGTCGGTGAAGGACAGCGAGGTCTGCTTGGTGCTCATGTCGGCGAGGAAGCCGAAGGCGTAGAGGTAGTAGATGGCGTAGAAGACAGCAAGCGGGGCCAGGAAGATCGCCGCGGCGAGGAGGGCCCGGCGGGTGCGGCTGCGCCGGCCCGCCGTATGGGCGGGGCCTGGGCTGGGGCGCGCCGCCGGGCGTGAGGCCGTAGCCTCACGCCGGGCGGTGGTGGTGAAGGCGCTCACTGGGTGTCGTACCGTCCGCTCGCCCACTCCTTCTGCATCTTGTCGGCCGCCGCCTGGGGGGTGGACTGGCCGCGCAGCACGTCGAGGATGGCGTTGCCCTCGACCTGGTTGAGGAAGGACTGGTTGGAATTGCGTGCCGAGCCGGCGCTTCCGATCGCCTCGGACACGGCCGCATAGCCGTCGCGGGCCGCCTGGCTGGTCAGCACGTTTTCGTCCGGCTTGAAGCCGTCCTTGGCGGGAACCAGGACCAGGTCCTTCGACCACGTGTCGACGCCCGCGCCGAGCGTCATGAACTCGATGAACTTGGCGGCCTCGGCGACGTGCTTCGACGCCTTGGGGATGGCCAGGCCGCCTTCGGCATAGCCGCGCGCCGCCGGGCTGCCGCCGCTCCCGACCACTGGGAAGGCACCGGCGCCGACATCCGTCAGTCCGATCTTGTTGGCCTCGCGGTAGTTCTCAGAGAGCATGGAGCTCTGCCAGGAACCGTCGACCAGGAACGCCGCCTTGCCAGAGGTGAACTGCTCGGTGGGACGAGTGCCCTTCAGGCTCAGCACGGACTTGCTGACGATGCCCTTGTCGAAGAGGGACTTGTACTCCTTGAGGGCGTTGACCAGCTCGGGGTCGTTCCACTTTTTCTTGCCGGCGAAGATGTCGTCGGAGAGCGAGGGGGACGTCTGGCCGGCGATGGTGAACAGCATCTCCTCCTGCCAGTAGGGCTCGCCGGTGAAGACGACCGGGGTGACGCCTGACTTCGCCTTCTTGATCTTGTCCACGGCGGCCTGCAGCTCGTCAGCCGTCTTCGGGAACGGTATGCCGAGTTGCTTGAGCATCGCGGCGTTGGAGAGCATCACGGCGCTGCCGATGGAGCCCATGGGTACGGAGTAGAGCTTGCCGTCCTTGGCAGCCTTCTCGGTCTGGGCGACCATCGTCGGGTTGAGCTGGTCGCGCCAACCTGAGGGGAGCTCGTCCTGCCAGTCGGCGACGGGGCGCAGCTGTTCGCGGACGGTGTTGGTCATGGCCGAGATCTGCACGCCGACCAGGTCGAGGGACTGGCCCCCGTTCAGGGCGAGCGGCAGCTGCTTCTGATAGTCAGCGGCCTCGAACTCGCGGAGGTTGATCTTGATGCCCGGGTTGGCCTTCTCGAAAGCGCTGATGGCCTCCTTGAGAGTGGCTTCGAGGGGAAACCAGGTCCAGTAGTTCAGCGTGACCGTCTCACCGGGTTTGGTCTTGTCCTGCTGGGCCTCGTCCGTGCCGCCCACACCTCCGCTGTCGCCGCAGGCGGCGGTGAATCCGAGGGTCAGGACGATTGCCGCCGCACCGAGTGCACGGATGCGTCCGCGCATGCTTGCCTCCTGAAGAGTTGCTGACCACGCCATCGTGGTGAATTAACGTCTACATAGACGACATAAATCAACCCCTCGTTGCCATTCTGTTTCCTGGGGGCTGCGGACTGGCCGCCTTCTTGGGCGAGCTCAGCAGCGTCACGAGAAGCCCGTGGCGTCGCAAGACGGCGGACGCGGCCGGTGTCCGGCGGCACCGACTCAATGCACGGCGGGACGCCGGCGACCCTGCTTGACCTCGATGATGAGTATTGCGCGGTGGGCGGCCTGGCGTTAGGCGTCGACCGGGTGCCTCTGCTGTATACACCCTGGTCGGGTGGGAGTTACTGCCCGCTGAGAGGGTTGTGGACTCCGATTGCGTCAACCCGTGTCGCGCTGCGCGCCGAGGTGGAAGAAGCACTGGGGTGCCCTGGTACTGATTGACGCCAACTTCCTTGCGCTGGACGAGCGCCGCCACTGACTACGGGCCGGCCAGGAGGCCTCCCGTCTGGTCAATCTCACCGGTCCGGACGCAATCAGCGATGGCATCCCGGGGTGGACCCGTCTGTGGGTAGGGCGGCGCGGCTGTTTCGATGTGCGGGCCGGGCTGTCGGAGATCGCAGCCGAGGTGCTGGCACAGAGCACCCGACGCGACGGCCACGGCGACCTCTCCGACGCGATGGATGAGCTGGTCACACGGGCGCGTTCAGTCGATGAGCAGGTCGTCGCACGCCGGCTCGTTCGCAGAAGTCCAGCTGGTCCCGGGCGGCGACGTGCCTTGTTCGGGGGGTGTCGGCCGTGGCCGACTGGGCCACACACGAGGGCGCAGCCCTGGCGGGGCTCAAGTCACTCGCGGAGGGCGAAGGGGCGTTCACAGATGGCCCGACCGAGCGGCCCAAGGCGGGAGATGGTTGCCCGGTATTTATGTCTTCCATCGCGACATAACTCTTGACCCCAGTCAACTCCGCCCCATAGCTTGACGCCGCTGCCGGGCTCCGGGATTTCGGCACTTGCCCCCTCGGGCTGCCGAACCCCGCCGACGTGAGCCGCGCCGACATGCCTTGAGAGGCAGACCTGGCGGCCTTCCCCTCCCCTCTGTCCGAGAGGACGTGTCCAATGACCCCACTCTCCCGCCGGCAGTTCGTCGGCATCGGTGCCTCAGCGACCGCCGGTGCGCTACTGGCGCTCGACGCCTCGCCCGCCTTCGCCGCGACCGTCCCGCAGGCCGGCCCCGTCCCCGTCGTCTTGGAGACGGGCACTGGAACGGACGCCGACCTCACAGTCCTTATGGCCGCCGCCGCGGAGCGCAGCGACGCCCTGAGCGTGTACGTTGCCGACCCCGCCAAGAACTTTTGGGTGGACAACTTCCGCACTGCGGACGATTTCCTGGCCTGGACCGTCTCCGCCCCCGCCGTCGGCACGTACCGCGTCACGGTGCTTCTCAGCGCCGCCGCCGGTCAGCAGTTCAAAGTCGCCGTTCGTGGCGGGGGCCCGTCCTTCACCTTCACTGCCGCCGCCGGATGGCAGCGCGTTGACGTGGGCACACTGGTCCTCCCTAAGGGTGCATCCACGATCGAGCTCACCCGTACTGGGACGCTGAGCGGCGACGTCCGTGTCAAGTCACTCGAGGTACTGCTCGACGCCGACGAGGCTCCGCGCCGGCAGCGGATAGCCGCCGCCCGTGCAGCGGCCGACACCTCGTGGCTGCACAACGCCGTTTACGGCCTGATGTTCCAGTACGGCGCCTGGGGCTTCCCCGACAACGTCGGCCCCGCCAAGTCCCTCGAACAGCAGGCCGCCGACTTCGACGTCCCCCGCTTCGTCAAGACCGTCGAGGAAACGGGCGCCGCCTTCGTCATCTGGTCCTACAGCTGGTGGGGATTCCGCCCCGACGGACCCAACGCGGCCATCGACACGATCATGGGCAGCGGCGACTACACCGCCACCCGCGACCTGATTGGTGAGGTGGCCAAGGCCCTCAAGGCCAAGGGCATCCGCTTCGCGCTCTACTACCACGAGGGCAAGGAGGAGGCCGGGTGGTGGAACAAGCAGAACTTCCCAGCCACCTTCCCGCGCGCAGGTGCTGGCGACCGCAGCACGTTCCTCGCCAACTGGAAGGCCGTCGTCACCGATATCGGGAGCCGGTACGGCACAGACCTCGACGGCTTCTTCTTCGACGACGGCATCGTCTACTACCCCGCCCCCTTCGAGGAATTCGAACGCGTCGCCCGCACCGGCAACCCGCATCGGGTCGTCTCCTGGAACAGTTGGGAACTGCCGCGGCTCACCGAGTTCCAGGACGTGTACTTCGGCGAGGGCCACCAAGGCTCGTCGATGACCGGCAGCGGACCGGACGGCGTCTTCACCTCCGGCCCGTACGAGGGCCTGGTGGAGCACGGCATGTTCACCATGGAGAACGACTGGGGCGTCCACGTCCAGAACCAGAAGATCACCACCTCCGTGACCAGCGCCGAGGCCATCGGTTGGGTCGGCGCCGCCAGCCGACGCAAGGTGCCGCTCTCCTTCAACCTCATGATGTACGAGGACGGCACGATGGCGGAGTCCAGCCTGGCTGTCCTGAACGACCTGCGCCAGGCCGTACGGGGCACCGCTCCCGCCCTGCCAACCGGCACCACCACGGTCAACGACAATGAGACCACCGCCGTATACAGCGGTTCGTGGTCCCGCTCGACCGGCCGCGGCGCGGGCGACTACGGCGACGACGTCTCCTACACCACAGCCGATGGCTCCTACGTCGACTTCACTTTCACCGGCACCGGTGTCGACGTCCTCGCGCCCTTCGCGTCCAACGGGGCATCCGGCCAGATCACCGTTGACGGCAAGGCGATCGGCACCTTCAGCGAGTCCGCCACCGCGTACCGTCCCCAGCAGGTGGTCTACTCCGCCCGCCATCTGCCCTCCGGCGCTCACACCGTGCGCCTTGCCAAGACCTCCGGCACGTACTGGCAGATCGACGCCTTCCGTACGGTGCCGAACCGGGTGACGTACAACAACGACGCCTCACTCATCGCCTACCACGGCACCTGGAGCCGGGCCGCGAACCGCGGAGTTGGCGATTACGGCGACGACGTGTGCTGGACGAAGACGAACGGCGACTCCTTCACCGTCACCTTCACCGGCACCGGCCTCGTGCTCAGTGGCCCGATGTCCAGCGCCGACGGCAATGCGTCCGTCAGTGTGGACGGCGCCGGCGGCGGCACGCTGAGCGCCACCTACGGTGGTAACTACAAACCCCAGCAGACCTTGTGGACCATGGACCACCTCACGCCGGGACAACACACGGTGACGGTGACCAAGACTGGTGGCACCTATCTGCAACTCGACTCGGTCACCGTCATTCCGTGACCGGACTGACTGCGGGTCGGCCCGAACAGGCCTTTGGAGGCTGTAGATCGACCGATCGGCGACGACGTGCCCGAGCGGGAATTCCAGCTCGGACACTCGCCGCAGTGGGACCTCGGCAAGTCGTGCGAAACGCTGAACCCGCTCGGTCCCTGGCTGGTCCGCGCCGACGAAATCACCACCCGCAGCAGCTCGGGCTGAGGCTCTCCGCCAGCCGCTCCGCGGTCGCGAGCGTTCTCCTTGGCGCCCGCACCAGCGCGCAGGTACAGGACGCTGTGGCGCGGCACTCGCAACCTCTGCCCGACGCCTTGTGGTAGGAGCTGAAGATAGTGGGCCTGCTGCGCATGAAGGTTCCCCCGCCGTGCGCATCGCTCTGTTGCTCAGCTGCTGACCACCTGCGCCCTGTCAATCGCCGACTTCGGCACGCTCACCCTCGACGCGGCAGCAGGGTCAGGGCCGCCGCGCCCTGACCCTGCTGCCCGACTGCCACCTGTTTGTATGCGGCGGCCGACGTCAGCGGCGACGTCCCCGAGGCGCTCGAACGCCTCTGTTCGTGCCGCCCGCTGATCTTCGTTTCCGGTCCGTCCGCAACCAGTGGCAACGAGCTGGAGAGAGTCGAGGGCGTGCCCGGGCCGCGCACCCTGGACATCCTGATCATCGAAGACTGAGGAGATGTGACCATGAGAGTCGCCCTGCACACCAAGGTCCGCGCGGACTGCATCGAGGAGTACGAGGCCGCCCACCGCGCAGTTCCCGCGGAACTGACCAAGGCGATCCGGGCTGCCGGGGCCACCCAGTGGACCATCTGGCGCAGCGGCACCGACCTCTTCCACGTCATCGACGTCGACGGGTACGAGGGGATGATCACCGAGTTGGGCAGGCTGCCCGTCAACGCCGCCTGGCAGACCCGGATGGCCGGCCTGGTGGAGGTGGCCCACGACTATTCCGCCGGTGGCGCCGACACACCGCTGCCCGTGGTCTGGGAGCTCTGAGCCGATCGGATGGGTATCGTCGACGCCCACCACCATGTGTGGGACCTCGCCGTCTGTCGCAACCACGGTCCTCGTCCAGACCGTCGCCGCGCCGGGGGAGACCTGGAGTTCCTCTGGCTGTCTCCCGGTGCTGCCAGCTCTGTGCGCTTTCGGCAGCCAGCACACTGTCGGGCAGCGCGGACGAACGCACACCATGCGCAATCCACTTGGGCGAGAAGGTCTCACCGATGATCTGGAGCCACCGGGGCATTGCTGGTCACCGGGAAGAACGCACCTGAGATAAACGGCAGCCCGAACACGGGCAACATCACCCAGGCCAGCGCCTGGCGGGGTTGGGGAACAGCGCTCCGACGGCCGCGCCGCGCAGGCAAGGGCGATCAGGCCGAGCGTCACCACCCAAGAGCGTGAGCCATCGGGCGACGGTGTGGGGGAAGCCGGAGCGGGGGAAGGGACCCGCTCGCGAGACGTCGACAACCTGGGCTGCTGCCAGGCTCGTTGAAGCGGTGCCGCCCGACAGGCGACGGCCATCGGATGGCGGAGCCGCGGCCTGTACGGAACAAACGGATCGCCATCGGCTGTCGGCTGTCGGCTGTCGTACGGAGGCTTTGCCGGCGAGCCTTCGTATATGACAGCTGTGCACCCGCCGATGGGACCTCGCTGGCTGAAATCTGGCAGCCGGGCCCGGTGCGGATGCCGAGCATTGTCCGTACGGCGATCCATCTGGCACGAGTGCTCATCTGACCACTTCCATCATGTCTCACCTATGCGGCACATTTCCTCGATCAAGTCGAAGCATTGGTCTGATGACTTCGCTGAGTAGACTGCCGCGACAAAGTCATCACAGAGGGGCACCATGGGCGCCACGGAGGTTGCGACTCCTGCCAAGGGGACCGTCACGCAGCGAGCCATCGCGCAGATCAAGGAGATGATCGCCGATGGCACGCTCGAGCCAGGGCAGCGGTTGCCCACTGAGCGCGATCTCGCGGAACACCTCGGCCTCTCGCGCAGCTCGATGCGTGAGGCGGTCCGGGCGCTGACCGTCCTCGGTGTCCTCGAGGCGCGGCACGGCTCAGGCGTCTACGTGACTCAGCTGGCGGTCGGCGATCTCCTGGAGACCTTCGGCCTGGTTGCTGAGGTCTCCCCGAAGGCGCGCCTCGTCGAGCTGCTCGAAGTGCGCAGGATCCTGGAGTCCGCCGCCACAGCACAGGCGGCTGCCCGCATCGATGAAGACCAACTGTCCTCCGTGGCACGCCACTTGGCGGCGATGAACGAGACGGCCGACACCGAGGAGTTCATCACCGCCGACATGGCGTTCCACCAGACGATCGCGCGGGCGGCAGGCAACGAGGTGCTCGCGGCGATCATCGAACAGCTCTCCTCCCGGACGTTCCGGGCCCGCGTCCGGCGCGGCCATCAGGACACGGCCGCCCTCGATCAGGCCCGCGAGGAGCACAGGCGGATCCACCGCGCGCTCGAGGCGCGTGACCCGGAAGCCGCACGTACGGCCGCGGCTGCCCATGTGCGCGCGGTGGAGGAGTGGCTGCGTTCTCAACTTGACTGAGTTTGCAGCGGAGTTGAGTGGCCGTCGCTGGGCGTCAGAAGATGTTGAACTCCTGACGCCCAGTGCCGTCGAGCGGACGTTGCTCGAACTGATCGCCCTGGGTTCCGCCCGCGGTCAGGTACAGGCCACTGAAGCTGTTGGCGATCCGGAACCGGCCGATGCCCGCGTCCTCGACCAGCCATTCATCGTTGGTGTTCGCCCCGGCCTCGTACTGGTATTGGATGACCTTGGCTCCAGAGTCACGGGAAGCTCCGTGCACGACGACGGCCTTGCCGCTGCCCTGATTGACGATCCGCACGTAGCCGTCGTTCAGTGATTCGAAGGCGAAGCGCGGGTTCTGGCCGTCGTTGCTAGGCCAGCGCACGATCTCTGCACCGTCTCCGACGCTGGCCCACTTCACTTCGAGGACGTGGTCACTTCCCGCCACGGTCACCTTGTGCTGGCCGCTCGGCACGGACGCGGCCCGGGTCAGCTTCACGACGTGACCGCCGCCTGATGCCGCAGGGACCTTGATGATGTCTCCGGCGCTGATGACCTGCCTGGTGCGGACCAGACCGGCGGGTCCATCGGTGGTGATCTCCGCGTGCCAGAGGCCGGAACCCAGGAAACTCGTCGCATGCTCACCATGGCCTGCCCCCGCGTCTGAGGCTGCACGCCGATGCCGTCGGAACGTGCCTTTCACGTACGTTACGTCGGGTTGAGGAAGGATGAATCCGTGCCGGAGGGTTCAGAGCTGGACCACGGTGCCGGTGTGGCGGGCCCGCTCGGCGGCGAAGACCGCGCGGTGGCTCGCCAGGCTGACGTCGATGCCGGAGACGATGAGCTCGGGACGCCCACCGTGCAGGGCGTCGAGGTAGGCATTGATCAGCGCTTCGTCGCCGCCCGCGTGCCCTTCGGCCGCGGACGAGCCGTCGAGCGAGGTGTCGTGCACGGTGCGGGTCTCGGTACGGAAGTCGTAGACCTCGATGTGGCGGCCGTCGCCTGTGAGCTGTCCACGGGTGCCGAAGATCTTGGTGTGCCGGTTCTCCAGCGGGGTGAACGCCGTCAGGGTGAACGAGGCGGTCACCCCGCCGTCGAATTCCAGGCTGACGACCTGGTGGTCGGGGACGTCGTTGTCGCTGTGGTAGACGCAGCGGCCGTAGGGGCCCGTGGTGAGCGCGGTGGTCACGGCCTCCTCGGTCAGCTCGCCGGCGGTCATGACCCGGGTGAAGTACTGCTTGGTCCCGCCGTTGCGCAGCCCGTCCCGGTAGAGCGTGGTGGCCGAGTACGCGCAGGTGTCCCGCAGCGGGCAGGTGATGCAGCGGTCGGTGGCGCCCTCGGGCGCGGCCTCGGACCGGAAGTGGGTCAGGGATCCGAAGGAACTCACTCGCGCCACCGGTCGGCCGACGATGTGCGAGATCCAGTCGATGTCGTGGCAGGACTTCGCCAGCAGCAGCGGCGAGGAGTCGTCCTCCCGCCGCCAGTTGCCGCGGACGAAGGAGTGGGCGAAGTGGTAGTGGCCGATCGGCTCCAGGTGCTGGAGCGAGACGACGTCGCCGATCGCGCCTTCCGGCAGGAGTTGCCCCAGCTTGACGGTGTACGGGGTGTAGCGCATCACGTGGCAGATCGCCAGGGCGGTGCCGTTGCGTCGCGCGGCGTCGGCGATCTTCTCGCAGTCCGCCTCAGTGGTCGCCATGGGCTTCTCCAGCAGCAGCTGGTAGCCGAGGTCGGCGAGGCCGATCGCAGCGGCGAGGTGGTCGGAATCGGGGACGGCGATCACCGCCACGTCGGCGATCCGCGGCCGGGCCAGCAACTGGTGCCAGCCGTCGAACCGGTACTCGGGGGTGATGTGGTGCTTGGCTGCGAACGCCTCGCGGATCCGGCTTCGCGGTTCTGCGACCGCCACCACCCGGGCGACGTCCGGCCGCTTGGCGGCGAGGTCGGCGTACGCGCCGCCACGGGCGCCAGCGCCGACGATCACGAGCGAGAGTGCTCGTTGCAGCGGACTGTCCGGCTCTCCGGTGATGAACGTCGTGGGTTCGGATCTTGCCAGAGTCAACACGGCTTCCTTAGAACGGGGTTGGCTGTGCGGGGGAGGAGGGAGCGTGCGACGGTCGATGCTGCCGCCGAGGGGTCATCCCTTGGTGGCTCCACCGGTCAGGCCCTTGACGAAGTGCCTTTGGGAGGCGAGGTAGAAGACGAGGATCGGCAGGGTGGCCAGGAACATCAGTGAGAAGACCGCCCCGAAGCCGCTCTGGTGCTCACCGATCGCGCGGTAGATGCCGACGGTGACTGTCCGGCCCGGGTCTTCGAGCCGGACACCTTGCGCCCGGTGGACCTATTGCGACTCCAGCCAGCTCGCGCCCGGCTTCGCCTTCGGCGGATCACCTGGCCGGTGGCCGGTCCAGGATTGGCTGTGATCAAGGTGTGCCTGGGGCGAGGTGCGTCACGGCGGCGTCGTGGTGGGCGGGGTTGGGGCCGTACCCGCCGATGCCAGTACCTCTAGGTGACCTGCAGGGCGTCGAGGGTGACCCAGGCGCCACTCCTGGTGACGACCTTGAAGGTGTGATCGCCGGGCGGGAGACCAGTCTTGGTGTAGACGGGGGTGAGGACAGTCCGGCTCGGGGCGGTGAGGTTGACGGTGGCGTCGAGGGCGCCGTCGATGTAGACGTCGGCCTGGCCCTGGTCGCTGCCCTTGATGCCGTACCAGGTGACGCCCTTGCCGGTGAACGACACGGTTGCGGTGGAGCCGGCACTGTTGGAGTTGTGGCAGGTTCCGGCATAGCAGCCGCCGGGGTTGTAGCCGCTGAAGGAGCCGGTGTAGGTGATGCCCGACTGGGCGTCGTCGACGATGCTGCCGAGCAGGGGCGTGGTGACGAACCGGTCCACGGTCACCCAGCCGGCGTTCTGGGTGGTGATCTTGATGGTGTGCTCGCCCCGCCTGCTGTCGAGAGGGAGTTCGGGGCTCGTGTAGACCGGGACGTTGACGCTGCGGGTGGGTGCCGCGAGATTGACGGTGGTGGGGGGGCCGCCGTCGATCGACACGGTGGCAACGCCCTGGTCGGGGCCGGTGATGCCGTGCCAGCTGATCCTGGATCCGTTGAACCGGTAGGTCGCGGTGGAGCCGGAGGCGTTGGCGTTGTGGCAGGTGTTGTCGAAGCAGCCGCCGGGGTTGTAGCTGCCGAAGGAGCCGGTGTAGGTGACGAGTGGGTTGCTGTCGTCCACGTCGGAGGTTCCGACCTCGAACCCGTCGATCGTGACCTCTGCTGCCGACTGGGGCGTGACGGTGATGGTGTGGCTGCCTTGGGCCAGGCCCTGTCGAGAGAAGACCACGTCGTTGCCTGTGGCCGGGGACGAGGCGAGGTCCACGGTGGCGACGAACTGTCCGTCGACGGACACGTCGGCCTTGCCGGACGCCTCGGAGCGAGCGCCGATCCACTTGACCGAGGGACCGGTGAACCGGAAGGTGGCTGAGCCCCCCGGCGACGAGGACACGCGCGCTGCTCCGCCGGAGTACTGGCTACCGGATGACGTACCCCAACTGCCGCTGTAGGTGATCGTCGATGCGGATTCCTCTGACCGGATGCCTGCAGCGGGGATGTTGCCGACCGCTTCGCCGACTGCTCTCAGACTGGCCATCGCAGATGCGGAGATGTGGCCGTTGGCGCGGTCGTAGCCGACGTCCCACGTGATGGCTCCGCCGGCGTTGGTGACGCCGAGGGTGCGCCACGCCATCAAATCGCCGCTGGTGGCCATGGGTGCGTCCGGGGGGTTGCCCCAGTATGTCTGGGCCACCGCGAAGTAGGTCTTCTGGGCCTTCGTGCCGAGGGAGGTGTCGAACCGGGCGGTGGTCTGCGGCCATTCGTCGGAGTCGATCTCACCTGCGGTGAAGTCGGCGTTGGGCGAGTTGGGCCCCCACTTGTTCAACCCGGGGTTGAGCGCGACGACGCTCTGGGCGTTGCCGGTGCGGGCGGCGCTGATCATGTTGTCGAAGTACGTGGTGTGCCCGAGCCAGCCGCCGTCGATCCACCACCCGGACACCAGGTTCCCCCACTGCTGGGACCAGTGGCTGACGACGTCGACCCAGTTGGCCTGGAACTCCGGCTTGTAGGTGCCCCCTTCGCCGTCCGTGCCCTTGGGATCTCCGCCCAGGCCGACGGTGGCGTAGGAGTCGTAGCGGGGCGCGGTCGCGGGCACGTACACCATGAGCTTGATGCCGGTGCCCTGCAGTGCGAGGCCGATGTCACGGATCAGTTCACGCTGAGCAAGCCTGCTCGGGTGTTCCGGGGTGGGTGGCACCAGCCCTTCGTAGACCGAGTTGGGTGAGGCCCAGTACCCGGAGATCTGGCCGACGGAGATCTGGAACCATTTCGCGCCGACGGACTGGAGCTGCTGGACCAGTCCCGGCACGTCGAAGGAGTTGACCCGGTTGTTCCAGTCGGCCGCCGACGGCCACTCGCCGGTGACGTACGAGCCGGTGGAACAGCCGGGCGGGCATCCCTCGGCGAGGTAGTGCATACCCACGCCGAACTTGCCCTGGTTCATCCAGTCGGTGGCACTGCCGCCGACGGCGAAGGCCGGCTCGGGAGCGGCGATCGCGGCGGCCGCCGCGATGAGAGCCGCCGCGCAGACGGCAGCTGCCCGCGCACGCAGTCTCGTCAGGAGTTGCATCGTGGTCCCTTCGAATGGGGCGAGATGAGACGGACATCTGTGGACGACTCAGCTGGTGCGACGGGCGGAGGTGGGGGCGGCACCTATGCCGCCCGCCAGTACAGCGAGCACGGTTGCCGCGGCTTGCACACGGTGCCGTTCGGGCAGCGTCATGAGGTTCTCCTTTGTGGAGAGGGCCTAGGGAGAACGTGCCAAGCGAAAGCAGGGGTGCGTCCGCGCCACGGCCGGCGGTGAGGACGCACCCCTGCGGATCGGTCAGTTCGGAGACAGCTGGCTCTTCGGCACAATCTGCTGGGACGTGTTCGGGCTAGACCACAGCAGCTTCATAAACGCCTCGCCGGTCTGCTCGGTGTGCTCGACCTTGATCGAGTACTTCTTGCCCGCCTCAAGTTCGATGGCTCCCTTGTCGACGGCCCCATCGTGCGGCGTCATGTTCTCGATGATGAGCTTTCCATCGATCCACACCCGCACGGTGTCGTCGGACACGGTCGTGAACTGGTACTTCTCGGAGTAGCGCGGCTCGATCGTGCCGGTCCAGCGGGTGCCGAAGTGCTCCGTGGGGATGTTTTCGGCGGGCGAGCCACCAAATCGCCAGGCGTAGTTGATGGTCGGATCGGTGCGGGTGACCTTCGGGCTGCCCGTCAGCTGGTCGTTGTCGAAGATCTCTGCCTTGAGGCCGGTGCCGTTCCCTTCGGCAGTGGGTGCAGCAGGGGTGATCGACAACTTGATGACTGTGGCGGTCGGGTTCGTGGCGTCGCCTGCGGGTGTGATGTCGTAACCGTCGCCCGCCTTGGTGACCGTGACCTTCTGGTCGCTGCCGAGCACGCTCGCTCCGTTCACCGTGAACCCGGTGTTCGCAGTCAAGTGAAGCGGCTTGCCCGCCCCGGGCCACTGATAGACCGAGGCGTACAGGTCGTTGCCTGACTGGCTGACCACGCCCCAGTTCGGCTGGCTGACGACGCCGGGGAAGCCCGCCTTGTAGACCGCGGCGCTCTGTCCGGAACTGCGCAGCCAGTCGCCCATCTCCTTCAGTGCGGCGGTGGAGGGGGCGGGAACGCGTCCGCGCTTGTCCGGGCCGATGTTGAGGAGGTAGTTGCCGTTGCGGCTCGACGTGTGCAGCAAGTTCCGCGTGAGTTGTGCGCCCGACTTCCAGCCGTTGTCGTCGTAGACGTAGCCCCAGTTGTTGTTGATGGTCATGCAGCTTTCCCAGAGCTGGCCCTCCCCGGAGCCCTGGGGGATCTCCTGCTCCGGCGTGCCGTAGTCGCCGTCGGTCACCCGCCGCTTGCCGACCCGGTTGTTGATGACCAGATCCGGGTTCAGGTCATGCAGATAGGTCTGCAGCTCCTCGCCGTCGCGCGAGGTCCAGGGGTTGGTGGGGCGGTCGGCGTCCCACTCACCGTCGAACCACATCAGCGCCGGGTCGTAGTTGTCGATCAGCTCCTTGAGCTGCCCGTACATCCGTTCCTTGTACTTCGGGAATGAGCTGCTGGTGAAGTCGGGGTCGTGCCAGTCCCAGATGGAATAGTAGAGCCCCAGCTTGATGCCTTCGGCTTCGGCGGCCTGCTTCAGTTCGGCGATGATGTCGCGGTTCTTGTCGAAGGAGGAGTGGTCGCGCAGGTTCCAGCTGTTCTGCTTGGTCGGCCACATCGCATAGCCGTCGTGGTGCTTGGAAGTGAGGACGATGTACTTCTGGCCCGCGCTCTTGGCTGCCGCAACGATGGCCTTGGCGTCGAAGTCCTGGGGGTTGAAGGTCGCTGCCTGCTTCTCGTACTCGTCCTTCGGGATCCTGCACTCGCGCATGATCCACTCTGCGTTCCGGCAGACCGAACCGTCCGGGTTCTTGTACTCGCCCTCGAGGTTCGAATAGGCACCGAAGTGGATGAACATGCCGAACCTGTCATCGCGAAACCAGGCCGCGCGCTCGGACGTGAACGGGTCGTCGGTCGCATAGTTCGTCCCCGGGCCAGGCGCGGCGGCAGCAGCAGCGGGCGGTGCGGCGGTTGCCCCTTCCGCAGGGACGAGTAGGAGTGGTCCGGTGGCGAGCGCGACAGTCAGGGCGACAGCCCTGCCTCGTGTGGCCATCTTGCGCATTTGAGGCTCCTCTGGCGATGGAATGGTGGTTGACGGGGGCAAGGGGTAACTCGCCACTGCTGGTTGGCTCGGCCATGGACGTCAATTGACCTGCGCATGACAGTCATCGCCGTAGCCGGCGCGACGCCGGCCGGTGGGCCTGTCGGGGATATAGACCGACAGAGCTCGAGCTTCACGGTCGAACAGAACTTGAACGCCGGACGACATGGGTGGCCCCCGCGAGGTCGTACGACTCGCAAGCGGGCGACATCCATGGTCTTGGCTGCCGAGCTTCCAGTGAGCGGAAGCGGTTCGCGCGGAGGGCTCGTGACCCTTGACCTCGCCGGTGACATCCCTCCTGGGTCAGGCACGGGGTTCCTGAGCCCAGAAAGGCTGCTGGCGGTGCCACCGTAAGCGAGACGAGACATCGGAGCAATAGTTTGAACAGCGGGAGATGTAATGAGACTTTTCGCAAGGAACGCGCCGCTGAACCGCCGACTATCACCTGAAGTGATCGGATCTCTTGCTCTGCTGTTGAAGCTGCGTCTGGAAAAGGAACTCGCCCGGGTATGAGCCGACAATGCCCCCGCCGTCCCGCGACTTTGCCAAGTCGTGACACGGTCCCTTGGTTCCAGCAGCCGGAGTTGACGCGCCAGGGCATCGCGGGGGGTGCGTCGCGACGCGACGCCGGCGAACCTCCAACCGCCCGACCGAGCCTAGGTGTTGGACATGAGGGTGCCCGGCTCTCCCGAGATCTGGCGGCCGCGACGGGACGCGGGAACGTGCATATCAACCATGCGTAGGTAGCAAGTAGTTGCCGCACGTCACGGCTATCACGCGGTGGCTACTCAACGGGATTCTGCGGTTGCGTCCAGGAGGGTGGTGTATGCGTTCGACTTGATCCGGAGGTTTGTTCCGGCACCGTGATGGGCTCCGAATAGACGAACAGCAGCCGGTTGATCTTTCGAGTCGACCAGATCTGTGAAAGAGAGATCGCGGCGAATACACCTGGCTGTGTGCCCCTGTGTGCCCCTGTGCGCCCCGTGAGCCTCGGGTCACAGAGTTTGGTCGACCGTCCAGTCGCCGAGGCCGAAGCATGCCACTCTGGCGCGCGCCGCAAGTTGGGTAACAACGGCATAACGTCGCGGGATGACCGTCTGGAGGCAGGCTCTTTGATGGCGTGTGAGCCTCCAGGAACAGCCGGCCACGTCACGCGGCCGCGGCGCGTTCCTCCTGTTGCCGGGAGTCGTCCATGGCGCGTGAACATCGTCGCGTGCGCGGTCGTTTGAACGCCACGTCCCCTGCGGTATTGGAGGAATCGTGAGGGTGCGCTGGACGACCACCGACGCTGCGGTGTGCCGCTTCGCCAAGTCGAACGGTCACGCCCGATTCCCGTCGGTCTTTCGCGTCACTCCAGGCGTGGTCCCTGGCAGGCCAGTTGACGAAGCTCGGTCGTGTCTCATGGCGCCGTCGCCCGGGCTGTTCCAGTGACAGGAAGCAGCCAGGGTGATGTTCCTCCAGGCAACTCCATGCGATCCAGGGCCTGCACATTGCCCGGAGCGGGTGCTCAGGTCGCAGGTCCCCAAGCGGCTTCACGGCCGTGTTCGGTGGCAAGTAGGAGGGCGGCGCGGAGCATGGCTTCCTCCCCGTGCGCGTACATGGCCGGAAGGATCCGTACACGTTGCCAGGTTCGGCGAGCCAGGGCTGTTTCGACGCGTTCTGCCAGATCAGCGCCGCCTGCTGCCGCGGTGGTTCCGGAGAGCACGACATTGCCTGGGTCGATCACTGTTGCGATCGAATGCAGTCCGAGGGCAATACGGTCCGCCAACTCGTCGAGGAAGGCATCGTTCCCCCGCGCGATGGCGGTACGAACGGCGTCCGCGGCCGTCTGGTCCGTCAGGTTGTGGGCATGAGCGAGCGCTCGCACTGCGCTGTTGCCGGCCAAGTCCTGGAAGGTGAGTGGAGGCGCCGGATCCGAATCAACGGAAGGCAAGGGCAGGTAGCCGATCTCACCGGCGGCGCCCCAGAAGCCGCGGAAGGGGGCTCCCTGATCGATACAGGAGATTCCGAGTCCGTCGCCGACCCAAAGCAGGGTGAAGCGCTCAGGGGTCTGATCGCCGCCGAACCTGTCCTCCGCTACGGCGGCCAGGGTGATCTCGCGTTCGAGGTGCACAGGGCAGCCGAGCCGGTCTCGTACAGGCGCTACGAAGTGCGCCTGCCATTGCTGCAGGCCGGGGGCATGCCCGATGTCGCCTGTGCTGAGGTCGATGGCGCCGCCGGTACCGATCACTACCGCGGTCAGTGGCTGCTTGGGTAGTCCTGCTGCCGCGAATGCGGCGTCGATTACGGCCTCGACCTGCGGCGCGGGATCATCGTGCAGTCGAGGATCCCGTACTGAGACCGTCGGTGAAGTCCATCCGGACACGTCACCGACCACTGCGTGAATGGCTCCGGCGCTGCCATGGACGCCTGCGACGTAGGCGCGTTCGCCGGCGATGGCGTACAACTGCGGACGGGGCCCCCGGGTGCGTTCGTCCGATTCCCCGGCGACCCTGATCAGCTTGGCATCGAGTAGCCGGTTGACGAGCTCGATCACCGACGGCTGCGCGAGCCCGATCTGCTCGCGTAGCTGGGTACGGGACATGCGGCCTGCGGCGGCGATCAGGTCGAGCGCCGTTCGGTCATTGATGCGTCTGGCCAGCCGGGAATCAGCCGCCATGAATCCTCCTGAACGTGTCGCGCGCCCCAGGGCGGAGCGTCGCGTGCCCCGGTGTGCCCAGGTGCAGAAAATGGTTTAGAGCTTAACAGGTAGCCTACCGACCCAAGCTGGCGGCAAGCGGCCTGCCGGTTGCCGCAGGATGGCAGTGATGGCGGCGAGGTGCCAGTCAGGCGCCTGGCGCCATGTCAGAACCACCTGAACTCTGGGTGGTTGCACTCAACCGACCGACTGGCGTCGCCTCACCGGCGGCGTGAACCGCGCCGGGAGGCCATTACGCCGACTGATGTGCCCTCGCAGAGCTGTCAGCAGCTCCGAAATCGCAGTGAGAGCGAAGCCTTGCCGGGGCGTACCTGGTAGCGCTCCGGAAGCACCGGCCCAGTCCAGTTCACGCCTGCATGCGCGATGTCGAGCGTCACATAGGTCGTGTCCCCGGCCAAGAGTTCATTGGGGTGCTTGGCCTCATCGACTGCCTGAGTGGACCAATGGCGCACCGTCAGGCCGAACAGGGTCGGTGCGGATTCGATCCGCAGGCCGGTTCCGTCGGCGCCGACCAGCTCGGCCCAGCGAGTACCCGCGCGGTGACCGTTCTCCTGGGGCCGCACGTACGGCGTCTGCAGCTCGTCCACAGTCATGGTCCAGCGCCCGACGGCCGCAGCCGCCTGGCTGTCGGGATAGGCCTCCCCAGGTCCACGGCCGAACCAGGTGACCGTCTCGATCCGTGGCAGCTCGAACGTGATTCCCAGCCGCGGCAACGTCTTGGGCAGGCCTGCACCGTCCGGTCGAATCGCGAGATCAAGGCCGATCGACCCGTCGGAGTATGCCGTCCAGTTCCACGCGGACAGAAGGCCCCATTGCTTGTCGGGTGCCGCCGTGCGTACCAGCGTGACACGTTCGCCGACATCCACGATCCGGTGCTGTACGCGGTGCAACCCGCGCTTGCGCCACCCGTCCGCGACGCGGTCGCTTCCCAGCTCATCGTTGTCGATCGCCGCTCGCCACACGTCGAGACATATGTTGCTCACCGGCATGCCTGCCAGCTGGAGCGGCTGCCCCTTCGCGCCGCGTATGTCGACCGCCTTGGGTTCGGCGTGCATGGGAAGGCGATCCGGTTCTGTCGAGAGCCTGCCCTGCCCCCACGCGACGAGGTGTCCCTCGCGCGCCCAAATAGTCGGTGCGGCCAGCTCCGCGCGGATCGTCAACCACGATTCACCAGGGGCCAGTTCCGGCAGTACCGGCAGGTCGAGCTTCACTGATTCGCCGGCCTTGATGACTGGCACATCGAGCATGCCGTCGATCTCAGCGCCTTCGTTGTCGAGGACCCAACGGAACCGCAGATGCCCGGTGTCGAGCACCTCGTACCCGTTCTGCACCGTAATCTCAGCGGCCTCGACCATGATCCGGACAGGCTCGATCACCTTGGCGAACTCGAGCATGCCGGGGGAGGGCGTACGGTCGGGGAACAGCAGCCCGTCGCAGACGAAGTTCCCGTCATGGATCGACTCACCGAAGTCGCCGCCGTAGCCGAAGAACTCCCTGCCCCTGTCATCCTTCGTCCGGATCCCCTGGTCGATCCACTCCCAGATGAAACCGCCTTGGCAGCGCGGGTAGGTCTCGAACAGCCTCTGGTAGTCGGACAGTCCACCCGGGCCGTTGCCCATCGCATGCGCGTACTCGCACAGGATGAAGGGGAGTCCCAGGTACGAAGTGCTGTCCTGGCCGATTTCGGCAACCTGGTCGGTCGTGAGATACATCCGGGAGTACACATCCACGAACTCGGCCTCGTGGTCCCGCTCGTAGTGCACCGGCCGGGAGGGATCCCTGTCGCGAACCCAGTCGTACATGACCCTCAGGTTCGCACCCATCCCGCACTCGTTGGCGATCGACCACAGCACGATGCTGGGGTGATTCTTGTCCCGCTCCACCGTGCGGCGTATGCGGTCCACCATGGCCTCACGCCAGCGCGGATCCCGCACCGGATTCAGCGCCGGAACTGGTTGCGGTGCTTCCTCGCCGCCTTCATGCGCCTCCAACTCTTCCTTGTCGAGCATGTACAGGCCGTCCGGCTGCGGGCCGACCTCACCGAAGCCCTGCGTCTCCAGGTCGCACTCGTCGACGACATAGAGCCCGTACTCGTCGCACAGGTCGAGGAAGTGCGGGTGTGGCGGATAGTGGCTTGTGCGGACTGCGTTGATCCCGTACCGCTTCATCATCAGGACGTCGGCCAGCATGTCCTGTTCCGTGAGGGCCCGGCCGCGGTCGGGGTGGAACTCATGGCGATTCACACCGTTGAACAGCACCCTGTTCCCATTGACCGTGAGCAGACCGTCGCGGATCGCGATGGTACGAAAGCCGACACGCAGCGTGACGAAACCCGCGGGGGTGGTCACCACAGCGTCGTACAGCCTCGGCACCTCGGCGCTCCACGGTTCCACCTGCGGTATCGCCACTGTGCGTCCCGTCGGGAAAGTGAGCCCGAGCTCGGACACCTCCACCGTGCCGGGCACGTCGGATTCCACCCTCAGTGTCCCGCCGGGCCCCTCGTAGGTGGCCTGCACGAATACGTCCGTCGCTGACCCGGGTTGCATGGCCAGCAGGGTGACGTCGCGAAAGATGCCCGACAGCCACCACATGTCCTGGTCTTCCAGGTAGGTGCCGGCTGACCACTGGTGCACCCGCACAGCAATGACCGCATCCTGGCCCGGCGACACATATGGCGTCACGTCGAACTCGCTCGGCAGCCGGCTTCCGGACGACCAACCCACCTCGGAGCCGTTCACCCGTACCGCGAACCGCGAGTCCACACCCTCGAATCGCAGCACGATCCGCGAGCCCGCCCAGCTGTCCGGGATCTCCACGGTTCGGACGTAGTCACCGGACGGATTGTCCGTCGGCACGTGCGGCGGCTCGATGGGAAAGGGGAAGGCGGCGTTGGTGTAAGCGGGCCGCCCGTATCCCTTGAGTTGCCAGTGCGACGGCACCTGGATGCTGTCCCAGCCGGCCGGGTCGAAGTCGTCTGGGGCCTCCGCCAGGGAGGGGGACAACCGGAACGCCCAGTCCCCGTTCAGGGACAGCCGCTTGGCGCTGTCGTGCAGCCAAGCCCTGGCCGCCAGTACCCCCTTGCCTGCCTCGAACGATTCGACGTACGTGTGGTCAATGGGCAAGGTGCACTCCTACAACATCGAGCACAGCAGGACCGATGGTCGGCAGCTGGGCGATCAACAGGAAGGGAACAGCGGGTGGTTGAAGGTCCGACGCCTTGCCGCGGGTTACGCCCGCGGTGTCGAGGGAGGTGCTCGATTGGGCGTCAGCTCCAAGCAGCTGGATCACCTCGGGGCTGGGAAGAGGAACGCTCAATACCTTCAGTCGGTACGGTACCTACTATATGTAGGGCTGCCGCACTCGCTGATAGGCGTTGTTCGGACATCATTCGGGGGCTGGCACGGCAAGGCCCAGTCCAGGCCTGTTCACGGCGAACCTGGACCGGGCTCATGCGTCGCAACCGGCGTATGGATCAACCCACTTGGGTCAGACGCCATTTCTGGTTGTCGCCGGTCCAACACGTCCATTGGGCCAACTGCGCGCCGTTCTCCATGGATGCGTCGGTCACATCAAGGCACTTGCCGCTACTCGCCGAGACGATCCGGTACGTTCCTGAGCCAGCGGGTTCGAACCGCCACTTCTGGTTGTCACCAGTCAAACAGCTCCACTGCGCGACCTTGGCTCCGTTGGCGGTGGAGGCTCCCAGCACGTCCAAGCACTTGCCGCTGTGCGCGGCGGCCAATGTGAAGGTGCCGTTCCCGGCATCCTTGGCTCGCCATCGCTGATTGTCACCTCCCCCTCCCGACCACTGGACCACGGTCGCACCGTTGCTTGTATCTGCGCCGAGGACATCGGCGACCTTGCCGCTGTGGACGGCGGTCAGGGTGTACAGGCCGTTGTTCCGGGGCCCGCTACCGCCGACCGGCGCTCCGTTGTACGCGCCTCGGTGAGGGGCCGCTGAGGCGCTGACGGGGTTGCCGAAGTAGTCACGGCCACCGTTCGCCGCGATCAGCGCTCCGGAGCTGAGTGCCGGCGAGCCTTCCTGTAGTGCATATCCGGAGGCGTCGGTCGGAGATGTCGCCGTGCCCGGAGCGACGAGCAGCGGGTCGCTGGTGAGCTTGGCCGGATCGGATGGCTCGGACGCCGGGTGGTCACCGAAGAAGAGGTTGTTGCTCCAGGTCCCGACAGAGGGGTCGTAGGTGCCGCTGCCGTGATTGACGATGATGTTGTTCCGGAACCTCGCGTTATAGGCGTGACCGCTCTGTTGGTTCCAGAGGATCTTGGAGGTCGATCCAGGCGCACGGTAGATCGTGTTGTTGTAGACCTCGAGGGATTCAGGGCCGGAGTTGTAGAAGCCGAACGTGATGGCGTCGTTCTGGCTGATGTTGTAGCGGACTGTGGCCGTGGATTCCTGGAAGAACTGGATGAAGCCATGCGGGTTGTCGTGGGAGTAGTTGTACTGGAACACCGAGTTGGAGTTCTTCCAGTCCAGGTCGAACGCGAAGCCGTCGTTGACGAGCGTCCTCTGGCCGGAGACTTCGTTGTACTGAAGGACTGAGCCGTCGCTGTACACCGGCCAGATGCCGGCGCAGGCCGTTGAGCGCCCACCGCTCCCGGTGACCTTGTTGTACTCGATCAGGGCGTTGGACGTATTGCCGGCCAGGATTCCGTTCCCGCCCGCGTTGTTGACGCGAACATTGCGGACAACGGTGCCTGTCGCACGTGCGGACTGATTGCGCGGCTGGATGCGGACGCCCGCATCGTCCACGTTGTTGATGGCGACGTTGTCGATCAGCAGATCGTCCACACGTGAGGTCGGGCTGTCGGCGCGCCCGGTAACGATGATGCCGCCGTCGCCGGGATCACTCCAGTCGCCTTGCCCGACGTACGGTCGGCCGGAGACGTCGTGGATCGAGAGATCAGTCAGGCGAATCTGCTTCAGCGGATCGGTGTTGGGGTTGTCCACCAAGATCCCGCTACGGTACGCCTGCTCACTTGAGGTGTTGGTGATTTCCAGGCCGGTGATGTGCAGATACTGCTGGCCCGTGACGTGCACGGTCGCAGGCAGTACCCCGGCACCGTTGATCGCAGGCTTGCTGCCGCCGCCGTAGGCGCCATAGACGATCGGCGCGCTGCTGCTGCCGGATCCGTTCGTGGTGAGTTTGCCGGTCCACGTATCACCTGACCGGAACAGCACCATGTCTCCTGGGCTGAGCTCCGTCGAGTTGACCTTGCTCAGGCTCTGCCAGGGGCTGCCCTCGGAGGTGCCGCTGTTGGAGTCGCTTCCGGATGTCGATACGTAGTAGGTGGTGTTGGCCGCGTACGAGGGCGTTGCCACCGCGGTGATGCCGCCCAGGCTCAGCAGCAATGCGACGAGCAGCACCGCCGCCAGACGGGTCTGTGATCTCCGACTGGAATGTGTGAGTGGCCTCATGGAGTGCCTTTCGGGAGTCCTGACTCTCGAGGTGCCGTAGGAAGTGCTGGTTGTCGCTCCGTACTTGGGCTATAGCTGGCAGGGTCAGGCCCGAGCTTGCGGGCGCGCTGGCCCGATGCCGGAGCACGTGCCGGTGGGGGCAGGGTGGGACGGATCGCGCTGGCAGAGGCAATAGGGAGGGGTTGGCGTCACACTCTGCGTATGCAAGGATCCTCCATTAGTAAGTAGGCTCCCTATATTTTGCTGGACCTTAACCACAGCCTGGTGGGGCGTCAAGGCTGAGAGGCAGGGAGCCTCGCGATCGTCCAGCAGGTTGCCGGGCGTGGAGCGCGACCTGACAACGCCGAGCGGCAGCAGGTCAGTTGTTGAGTCGCCGCAGTTTCTGCGCTGCGCGCAGTCCATCCGGGTTCACCCAGGAGGAGATTCAGGTGTCCACACCATCAGCGGCGGCGTTTGCGGCCGCAGCACTTGAAGTGATTGAGCGAGTCAGCAGGAATCAAGCCGAGGGGGTGGCGCGGTCCGCCATGCTGATCACCGAGGCACTCGCCGCCGGCGGCATCATCCAGGCGTTCGGCACCGGCCACTCCGAGGCATTCGCCATGGAAATCTCTGGTCGTGCCGGGGGACTTGTCCCCAGTAACAAGATCGCCCTGCGCGACGTAGTCATGTACGGCGGGCGGCCGTTGGAGGTTCTGAACGGTGCGGACCTGGAGCGCAGCACCGAGTCCGCAGGACTGTTGTACGAGCTGACGGCGCCGCACTCGGCCGACGTGTTCGTGCTCGCTTCCAACTCGGGTGTCAATGGCTGTGTTGTTGAGCTCGCGCTGCTGGCCAAAGAGAAGGGGCATCGCGTTATCGGAATCACCTCCGCTGAGCACACTGCCGGCGTCCCGCCCAAGCACCCGTCGGGGCTGCGGCTCCGTGACGTCGTCGATGTCGCGCTCGACAACGGTGCTCCGTACGGCGACGCGTTGTTGCCCATGGCAGGTGGAGGCAACGCGTGCGGTATCTCGTCCATAACCACCGCCCTGCTCGCTCAGCAGATGGTCGCGGAGGTGATCCGGCGCATTGAGGACGCGGGCGACGTGCCGCCCGTCTACCTGTCGGCCAACATTCCCGGAGGTGACGAGCACAACCGGGAGTTGGAGGCGCGCTACGTGGGGCGTATCCGGCGGACGGCATGACGGGCCTTTCTCGGGACGACGACCATGGCGTGTTGACTATGGGCCTTGACGTCGGCGGGACCACCACCCGGGTCATGGTGGCCGACCTTGCCGGCCGGATCATCGGCACGGCGCATGGCGGGGGAGGCAATCCAATCCCGCACGGCGAGGCTGTCGCCGTGCGGCACATCGCCGAGGCACTGCGCCACGCGCTCGCCGACGTCGACCCAGCTCGGGTCGGGGCGGGCGTGATGGGCCTGGCGGGTGGGCCGTTCGCCGACGAGGTGCTGGGCAAGGTGTGGCAGGAAGCTGAGCTGTCGATCGTGCCTCGCGTGCTTGGCGACCTCGAACTCGCGTATGCGTCCGGCACGGGAAGCCCGGGTGGGTCAGTGGTTCTCAGCGGGACTGGCGCCGTCGCCGGCGAGTGCAGAGATTTCGATTTGACGCGACGTGCAGACGGCCACGGCTGGCTGCTGGGCGATCGCGGTTCCGGCTACTGGCTGGGGCGCGCAGCTGTCGAGATGACACTCGACGCCATCGATTGTGCTCACGGCTGCCGGCAGACCTCCCATACGTCGGCCCGGAGTGGCTCTGGTCCTCCAGGGCGGATCGCGGGGCTGGCGGCGTCTGTGATCGAGGAGCTGGTCGGTGACGTGCCACTCGGCCCCCACTTGGTGGAGTCGATTTGCGACGCCGTCTACGGCGACAGTCCGATACGTCTCGCGCGGCTCGCTCCTCTGGTTCTGGCCGCAGCTGCGGAGGATGACCCGGACGCGTGCGGTTTGGTCGACGAAGCGGCTGACCATCTGCTCGCCACCCTCAGTACCGTCCGTACCGCAGGTTCGACGCTCCCGGTCGTGCTCGCGGGAGGAATTCTCAGCCCAGGATCTCCAGTTGCATCTGCGGTGCGTAGCCGCGTTGCCGCCCGCTGGCCTGGTGCTTCCATCTCTTATGCAGGGAGCACGGCTGGCGCCGCCGCGTGGCTTGCCGCCCGTGATCTCGGCCTGGCCGACGAGGAGTTGCGCACGCGCCTCACAGTGTTGTGACCGGAGTGCCTTGCGCCGGGCGCGGCAGGCCTAGGAGACGACAACGTCTCCATCCATTGCCTAATAGGTAACCAACCGACTAATATCTCGGCACTCCCTCAACCCCCTTTAGCTGGATGTGAGGACGGCAGGCCCATGAGACATGCACGAACCCGTGCCGCGACTGCGGGCATGATGCTGATAGCCCTGGCTGGATGCGGAGTCGGAGGCGGCGAAAAGGACAGCGCTTCGAAAATCGCCGGCTGCGACATCCCTGAAGCCAGCCAGAAGTCCGGCCCCATCGACGGTCCGATCAAGGGTGAGATCACCTTCGAGACCCTCGGCCTGAAGGGTGCGTTCAAAGAGTTCTTCACCGCACAGATCAAGCGTTTCGAAGACGCGCATCCAGCAGTCAAGATCAACTGGGTCGACGACACCGGCGGCGCGGAGTACATCACGCGCCTCACCACCAACGTCAAGGTCTGCAAGATCCCCGATGTGATCAATACGGACATCCAGGGTGTCTCGCTGCTGTCGGGCCTTGACTTGGCGATGGATATGGGTGACCGGCTCCCCAAGGTTGGCGACAACTACACGCCGGAAACATGGAAGGCCGTTGTGCCCCCGGGCAAGACCGGGCACGTGTCCCTTCCGTGGTACACCGGCTATCCGTCCATGCTCTACAACAAGGACCTCATGAAGAAGGTCGGTCTGAGCAAGGTCCCGACCACGTACGACGAATACTTCGCCGCACTGAAGACCATCGCAGAGAAGGCCGACGGAAAGTTCTACGGCGACTGGGGCAGCCCGCAGTACATGCTGCCGGATGCCTTCGCCGCGCGCGACGTGAAGATCATGAACTCGGCGCACACCGAATTCACCTTCGCATCAGATCCGGCCGCGCTGGATTGGCTGTCGAACCTGGCCGATGCATACAAGGCGGGCGCCTTCCCCAAGGATTCGATTACCGGGGACCCCAACGCGAGCGAGGCCTTCGCCGCGGGCAAGATCGTCTTCGGCCAGGCGCACTCGCGGACCGTACGGGAGAACGCGCCCGACGTCTACAAAGTGACTGGCTATGCGCGGCTCATGGACGACCAGGGCGGTGGTCCGTTGATCAGCGGGCAGCACATCACCGTGCCCAAGACGACTAAGAACCCCGCGGCAGCACTGGCGTTCGCCGAGTTTGTGACGAGCACCAAGGAGCAGGAGGCGTTGTGCAGCGACAACGGAGTGACGGCCATCCCGCCCATGTCGATTCTCCCCGCGTCCGCCAAGTGCTATACGGACCCCGCCTACGACGCGCTGGAGAGGGCGGGCATGGCAGGGCATCGTGAAGCTCAGCAGAAGGCCCAGTACGACCCGGTCGTCTGGTTCTGGAACGGCGCGGTTTCCGAGGCTGTGGTTCCCCAACTTCAGTTGGCCATGCAGGGCAAGAAGAGCCCGCAAGAGGCGCTGCAGGCGGCCGAGGACGCTGCGAACAAGGTCATCCCGAAGGCGCCGTGATGACGACTGTGCGGACCCCTGCCTCCGCGACGCCTCGGCGAGGCTCGCGGCGCGCAGGCGCCACCCGGATTCGCCCATGGTGGGCTTCCTACCTGTGGCTACTGCCGGCACTGATTGGCGTGGTCTGGTTCGGGGCCTACCCGTTCGCGAACACGATTCTTCTGTCCTTCACGGACGCCCCACCGCTCGGCGGCGGCTCGTCGTTCGTCGGATTCGACAACTACACCGCGATGCTGGGCGACGAGGCATTCTGGGACGCGGCCCTGAACAGCGTGCTCTACATGGTGATCGCCACGCCGCTGCTGGTAGTGCTTCCCCTGCTGCTGGCCGTTCTTGTGGAACGGAAGGTCCCGCTGATCGGCATCTTCCGTACCGCGTTCTACGTCCCGGTGCTGACCTCGGTGGTTGTTGCCGGCATCGCTTGGCAGTTTCTACTCAAGGATGACGGCCTAGTCAATGGTGTCCTCCAGAAAGTTCAAGTACTCGAGGAGCCGCTGCCCTTCCTGACCGACCGGTGGTTGTTGCTGCTTTCCTGCGTGGCAGTCACTGTCTGGAAAGGCCTCGGCTGGTACATGGTTCTCTATCTGGCGGCTCTGGCGAACGTGGACAAGTCCCAGAACGAAGCGGCGACGCTGGACGGCGCTTCCGCGGCGCAACGCCTCTGGCACATAACCGTCCCGGCCATCAAGCCAGTGATCCTGCTTGTGGCCACACTGTCCGCTGCCGGCTCCCTGCGAGTCTTCACGGAGATCTACATGCTCGGCGGCTCATCCGGCGGGCCGGGCGGGTCAGTTCGTACGCTGCCGTTCCTCATCCGGGATGCGGGTCTGGACCCGGTGTCGGGTAATGCCGGGTACGGTGCCGCGCTCAGTACAGCGCTCTTTCTGCTCACCTTCGCAGTCGCCCTCTTGAGCAGGATGATCGTCAGGGAGGAGCAACCATGACCGTAGATACCGCGGCCCCCGCCCCCGTGAGGCCCCAAGAACCGGGTCGCAGGGAAGTGTTCCAGAAGCGGGGGCGCCCAGTTGCCCGCCCACTGCGGCGGGTTGCGCACTACACGCTGCTGGTCGCCGTGCTGATCCTGGTGATCCTGCCCATGGCATGGATGGTCATCACGTCGTTGCGTGGCACTGGTGAGAACATCTATGGTGCGGCCTCGCCATTGCCCCAGCAGCCGACCCTTGGTGCATATCAATCGGTGTTCGACTCGCTCCCGATCGGCACGTACATACTCAACACCACTGTTGTGGAAGTGCTCGCCATTACATCCGAGTGCCTGTTCAGTGCCTTTGCGGGATATGCGCTGTCACGCAAAGGATGGTTCGGTCGCCGTGCCGCGTTGACGATCATCCTGGTCGCGTTGTTGATTCCGTTTGAAGCGATCATGGTTTCCCTGTTCGTCATCGTCAACGACATCGGCCTGGTCGACTCGTTGTGGGGTGTTTGGCTTCCCGCATTCGTGACCCCCGTCAACGTTTTGATCATGCGGGCAGCATTCATGGCCATCCCTGACGAACTCGAGGAAGCGGCAGTGCTGGATGGGGCGAACGACTGGCTCCGTTTCTGGCGAGTCTTCCTCCCGTCGGCACGGGGAGCAGTGGCTGTGGTGGCCGTAACGACCTTTGTTGCCACGTGGGACAACTTTCTCTGGCCGTTGCTGGTGTTGCGTTCGGACACCAAGTACACCCTGACTCTCGGCCTGGCCCAACTCTCCAACTCTGAATTCGGATATGACGAGCGACTCGTCATGGCCGGGGCAACGATTGCGATGATCCCCGTGCTCGTCCTGTTCGGCTTTGCCCAGCGGTACTTCTTCCGGGGCGTCGGCGAGGGAGCCTTGAAGATGTGAGGCTGCTTACCCTGCGACGGGTCACCATGACGGTCGCGACAGGTTTCCGTATCGGGCCCTGCAGCTGAGCGGGGCCCGATCTGACGCCGTCTCGCAGGGCATGGGGGCCTCAACTCCGTCCCGCCTCCGACGTTTTCGTGTGACTCGACAGTCCGCAACCCGAGCCGTCATCCGTATGACATGCACGGACTAGCGATTGCTACGCCTGCGTTGGGTTCATGGGCGGTCGCAGCAAGGGCGATCCCTTCATTCCGACAGCCTGACGATCTTGAGAAAGGTACTTCCCTGCGATGGCTGTTCCCACTTGGTTCACCCGTGATCGTTTCGGCATGTTCATCCACTGGGGCCTGTACTCCCTGCCCGCGCGGCACGAGTGGGTGATGCACAACGAGCGCAGGGCGGTGGAGGATTACGAGCGATACTTGCGCCACTTCGAACCTGACCTGTACGACCCGCGCTCCTGGGCGCGCACGGCCCGCCGGGCGGGCATGCGCTACATGGTGCTCACCACCAAGCACCATGACGGCTTTTGCCTGTGGGACTCCAAGCTCACCGACTACACCAGCATGCACGCGCCGAGCGGCAGGGACCTCGTACGGGAGTTCACCGAGGCAGTGCGAGCGGAAGGTCTGAGGGTCGGCTTCTATCACTCGCTCATCGACTGGCACCACCCCGACTTCACCATCGACGTCACCCACCCGCGCCGTGATGATTTGCGGGAGGTGATCGAGCAGCTCAACGCCGACCGCGACATGGCTCGCTACCGTGCCTACCTGCGCGGGCAAGTCGAGGAACTGCTGACGAACTACGGGACCATCGACTATCTCTTCTACGACTTCTCCTACCCGGAGCAGGACGACGACCAGCGGGGCTTCAAGGGGAAGGGCGCCGCGGACTGGTGCTCCGAGGATTTGTTGGCGCTCACCCGCCGCCTCCAGCCGGGGATCGTCGTCAACGACCGGCTTGACCTGCCCGGTGACTTCGTGACGCCGGAGCAGTACCAGCCCCACAAACCCATGGAACGCGACGGCAGGCCGATCGCCTGGGAAGCGTGCCAGACCATCAATGGCAGCTGGGGTTACGACCGCGACAACCACCAGGCCAAAAGCGCCGAGTTGCTGGTGCGGATGCTCATCGACGGGGTGTCGAAGAACGGCAACATGCTCCTGAACGTCGGACCGACCGGTCGTGGCGAATTCGACCCCGTCGCCTTGTCCACGCTGGAGGGGATCGGCGAGTGGATGCGGCAACACGAGCGGTCGATCCGTGGCGCCGGCCCCGCCGCGCTACGGCCGCCGGCCGACGCCCGCTACACCCAGCGCGGCAACCGCCTCTATCTCCACCTGTTCGCCTGGCCGTTCGAGCACGTGCATCTGCCCGGGCTGGCAGGCAAGGTCGAGTATGCCCAGCTTCTGCACGACGCTTCCGAGATTGCCCAGGTTGTGACCGACCCGTCGACCACAGCGGCGAACATGAACATGGGCGGGCAGCCGGCCGGCACACTGACGCTCAAGCTGCCGGTCGTCCGGCCCGCTGTGGCCGTCCCAGTAGTAGAGCTCTTCCTGACGGACGACGCGTCGGTCGGGACGGAACCACTGGAGTGACCTGCAACGACACGACGCACCCCACGTCTCTGACGTTGCGAGAGGGCCGTCCGGCGCTCAGGTGGCTATGTAACTGTTCACTGTCTGGGGCGCCGCGGTGTTATGGGCAAGAGCGCCTGGAGGCCGATGTTGTGGGCGTCGAGTTCCCGGGAGAGTTCGAGGGCCAGGAATTCGGCGCCCTCGGGTGAGGTGCGACGGATGGCGAACCGGTCCATGTGAAGGGCCCCTGTGGTGCGGGGCTATGCCTCGACTTTTCGAACGGGATGGGCCGGATCGACCGTGGCGCGGTAGAGGTCCGCATGCGGCGTGACCTGAGCAGGAAGGTGCCATTGACCGCAAGGAGCGCACTGCCGCCGAGCATGACCGGCAGTGTGGAGGAGGAGTCGGTGCCCGTCGCTGCGAGGGTGTCCTCCTGCAAGCCTTCATTGCCGTCATCGGACTCGACGGGCATGGAGTCCTCGGACTGGGCGCGCCGGTGCTGGCGGCGGACCATCCCCACCGAGTGATTGAGCGGAGCCCTGCAGGCGGGGCGATCCGCTTCAGCGTGCCAGTCGACCAGTAGGGGCACGTCGCGGTCATTCAGGTGCAGACCCCAGGTGCGTGCCCGATGTGCGGCGATGTTCCTTTCGCGCCATCGATCCAGGCGCAAGCCCGTCCGTCTTGGGCGCCCCCCATCGCGTAGACGGCGGCGCCGGGCGCTCGCTTCGAGGTCATGTCACGAACTCATCAAGAGGCGGGACGGCTTGGTGGGTGCCCGCTCTTAGCACCGAGTGCATCTCGTGCTGCTCACAGACAAGGGCGCACGAAGGCTGGGCAGTAGGCCGCACGGCTTCAGTATGCCCTCGCCGGTCATTGACTTGATTTGGCTGATGGCCCGCTAGGTCGCCGTCTCCTTCGGCGTTGTCGCCTCGCTCCGCGCGCCGGAGCGCAGCCCTGCAAGTGATCCGATCACTAGGGCTGAAACTGGTGAAAAGTTCGGTCCAGGCCTATTGACCTCCCCAAGAGATCCGATGAATAGTGGTGCCCGGTCGGTGAAGCCGCCCGGCCGTCCCTCTTCCTTGCGCATCGCAGCAACCTTCTTGATGCAGCGCAGCGCCATCGGTTAGGAGCCGCAGCAATGGCCGAAAAGCATCTGGGAACTTCGTCGCGGGCAGTCCGGTCGGCGGCCGTGGCCGTATGCGCCGCTCTCGCCCTGACGGCGTGCGGAAGCACCAAGGACAACGCCTCAGAAGGAGGCACCGGTGGGGACGGCAAGGTCGGGGTCGTCCTGCCGCTGCTCACCTCGCCGTTCTGGCAGGCCTACAACGACTACGTGCCGAAGATGGCGAAGGCCGAAGACGTGGACGCCATGAAGACGGTCAACTCCGACAGCGATCCGGCGAAGCAGATCACCGACATCAACAACCAGCTCAACCAGGGCGTCAAGGGCCTGGTTGTGGCTCCGCTCGACAGCGCCGCCATCTCCGCGGGCCTGGACCAGGCCGAGCGCAAGGGCGTCCCTGTGGTCGCCGTGGACGTCGCGCCCGAGAAGGGCAAGGTCGCGATGGTGGTCCGCGCCAACAACAAGGCGTACGGCCAGCAGGCTTGTGAGTTTCTCGGTGGCCAGGTGAAGAGCGGCAAGGTCGTGCAGATCATGGGCGATCTGGCGTCCGTGAACGGCCGGGAGCGCGGGGAGGCCTTCCGTACCTGCGTGAAGGAGAAGTTCCCGAAGCTGAAGGTCCTGGAGATCCCGGCCAAGTGGGAGTCGGACGCTGCCGCTTCCCAGCTGGGCACACTGCTCAATTCCCACCCGGACATCAAGGGGATCTACATGCACGCCGGCGGCGTGTACCTGGCGCCGACCCTGCAGACGCTTAAGTCCAAGGGCATGCTGAAGAAGGTGGGCGAGGCGGGGCATATCTCGATCGTCTCCAACGACGGCATCCCGCAGGAGTTCGATGCCATCCGCAAGGGCGAGATCGATGCCACCGTCTCGCAGCCGGCGGACGCGTACGCGAAGTACGGCATGTACTACATCAAGGCCGCAATGGCAGGGAAGACCTTCAAGCCCGGCCCGACCGACCACAACTCGACGATCGTCGAGCTGCCCAACGGCAACCTCGAGGACCAGCTGGCCGCCCCGCTGGTCACCAAGGACAACGTCGACGACCCCGAGCTGTGGGGAAACACGGTCAAGTGAGCGTCGTCGACATTGCCCCCCGCCCTCTGGTCGCGGCCGAAGGCATCGTCAAGCGCTACGGCCCCACCACCGCCCTGCGTGACGGCCGGCTGACCGTCATCCCCGGCGAATCGCACGCGCTCGTCGGCCGCAACGGCGCCGGGAAGTCCACCCTCGTCTCCATCCTGACCGGTCTGCAGGCTCCCGACGAAGGCACAGTGACCTTCGACGGCGAGCCCGCGCCGCCCCTCACGGACCGTGACGCCTGGCGAACCAAGGCCGCCTGCGTCTACCAGAAGCCCACTGTCGTTCCCCAGCTCACCGTCGCCGAGAACCTGTTCATCAACCGGCAGCCCACCGGCCGCGGCGGCTTCATCAGCTGGCGCCGCATGCAGACCGAGGCCGTCGACCTGCTCGACACCTGGGATGTGCACGTAGCGCCCGACGCCGTCACCTCGGAGCTCTCGGTCGAGGACCGCCAGATGGTAGAGATCGCGCGGGCGCTGAGCTTCGGGGCGCGGTTCATCGTCCTCGACGAGCCCACCGCGCAGCTCGACAACAAGGAGATCGAGCGGCTCTTCGACCGCATGCGCTCCCTCCAGGAGTCGGGCGTCACCTTCCTGTTCATCTCGCACCACCTGCAGGAGGTGTACGAGGTCTGCCAGACCGTGACCGTGCTGCGTGACGCCCAGTGGATCACCACCGCGCCGGTTTCCGAGCTCCCGCGCACCGCGCTGGTGGAAGCCATGGCCGGCGAGGCCATCGCCGACAGGGTGACCATGTCGCGCTCTGCTGTGTCGGACGATGCACCGGTGCTCCTCGATGTACGAGGTCTGAGCAGCGATGTCTACACCGATATCGATCTGACCGTCCGGCAAGGAGAAGTGGTCGGCCTGGCCGGTTCCAGTGGGAGCGGCAAGATCCGGCTGGCCGAGTCGCTTGCCGGGCTGTACAAGCCGCACTCCGGTCATGCGCAATTGGCGGGCAACGACCTGCCCTTCGGCGATGTGACCGCCTCACTGCGGGCCGGAGTCGGCTGTGTGCCCCGCGACCGGCACGAGCAGGGCATGGTCTCCGGGATGACCATCGGCGACAACGCCACCATGAGCGTCCTCGACCGGCTCGGCCGGAGCGGCTTCGTCGGGACGAGCGCCAAGCGCGAGTTCGCCACCGACCTCATCAAGCGCCTTGACATCCACGCCGAAGGACCGGATCAGCCGGTGTCCGACCTGTCCGGCGGCAATGCGCAGAAGGTCGTCATGGCCCGAGCGCTCGCCACGGAGCCACGCCTGCTGGTCCTCATCAATCCGACCGCAGGGGTGGATGTGAGGTCCAAGGAGTCCCTGCTGAGCCGCATGGACAGCGCACGTGACGACGGCACCGCTGTGCTCGTGGTTTCCGACGAGCTTGACGATCTGCGTCGCTGCGACCGGGTCCTGGTCCTCTTCCACGGCCGGATCGTCGCCGAGCATCCGGCGGGCTGGCACGACCGCGAGCTGATCGCATCCATTGAAGGAGTTGACCGTGGCTGACATCAAGACCAAGGCCACCCCTACTGCCTCCGACGTGTCCGTCGCAGCCGGCGCGTCGGGTGCAGCCAAGACCGTACTGCTGCGCAGGGCCCGTGAACTCGCCCTTGTTCCGGCGTTGTTGCTGCTGATGCTGCTGGGCTCGTTGGTCAACGACTCGTTCCTCACCGAGCGCAATCTGATCTCCATCCTCGGTGCGTCAGCAGCACTGGCGATGGTGGTGCTCGCAGAGTCCCTGGTCCTGATCACCGGGAAGTTCGACCTGTCCCTGGAGTCGGTCGTCGGCATAGCGCCCGCGCTCGGCGCCCTGCTCGTGCTGCCGGTCGCCGCTTCCGGCTTCGGCACCGAGTGGCCTGCGGCGTTGGGACTGCTCGCCATCCTGGTGGCCGGAGGACTCGTGGGCGCCTTCAACGGCATCCTCGTCGTGAAGTTCAAGCTCAACGCGTTCATCGTGACGCTTGCCATGCTGATCGTGCTGCGGGGGCTGCTCGTCGGCGCCACCGAGGGCAAGACCCTCTTCGGGTTGCCCGAGGCCTTCTACTCCCTGGCCACGAGCACGTTCCTCAACATCCCCATGTCGGTATGGCTCGCGGCCGCCGCGTTCGGTGCTGCCGGAATCATGCTCAAGTACCACCGCTGGGGCCGGGCCCTGTACGCGATCGGTGGCAACGCGGATGCCGCCCGCGCGGCCGGAATCCGGGTCGAGCGCGTCATGCTCGGGGTCTTCGTGGTCGCCGGCGTGCTCGCGGCGGTAGGCGGTCTGATGCAGACCGGCTACGTCGGAGCCATCAACGCCAACCAAGGCCAGAACATGATCTTCACCGTGTTCGCGGCCGCCGTCATTGGCGGCATCAGCCTGGATGGCGGCAGGGGAACGATGTTCGGCGCCCTCACCGGAGTGCTGCTGCTCGGAGTCGTACAGAACCTGCTCACCCTCGCCCAGGTGCCGTCCTTCTGGATCCAGGCGATCTACGGCGGGATCATCCTCGTCGCCCTGATGATCGCCCGGGTTACCACCGGCCGTGCTCAGGACTAGACGCAAGCCCGGACGCGCTGCCTGGCCCATCGGACCCGCACGCGTCTGCGTATCGCCTGCCCGTGCGGAGCTGCCCTCCATGCCGCACTCCGTACCTTTCTAGGAGAACTACCGTGAAACTGCTGCGCCTTGGCGACAAGGGTAGGGAGCGACCTGCCGTACTCGACCGCAGCGGTCGGCTACTCGACCTGTCGTTCCTCACACCCGACATCGACGGCAACTTCCTCGCATCAGGCGGCCTCGAGCGCGCTCTGGGGGCCGTTGAGGCCGGGGCACTGCCCGAGCTCGACGCCCGCAACCTGCGTATCGGCGCGCCGGTCGCCAGGCCGGGCAAGGTCGTCTGCGTTGGTCTCAACTATCGCGACCACGCAACCGAGACCGGCGCCGCCATCCCCGAGCGGCCCGTGGTGTTCATGAAGGACCCCGGTACGGTCGTCGGGCCCTACGACGTGGTGCTCATCCCACGTCACTCCGCCAGGACCGACTGGGAAGTCGAACTCGCGGTCGTCATCGGCAAGCGAGCCCGCTACCTGGAGAACGCGGCGCAAGCCCTCGCTTGCATCGGTGGGTACGCGATCAGCAACGACGTGTCCGAGCGCGAGTTCCAGCTCGACTTCTCCCCGCAGTGGGACCTCGGCAAGTCCTGCGAAACCTTCAACCCGCTCGGGCCGTGGCTGGTCACTCCTGATGAGGTAGCGGACCCCCAGGCCCTCGGTCTGAATCTCTCGGTGAACGGCCTTGTCCGACAGCACGGCACCACCAAGAACATGATCTTCCCGGTGGCGTATCTCATCCATTACTTGAGCCAGTACATGGTCCTCGAGCCCGGAGATGTCATCAACACCGGTACACCGGCCGGCGTTGCCCTGGGACTTCCCGGACGTCCTTACCTGCGCCCCGGCGACACCGTTGAGCTGTCGATCGATGGCCTCGGCAGCCAGCGCCAGGCCTTCGCCGCGGCATGACACCGCTGCAGCGCGCCCTACCAATGAAAGAGACCTCCGCCGCCGTGACAGCCAGTTCCTCAGCACCCATGCCCTCCGACGTCTCGAGGATCACCTCCGTCGACACGTACGACATCCGCTTCCCGACCTCGCGTGAGCTCGACGGCTCCGACGCCATGAACCCGGACCCCGACTACTCCGCCGCCTACGTCGTGCTGCGCACAGACGCAGATGATGAGCACGAAGGACATGGGTTCACCTTCACCATCGGACGTGGCAACGACGTCCAGGTCGCCGCCATCGACGCGCTCAAACACCATGTGATCGGCCGCCCGGTCGGCGACCTGTGCGCCGATCCGGGCTCGCTCAGCCGGACCCTGATCGGGGACAGCCAGCTGCGCTGGCTGGGCCCGGAGAAGGGCGTGATGCACATGGCGATCGGCGCCGTGGTCAACGCCGTGTGGGATCTCGCGGCCAAGCGCGAGGACAAGCCCCTGTGGCAGCTGCTCGCCGACGCCGCCCCCGAGTGGCTGGCGGGCCAGGTCGACTACCGGTACATCGCGGATGTTCTGACCCCCGACGAAGCCCTCACCCTCCTCAAGCGCGGCCGCGACGGCGCCGCCCAGCGGGCGGTCAACCTGCGCGCCACGGGCTATCCCGGCTACACCACCTCGCCCGGCTGGCTCGGCTACTCCGACGAAAAGCTCACGCGCCTCGCCCGACAGGCGGTCGCCGACGGCTTCACCCAGATCAAGCTGAAGGTCGGCGCCGACCTCGAGGACGACGTCCGCCGCTGCCGCGCGGCCCGTGCCGCCGTCGGCGACGGCATCCGCGTCGCCATCGACGCCAATCAGCGGTGGAACGTCGATGAGGCAGTCGAATGGACGCGAGCGCTGGCCGAGTTCGACCCGTACTGGATCGAGGAGCCCACCAGCCCGGACGACATCCTCGGGCACGCGGCGATACGCCAGGCCGTCGCCCCGACCAAGGTCGCCACCGGCGAACACGTGCAGAACCGCATCGTCTTCAAGCAGCTCCTGCAGGCCGGCGCGATCGACATCCTGCAGATCGACGCGGCCCGCGTCGGCGGCGTCAACGAGAATCTCGCCGTGCTGCTGCTTGCCGCCAAGTACGGCGTGCCGGTCTGCCCGCACGCCGGTGGAGTCGGCTTGTGTGAACTGGTCCAGCACCTGTCGATGTTCGATTACGTCGCCCTGTCCGGGACCACCGCCGACCGGGTCATCGAGTACGTCGACCACTTGCACGACCACTTCGCCGACCCGGTCCGCATCGTGAACGGACACTACGTAGCGCCGTCCGCCCCTGGCTTCTCGGCGCAGATGCTGCAGGAGTCCATCGACACCTACTCCTACCCCGACGGTGCCTTTTGGACCGCCGACCGGGCTGCACAGGAGCAGGAGGCACGAGCATGAGCGACCCGCAAGAGGTCATTTCGGGCGGAATTGGCGACCTCCACAGTCTGAAGGCCATTGTCACCGGCGGAGGCTCCGGCATCGGCCTGGCCACGGCCCAGCTCTTGGCCGCTCGAGGGGCCGACGTCGCGGTCCTCGACCTTAATCCGGCGGCCGTGCAAGCGCCCCTGCGCAGATACACGATGAACGTCATGGACGCCGCCGTGGTCGATGCCGCGGTACGGATCGCCGTGCGGGACCTCGGAGGTCTCGACATCCTCGTGAACAACGCGGGGATCGGCGCGATCGGCACTGTTGAGGACAATGACGACGCCGAGTGGATGCGGGTCCTGGACATCAACGTCCTCGGCATGGTGCGCACCAGCCGCGCGGCCCTGCCCCATCTGCGCAAGTCGGTGCATGCCTCGATCGTCAACACCTGCTCCATCGCTGCCACGGCGGGGCTGCCGCAGCGGGCCTTGTACAGCGCCAGCAAGGGGGCGGTGCAGGCGCTCACGATGGCCATGGCCGCCGACCACGTGGCCGAGGGAGTGCGCGTGAACTGCGTGAACCCCGGTACCGCCGACACTCCTTGGATCGGCCGACTCCTGGAGCAGGCTCCGGACCCGGCCGCGGAACGTGCTGCGCTGAACGCCCGGCAACCGTTGGGCCGTCTGGTCACGGCAGATGAAGTGGCCGCGGCCATCGTCTACTTGGCAGGCCCCTCCGCGGCTTCGGTGACAGGAACGGCCTTGGCCGTCGACGGCGGCATGCAGGGGCTGCGGCTCCGCCCGAAGGGACGGTGATCCGATCGTGGTCCACCAGAACAGGGAGCTCGACGCGGGTTCCGAAGCCGCAGATTCGGGACTGGCACGGCACACTCTCGGCCGCAGCGGCATCGAAGTCACCGAGATCGGTCTAGGCGGAGCGGCCGTGGCAGGCCTCTATCGTCCAGTCAGCGAGTCGGCCGCCGCTGAGACCATCGAGACGGCCTGGGCTGAAGGCATCCGGTACTTCGATACCGCCCCACACTACGGCCTCGGCCTGTCCGAGCGACGCATCGGCGCCGGCCTGCAGGGCAAGCCCCGCGCGGAGTACGTCATCTCCACCAAGGTGGGCCGTCTCCTTGAGCCCTCCGCCGCCGGCGGTGACGACCTCGAGCACGGCTTCGCAGTGCCGGCAACACACCGCCGTGTATGGGACTTCAGCGCCGACGGCATGCGGCGCTCGTTGGAAGAAAGCCTGGCCCGACTGGGGCTCGACCACATCGACATCGCGCTGCTGCACGACCCCGACGACCACGGCGAGCAGGCCTTCCACGAGGCCTACCCGGAACTGGAGCGGCTGCGCGCCGAGGGTGTCGTACGCGCGATCGGCGCCGGCATGAACCAGACCGCGATGCTCACCCGCTTCCTGATCGACACGGACGTGGACGTGGTGCTCTGCGCCGGGCGCTACACGCTCCTTGAGCAATCGGCACTGGCCGAGCTGCTGCCCGCCGCACTGGACCGTGGCAAGAGCGTGATTGTCGGCGGCGTGTTCAATTCAGGCCTGCTCGCCGACCCCAAACCCGGCGCCACATATGACTACGGTGCCGCGCCCGAGGAGTTGCTGAGGCGGGCCCTTCGGATGAGAGAGATCACCGAAGCCGGCGGGTCTCCGCTTCGGGCTGCGGCGATGCAGTTCCCGTTCGGCCACCCCGCGGTGGCGAGCGTGCTGACCGGTGCACGGTCCGCGGCAGAGGTACGAGACGCGGTGCAGATGCTGAACAGCCCTGTGGCGGCCGACGTCTGGGAGAAGCTGCGCGCCGAAGGTCTGACCGGCAGTGCGCCGGTGCCGGAGGCGGGGTGAGCATGCGCATCGCTCTGTTCATCACGTGCTTCAACGACACGATGTTCCCGGACACGGGCAAGGCGGTCGTCAAGCTCCTGGAGCGCCTCGGCCATACGGTCCACTTCCCGCAGGCACAGACCTGCTGTGGCCAGATGCACTTCAACACCGGCTACCGGCCCGAGGCAACCCCTCTGGTGCGGCGATTCGCCGACGTCTTCTCGGGTTACGACGCGATCGTCACGCCGTCCGGCTCGTGCGCGGGGATGGTTCGCGAGCATCACGCCACGCTGGCCGCCGACTACGGGGACGCGCCACTGCGGACCCGAGTTGGCGAAGTTGCTCCCCGTGTTTACGAACTGTCGGAGTTTCTCGTGGACGTCCTCCAAGTCACCGATGTGGGCGCCTACTTCCCGCACCGGGTCACCTATCACCCCACCTGTCACTCCCTGCGCATGCTGCGGGTAGCTGATCGCCCGCTGCAACTCCTGCGTGCAGTCAAGGGAATTGACCTTGTCGAACTTCCGCAGGGTGACAGCTGCTGCGGCTTTGGCGGCACCTTCGCCCTGAAGAACCCCGATGTGTCGAACGCGATGCTCGCCGACAAGGTCCGCGCCATACAGGACACCGGAGCCGAGGTGCTGTGTGCCGGCGACAACTCTTGCCTGATGCACATCGGCGGCGGCCTTAGCCGGCTCCGCACCGGGGTGGGCACACTGCACCTGGCGGAGATCCTGGCCGCTTCGGAAGGGGACGCCGCATGAGCACCGGCGCGGACAACGTGGTCTGGCTCGGCAGCCCGGCCTTCCCTCAGGCCGCGAAGGACGCCGTCGCCGACACCCGGCTCAGGGCCAACCTGCGCAAGGCCACCGGCACCATCCGCGAGAAGCGGCTCGCAGTATCAGGTGAACTCGACGACTGGGAGGAACTTCGCACCGCTGCCGCCGCCATCAAGGACGCCACACTCCGCCACCTCGACACGCACCTCCTGAGCCTGGAGGAGTCGGTCACCGCCGCCGGCGGCACCGTGCACTGGGCCGCGGACGCCGCCGAGGCGAACCGCATCGTCACCCAGCTGGTCCAGGCGACGGGGGAGACGGAGGTCGTCAAGGTCAAGTCCATGGCGACCCAGGAGATCGGCCTCAACGAAGCCCTGGAGACTGCGGGCATCCGCGCGTACGAGACGGACCTCGCCGAACTCATCGTTCAGCTCGGCAACGACCGGCCGTCGCACATCCTCGTCCCCGCGATCCACAAGGGCCGCGCCGAGATCCGTGACGTCTTCCGTGACGCGATGGGGAAGTGGGGGAGACCTGCCCCCGACGACCTCACCGACGACCCCCGTGACCTGGCCGAGGCAGCGCGGCTCCACCTGCGGGAGAAGTTCCTGCGCGCCAAGGTGGCCGTATCCGGAGCCAACTTCGCCGCCGCCGACACCGGGACCGTGGCCGTGGTCGAGTCGGAGGGCAACGGCCGCATGTGCCTGACCCTCCCCGACACCCTGATCACCGTGATGGGCATCGAGAAGGTCCTGCCGGCCTTCAAGGACCTGGAGGTCTTCCTCCAACTCCTGCCGCGTTCCTCGACGGGCGAGCGCATGAACCCGTACACGAGCATGTGGACGGGAGTCACCGAAGGCGACGGCCCGCAGAACTTCCACCTGATCCTGCTCGACAACGGTCGCACCGCCACCCTGCGCGACACCGTCGGCCGCCAAGCCCTGGGGTGCATCCGCTGTTCGGCGTGCCTGAACGTCTGCCCGGTGTACGAGCGGACAGGCGGCCACGCCTACGGCTCCGTCTATCCCGGGCCGATCGGCGCCGTACTGACCCCGCAGCTGGTCGGTGTCGAACAGGCGGCGTCGCTGCCGTACGCCTCCACGCTCTGCGGGGCCTGTTACGACGCCTGCCCCGTCAAGATCGACATTCCGACCGTCCTCGTCCACCTGCGCGCGCAGGCGGTCGACGCCAAGCGCAAGGGACCTGTGCCCACGCCGGAGGCCCTGGTGATGAAGGCGGCCGCCGCAACGCTCGTCTCGCCTCGACGGCTTGGGCTGGCCCAGCGGGTGGCGGGATTCGGCGGCCGTGTGCTCGCCAGACGCGGAGTGCTCCGTCGTCTCCCCGGTCCGCTCCACCGCTGGTCTGACACCCGCGATACGCCCGCGCCGCCACGCGAGACATTCCGCGTGTGGTGGCACCGTGAAAGGAGGTCGGAATGACCCACAGGATCCGACCAGGCAGCCGCACGACCGTCCTCGACCGGATTCGTTCCGCGCTGACGGACGTTCCCACCGCCGAGCAGTACGACGCCGGACGCATTGCCCGCACCTACCGCAGTAGCCATGCCGAAGGGGACCTCGTCGACTTGTTCGCAGACGTCGCCGCCGACTACCGGGCCACCGTCACGCGCACCGACGACCCCCGCGCGGCAATTGCCACCGCGCTGCTCGACCGGGGTGTCGCCGGCGCGCTCTTGGTCCCCGAAGGTTTCCCCACCGCCTGGTTGCCGGAGGGCGACTGGACCCGCCGCATCGACACCCCGGCGCTCGACGTGCACGAGTTGAACACGGCGAGCGGCGTGCTCACGACCTGCGCGCTTGCCATTGCGACCACCGGCACGATCGTCCTCGACGCGGGACCGGGCCAAGGCCGCCGCGTCCTCACACTCCTGCCCGACTACCACCTGTGCGTCGTACGGTCCGGTCAGATTGCCGGCGACGTACCGGAGGCCGTGCAGCGGCTCGTACCGCATCGACCGTTGACCCTCATCTCGGGCCCGTCGGCCACCAGCGACATCGAGTTGGAACGGGTTGAGGGCGTACACGGCCCGCGCACCCTGGACATCGTCATCGTCGACGAGTGAAGCGAATGCCCAAGTCAGAGCCGCAAGCCGAGGAGCCGCTATGCGCATCGCCCTGCACACCAAGGTCCGTTCGGACCGCATCGATGAGTACGACAAGGCCCACCGCGAAGTACCCGAGGAGCTGACGGCCGCGATCCGGGCCGCCGGTGCCTCCTCCTGGACGATCTGGCGCAGCGGCACGGACCTCTTCCATGTCATCGAATGCGAGGACTACGCCGGCCTCCTGGCAGCCCTGGAGCAATTGCCCGTGAATATCGCGTGGCAGGCACGCATGGCCGAGCTCCTTGACGTCGCCCACGACTACTCCGAGGCGGGTGCCGACGCCGGACTTCCCATCGTCTGGGAGCTGTGACTGCCGTGGCCATCATCGACGCCCACCATCATGTGTGGGACCTCTCCATCCGTGACCAGAGCTGGATCACCGGGCCTGAACTCTCCCCCCTGCGCCGGAACTTCGCGCTCGCAGACCTTGAGCCGCACACCCGCGCCGCAGGCGTCGACCGCACCATCGTCGTTCAGACGATCACGGTCGACGAGGAGACCCCGGAGCTCCTGGCGCTCGCGGCCGGCAGCGAGTTGGTCGCAGGCGTGGTGGGTTGGACGGATCTGACCGCTCGCGACATCAGCGACGAGCTGGCCTGGCTCCGCGAGCAGCCGGGTGGTGACTGGCTGCGAGGCATCCGCCATCAGGTGCAGAGTGAGCCCGACCCGAGATGGATTCACGGCCCCGACGTGCTGCGCGGCCTCAGGGCGGTGGCGGCTGCAGGACTCGCGTACGACCTGGTGATCCTTCCGCACCAAATGCCCGCCGCGACCATCGCGGCCCGTCGTGTTCCAGAACTCACCTTCGTTCTGGACCACTTGGGCAAGCCTCCGGTTGCGGCAGAAGAGCTGAAGCCCTGGGCGGAGAAGGTCAGGTCGTTCGCCGCTCGGCCGAACACCGTATGCAAGCTCTCAGGTCTGGTCACCGAGGCCGACTGGCAGACCTGGACCGTCGCCAGCCTGTGGCCGTACGTCGACACGGTGCTCGAAGCCTTCGGTCCACAGCGCCTGATGTTCGGCTCCGACTGGCCCGTGTGCACCCTGGCTGCCGAATACGCAGAAGTGGTGGAGACGACGAACACGCTCCTCACCGGACTCTCCGACGACGAACGGCGCGATATCTGGTCGGGCACTGCGGCGCGGGTTTACGGGTTGTGAATCGCGCTCCCGCTCACCTGGCTCAGCGTCAGATCGTAGGTGCTTGTGGGTAGTCGACGCGATGCTGCAGGCGACCACTCATGGGATATTCATCGGTTGTTTGGCGGTATCTGAGCCGCCCATCTCGGATCTTTGTAATCCCAACACACTGGAATCTAAAGAGTCATCCGAGGTTTTACCCTCCGGTTCTGCCTGAATCGTTGACGGCCCATCGGCGAACCGGGACGATATTCCCGAGGCGAGGAATTCACTGCACGCCGCAATGAAGCACCTTCAAGGGTGTCTGTGGTCTGCATTCCGCTAGTGACGCGGCTGGCGCGGGTCGGCGTCGAGTCGGAGGACGATTCCGGCTGTTCGCGCACGGCACGCCGCGTGCCCAATGGCAATTCCGTGTTCGCCACCCCCCATCACGAAGGGAAATCGGCATGTCCGAATTCGAGCCGCACGCTGCCCGAACAACCGTCTCCCCATCCCCACGTCTTGGGCGTCGAAGCCTGCTCGCGGCCATGGCAGCACTGCCGGCCGCCGCGGCGCTGAGCTCACCTGCGTACGCACTCGGCGGGCTTCAGTCAGCCGTGGCGGGGCCCGCTGCCGGCCTGGCAGCGCAGGATCCCGGCGCTGTCCTCGCCTCGCTGCGCTTCGGTATGTTCGTCCACTTCAATCCGTCATCCGTGGTGGGTCGGGAGATCGGCTGGGGCCGCAACGCCTTTCGCCCTGGTGAAGCGCCCGGAAACCAGTACCACGACCCGTCAGTGAAGTCCGATCCTGTGTACGACGCGGCCTACCGCGACTTCCTGCCCGCGGAGGACTGGGCGCCTCGACTGGCCGCCAAGGCCAAGGCTGTGGGCATGAACTACCTGGTCTTCACGACCAAGCACCACGACGGATACCCGAACTTCCGCGCCGACAACGTCACGCGCTCGGCCTACCCCGACTACGCCGACACCCCGATGGGAAGGTCGGGGCGTGACCTGACCCGGGAGATCGCCGAGGCGGCCAGGTCCGCCGGCCTCAAGATCGGCTTCTACTACTCGCAGCGGGACTGGACCCAACCGGACTACGGCAAGGCCGACTACGCCACGTACAACGGCTACATGAGGCAGCACCTCGATCAGCTGCTCACGCAGTACGGGAAGATCGACTTCATGTGGTACGACAGCATCCCGTACGCGGACAGGGCCGTGTTCCAGCCACCGTCGCTCTACGACGTTCCACGGAGCCTTCAGCCCGGCATCCTCGTCAACGACCGTGCCTACACCAACATGGGCTACCAGCCGTTGCCGGCGGAACTTGCCGGGGACTTTGACACTCCCGAGGGACACGTAGGCAGCTTCAACGTGCACCGGCCATGGGAGTCCTGCATCTCGGTCACCCCGAACGGCTGGTCATGGCAGCCAAACGCTGCCCTGACCGACTACCCGACGGCACTGAGGATGGTTTCCGGAACTGCCGTCGGCGGCGGCAACCTGTTGCTTAACGTGCCGCCGATGAAGACCGGTTACCTGGAGGACCGGGTCAACTCGGTCCTGGACCAGGTCGGCAGCTGGATGAACTACCACGAGCGCGCTGTCGTCGACACTCGCGGTGGGCCGTACCGCTCCAACCAGGTCGCAGGGGCGACCTACCGTGACGACTATCTCTACCTCCACATCTTCGACGACTTCCGTACGTCGAAGCTGCGGCTGCCGCGTCTCGGTGCCAAGGTGACCTCGGCCGCCTGCCTGGACGGCAGGCGCCTGCCGTTCACCGAGACTGCGACGGGCGAAGTGCTGCTCGACTTGAGCGGGTACTCGAGGGGGGCGCCCGTTTTCGTCGTCGAGCTCAGGGTCGACCGGAACCTGACCATCGACGATGTGACGTCCGATGGGGCCGCCTGGGCCTCGTAGCGGCTGTTGGTCGTCAGGCCTGCCGGCTGCGACGGCGGCACCGTGACCTTGGTGCCGCCGTCGCGGAGGGTTGAGACGGCTGATCCGGACAGCAGTATCAGGCGCGCAGGAATACCTGACTGCGGAGATCGGTGGATCGGCACGAATAGAGCTTGATCCGTGATCCGTTGCTGGTCGGGTCGTCCCCTACCTGCAGGCACTTGCCCGATTGCCGGCCGACGATCTGGTCGCTGGCGTTGACGGCCCAGCCGCAGGTCGAACAGCACCGTCGAGCCGACCATCACCGCGAGCCCGACGATGTGGGCGGATTCGGTGAGCGGGTAACCCCACCTGCTGTCCCGCATCGCGCTCACCGGCCAGAACTCCTGCAGTCAGGCGAGCATCAGCGGATCCGGCGGGTGCGCAGACGGATCAGCAGCAGGACGAGCGCCGTGGCGGCCGCCGCTCCCGCGCCGACGGCCACCAGTGCCCCGCCTCCCTGAACCCCGCCGCCGCAGGAACCGGCGGTTGTTCGCTGGTGCGCGCCGATGTCGGGTGCGCAGTTGGCGGGCACCTGGTTGCCCCAGAAGTCACGGCCGCCGTTGTCGCTGATCACGACTCCGGCACCGAGAGCCGGTGAACCGTCCTTCAGCTTGTAACCGCCGAGCGACCCGAGTCCGGTCGAGCCGGTGCCGGGTGCGGTGAGCTTCGGATCGGCGGTGATCTGCCCGGACGGCCCACCCGGATGGTTGCCGTTCAGGATGTTGTTACTGAAGGTGAGATCGCTGCTGCGGTCGTATCCGCCGGAGCCCTTATTGACGATGATGTTGTTTGAGAGGTTGATCTGTGTACGGTATTCCTTGTCAAGCTCGATGATTTTCGTCTTGGAGCCGGGTCCCAGATAGATGGTGTTGTTGTAGAACTTTCCGTTCTCGGCACCGGCGCCGAAGATGATGCGGTGCTTGTCGTTCTGGCTGACGTTGTAGCGGATGACGGCGTTGACGCTGGCGCCGGGGCAGCCGCAGAACAGCACCATTCCGCCTTCGTTGTTGTGGCTGTAGTTGTACTGGTAGATGGTGCCGTCGGTGCCGTAGTCGGCGTCCCACGCCGTGCCGTCGTTGTTGTCTGGAAGTTTGCGGGTGCGGTAGGCCTCGTTGAACTGGAAGGTGACGTTGTCGGCGTTCCAGGCCCACATGGCGGCATTGTTGCCGTTGGGCCGCATCGCTGTGTCGTAGGCGACGTTGTGTTCGGCCAGTCCGTGGTCGGTGTACTGCAGGACGATGCCGTCGCCGCCGATGTCGTGCACGGTGTTGTTACGCGCCACAAACCGGGTCCACGGATAATAATTGTTAACCTTGCTCGAACACTCGCCCTCCCAGCCTACGGAGGCCCGGCACTTCCAGGACGTCGACATGTTGATCCCGGACCGGTCGACGGAGTAGACCTCGTTGCCGTCGAGGACCACGTCGTCGAACTTGGTCTTGACCGACGAGCCGAGCACGTCGAACTGGATGCCGGAGCTGCCGCCCAGATCCTTGCTGCCGTCGCCGTTGACGTCGTGGACGGTGAGGTTGACGAGCCGGTAGTAGGTTCCGGTGCCGATGTCCCGCAAACTGATGTACACGCCGCGCCGGTTGGCGATCGAAGCCCCCTTGTTGGTGACCTCCAGGTTCCGGATCTCCCAGTACCGCTGGTTGTGCAGACGGACCGCGTCGGGACCGCCATTACCTTTGATGTGCGGCTTGGCTCCGGTTCCGTAGGTGTCGATGACGATCGGCAAGCCTGCGGCACCGCTGCCCTTAGGCGCGAGCCTGCCCTTGCAGGTGGTGCCGCGCTTGAACAGGATCTTGTCGCCGGGGCCGAAGGTGCGATTGGCAACGGTGGACAGCGTGTTCCAAGGACTGGCCTCAGAGCCTGAACCGTTGCGCGACGCCGAACAGTCGACGTGGTAATTCGCGGCGGCCAGTGCGGGGGCGGCGGGCAACGCAAACACGCTCGCCAGCACGGTGAGAACGGCGAGCGCCAGGCCTGCGGCCACCGTTTTTCTCCGGGCGGGTTGGACGGACATGACGAACCTCCTATCGGGGGGATGAGTTGGAGGATGGAGACGGAGTCGGCGAGGCCATCGCCTGCAGGAGCGGGGCGAGTTGCTGCGCGGTGACCACAGTGCCGCGCCACCGCTGCTGAACGGCCCCGCCCGGAGCCAAGAGGACCGTGTCCGGCACGGTGGTCACCCCGTGGGCCGTGGTGTAGGCGGCGGCTTCGTTGGGGGCGGCGACCGTGATGGACGGCGGGTGCAGGTTCCAGTCGTGGGTGAAGTTGGTCAGGCTGTCGGCGCTCGCCCGGCCGGTGGCGTCGACGATGAGGACGCTCAGGCCCGCTGGGCCGTATTGAGTGGCCATGCTCCGCAGGACCGGAATCTGACTGCGCGAGGCGGCACCGACCGGCGCCGCCGGGTCGAGAAACGCGATCAGCAGCGGCCTGTCGGATCTGACCAGCGCCGGAGTTCCGGATTTCACGGATTCGGACGGCGGTGACGTTGCGGGCGTGCCCGCGCACCCGCCGAGGCAGCCGAGCACCATCAGCGACGCCAGCAGCCGGGATCCGGCCTCTCGCGGGCTCATCGGCCGATGCCCACGGTCATGCCCTGGATGATCCTGTTGCCCAGCCAGGAGAACAGGGCGGTCATGGGTGCGAGATGGATGCACATCCCGGCGAACATCGTGCCCCAATCGAGCCCGCTGAACTGCTGGCTCTTGACAAAGCTGACGAGGGCGACGGGAAGGGTGATCTTGTCGTCGCTGCTCATGAGGGTGATCGCGAACAGGGTCTTGTTCCAGTTGAAGATTAACTACATCAGGAACGTGGTGATGATTCCGCCGCGTGCCACGGGCAGGATCACCTGGAAGAAGGCGCGCGGGCCGGTGGCGCCGTCGATTGCCGCCGCCTCCTCCAGTACCGAGGGCACGGCGGCGAAAGAACCCGGTGAGGAGATAAACGGTGAACGGCAGCGCCAGGGCGGTGTAAACGAGGATCAAGCCTGTATAGCTGTTGGTCAGCTCGACTTTGGCGAGACCGATGAACATCGGGACCAGCAGAACCTGGCCGGGGACGCCGAGGCCGAGTACGAACGTCAAAGTGAGCGCGTCGGAGGTCCGGGTGCGTCGTCGTGAGAGCGCGTAAGCCGCCGGAGCCGACAGCACCACCGCCAGGACCGAGGAGACCGTGGCCACCAGCACGCTGCTGAGCGCCGCCGTTGCGAAGCCCCCGCTGTCCAGGGCCTTGGTGTAGTTGGAGATCTTCAGCCCCTCTGGCAGGGCGCCGGGAACGTCTGTGGTGGCGTTAGCTGTTCCTGTGACGCCACCGGCACCGGCACCGGCGGCGGTGAGGGCGAGCACTGCTGCGCCGGTGATCGTACGGCCGAGTCTGTTGCGCAAGAGTCGGGTTTCCCTTCCCCCTGTCATGGGTCCCGGCCGCGTGGTCGCGGATCAGTGCGGCTTCGGGACTAGTTGCCCAGGAGGATGGAGGGGCGGATGTGCAGGTTCCCAGTTGGCCGATTTTGAACCCGGCAGCGAGCTGGGCGTAGGTGTCACCGCAGCGCAGGTGCGCTAGGGCAAGCAGGGCCTGGCGGCCCGAGGTCATACGGCGCCATCGCGTCCCGATCTCCCGCCTTCGGGAGGCGAGTTGCCCGGTCAGGTACCGCAGGGTGCGGCTGGACAGGTCGATTGAGGACGGGTAGACAAGCACGCGAGGCTCCTGGCAGCACGGTGGATCTTGGTCGTGGCACCGTCTACCAGGAGCTTCGTCGATACGCAGACCCGTCCAACTCATGATCCTGGCCGCCAGATTGAAAGAACTCCCTACGTTGTTCTGCGGGAGGCGGTGAGCCCTTCGTATGGTTCACCCACCCAGGGGCGCCGGGTGTGGTTGAAAAAGCTCTGCCGCTTGTGGCTCTCAGTGATTGGCCGCCCGGTGCCCCACGACGACTCGGCTGCCAATTAGGAATTGCGAATGATCGCTCCGTAGGGAATCGACAGCGAGGTCGTCCGTCGGGAGGCACCAGCAACACCACCGCACGGAGGCACCACATGGCCGCGATCTGGGCTGGCATCGATGCAGGCAAGACCCACCACCACTGCGTCGCGATCGACGAAAGCGGCCGTCGGCTGCTGTCGCGACGCGTCGCCAACGACGAACCCGAACTCCTCCAAATCCTCGCCGACGTATTGGCCTTGGGTGATGAGGTGACCTGGGGCATCGACCTGGCTGACGGCGGAGCCGCCCTCGCCATCACGATCCTCCTCAACCACGACCAGCCGGTGCACTACATCTCCGGCCGGGCCATCCACCGCGCCTCCGAGAGCTACCGCGGCGAGGGCAAGACCGACGCCAAGGACGCCGCCGTCATCGCCGACCAGATCCGTGTCCGCCGGGATCTGCACCCGTTACGCGCCACGGACGACACCGTCACCGACCTCAAGATCCTCACAGGCTGGCGCACGGACCTGGTCGCCGACCGCACCCGCACCGTCAACCGCTTGCGAGCCCAGCTCACCGGCTTCTTCCCCGGCCTGGAACGGGCCTTGGACCTGACCGATTCCGGCCCGCTCACCTTGCTGACCGGCTACCAGACTCCAGCGGCCATCCGCCGCATCGGCGCCAGGCGCCTGGAAACCTGGCTGCGCAACCGCCATATCGTCCGCCCCGACCGGCTTGCCAAAATCGCCATCGAGACCGCTGAACGGCAGCACACCAGCCTGCCCGGCGAGAAGCTGGCCGCCCAGGTGGTGCACACGCTGGCGAGGGGGGTGATGAGCCTCAACCAGCAGGTGGCCGCTATCGACAAGGACATTGAGGCCAGGTTTCGCGACCACCACGCCTTCGACGTGATCACCAGCATGCCCGGCCTGGGCGTCATCCTCGGCGCCGAGTTCCTAGCCGCCACAGGCGGCGACATGACGGTCTTCGGCACCCCGGACCGCCTCGCCGGCTTCGGCGGCGTCGCACCAGTGCCCCGCGATTCCGGGAAGATCAGCGGCAATCTGCGGCGCCCGCAGCGATACAACCGCCGCCTCCAACGCGTCTTCTACATCTCGGCGCTGTTCAGCATCCGGCACTGCGACGAGTCGCGTCAGTTCTACGACCGCAAACGCGCCGAGGGCAAGCGCCACACCCAGGCCGTCCTCGCCCTGGCCCGGCGCCGCGTCAACGTCCTCTGGGCACTCCTCCGCGACGGGCGATGCTACGAACTCACCCCGCCCAGTGCCTTCGCGGCTTGACAGACCGCATTAGGAATCACTGTAAAAGTGAGCACTCAGGGGCTCCTGACGGACCTGCCGCAGATCAGGAGCGTGAGCACGCAGGGTCGTCCCACCCTGTTGGTCATCCGTCATCAAGTCATCTTCCGGGTGGTTCCGCTGAGCCCCTCAAGGACGACGCTATGGGCCTCTGCCATAGCGCCTCGGCGTGCTCGACCGGTCCCCCGGCCAACGCAGCTTCCCTCTACTGCAAGATGGGGCAATGAACGTAGCGGTCGTTGAGCGCGTCCGGCAGGTGGCCCAAGCCGTTCTCCGTGGCTTGGGCCACCAGGCACCACCCTGGGAGGTACTGCGCGTTGGGTGGATGCCGCAGGAGGGCGCCGGCCTGGAGCCGGGCAGCACCTCGATCAATCTCCATTCGGCGCACTCCGCCATGCCGCCCGACCTGCCGGCCCTCGCGGAGCACTCGCAACTACTCGTCGACCTCGGGACGTCCGACGACGCTGTCCGCGGCACGACCGTGGGGGCCTATTTCCCGCTGTACGTCCCCTTCGCGGAGGCGGTCGCCGCCTTCGCGTCCCAGATCCAGGACCACGCCATGGAGGCCGAGGCCACCTTCGGTCGCCCCCTCCCTCCCTGCCCGGGTCACACACCCCCTGACCGCCAACGTCACCGGTGGCATCGCAGTCTGGGAGTGTCCCACCTCTCCCGCCCACCACCAAGAGCCCGTCCTCCCCGGGCAGCCGACCTGACCCAATTCCGGGCCCCGGGGGCCGTCAGGCAGCGACGAAGTCCCGTCCCCGCCGAACCGATCGGCGACATCGACTGCGGTGGCCTCCTCGTCCAGTTCCCCCGGTGAGCTCGACGGCCCTCACCCGGGCCGCCGCGGGGCCATCGGCATCGGCGAAGCAGGTACCGGACCGTGAGATCGGACCCACTCAGCAGGCCACAGCCCGGAAGTACACCTCACAGTCCCATCGCACCCCCCAACTGACGTCAAAACTGAGGCTCTGGCCGACTTGTTGGGCTCTGTCGCTGATTTGAGGGTGCACCCCATCAAGGACGGGTGGGCATCACCTGTGTGTGGTGGATGAGTTGAGCGTCGCTGGAGGTCGAGAGGGTAGTCCTCGGGGAATCTGAGGTCCGCCTCGTCGTACGGTCTCTGGCAGGCTCGGCTGCCTGCCCAAAGTGCGCGAGTTGGTCGATGTACCGCGCTTGACCTGCGCGATGGTGAAGAAGTGCCGTGAGACATCGAGCATTGCACCGCGATAAGCGAACAGCGGATAGCCGATCGCACGCCCACCCAGGGCTGTCCAAGGGCCGGGTCGCACATGGACACCGGCAGGCAAGCGAGGCTGCGTGTTGAGCCGGTGATCGATGAGATTAACACCCGCTTTGGATACGGCAGCGTGGTTCCGGCCGTGCGCGGCCGGAGAGCGGCGG
>NZ_JBHSKM010000053.1:0-68573 GCF_042657965.1 Streptomyces coerulescens
AATACGCATGCTGCACATCAGTCAGACCGAACGCCTCACCCCACCCCGCCACATCGGGCCGCAGGGTCAGTTCCCGCTCGGCCTCGGCGAGCGGTGCCTCGGCGGAGGAGACGATGGCGGTATCGACGGCCGTGGCGAGGACGCGCAGGCTGGGCATGGCGACGAGGTCGGTGAGCGAGATGGGCACGTCCAGCTCGGCATCGATCGTGATCTGGAGCTCGGTGGCCTGGAGCGACTCCAGGAAGACGGACTCGTCGAGGTCGGCGGGTGCCTCGTGGCCGGTGATGCGCCGGTAGCGGTCCCGCAGGTAGGCGCTGATCTCCCGCATCCGGTCGGACGGGGAGAGAGCGAGCAGGGCACCGCGGTCGAGGGAGAGGGTGTCGACGTCGCCGTTGCTGATCGGGGGCACTGGATCCTCCAGAAGGCATGCGGGCCTGCGGGTGCGAATCCCGGCCAGAGTCACGTGCGGGCGAAGCCGCCCAACAGCCCTGAATGACTGCCGGGAAGGCCGGACGCCCGAGGACGCCCACCGTGCTCTTTCGAGGGGGCTAAGGGCACGGCTCTTCGGACGCGTCGTGCTGGGATTGGCCGGTCGTGGTGCCCGGGGGGACGGTGCAGGGGATTTTCCCGACGCCTCGAAGGAGCGACTGTGGAAGGCCCGTCCCGCTCAACCAAACGGCAGGTGAGGCGCACCCTGTTGCGCTTGGTGCCGATACTGGCCGTGCTCGTCGCGGCCGGAGCGTTCATCGTCGCGAACCGCACCCAGGCCATCACCCCTGACGGAACGCGCGTCACGCTCGCCATGGCACTCGAGGAGTACCGCGATCACCCGACGGCACTCCGCGACGACCTGGGGCAGATCAAGAGCCCGGTCGCCCCGAGCAAGGAGGTCAAGGGGTTCACCAAACCGAAGGCCGGCGTCTACACGTACCGGACCGACGGGGCCGACTCGATCATCTACGACGGGGACAAGTACGAGCGTCCCTTCCCGAAGGTGACCCACGCCCGGGTGCTGCACGCCGCCGGCTGTGTGTGGGAGCTGTACTTCACCCCGATCAAGGAGCACACCGACGCCCACCGGCAGTGCAGCGGCCAGGGCGAGTACCTGTGTCTGGCCCATATGCAGAAGGTGAGTTTCGCCGGTATCGAGGGCGACGAGGCCCATAAGTGCAACCCGGCCATGGTCCAGGTGGGCGGTGACGCGGTGAAGCCCGGCGGCAGGGAGGAGACCATCTGCGTCGCGCACGGCAACCGTGCCGCGATCAAGATCAAATATATCGGCGACGAGACGGTCAGGGTGGCCGGGGAGGACCGGCAGGCCCACCATGTGAAGATCGACAGCTATGTGAAGGGCGACGGTCTCGACGGTGACGCCGTCGCCGACGTCTGGTTCGACAAGGAGGACGGCCTGTATCTGAAGGTCGTCAGGTCGGCGGATGTGAACGTGGACCGCGGCGGCGGCAACAAGGGCACCTACCGCGTCGAGGCGTCGTACACGCTGGAGTCCCGGACCCCCAAGGTCTGAGCGCTCCATGACCGCGGCGGGGCCACCCCGGTGAAAGGGGTGGCCCCGCTGCGTGGTTCGCCGGGCGGATCACCGAACGGGTGAGGCCGTCTCCTCCCGGATACGGTCCAGCACCGGCTCGGGGTTGTCGGCGACGAAGAAGTGGCCGCCGGGCACCGTGTGCAGATCGAAGGTGCCCGTGGTGTGCAGCCGCCAGGCAGCGCACTGTTCGGTGGGCGCCCGGTCGTCGTCTTCGCCGGTCATGGCCACGATCCGGCAGTCCAGGGGCAGTCCGGGGGTGTAGCGGTAGGTCTCCGCCGCGCGGAACTCCGCCCGCAGCCCCGGTTCGGCCGCCTCGCGCAGCTCGCCGTGGTCGAGCAGTTCCGGCGGGGTCCCACCGAGCGCGCGCACCTCCGCCCAGAACTCGGCCGTGGGCAGGCCGCCCAGTTTCCGCCCCGGCGACGGCAGATGGGGGGCGACGTGGCCGGTGGCGAGCAGCGCCGCCGGACCCTGGCCGCCGCGGGCGCGCAGTGCGCGGGCGGTCTCGAAGGCGACCAGCGCGCCGAGGCTGTGGCCGAGGAACAGATACGGGTGGCGCTCGGCGGCCAGGTGGTCGGCGCAGGCCTCGGCCAGGGCGGTCACGGAGTCCGGCGCCGTCGGCGCACTCCCCGGGAATCTGGCGCCGCGGCCCAGCACGCGTATCTCGACGGAGGCGAGCCGATCCCCCCAGGAGCGGTAGGGGGAGTCGGCGCCACCGGCGTGCGGAAAGCAGTACAGCAGCATGGCGGGTTGCTCCTCTGTGCGGGCGGCGGACCCGGCTCAGTCGCCCACCAGCCGGGCGAAGGCCGGGACGACGAAGATCTGGGTGACGACGGTCAGCCCGACGAGTACCGCCAGGGCCTTCAGCAGTGCCTCCGTGACCGTGCCGCTCTCCGGCCCGGTCATCAGGGCGCGGATGCCCTCGATGACGTAGGTGAACGGATTCCATGTGGTGAGCGAGGCCAGCCAGTCCTGCAGGAGGTACGGCGGGGCTGCGGCGGGGCTGGCGAACAGCAGCAGCACCGACAGGGGCGCCATGGCGAGCGGCGCCTGCGGATTGCGGGTGCGCAGGGCCACCACGTAGAAGATGCCGCCGTAGGCCACCGACCAGAACGAGGAGAGCACCAGCAGCAACAGGACACCGGCCGGGCCCGATTCGATGCGGGCACCGAGCAGCACGCTGACGCCGAGCACCACGAGGCCGGCCGGCACCACCCGGATGGCGTCGAACAGGAGCCTGGACAGCAGCAGCGCCGAAGGGCGCACGGGTTGCAGCCGCAGCCGGTCGAGGAATCCGCTCTGCGCGTCGAGGACCAGGGCCGTGGCCGAGTAGCCGGATCCCATCATTCCGGTGAACAGCAGCAGTCCGGGCGCCATGTAGGCGGCGTACGGGGTGACGGGGAAGCCCGGGATGAAGGCCATGCGCTCGTAGCTGGACGCCACGAGGGTGATGAGGAACAACGGGAAGAGGACGGGGAAGACGAAGGCGATCACAGGGCTGCGCAGGCCCTCGCGGAGGTTGCGGTTGAGCAGGGTGACGGTTCCTGAGAGCGCGGACATCAGACTCCTCCCCGGCCCGAGCCGACGGTCCTGGCCAGGGCCGCCGCGGCGACACTGCTGTTGTCCTGGGTCCTGCGTTCCAGTCCCTCGCCCGTGAGCCGGATGAAGACCTCCTCGATGGTCGGATCGGTCACCGTGACCCCGGCCAGCGCAATGCCCCGGTCGTGCAGTCTCCCGAGCAGGGAGGGCAGGACGTCGTCGCCCGCCGGCAGGTCGACCTGGAGGACGTCGTCGGCCACCCGGCAGCCGGCCTCGCCGACGACGGAGGCGGCCACCTCGCGTGCGTCGGGTGTGGCCGGCAGGGCGAGGACCTTGCCGCCGATGCCCTTCTTGAGCTGCTGGGGGGTGTCGATCACGGCGACCGCGCCCTTGTCGAGGATGGCGATGCGGTCGCACAACTCGTCGGCCTCGTCCAAGTACTGGGTGGTGAGGAACACGGTGCCGCCGCTCTGCCGGTAGGTACGGACGAAGCTCCACAGGGCCCGCCGGCTCTGCGGGTCCAGACCCGTGGTCGGTTCGTCGAGGAAGAGCAGCTCCGGACCGTGCAGCAGGGCGAGTGTCGCGTCGAGGCGGCGTCGCATACCCACCGTGTAGGTGGCGACGAGCCGATCGGCCACCTCCGTGAGGCCGAACCCGGTGAGCAGTTCCTCGGTCCGCTCGGTGCGCCGGTTCGGCCGCATCCGGCGCAGGGACGCGACGAGGTGCAGATGCTCACGGCCCGTCATGAGGGGGTCGAGCGCGGCCTGCTGGAGTGACAGACCGATACGGTCCCGCACCTGGGACCGGTGCTTGACGACATCGAGTCCCAGGACCCGAGCCTGGCCCGATGTCGCGCGGGTGAGGGTGGTCAGGATACGGACCGTGGTGGTCTTTCCCGCTCCGTTGCGGCCGAGGAAACCGAACACTTCCCCCTCGGCCACCTCGAAGTCGACCCGGTCCACTGCCACCGTGCCGTCGTCGAACTGCTTGTGGAGGCCCTGGGCCTCGATGATGGACATGCCGTTCAGCGTCTTGCCTCGGGTTCCCGCTGAACAGCGCTGTTTCGGAGCGTCGTTCGTACCCCGGGCGGCACCCGTTCTAGGTGGCCGTTCGGGCCCGTCGGGCGTGCTGTGACTCGGGCGTCCCGTTGGCCCTGGGTGCCGCCGCCGCACTTCGGTACAACGGTGGCACCGGACCAGACCGAGGGGATGTCGTGAGCGTCTTTCCCAGCGCAGAGTGGCTGAATTCGTATGTCGGGCTCATCAATTCCTCAGAGGAGTTCGAGGAGGCGGCCCGCACGTTCCAGGCCGAGATCGCCTTCGTCTTCGAAGCGGAGGAGACCCTGGGCGTGCAGGCCGACATTTGGTGCCATACAGAATTCGGCGACGGAAAATGTAAATCCGCCAGCTACGACGTGGGCCCGGACGGTGCGGGCGACACCACATTCGTGATCAGGGCGCCTTATTCCGTGTGGAAAAGCGTCATCGAGGGCGAGACGGACCCCATCGAAGGGATGCTGGACGGCGACCTCATGGTGACGGGCCATTTGCCCACGCTGCTGAAATACGTGCGGGCGACGGACGAGCTGGTGTCACTCGCCGCCCGGGTGTCCAGCAGCTTCGTCGACGAGATGCGCTGAGCCACGGCGACCGACCATGGCTGAAGCCGCCCGGCCGGGTGTTCCCACCGGCGGGGCGGCTTCGGTATGTGCGGCTCGCGCGCGCGGGAGACGGTTCCGGCGCGTCAGCGAGCGGTGGCGACGACGTCGAGTTCACCCGCGAGGTACCGGTCCCGGCAGGTGCCCCGGCGCTTCTTGCCCGACGAGGTCTTCGGCAGGGTGGCGGGCCGGACCAGGACGACTTCGGCCGGGGCGTGCTGAGCGGCGCTGCGCAGCCGGTCGAACAGGTCGTGGGCGAGCCGGTCCTGGCTCGCGGCGCCGCCGGTGCCCTCGGCGACCACCACCATGCGCTCCTGGTCGGGGAGGGAGAAGGCGATGACGTTTCCGCCGCGCACTCCGGGGACCGCCTCGGCCGCGATCTCGTAGTCCTCCGGGTAGAGGTTGCGCCCGCCCACGATGATCAGGTCCTTGGACCGGCCGCAGATGTACAGCTCGCCCTCGTGCAGAAAGCCGAGGTCGCCGGTGTTCATCTGCCCGCCGGCGAGCCGCCCCATGCCGTCGAGAGGCGCGTCGGGTCCGGTCCAGTAGCCGCCGGTCACGCCGGGCCCGGTCACCCGCACCTCGCCGACCTGTCCGTCGTGCAGGCGCTCGCCGCCGGGGCCGTGCACGGTGACTGAGGTGCCGGGCAGGGGGCGGCCGCAGGAGACCAGCGGGCGGGCCGGAAGCTCGTGGTCGCCCGACTGGCGCGGGGCCCGGTCGGGCTCGAGCACATGGACCGGGGCCGTGGCCGAGGCCGCCGTCACGACGAGCGTGGTCTCGGCCATACCGTAGGTGGGGCAGAGCGCCTCGGTGGGCATGCCGCTCTTGCCCAGGACGCGGACGGTTTCCTCCACCGTCCCGGCCGTCACCGGTTCCGCGCCGTTGATCGCCACGCGCAGCCGGGACAGGTCCAGCGCCGCGGGCCGAAGCTGCTGCGCCCTGACGGCCAGCCGGTAGGCCGAGTTGGGGGCGGCGATGATCTCGGCGCGGTGGGCCGTCACGGTCTCCAGCCAGCTCGACGGCCGGCTGAGGAAGTTCTCGGTGGGCATCACGACGGTGTGCACGCCCTGCACCAGCAGACCGACCACCGAGACGATGCCCATGTCGTGGTAGAAGGGCAGCCAGCTGACGTAGGTGTGCCCGGGGCGCATGCCGAGTGACGTCATACAGGCGGAGACGTTCCCGACCAGCTGGCCCTGACGGACGGGAACGGCCTTGGACGAGCCGGTGGTGCCCGAGGTGAACTGGAGCAGGCCGAGGGCGAAGCCGTCGGGCACCGGTGGCTCCGGCGCCTGAGGGCCCGACAGCATCGTTTCGAGCCCCAGTACCCGGCATCCGGACGGCACCCGCTTGCTCAACCGGGGCGCGCGGTCGGTGAGGACGAGGCGAGCTCCCGAGGTGACGATCCGGTGCGCGAGCAGACCTCCGGCGGCGGCCGTGTCGTCCGGCCGCTCGTGCGGCAGCACCACCGGCACGGCACCGAGCCGCCAGATGCCGAAGAGGTTCAGGAGCAGTTCCAGGGACGTGGGCGCGAGCACACAGACACGGTCCCCGGGCCGGACGCCGGCATGGTGCAGCCGGGCCGCGGCACCGGTCGATATGTCGTCAAGTTCGGTCAGTGTCAGACGGGTCGGCCGCATGGCCCGGTCGAGCACGGTGAGCGAGCCGCCGCGCCGCGCCGAGCGGCGCAACGCGGCCGGTATCGACAGCTGTTCGGTTCCCAGGGAGTCGGCGGTCATGGGACGTAGCCCTCTCGGGTAGCGGGGAGCACCGGGCGCCGTCCCACGCTATGCGGCTCACCGCCGACCCCGCGTCCGTCCTTGGGAGACGCCGTCCGAGGGTGCCCGAATGGCTAGTGGTGTCACCGTCCCCGGGCCCCGACACCGACCGCCGGAAAGCGGATTGGCGTGATTCATTCGACCTCTTCCGGAGGCGGCAGTGAGAGGTGTTGCCCGCGTACTAAGTCGTCATCTAGGGTCTTCCCGATCTACTAGACCGGCGTAGTAGAACAAAGTGTGAACGATCGTCGATGGCGTACCGGCCACGCGGTAACCAGTTCACCCCATTTCCGGTCCATTCCCGCAATTGTTCAGCGCGCGACTCCTTCCAGAGGAAATCTTCCCAGGCCGAGCCACTCAGGAGAATTAGTCGTGACCGAGACAACTCACACCAGCGCACTCGAGTACTCATCCACGACCCACGACGGGCTGGACATCGCCCTGTTCGTGCCGAACGAGGTGGCGAGGTTCGGCCTGCGCACCATGCTGACCTCGGTCAGGGTGCGACATCTGACGGAGATCGACTCCTACGAAGAACTCGTGGAACACCTGCAACGTGCGCCTGTCGATGTCCTGATCATGTCCTGTCCGGGCTTGGAGGTGGCCCAGCAGGAAGAACCGCTCCGTGAGATCGCCACCATGAACGTCAAGGTGCTGTTCCTCCTGGAGAGCGCGTCGGAACACATGATCTCCCGGGCGGCCTCGCTGCCCGTCGACGGCTTCCTCGTGCAGTCGGAGCTGACCCGGAACGCCCTGGCCGACGCGCTGCGCCGGATCAGCAACGGCGAACTGTCCATGCCCTCGACGCTCGCGCGCGAGCTGCTGTCCCAGGTGCGCGAGCGAAACGGCGCCAAGGCGCCGCGTCCGGTGTCCCTGACCCCCCGGGAGCAGCAGGTGCTCTCGCTGGTCGGGGACGGCCTGAGCAACAAGCAGATCGCCCGTCGGCTCAGCATCTCCGAACACGGCGCCAAGCGTCATGTGGCGAACGTCCTGGCGAAGTTGAACAGCCCCAACCGAACCCTGGCCGTGGTGACCGCGCTCAAGGAGGGGCTGCTTCCACCTCAGGCCTGAGCGGTGGGGCGCCACGACCGCAGCCGCAGGCTGTTGCCGACGACCAGCAGCGAGCTCCCGGACATGGCGACAGCGGCGATCATCGGGTTGAGCATGCCGGCGGCGGCGATCGGGATGAGCAGAACGTTGTAGGTGAACGCCCAGGTCAGGTTGGAGCCGATGGTCCCCATGGTGCGCTTGGCCAGCTCCAGTGCGTCCGCGACCGCCTGCGCGTCCTCCCGCATCAACGTCACCGACGCGGCTCCGACGGCCACGTCCGTACCGGTCCCCACGGCCATACCGAGTTCGCAACCGGCAAGCGCGGCCGCGTCGTTGACGCCGTCGCCCACGACCGCGGGAGTGCGGCCGGTGGACTGAAGGCGCGCCACGAATTCGGCCTTGTCCTCCGGCGACGCGGAGTGCCGCACCTGCTCGATACCGAGCTCGTCGGCGATCGCACGGGCCGGCCCGGGGCCATCCCCGGTCAGCATCATGACCTCGACGCCCAGCGCCCGCAGCCGCGCCACCAGTTCGACGCTGCCCTGCCGCAGCGTGTCCCCGAGAGTCAGTACGGCCACGCACGCGCCGTCGATCTCCACCAGGACCGCGGTGCGGCCCGCGGCGTCGGCCCGGTCCCTGGCGTCCCGCAGCACGTCCGGCAGCCGGGTACCGGCGGATATCCGCCGCACGCACAGGGCGTGCCCCTCCACGGTCGCGCGCACCCCGGTCCCGGCCATGGCGGTGAACTCGGAGACGCCACCGGGAGCGTGGCCGGCCGAGGGCGCGGCGGCGGCGATGGCCCGGCCTACGGGATGTTCGGACAGCTGCTCCACGGCCGCCGCCAGTCGCAGAACGGCGTCGGCCGACCAGCCGTCGACGGTCACCGTGTCCAGCAGGCGCATCGTGCCCGAGGTGAGCGTTCCGGTCTTGTCCAGCACCACCGTGTCGACGGCCCGTAGTCTCTCCAGCACCTCGGGTCCCTTGAACAACACGCCGTACTGCGCGCCGCGCCCCGTGGCCGCGAGGAGCGCGGTGGGGGTGGCGAGCCCGAGCGCGCAGGGGCAGGCCACCACCAGCACGGCCACGGCGGTGGTGACGGCGCCCTGCGAACTGGCGCCGACGCCCAGCCAGAAACCCAGGACGGATGCCGCGAGGGCGAGCACCGCGGGCACGAACACCCCGGCGACACGGTCCGCGAGCCGCTGTATCCGGGCCTTGCCCGCCTGAGCCTCCCACACCAGCTGGGTGATCCGGGCGAGCCGGGTGTCGGCACCCACCTCGGTCGCCCGTACGACGAGGCTCCCGCCGGCGTCCAGCGTGCCGCCGGTGACCCGGTCGCCCGGTCCGACCTCGCGGGGCACGCTCTCGCCGGTCAGCAGGGACGCGTCGATCGCGGCGCTGCCGCTGACGACCACGCCGTCGGTGGCCACCCGCTCGCCCGGCCTGACGAGGAACCGCTGTCCCGGCACCAACTGAGCGGCGGGAACACGCCGTTCGAGCGGTGGCTCGCCCGGCGGCCCGTCGTCGAGGACCGTGACATCCTTCACCACGAGTTCGGCGAGCGCGTGCAGCGCGGAGCCCGTCCGGCGCCGTACCCGATCCTCCATCAGCCGGCCGCACAGGACGAACAGGGGGATGCCGACGGTCGCCTCCAGATACACATGGTCATGCCCGCCGTCCGTGCTCAGGGAGAACGGCATGACCAGTCCCGGAGTGCCGGCGGTACCCAGGAACAACGCGTAGCACGACCACAGGTACGAGGCGGCGACCCCCAGACTGACCAGGGTGTCCATGGTCGCGGTCGAGTGCCGCAGGGCGCGCAGCGCCCGGCGGTGGAAGGTCTCGGCGCCCCACAGGGCCACCGGGGTGGCCAGCAGGAAGCAGACCCACTGCCAGTTGCGGAACTGCAGCGCGGGGATCATGGACACGAGCAGGACGGGCAGGGCCAGGACCGCGATCAGCACCAGCTTGACGCAGTCGTCGTCACGACATCCGGCCGGAGGGGCCTCGGGCGCGGCTTCGGCGTCCCTGATCCGGTCGGCGGTGTACCCGGCCCGCCGCACGGCATCGAGGAGGTCCCCCACGGGCACATCGACCGAGTGCACGACCCGGGCCCGTCCGGTGGCGAGGTTGACCCCACAGGTGACGCCGGGCATCCGGTTGAGCCGCTTCTCCACGCGGGCCACACAGGCGGCGCAGGTCATTCCGCCGACGGTGAGATCGGTGGTGACCAGCGAGCCGCCGCCGCCCGGCCCGGCCGACTCCGGCATGGCCGGCACCCGCCCGGCGCCACCCGGCACCCGCGCGGCGTCACCCGGCACCCGCCCGGTGTCGTCGGGCTCCCGGTCGGTGTCGCCTGCCTCCCGCCCGGTGTCGTCCGCCGCTCCGCGGAACATGTCGGATCCGATGCTCATCGGGTGTGCTCCGCCGAGTGCGAGATTTCGTCCCGGGGGTAGTGCCACCCCGGACGCAGCTCCGGTGACACCGGGCCGATCGCCCGCCCGACGGCGTAGAACACGACGCACAGTGCTCCTAGGAGCAACACGAATCCGATCGGTTTGCCGGGAGGGAAGAAAGACCGCGGCCGCTGGTCTGTATCCGTATCCATGGGCTCTTGGCCGTCCATGGTCAATTGGCTATCCGTGGGCAGTTGGTCATCCATGGGCAGTTGGTCGCATCCATGGGGCGGGGGGTTCCCGCACATCCTCGACCGCCGCACGGCCCGTTCCGGCGTCCCAGAGCAGCTGCGGGGCCCCAGCACGACCAGGGCCGGGGCGGCCCCGGACCGCGCCACTCGCTGCGGCAGACTTCCGGGAAGCCGAGCCGGCTCTGCGGCCGACGTTCGGGAAGCCGAGCCGGCTCCGCGGCGACGTTCGGGAAGCCGAGCCGGCTCCGCGGCGACGTTCGGGAAGCCGAGCCGGCTCCGTATGGCTCTCTCGCCTCGGCCGCCCCTCCGCGACTCTAGAGCCATCCTGACCTGCGGAAACGAGAACCTTCCCACTCTCGATCCCTTATCCGCTAGGCTAGTCGCCGGATCTCTCCGAGATCCCTGCCTTCGTAGCTCAGGGGATAGAGCACCGCTCTCCTAAAGCGGGTGTCGCAGGTTCGAATCCTGCCGGGGGCACCAGCCCAAACGGCCCGGACCGATCATGGTCCGGGCCGTTTTGACGGCACCATTTGACGGCAGTCGCCTCTCAGGCGGCCGGTCGGCGGCGCTTGAGCAGCCGGTCCATATAGCTGATCGCCTCCCGCTGGGTGTCGTGCTCCACGTGCGTGTACACGTCCATCGTGATGCTGATCTGAATGTGCCCGAGGATCTCCATGATGACTCGCGGTGCTACGCCGGCCGCCGTCAGTAGGGTGGCGCAGTCGTTCGCGCATCGTGGAGTCGGACCACCCGCATCCCTGCATCGGCGGCGACCCACATGAATGACCGGTAGACGTTGCGCGGCTCCACCGGCCGCCCGTTCCTCGTGGGGAAGACGTAGCCCCGCTCAGACCACGCGGTACCCGTGCGCGCGAACGCCTCCCGCTGCCGCAACCGGTGCCAGCGCAACGGCGCGATGCACAGCGAGGGCATGGGAACGACGCGCTGACGGCGGTTCTTGGGGTCATCGTCGTACATCGTTCCCCGCCGACACGGCGTCTGGTGGCGTAAGTGCAGCACCCGGTTGTCCAGGTCCACATCGGACCAGCGCAGCGCCACCAACTCCCCGCGTCGCAGGCCCATGGCAGCGACCGCCAGGGCGCATGACTGGAGATCGGACAGGTAGGGCGCGAACTGCTTCGTGCTCTCGGCAAGAGTGCGTTCGTCCGGGGGGGACATGGCCGCCGAGGGGACTGCCCCGCGTTAGGCGTTCGCTGATGTACCACCCTCTCGATCAGGAATCAGACATTCCGGGATCAGTAATGCGCCCACGGGGAACGCGACCTGCATGCTCGCCCTCTTGGTCTGCGGGCTGACCCGACCAGTCAGCCGTGATCAAGGGGGTTTCATGCGCGCTGCGCATCACAGACGTGTCCTCGCCGGAGCCGCGGCCTCAGCCACAGCGGCGATGCTTGTGCTCACCGGCACCCCGGCGGACGCCCAGCCTGCCTCTCCGGCAGCGGCTTCGTCGGCGAACGCCGACTCCACCGCTCTCACCCAACTCGCCGAGGGCTATCTGCAGCAGCGGGCCGACATGCTGACGACGACTCGTCCGACGGCCAGAGCCGCGACCGCCCGCGTCCGGGCCACGCGCTCCATGACCGCGCAGGTGCAGGATGATCTCGCCGCACTCGTGGAGAAGGGCAGGCGTTACAAGGAAGTCGACGGCGGCTACACGAAGGCGCAGGTCGACGTGGAGGTGACTGACACCTCCGTCACCGGCCAGTCGGCAACGCTCCAGCTCATCGAGCGCACCCGCCTCCTCCTCCCCTTCACACCGCAGGAGGTCGCGGACGGCGCTCCGGAGTACGAGGAAGTGTCCGTACCGCACACCGTGAAGTTCACCCAAGGCCCCGACGGTGCCTGGCTGCTGTCGTCCGACACGGCCGACACGAAGGGCGGTCCGACGCCGACCACGCAGGTGTCCGCCGTGGACGCCGTTGGCGGCGCCGATGACGGGGGCGGCAAGGCGGAAGAGGACGAGGGAAGCAAGGACGCCGCGTCCGGCACCGCTCCGCTTCCCGACAACAGCGACGACTCCGGCGACAAGCGGGAGGTCAGGGGCTACAGCTACGGCAAGATGGTTGCCTACGCGGACAAGTACTGGGACCACCACAACAGCGCCTGGCGCACGTACGGCACCGACTGCACCAACTTCATCTCCCAGGCGATGCATGCCGGCGGCTGGGGCCCCAAGGGCGGCGCGATCATCCAGCGGCCCAGCAACAAGTACTGGTTCTACGGACCGACGACGTGGACCACCAGCTACACCTGGGCGGCTGCGGAGAACTGGTACTGGTTCGCGAAGAAGCACTCGAAGCGGACCAAGATCCTCGACAACGTGTGGAAGATGGCCAAGTCGGACGTCCTCCAGGCCGACTGGGGCCGCGACAACAACATCGACCACACGATGATCGTCACGAAGAAGTACCGGGGCACCCCCTACCTGACGTACCACACCAGCGACACCCACAACAAAAGCCTGAAGAAGCTCCTCTCGGACCACCCACGTGCCTGGTGGTACGCGCACCGCACCTGACAGGCTGCTGACCCCCCTCACAGGAACCACATAGGAGTGCGCTGTGGAGCGTCGACATCTTCTGGCTGTGCCGGCCGCTCTGGCCGCTCTTGCCTTCGCATCCGGCTGCTCGTCCGGTGATGACGAGGCCAAGTCCTCAAGCCCCTTGACCCCCTCGGCCTCGGCATCGTCCGACGGGGCCCACGAGGCCGTCGTGGCGTACGTGAACGCCCTGAACTCCCGAAGCGCTGCCGAACTGATCGAAGTCGGGGGCGTGAAGGACGAGAAGTGGTCCAGGCACGAGGCCGAGCAGATCCTCGCGGACAAGGGCGGGCGGGGGTGGAAGATCAAGGATGTGCAGGTCGACCACGACATGGGCCCGGACACCGGCTCGGCCCGCCTGATGGCCGAGGACAAGGCAGGAAAGGCCATGCGGGACACCTTCACCGTGACGCGTGAGAAGGGCACCTGGCACCTCGTGGTCTTCACCCAGCAGCCTGCGGAGTCCGGTAAGGAATCCGCGTCCACCGACAAGCCGAGTTCCTGACAGAGCTGTTGGGGTGGCTCGCACCCGTGACCCGGGTGCGAGCCGCCCCAGCCGTTAGGCTCCGCCGGTGACGACACCGAACCGATTCCAGATGGCCTTCGACGGCCGGGCCCGCAGCGTCGTGGTGGAGGACGTGATCGGAAGCATCGCCGCTGTCGATGTGCACGCGGAGCCTTACGGCCCTCCGCTCGTCGTGCCGCAGCTTGCATCGGACTAGCGGAATCCGTCCTCACTGGATTTGCCGGCCCGGTGGGGCTGTGACGCCGGCCAAGCGGATCTGGATCTCCTTGCTCGCGCTCGGCCTGGTCCACGAGCTCGACGCACTGACGAACAGCGAGTCCGGCGACCCCCTTGCTGAACGCATCCGTGCCCTGTTCCAGGTCCACACCGGCGTCGGCCGCGCCGCATTCCTCATCGTCTGGCTGCCCTTCGCGGCTTGGCCCGCCGCTCACCTCAGCGTGAAGAAGCCATGTCCGTTTTTGACGCGCCAGCCCACTGCCTACAGGTGATGCACCGCCGCTCGGGCAGTGGAGACGAACGTCAATAAAGATTGCCAAAATGGGTCGTAGCACTGGTCGAAGGCTGCAGGTGCATTTGGATCGCCGGCGATTGATGCTTCAAGTGTTCGGTATGGCGGCCTGGTTGAGAGCCTCAGCTTCTCTGCGGCCTCCGCCACGTCGTCGGGCCCTTCCAAAGTGATCACCCATATGAAGTGGCGGAGCTTTCCGTACTCCTCCCGAAGACTGGCCCGCACCTCCTTCAAGGCAGGTAACTGCTCAGTGCGCGGGCTGGCCGATCCGTGGATATCCGAGACCTCCCAGTACAACTCAGCCATCCTGTGAGCCTGTTCGATGAGGCTCACATAGGCGGACCGACGCGCTTCACTCACCCGAACGGCACGCTGAGTCTTCTCAGCCGCGCTGGCCTGAATCTGTGCAGCCCGGGCAGTGCCGCGGCTGGTGACCCAGCTGGCAAGCACGGCCGTGCCTGCAGTCAATGAGGAGATCCAGATAGCAGAGTCGGCCATGCGGGGGATCTTTCCCCGGCATGATGTCGATGAATACTCTCGGCTCGGGGATCCGGTACGACCATCTGCGTCTCGTTCATGATGCTGCCGATCACACCGCCTCAGGGGCGGTGGGTCCAGCGCCGGCGCCGGCTGTACACGATCGCCACCAGGGCCTGCCTGACGGCCCTGGAGGCACCCTCCCAGCGGCCCCTCCCCTCGGGCGGCCCAGGAGTCGATGAGCGGGTAGAGCCGGTCGCGCAGGGAGCCGCAGGCGACCCTCCTCGGGGCGCCCTCGGACGATCACCGGGTGACCGTAGCCGGGCGCGAGCCCTCGGTGCCCTGGCTCCAGCCGACACCCGACGCGCTGTTCGGCACCGGCGACCCGGCGGCCATCGTGAACGACAGGACCGGCGTGCGGCTCGCCTTCATCAGCGCCCCAGTACCTGCCCGCCCGGCAGCGCGCCGTTCTCACGCTGCTCGACGTGCTGGCGGTCCGGACTTAGGAGGTCGCCGAGATTCTCGGCACCACGCCCGCGGCACAGCACGCCGCGCCCGGGCTCACCTGGCCGAGGCCGGACCGGTCCAGTACGACCTGGCCGACCGGACGAGGAAACCCGGCGCACCCTGCTAGACCGCTACGTCGATGCCTTCACCCGCGCCGACGCCGACGCGCTGGTGGAACCCCTGCGCATCGGCGTCGAGATGGAGATGCCGTCGACCTCGACCTGGTTCACCGGCCGCCGGGCCGTCGTCGGGGTCCTGACCCATCGGGTCCTGTGCAGGGCCGGTGGCGCCTGGTGCCCACCCTCGCCAACGGTCAACCCGCCGTCGTCGCCTACCAGCACACAGGCGACCGCCGCTACGAGGCGTACGGCGTCCAGACCAACGTTTGCGCAGGTCACAGCCTTGATCAGGGAAAGCTCCTCAAGCAGGTGTCACAAGTTCGAATCCGGTTGGAGGCACAGCAAAATGCCTGGTCAGGGGCCCTTCCCTCCGACGTACGGGCGGGCCTTCGCGGCTCATCGCGCACATTCGCAGCGCATGTATGACGGACATGCGTCTGCGGGCAGGGGCCAGACAGCTGTGCGCAATGACCGCTGTGGGGTGCACGGAATGAGCCCCTCCCGTTAACGTCGGCGCCCTCCCTGCACCCTCCTCTTTCGCAGAAGTGACGCAGGAGGGTGCAGGCCGCCCATCTCATTCGCCGCACTCGCCACTCCTTCCACTTCACAACAGGGTTCCAGCCAGGGCCAGTTGGCGGGGCAGGAGTCGCTGGCCACTCTCGAACGAGTGTGCTTATCGTGGCCGCGGCGTCCGCATCGGGTGGGCGTTGTTGGTCCGGCAGAAGGGCGGGCGGCCGGCAAGTCCCCGTGTGCCCCTCGCTTGCGTCCGCTGTCCCCCGGCGGCGCCGTGACGCCACTCGGCCCCCTCTGCGATGACCCGGCCACTCCCCTTCTGCCCCGCACATGTACCGCACCCCTTTTCGATCCAGGTAGGGAGTCACGGCAACATGTACTCACGCAGCAAGAGCACGCCGCGCAGGCGTGCCCGGATACGCACCAGACGCATCGTGATCGCCTCATCGGCTGTCTTGGCTCTCGCCGTTTCCGCGACGCCGGCGATCGCCGCGCCGGACGTACCGGACAGGCCCGTCTCGGCGTGGGGCAAGGGCGGCGAGAAGGCCAAGATGCCGCCGGTCAAGGTCGGCACGACCAAGGCGCCCAAGACGGTCCGGGAGAAGGTCTCGGAGCAGTTGGCGCGGTGGCGGGCAGCACAGGAGAACCGCGCCCGCACCGGTGATGTGCCGGGTAGCGCCAGGGCGGCGATCGAGGCGGTCGTGCCCGAGGGTCAGGGGCAGGTCCCGTGGCATCAGATCTCCGATGTACGGATCACGGACTCGCTCGTGGCGCGGGTGAACTACTCCAACGGCAACCTGATGCTCGCCGCGACGGACTTCCAGGTCGCCGGGGTCGGCAAGTCGTTGCAGCTGACGAGGACGTACAACTCGCTGGCCGCCCCGTGGGGCAAGGTCTCGCAGCGTTGGTGGGCCAATTACGAGCGGTACCTGCAGATCGAGACCGACCGTGCAGTGCTGTATGACGCCACCGGCGGATCGGTGCCCTTCACGAAGAAGGCGGATGGCACGTACGCGACCCCGAAGGGTCACCGCCTGGACCTGGAGAAGACTGCCGGCGGCGAATACACGGTGACCGAGCGAGGCTCGGGCACGAAGGACACCTACAGTGCCTCCGGCACGCTGGTGAAGGTGAGTGACCGCAACGGCGGCCACATCCTCGTCGACCAGCATGACGAGGGCACCGAGCACAAGGGCTTCAAGCTCACCGAGTCCCGCTCCGGCCGCAGTATCGACCTGGTCAAGACCGATGCGTCGCAGTGGCAGGCCAAGGACAACACCGGCCGCACCGTGGTCTACGACCTGAATCCGGCCGGGGACCTGGCCAAGACCACGGACACCGAGGGCAAGGCCACTTCCTTCGGCTATGACGCCGACCGACGGCTGACGAAGGTCACCACCCCGGAGGGGCGGGTGACGGTCTTCACCTACGACAGCAGCAACCGGGTCACCTCCATGAAGCGCGCCACCGGATTCAACGATTCCGGCGAGACCGGCCCCACCCACACCTACGCCTACACTGCCGACGCGCCGGGCAAGGCCGGGGTCACCACGGTCACCGACCCGGCCGGGAACCAGACCAGGTACACGCATACCGCGGACGGTTCGGTCACGAAGGTCACCGACGCTCTCGGCCGGAACCGGGATCGCACCTACGACGCCAACCTGAACCTCGAGACGGCCGCGGACGCCATGGGTACCGGCTCCACCCCGGGCAACGTCACTGCCTACGGCTGGGACACTCGTTCCAACCCCACCAGCCTGAAACTGCCCACCGGTGCCACCTCCTCGCTGACCGGCTACCGGACGATCGCCGGGGCGGACGTCCCCGGGAAGATCACGAGCGCGGACGGGGTGCAGGTCAGCTACAGCTACGACTCCGCGGGCAACACCACCAAAGAGACCGTGGCCGGGACGGACGGCGGCACGCGCACCTTCATCTACAACCCTGCCTCCCCCACCTGCGGCGGCTTCGAGGGCCAGCGATGTGAGGTGAAGGACGCAGGCGGCAAGGCCACCAAGTTCCACTACGACGCCAAGGGCAACCTGGCCAAGGTCACCCCGCCCGCCCCTCTGGGCGAAACCACGTACACGTACGACAGCGCCGGACGGCCGGAGACCGTCACCGACGGCCGGGGCATCAAGACGGTGTTCGTGTACGACAACCGTGACCGGATCACCAAGGTCTCCAGCACGAACATGACCGTCACCTACGCATGGGACGGCGACGGCAACCTCAAGCAGCGCTCGGACGCCACCGGCATCACCAAGTACGACTTCGACCCGCTCAACCGGGAGACGGTCCGAACCCTCCAGGACGGCTCGCAGACCGTCCTCGAATACACGGCCGAGGGCAATGTCGAGTCCTACACAGACCCGTCGGGCACGGTGAGGTACACGTACAGCAAGACCCACAACCTGCTGTCCCTCACCGACCCGCAGGGCAAGAAGACGACGTACGACTACAACGCCAACGACGCCCGCACCAAGACCAGCCTCCCCGCAGGCATCACGGAGACGGTCACACGGGACAAGTCCAACCGGGCGACACGGATCACCGCGACCTCCGACGCGGAGGGGACCCTGATCGATCTCGCCTACAGCTACGCCTACACCAGCGGCGGCCAGACCGTGGACGGCACGCAGATCCGCTCCCGCACCGACCACGTCGACGGCCTGAAGCGGACCTACGACTACGACTCCGCCGGACGCCTCAAGTACGCCAAGGAGACGGCGGGTTCGACGGTCAACAACAGCTGGCTGTACTGCTACGACAAGGCCGGCAACCTCACCTCCCAGAACGGCAACCTCCCCGGCCTGCTCAACGTCCAGGCTGAGGACACCTGCCCCGGAGGCACCGCCTACACCTACAACGACGCCTCCCAGCTCACCGCCCGCGACGGCAGCACCAACGGCTGGTCCTACGACAAGGCGGGCAACGAGACCGCGGCGAACCCCACTGCGGACACCGCCCGCACCGGCGGGCAGTGGAACGACTTCTCCCAGCTCACCTCCATCACCCAGGGCGGCAAGGAGTACAAGGGAAGGTATGCGTCCACCGACCAGTCCGAGCGAACCCAATTCGGCGACACGGTCTTCCACCACGGCCCCGTCGGCCTGTCCGCGCAGACGAAGGCCGGTGTGGACATGAACCTCACCCGCGAGCCGTCGGGAAACCTCCACTCCTTCCGCACCAAGGGCGAGACGTACTACTACCTCACCGACGGACTCGGTACGGTCGAGGCCGTGGCCAACTCCCAGGGCAAGAAGGTCAACTGGTACTACTACAGCCCCAACGGCATCGCCGACGCCACCGAACAGGTCACGCAGCCCTACCGTTTCGCGGGCGGCTACCAGGACCCGACCGGGCTCTACCACAACAAGGCACGCCACTACGACGCGCAACTCGGCCGCTTCACGCAACCCGACCCCTCCGGGCTCGAGGCCAACCCCTACCTCTACGCCTCCGGCGACCCCACCAACCTCATGGACCCAGACGGAACATGGGGCATACCCAAGTGGGCGAAGAACGCCTGGAAGAAGCACAGCGGCGCCATCATCGGAATTGGGGTCGCCGCCGGGTGCAGCTTCGCCAGCGCCGGGACCGCGACAGCCGCTTGCATCATCGTTGGATCGGGTGTGGCCGGCGCGGTGTCCCACGCTGCCTCGGGAGAGAACCAGAGCCTCGGCGGGTACTGGTCGGCGACCTGGCAGCCAATGGCGTGGGGAGTTGCCGGTGGCTTCGCGGGGAAGCTCGGCCCTGCGGTAAACCGCTGGAGGGCTGACCGGAACCTCCCCGACTGAGGGTAGAACGATCTGATGAGATCTCCGAACCCAAGGGGTCTGATGGTTCGCATTACTGATGCCTACTGGCGCTTGGAAAAGCGCTTCAGCCGTCCGCCCACCAGAAGCCAGAGATTCTCCGCGAGGCACCCCATGCTCATCGGGACATGCGCAGGAATAATCATTTCTGCGATCTTGCTTCCTACATCCCTGGGCGCGGGGAATGGATTCACCTACAGCGTTCTGGTCTCTCTCCTAGGAGGGGTCCTCGTGGGCGCGGTCTTTGGTGGCACCTGCCTCCTGGAAAGAAAGCGCCAGCGGAAGCTGTTCGGAGATCCCTAGCCTCGATCTTGCGCGAGGGTCCGTCGACGGAGTCGGATTCGGCGGACCCTCAACCTTCCTCTGGCGGTTCGATCCTCAGCCGAATCGGGAGAGGTCTCCAGCCTCGCGCTTTCGCGCGCCCAGCAGACTGGAGGTCTTGATGTTGTAGTTGACCTCCGGTCGTAAGCTCGCTGTGGCCTGCCGGTGAAGGTCCGGTCCGGGTACCTGCCAGGACGCCCGAGAGCAGACTGGCGGCGTCGGGGGCAACCGCCCGGCGTCGAAGCCCAGTGCCCAAAGCCCTGCACACCGGGGCACCGTCAGCTTCACTGGCGCACGCTTCATCGGCGGCGAGGTCCTCCACTTCACCGGCGCGGAGTTCACACGCGGCACGGTCAGATTCGACCACGCAGTGTTCGCCGGCGGCACAGCCGACTTCACCGCTGCGGTCGGCGTACCCGTCAGGCCTGGCCTCTCCGAATGGAGACCCTTAGCCCCTACAGGCTCCGTTGCCCTCCTAAAGCGGGTGTCGCAGGTTCGAATCCTGCCGGGGGCACCAGTCAAGAGGCCCTGGACCGATCATGGTCCGGGGCCTTTTGACCGGCAGACCTACAGCCAGTAGTCCTGGCACCAGAGCAGGCCGTACCGCTGATTCCCTAAACGGTCATGGACAGGGGCTCGTAAGAGGAGAATGCCAAAACGGCCGGGAGCTCACGCCTGGCCGCAGCGTGGCACGGCGGTCGGTGTGCAGAACGGTAGAGACGACAAGTTGGAACCCGACTGGGCGGCACTCGCCGAGCGATCCGAGCGGGCCAGCCGGCGCCGATCCATCCTCCTCGTGGTCGTGCTGATGGGAGCTGCAGGGATCGGTGCCTTGATATCGACCATACTCATGCTCTACGCCGATGGTGGCCCCGTCCCCCGGCCCTCGCCCGATCCCACGTTCGGGACCGTGGGGCCCACCGAGCCTGCGGACCCTTCATCACAGGCGACTCCGAGTCAGACGGATTTCCTGGAGGACGTCAGCCAAGACAGGAAGACTCTGGTGCCGGGAGGTTTCCGGTTCCCGGAGTCGACCAGCTCCGCTGTAGGGGGATCAACAAGTGTTTCGGTGACGCTTAGGATGGATGGGAACTACCCGGGCCGCACCAGCCCGTCAGCGGGCAGCGAGATTCACCCCATTCCAGTGGGCGGCGTGGAAGGGGCAGTCAGCGCGAGCGAGCCAGGCGAGTACAAGCTCGTACTGCGGATCACCACATACCAAGGAGAGTCGAACCGAGCCCTGGCGACCTCAGCTCCCGTGACGATCCGTTTTCATGTAACCAATACGGACTCACGAGTAGAAGCCGGTCCAGTACTCCTCATGACCGCACGCGAAGTCCTCGGGCCGCTCTGCCCGCAACACTTCGTACCGGGCGACGAAGACCTTGAGAGCTTCGTGGAGCGGGCAGTCCAGGTGGTCACGAAGGGTCTTGATGCCGGGGATGATCTGGTTGGCGAGGATCTGGTCGTCGACGAGGCTGACGGTTGCGCCGTTGGTCATGGCTGTGATCGAAGCCGGGCAATGGGTCTCTTGGCAAGGTCTTTTCCCTCGTGCCGCGACCGTGCCAGAACGAGGGAGGGACCACGGGAACAGGACTGCGCGGATTATTGATTCAGCGTGGTCCGATGTGAGGAGGGCGCGTGGACGGCCTTGACACGTTGCGTTGGTAGCCCTTCCCCGTTATGCCGAGATCGCTGCGAATAGCCGCATGGAACTTGTCTCGGGATATTCGGTATCTCTTGTATGCCCTCTCCCATTCCGTTGCGTCTACCTCGATCACGCCACGGGCATAGTCGCTCAGTTTCCAGATGGTCGACCGAAACGCATGTGCGGCCTGACCGACGCGCTCATCCCCCAGCATTTGTACGGTCTCGTACGCGAGCGCCAGTCTCCTGTCGGAATCAGCAATCTCCTTGACTCCGTCTTCGATGGAAACGGGAGGGGGTCCCTCGAGGAGATTCTTCGTAGTGGCAAGCGAGCGAGCAGCCCCGACCTGGACGTGCGCAACGTGAATCAGCTCCCTGTACGCCTCGAACCGGCGCTGGCTCCACTCCCGCTGCACCTCACGTTTCCACCGAAAGCGTTCCGACATGGCGCTTCCCGCGAAAGAGACCAGGCCTCCGATGACCACACCTATCAGGGCCGGCAGCTGTACGGCCAAGCTCATCGTGTCCCCCCCCAACAGTCCGCCGGCAGTCCGCGCAGTCGTAGGTGCAACTGCCGTCAGAGCCATGCGGAGCAGTGTGTATGGCGCGTGGTCAGCCCTGGCTGTCGTCCTGTAATTCTTGACGGACGGCTGCCCGAAACTGCAGCGCGATCCGGCGCATCTCTGCCACGTTGTCCGCATCACTTGCGGTGATCCATCTGTCGGCCAAGTCCCTCACGTGGTCGCTGCCGAACGCCCACAGGGCAGTTGCAGCCTCCGTAGTGAGTTCCACCCTTTTGACCTTCGTCCAATGCCCCTCGACCTCATGGAGCTTGTCAAGCATCCCCAGCTCCTTGTATCGCTCCCTCCGGAGATCGAGATCGATCACACGAAGCGCGCCGAAATATGCTTCACGACGTTCATTCCACAGTCGAGCCCGACGTTCGCCCTGCTGCGTATCAGCCAGCATCCGCGCCGCATGCCGGCGCCCCTGCGCTCCCGCCAGCCAGGTGCACACTGTCCCCACCACACCGGACAGACCCGCAACTGTCGTCCCCACCCAGTCCCACGCCATTCAAGGCATCGTCCAGCACGCTCACCGCTTCGTCGAGGGCGCGCTTCGGTTCCCCTTCCGAACGGCCCTTGGGCCCCTCGGCACCTGTTCCGGCCGCTCCTACCGAACGTCCACGAAGTCGCCGGCGGTCTTGACCGTCGCCGTCGTGCTGGTGCCGGAGAAGTAGTAGCGCCAGTAGCCGTCGGTCGAGGCCGTGACCGTGGTCTTCAGGTTGCCGGTGCTGTTGGTGTGCACGGTCTTGACCGTCGTGTAGGTGTCTGTTCCCGCCTTGCGGAACTGCAGCTTGACCGGCTGGTCGGTGCACCCGCGGTAGTCGTGCGTCTCCCAGTTGGCCCGGGTCAGTTTTCCGGTGACGGTGATGCTCTTGCCCTTGGCGACCGGCTCCGGCGAGGCGTTGACGCTGAGCTTCGAATAGCGCTGGATGTAGGCGTACTTGTAGGCGTTCAGCGAGATGCCGCCGTTGCCCTTGTCGAAGGCGTCAACGGCGACGTTCCACCGCCCCGCCCACGCGTTCTTCCGCAGGTCGCGCGGGTCGAGCTTGAAGGTGACACCGCACGTCTTCGTGGTGCTGTTCACGACCGTGCAGATACGGCTGCCTTTCGGCACCGTCATGTCGGTGTCCTCTTCGCTGGTCCCGTGCCACACATGGACGCCGGCGGTCTCGATGCCGTCGGGGTCGGCGGCGGTCACGGAACCGGGGAAGGTGACCACGTTGGCGATGCCCACCGCAATGGGTTTGCCGCCGTTCACCGTGACCTTGGTGATCGTCGTGTCGCCACCCCACGACTCGTCGGCCTGAGCCATTGGAGCCGTGACGGCAGTGAGGGCAGTGACGGCAGTGAGGGCAGCCAGGGCCAAAGCACCGGACCGAGCAGTGCCTATGGCGAATGCGCGCATGTAGTCCCCACGAGAGTCAGGCCTGTCGTCCGGCCCCCGCCGCAGGCACCATGATTGGTTGGGGGAGTGTACTGCGTTCACGCCAACGTGGCTGATTGTTTGCCCCCGCCTCAGCCGCCACGCCCCTCCCGCCTGCCGCCAGGCGAACCGCGCCCGCCAACTCGAGAAACCGCAGGCCCGCCCACGCCGTCTCACATGCCGACACGGGCGGACGACGTACTGCACTCCGCCCACCGGGCACCACTGCTGGAGGAAGCCATGGCCATGGTCGGCCTGTTCTGGATCACCGAGGATTCCGTGTACCTGGGCGCCGAGCCCGCCGGCGCGGCGTCCGGGGTGCGGCTGACCGAGGACGGCGTCGAAGCCCTGGGGACGGCCCACGGCACGGCCTGGACGTGGCGCGAGGTGCGGCGGATCAATGTCCGCGACGTGCCCGTCCGGTCCTCCGCCCGGCGTCTCGCGTCCATGGCCTTCGACACCCTGGCCACGGCCGTGAGCGGTCTGGGAGAGCAACCGCCCGCCTACACCGTGTGCGTGGAGACCGTGGACGACACCGCCGAGGTGAGCGTGTTCTCGGCGGTTGCCGGCGGAATCTACACGCCTGACGAGTACGAGCTCTCCCGCACGCTCCTGGACCGGCTCGTCGACGGCCACGCGAGTGTCGCCGACCTGCTCGCGTGGCGCCGTGACCAGGCAGCCGACGGTACGCCGCCCCGCGAGGAACGCGAGGCGCTGCTGCGCAAGTGGGCGGACCACTAGCCCGAGCCCGGCGGATGTCGGATGACGGATGACGGATGACGGCGGCGCGCCGGGACCTGTCGCGGCGTGCCGCTCAGGCCAGGCCGAACCTCTCCGCGTGCACCTGGCCCGCCGGGACCCGCAGGTCCCGCAGGCCGGTGAGTACGGCCGTGGTCATGGCCGGCGGGCCGCAGACGAACACGTCGCGTTCGATGATGTCGGGGACCAGTCGGTGCAGGTTCTCCGGGGCGAAGGGCGGGGTGCCGCTCTCGCCGGTTCTGCCGGTGATCAGGTGGAGGCGTCCGCCTCGTACGGCCACCAAGTGGCGGACCTCGTCGAGGAGTACGGCGTCGGCCTCGCTGCGGACCCGGTACAGCACGACGAAGTCGCCGGTCGTCTGGTCCTCCAGCATGGCGCGCACGGGTGTGATGCCGACGCCGCCGGCGATCAGCAGGGCGCCGGGCCGGCTGCGGTGCAGCGAGGTGAACGCGCCGTACGGTCCCTCGACGAAGGCGCGGCTGCCGACGGGGACGTTGCGCAGGCCGGCGCTGGCGGTGCCGGCCGCCTTCGCCGTGAGGCGCAGCCCGCGTCCGTCGGGCGCGGCCGACAGGGAGAAGGGGTTGGCCAGCCACCAGTGGTGGTGCCCGGGGAACCGCCAGATGCAGAACTGGCCCGCGCGGGCCGGGAGTTTGTCGAGGTGCCGGCCGGTGACGTACACGGAGACGACGTTGTCGGACTCCGGAACCACCGCGGCCACGGTGAAGCGGTGGTAGGCGTTGCGCCACAGCGGCATGACGAGCCGGCCCGTCAGCAGGGCGCCGAAGGCGAACAGCCACAGGATCCACCAGTACGCGGTGGCGAACGCGGAGGACGTGAACGTCGTCGTCTCCTGCAACTGGTGGACGAACGCCAGGCCCAGGGCGACGTAGAGCAGCAGATGCAGACCGTGCCAGACCTCGTACTGGAGGCGTCGGCGCAGGGCCCGGGTGGAGATCGCGGCGATCACGACGATGAGGGCCGCGGCGAGCATGCCCAGCAGGGAGGCCGGCACACCGCTCAGCGCGACGAACGTCTTCCCCATGGACGTGTCGTCGAGCGTGGCGTAGCCGAGCACCACCAGGGTGGCGTGGGTGAGGACGGTCCACAACAGGGTGAAGCCGACCCAGCGGTGCCACACCGTCAGGCGGTCCATGCCGATACGGCGGTCGAGCCACGGCAGCCGGGCCACCAGCAGGAGTTGGAAGAGGAGCAACAGGGCCGCGTGCAGGCCGAAGAACTTGGCGACCGTCAGCACGCTGTTCTTGCCCGAACCCGCGGTGGCGAACAACGCCTCCACGATCACCACGTTGGCGAGGACGAAGGTCCACATCGCCCAGCGCGCCGCCTGCACCGGAAGCACGGTGCCGCTGCGCACCGTGTTGCTCGCTGTCGCCATGGTTGCCTCTCATCCCCCGAGGCCGCGGGAGTCGCGACCCGTGTGCACAAACCCCATGAAGATCGGCGAATTCGCCCTAATGCGTACGTCGATCGGGTAAGGATACGGCTCGCGGGCCGGATCCGTTCATGGTGGAACCGCCCCAATCCGGCGGGAGTTCGGCACGCTGTTACGGTTCCGGCGGTTCCGTGACGGGCGAAGAAGGGATGAGCCGGGAATGACGGACGCTGAGTTCACCGACGCGTTGGACGCCGTGCTGCGCGACCTGCGTGCGCAATGCGCCGTACGGCCGCGGTTCGAGGACGACGCCGAGTCGGGGCTCATGATGTACGCGCCCGACGGGAGCGGGCAGGGCATCGGGCCGGCCCTGGGTGCCACCCCGGCCGAGCGGATGGCGAGCCTCGCCGAGCAGGTTCAGGAGTGGGCCGTGGAGGCGCTCTGGTCGGCGGGTGCGTCGGCGGTGTGGCCGCACTGCCCCGAGCATCCGGACGCCCATCCGCTCACGGCGACCGTCACCGGCGGTACGGCGATCTGGGCGTGCCCGAAGAGCGGGGCGCCCTTCGGACGGATCGGCACGCTGGAGAGCCGATAGGGCCGGCGCGGCGCCGCCATCTGTGCGCAGTCGACCGCCCGGCGCCGTCGACCGCGCGCCTCCGTCACCCACGCACCTCCGCCACCCACGCCGCGCCCTCACCCCCGCGCCGCCACCAGCCCGGCGCCGTCAACCGCCCGGCCGTCGGCCGCCCGGCACCGTCACCCACGCACCTCCGCCACCCACGCCGCGCCCTCACCCGCGCGCCGTCACCAGCCCGGCGCCGTCAACCGCCCGGCCATCGGCCGCCCGGCACCGTCACCCACGCACCTCCGCCACCCACGCACCTCCGCCACCCACACGCCTCCGCCACCCACGCCGCGCCCTCACCCGCGCGTCGTCACCAGCCCGGCGCCGTCAACCGCCCGGCCGTCGGCCGCCCGGCACCGTCACCCACGCACCTCCGTCACCCACGCACCTCCGCCACCCACACGCCTTCGCCACCCACGCCGCGCCCTCACCCCCGCGCCGCCACCAGCCCGGCGCCGTCAACCGCCCGGCCGTCGGCCGCCCGGCACCGTCACCCACGCACCTCCGCCACCCACACGCCTCCGTCACCCACGCCGCGCCCTCACCCCCGCGCCGCCACCAGCCCGGCGCCGTCAACCGCCCGGCCATCGGCCGCCCGGCACCGTCACCCACGCACCTCCGCCACCCGCGCGCCTCCGCCACCCACACGCCTCCGCCACCCACGCCGCGCCCTCACCCCCGCGTCGTCACCAGCCCGGCGCCGTCAACCGCCCGGCCATCGGCCGCCCGGCACCGTCACCCACGCACCTCCGCCACCCATACGCCTCCGCCACCCACACGCCTCCGCCACCCACGCCGCGCCCTCATCCCCGCGCCGGCAAGAGTCAGGCGTCTCCAGGCGTGTCCAGGCGCTCCGCCTCCCCCGCTGCCGCATCCGCCTTGCGCCTCGCCTCCCTGACCGCGCGGTCGGCTGTGCGTGCCCGCTCCCGTGCTGCCTGTTCCGCGGAACGTGCCTGCTGTTGCTCCTCCCTCGCGTGCTGGAGTTCGGCGGTCAGGTCGCTGACGCGCTGCTGGGCTTCGTCCCAGCGTTTCTTGGCCGCGAACGCCTCGCGGCTGGCGGTCGCCGCCTCCTTCTCCCTGGTGCGGAGTTCACGCGCGGTCCTGTCGGCCTCCTTGCGGGCCTTGGTGAGCCGTCGGCGGCGGTCCGCAGCTGCCGCCTTGGTGGCCTTGGTGGCCTTGGTGTCGGTGCGCGCCGGACGCGACGCGGAGGCAGGAGGCGGGGGTGCGGGTGCCGTGCCTTCGGCCACGGCCGGGAAACCCGCGCCCGCGGGCAGGGGCTTGGCCAGTCGGCCGCTCGCCCATTCCCGGGCGGCGCCGGGGTCCGCGAGGACGGCGCGCAGGGTGTTCTCGACCTCTTGGCGGGCGGCTTCGGTGATGGGACGGCCGGCCTGTGCGGCCAGTTGTCCGGCCTGCCGGGACAGGGCGGTGATCAGAACCCGCTGCTGTCGGCTCAGTTCGCGCAGCTGCGCGCCGTCCAGGTCGCGGTGGGCCTGCCTCAGGCCCTCGCCGAGGTGGAGCAGCGCTTCGACCTCGGCGGGGCTTTCATGGACCAGGAGGTTGCCGGCCCAGGCCGACAGGCTCGGGCGGCGCAGCTTGCCGATGCGGTCCGCGAGGGCGCGGTCGCCGGCCGTGCGGGCCTCGGCCATCCGGGCCGCGCGGGCGGCGGTGAACTTCTCCGGCCGCAGCCGGTAGAGCTCGTCGGCGACAGTTTCCAGGTCCATCGGCGTTCCCTCTCCGCGCCGGTTTTGCGGAGCTCCCCGCGCCACAGAGGTCCGTATCGATTTTCGCACCCTTGGGGTGGGCGTGCGCGCAACCGGCCGCCCCAGGACCGCCCGCCGGCCCGGGTCGGGCTACTTCCAGGCACGCTCCAGGAAGTCGCCGATCAGCGGGGCGATCTCCGGCAGATGCGTCTCCAGGGCGAAGTGGCCGGTGTCGAGGAGGTGGAGTTCGGCGTCGGGCAGGTCGCGCAGGTAGGCGCGGGCGCCGGGCTCGGTGAAGAAGGGGTCGTTGCGGCCCCAGGTGATGAGGGTGGGCGGGGTGTGGCGGCGCAGCCAGGCCTGCCAGTCGGCGTAGCGCTCGAAGTTGGAGCGGTAGTCCAGGAGCAGTGACCGCTGGGCCTCCTTGCGGCCGGGCTGGTCCAGGAAGTGCTGGTCGAGGGTCCAGCCGTCGGGGGCGATCAGGTCGAGGTCGGCGACGCCGGTCTCGTACTGGCCGCGGGTGCCGGCGAGTGTGAGCACGCCGTCGATGGTGGCGTCGGCGCCGGGGGTCTCGGCGGTGAGGCCGATCAGACTCAGGGCCATGTCGGAGAGGCCCTCCTCGTAGGCGTTGCCGTTCTGGACGACCAGCCCGGCGATCCACTCGGGGTGGCGCTCGGCGACGCGCAGGCCGATGGGGGCACCGAAGTCGAAGACGTACATCACGAACCGGTCGAGGCCCAGGCCCCGGACGAAGCCCTCGGTGATGTCGGCGAGCCGGTCGAACGTGTACGTGAAGCCGTCCGGGGCCCGGGTGTGGCCGAAGCCGGCGTGGTCCGGGGCGATCAGCCGGTAGTGCGAGCCGAGGGCGTCGATGAGGCCGCGGAACTGGTGCGAGCCGGAGGGGAAGCCGTGCAGGAGCAGCAGTACGGGCGCGTCCGGGCGGTCGGGGAGGGACTCCCGGTAGAAGACGCGGACGCCGTCCACGTCGAGGTGGCGGTGGACGGTGCGGGGGGTCGGGGCGAGCATGATCGGTCTCCTTCGAGGAGGATCTCATGGGTGAATCTAATGGGTGACTCGCGGATTCATGCGTTAGAGCAAGCGTGCGCCCGCGCCGACTAACGTGTCAAGCCCCGCATGTACCATTAGCCCATGAGCGATTCCGCCCCGCTGACCGGAGAACCCCTGGCCCTGGATCTGGTCAACACCCGGCCGGCCACCGGTGACCTGCTGACCACGCCCGACGGGCTGCGGGCCTGGTGGGCGCTGGAGGCCGAGCGGCTTTCGGAGGACGTACCGGAGGAGGCCGGCGGCGCGGATCTGGCCGCGGTGCTCGCCGTACGGGAGCACACCGCGCGGGCCCTCGATCATGTACGCAGGGGGGAGCGGCCCCCGGACGAGGACATCGAGGGGCTCAACCGGGCGCAGCGTGCGGCACCGGCGATCAGTGAGCTGGTCTGGGACGGGTCGGCGGTGGCCGTCGCGCGGCGGCGCGAGGGGTCACCCGGGGTGCGGCTGGCCGCCGGGCTCGCGCAGGCCGCCGCCGAGCTGCTGGCCGATCCGGCGGTCGGCGCGATCCGCAAGTGCGAGGCCGACGACTGCGTGATGCTCTTCCTGCCCACCCATCCGCGCCGCCGCTGGTGCTCGGCCGCCCGCTGCGGCAACCGGATGCGGGTGGCCCGGCACTACCAGCGCCACAAGGGGGGACAGCCGGAAGCCGGGTGAGCGGGCAGGGCGTGGACGCCCGGCCCGGCTGGGCCCGGGGCCCTCACCGCTTCCGGCCCACCCCGCAGTACGCGTCCACCGCCGCCGTCGCCGGGTCCGTCGGCCCGTGGGTGTCGGGGCGCCATTCGGGGACCTGGACGATGCCGGGGTCCACCAGATCCAGGTCGTCGAAGAAGCCGGCGATCTCGCCGATGCTGCGGACGTGGTAGGGGACGGCGCCGCTGGCGTTGTACGCCTCCGAGGCGGCGATCATGCCCTCGCTGGTGGCCGTGCTGTCGCTGATCACCAGGTGGCTGCCCGCGGGGAGGCCGGCCAGCAGGCGGCGTACGAGGTCACGGGCCTCGTCGTGGTCGGCGACATGGCCGAGGGTGTTGAGGATCATCAGGGCGACCGGCCGGGAGAGGTCAAGGGTGCCCGCGGCGGCCTCCAGAACGGCCTCGGGGTGGTGGAGGTCGGCCTCCAGGTACGACGTCGCGCCCTGCGGGGTGCTGGTGAGAAGGGCGCCTGCGTGCGCCAGCACGATCGGGTCGTTGTCGACGTAGACGATCCGGGCGTCCGGGGCCACGCGCTGGGCGACCTGATGGGTGTTGTCGGCGGTCGGCAGGCCGGTGCCGACGTCGAGGAACTGCCGGATGCCCACCTCGCCGGCGAGATGGCGTACGGCGCGGCCCAGGAAGTGCCGGCTGGTGAGGGCCACGTCGACCAGGCCCGGGAAGATCTCCTTGATCTCGTCGCCGATCCGCCGGTCGACCTCGTAGTGGTCCTCGCCGCCGACGAAGTAGTTCCAGAAGCGCGCCGAGTGGGGCTTGGTGGAGTCGATCCGGGCCCGTGTCGCCGCGGCGGCGCCGAGGGGGGTCGTGGGGTCGGACACGGTGGGGCCTCCTGCGGATCGGGGGCGGTGCGGGTCGGTGCCGGTGGTCAAAGCAGCAACCAACCTAGGTGAACTTCCCCTGAACACAGGAGAGTTGGCGCAGTTGGCGCAGAAACGCCCACACGCACAGTGATGTTTTGGCCATCCTTCGGGCCGGGAGGCCCGCCCGTCCGCTGCCCGACGGCCCGCTGCCCCACCGGCCGCTCACTGGTCCAGATACGTGAGCACCGCCAGCACCCGCCGGTTGTCGCCGTCCGCCGGCAGCAGCCCCAACTTGGTGAAGATATTGCCGATGTGCTTGGCGACGGCCTTCTCCGAGATGAACAGGCCCTGTGCGATACCGGCGTTGGAGCGGCCCTGGGCCAGCCACTCCAGGACCTCGCGCTCGCGTCCGGAGAGGCTGCCCACGGCCTCGTCACGCTCCTTGCGGACCAGGAGCTTGGAGATCACCTCGGGGTCCATCGCGGTGCCGCCCCCGGCGACCAGGCGGATGGAGTCCAGGAACTGGGCGCCGTTGGTGACCCGGTCCTTCAGCAGATAGCCGACGCCCCGGCCGCCGCCGGCCAGCAACTCCCGTGCGTAGAGCGGCTCCACGTACTGGGACAGCAGCAGCACCGGCAGGTCCGGCAGCTGTTCCCGGGCCGCCAGCACCGCGCGCAGACCCTCGTCGGTGAAGGTCGGCGGCAGCCGGACATCGACGACCGCGACGTCCGGCCGCTCCCTGACGAGCGCGTCCAGCAGTTCCGTGCCGTTGTCCACGGCGGCGACGACCTCGTGGCCGTGGGCGCCGAGGAGCCGGATCAGTCCGTCCCTCAGGAGGAAGTGGTCTTCGGCGAGGACAATACGCACGGAAGCTCCATCGTCACCATGGTCGGTCCGTTCACGGGGCTGTTCACGGCCAGCACCCCGTCGAAGGTGGCGAGCCGGCGTTCGATGCCCCGCAGGCCGCTGCCGCGCGAGGCGTCGGCGCCGCCGTGACCGTCGTCCGTGACGGTGATGCGCAGCATGCCGCGATCGTAACGGACGTCGATCAAGGCCCTGTCGGCGCCGGAGTGCTTGGCGACGTTGGTCAGGATCTCCGAGATCGCGAAGTAGGCCGCCGATTCGACCGGCATCTCGGGGCGGCCCGGCAGCTCGACCTGGACCTCGGTGGGGACCGGGCAGACCATCGCCAACGCCCTGACCGCATCGGCGAGTCCACGGTCGGCGAGAACCGGCGGGTGGATGCCGCGGACCAGGTGGCGCAGCTCCTCCAGCGCCTTGGCGGAGGACTCGCGGGCCTCGATGAGCAGGGCGCGCACCGCCTCCGGGTTGGTCTCCAGGAGGTGTTCGGCCGCGTCCAGGGTCATGCCCATCGCGACCAGACGGGCCTGGGCGCCGTCGTGCAGGTCGCGTTCGATGCGGCGGATCTCCGCCATCTGTGTGTCGACGGCGTCGGAGCGGGTGGCGGCCAGGTGCTGGATGCGGCTCGCCATCAGCTCGCTCTCGCTCGGGGCGAGCATCGAGCGGGTGTACAGGGCGTGCCGGCGCACGGCGCGCGGCGCCGCCCACAGGGCCAGCGGCAGCTGGAGGACGCCCAGGACACCGGCGAGGACGGCGGTGGCCCGGCCCTCGATCGGGATGAACTGGTACCACAGGCCGTCCCATTCGGCGGACAGCGGAACCCCGAAGAAGGCGAGGAAGATGCCCCACACCCCACTGAGGATCAGGGCGAGCGGGAAGAACGCGAGGAACGCTCCGGCCAGCGGGTCGACCAGGACCCAGACCCACTCGCGCCGGGTCTGCGGGTCGCTCGTGATCCACCGGTAGCGGGCGGCCACCCCGGAGGCGCCCTCGGGCACGGGCGGCGGCGGTCCGGGCGGGCCGGGTATCTCCACCCCCGACCAGCGCAGCGCCAGTTCGCGCCGGCGGGCGGCCAGGTCGCGCACGCCCTCCATGGCGCGCGGCACCACGCCGAGGCCGGGCCCCACCAGCCAGATCGCGCCGGAGACCGCCAGGGACAGGCCGAAGGCCGACATGGACGTCCAGCACAGGGCGACAGCCCGCCGCAGCCCCACTGTTCCGGCCGCGAGCGAGAATCCCCTGATCTCGTCCGGCGGGCGGTTCCCCCCGAGCCGCGTCGTGCGGTCCATACGGCACGCTCCCCTCTGCTGCCAGTCAGTTACGCGGGGCCGAAGCGCCCGTGCCCTCATTGTGACGACCGTCGGGGTGCCGCCGCGGTGGGAAAAACTCCCCTCTTGCGTCCCGCACCCCACCACGGCCGGCCACCGCAAGCGTCAGCGTCACCGCGAGCGAGGCGACCGCCATCACCGTCATCGCCGTCCCGGGTGAGGTCAGTTGGGCCACCGTGCCCGCGAGGGCCGCGGCAACGCCCTGCATGGTGAGCATGCCGGCGGCGCGCAATCCGAGGGCGTGGCCCGCGAGTTCGTCGGGGGTGAGGGCCATCAGCCGCTCCTGCTGGGCAAGGGTCGCGCCGAAGCCGACGGAGGCCACACACACGGTCAGGGCGGCCCAGGGCGTGGCCGGCCGCAGCGCGAAGAGCAGATACGGCGTGGCCAGCAGGAGCAGCAGCGGGACGGGCAGGCGGGGGCGCAGGGCGGGCGGTACGAGGCGGCCGACGGTCAGATCACCGGCGAACATGCCCAGCGCCGCGCAGGCGAACAGGACGCCTGCGGCCCCGGAGTCGTAGGAGACGTAGAGGGATTCACAGCCGACGATCAGCCCGTTGGGGAGCCACATGCCCAGGTAGGTGAGGCGGCGCGGGCGGGAGGACCACAGGAGGGCGTTGGTGCGCCAGGTCGCCGAGACGGACGGGCGGCCCGAGGAGCGCGGCGGGCGGGCCGTCAGGCCGAGCCGGGTGACGAGGGACGCGGTGGCGTACAGGGCAGCCGACAGAAGCAGACAGGTACGGGGGGACACCACCGCGAGCAGTGCGCCGCCCGCCGCGAACCCGACGACCTGCACCAGACCGAAGACCATGTTGAACACCGAACGGCCCAGCACGAAGCCGTCCTTGGGCAGGATCTCGGTCAGCAGACCCCCGGTCACGCCCCCGCCCAGCGAGGCGATCAGGCCCTGCAGGAAGACCAGGCCGAAGACCGCTCCGATCGGCAGACCGGGCAGCGCCAGCAGCGCGGTGCAGCCGGCGAAGGCCAGGCTGATGGTGCTCAGCGTGGCCCGCGGGGGCAGCCGGTCGGCACCCGACAGCAGGAAGGTCGCCCCGAGCATCTGCGCGAGCTGCGGCCCGAACATGCTCACCGCCGACAGCAGCGGCGAGTCGGTGGCCCGGTACACCTGTGTGGCGAGCGCCAGCCCGCCGATCGTCAGGGCCGCGCCCTGGGCCGCGGAGGCCAGGAAGAACGGGGTGAACTCGGGGGTGCGGAAGAGTTCGCGGTAGCTGCGCATGCGCGGAGTCTGCGACGGTGGACGCGGCGGTCGTATTGTTTCGCGCGGACGCGAAAGCACGGGTGCACGGGGCCGCGAAAGCACGGGCGCACAGGGCCGCGAGCGATCGGGTGCACGGGGCCGCGAAAGCACCTGTGCCACAGGGGCCGCGAAGACACCGGTGCCGCGCAGCGGCGACGACATCCGGGGGGTGCTCATGGGGTGGTGGCAGCTCAACGCGGACACCCTCGCCCGCAGCCGCTTCGTCCTCTCCCCGTTCACCGAGACCTTCGCGAGCCTGAAACTGCTGCACGCGGGCACCCCCGCGCATCCCGGCGAGCGGGCCTGGCTCCGCGATCATCTGCCCGCCTACCGCGCCCGCCTCGCCGCCGACCCCGTGACCGCACAGCTGGTGCGCGCCGCCCTCGGCCGGTACTGGACCGCCGACTTCATCACCCCCACCCCCAAGGACGGGGAGACCTTCGAGCAGGTCGTCGCGCGGGTCCGGTCGGCCGACCCGGCCACGGCCCGCGCCGACCTCACCGTCTCCCTCCCCGGCCCGCTGCCCGCCGCACTGGACCGCGACGACCTCCCCGAGCGTGCCGCCGCGCTCCTCGACCACGTCTGGACCCGGACGGTACGGCCGTACTGGGACCGCCGCCGACGGATCCTGGAGGCGGACGTGGCCGCCCGGACCGCGCGGGTGAGCCAGGGCGGCTGGGCGGCGGTCCTGGACTCCCTCCGCCCGGGCCAGACCCGCTGGCTCGGCGACAACCGCCTCCAGGTGAACCTCGGCGAGTACCCGCCCCGCGAGATCTCCGGCGCCGAACTGGTCTTCATGCCGGTCACCCCGAAGACCGGCTGGGTCTCCTGGGAGGACCCCGACCGCTACGCCCTCGTCTACGCCTGCACGGGCGCCCTCACCGACCCGGGTGCCCGCACGGTCCCGGCAAGCCTGAGCGCCCTGCTGGGCCGGACCCGCGCCACGATCCTCGTTCTCCTCGCCTCCCCCATGAGCACGAGCCAGTTGGTCGCGGTAACGGGCCAGGCCCTCGGCACGGTCGGCCGTCACTTGCGAATCCTGCTGAACGCGGGACTGGTGGAGCGCCGACGAGCGGGCCGTTCGGTCCTGTATTCGCGCTCAACGGCTGGAGAAACACTGCTGGCAGCGCCCCGTTTCTAGGGGCGCGGGGCTGTATAGATGTGCGGCTCCGCCGCGTGGGCGCGCTCAGCCCCCACCGACCGGCACGTTCTCATCGGCGCAACCGTCCGGAGTTAGCATCCGCCTCATGACGACTGCACACAGCAATGAAAACTCCCCCCTCGACGTCGACATCGACGCCCTCACCGGCGGCACCGCGAACCTCGCCCAGTACACGGGTCGGGCGGTCCTGATCGTGAACGTGGCCTCCAAGTGCGGCCTCACCCCGCAGTACAACGGCCTGGAGAAGCTCCAGGAGCGCTACGCGGAGCGCGGCTTCACCGTGCTCGGGGTGCCCTGCAACCAGTTCATGGGCCAGGAACCCGGCACCGCCGAGGAGATCGCGGAGTTCTGCTCGGCGACGTACGGCGTGACCTTCCCGATGACCGAGAAGGTCGAGGTGAACGGGGAGGGCCGGCACCCGCTCTACGAGCGCCTCGTGGGCTTCGCCGACGCCGAGGGGCACACCGGCGACATCCGCTGGAACTTCGAGAAGTTCCTGATCGGCCGGGACGGCGCCGTCGTCGCCCGCTTCTCGCCGCAGACCGAGCCGGAGGCCGCCGAGCTCGTCGCGGCCGTCGAGGGCCAGCTGGCCTGAGCGGCCGTTGACCTTGCCCCTGGGGCAGGGCTGAGCCTCCTTGTCGCCGGGCGGGACAGGCCGCCCGGTGACGGAGGATGAGGCCGTGGACGACGAACTGCTCACCATCGGCGCGTTCGCCGCGCGGGCCCGGCTCTCGGCCAAGGCCCTGCGGCTCTACGACCGCCTGGGACTGCTGCCGCCCGCGCAGGTCGACGAGGCCAGCGGCTACCGCTACTACCGCGCCGAGCAGATCGAGCGGGCCCGTCTGGTGGCGCTGCTGCGCCGCCTGGACATGCCGCTCGCCCGGATCGCGGAGGTCGTGGAGGCCCCGGACGGGGCCACGGCCGCCGACCGGCTCGCCGCGTACTGGGCGGACGTCGAGGTCCGGATGGCGGAACAGCGGACTCTCGCCGAGTACCTCCGTGGACGACTGTCGGGGAGGAGCTCCCAGATGTACGGCAAGTACGAGATCGAAACGGTGGACGTGCCCGAGCAGGTGGTGATCAGCGAGACCCGGCATGTGCTGGCGGGCGAGCTGCCGACCTGGATCGAGGCGTCGCTGGGCCGGCTGGAGGAGGCGGCGCGCGGGTGCGGTGGTGTCACGGCGGCGCCGTTCGTCGTCTACCACGCCGATGTGTCGATGGAGAGCGACGGCCCGGCCGAGTCGTGTGTGCCGGTCGCCGACGAGGCGGCGGCGCGGGCGTGGGCCGAGAAGCACGGCCGCACCCGGGAGGCGAAGGTGAGCGTGCTGCCGGCCCAGCGGCTGGCCTACACCCGGATCACCAAGGCGCAGGTGGCCCATCCGCAGATCCTGGCCGCCTTCGAGGCGGTGGAGGAGTGGATCGCCCGGGAGGGCCTGGAACAGGCGGGCCCGTGCCGTGAGGTGTACTTCGCGGACTGGGAGGCGGCCAGGGCACAGGACCCGGTGTGCGATGTGGCGTTCCCGGTGAGGTGACGTCCGGGGCACAGCCGAGCCCTCTCGGCAAGGACGGCGGGCTGGTCGAGAGGGCTCTTGTGGTGCTTGTCTGCAGTTGTCGGTCGCGCGGTCGGTGGAAGGTGCGGGTTCAGACAGCCCCGCCCCTTACGCCTTGACCGACGCCACGAAGGTGTTCCACGCGGTCGCGGGGAACGCCAGGACGGGGCCCTCGGGCACCTTGGAGTCCCGCACCGCCATGGCCGCCGTGACCGGCGACTTGACCTCGACGCACGCGCCGTTACCTGTCGAGTACGAGGACTTGGTCCACGTGTCCGTGGCACCCTGACGAATTGCCATGTTCGCTCCGAATTACCAGATGTTGAGTTGCTGTCACCGTCCTGCGCGTCCGGACCGGATCCCGCAGGACGATTCACGCCAACGTTGTTGCTCGGTGGCGTGATCGACGCTACTCGCCAACATCGGCTGACGAAGCGACTATTCACTCGGGTGGGTGGCATATTCCAGCGGAGTCTTCCATCCCGGCCGGGAGACGGTGTACCGTACGGCTCTTCTCGGTCGGGACGGGTGTTTTCAGCGCGCGTAGTCCTTCGCGATGTCCGCGATGAACTGCCGTGACTGGTCCACGTTCAGGGCCTGCGCCCGCAGATGCTCGTACATCACGCTGTACTTCTGAACGTCGTTCGCCTTCTCCAGGTACAGGTCGCTGGTGACGCCCTCGATGTAGACGACGCTGGAGTCGGCCGCGTCCGGGAACTCCAGGATCGCGTACTGCCCGTTGAGGCCTGGGTGCGCTCCCATGTCGAAGGGGATGACCTGCACGGTGACGTGCGGCAGCTGGGACTGCTCGACGAGCTGCTCCAACTGGTCGCGCATGAGCGAGCGGTTGCCGACGACGCGGCGCAGAGCGGCCTCGTCCAGGACGGTCCACAGCCGCAGCGGGTTCTCCTCGGTGGAGATTCGTTCCTGTCGGCGCATCCGCACCTGGACCCGCTTCTCGATCTCCGGCAGCGCCCCGGCGATCAGGGCCTCGGCGTACTGCTTGGTCTGCAACAGCCCCGGGACGACCTGCGGGTCGTACACCCGCAGACTGGCCGCGTCCGTCTCAAGGCCGATGTAGACGCTGTACGGGATGTCACCGAAGGAGTGCCACCAGCCCTGCTGCCGCGAATCCTTGGCCATCTGCATCAGCGAGTCCACGATGCGGTGGTCCTCCACCTCGTAGACCCCGCACAGGTCGCGGACGTCGCGCTGGCTGATGCTGCGCCGTCCGTTCTCCAGCCGGCTGATCTTCGACTGCGACACCAGCAGCCGTTCGGCCACTTCCTCGGCCGTCATACCCTTGAGCTCGCGGAGCCGGCGCAGCTCCTGGCCCAGCCGGCGTCGCCTGACGGTGGGATTGACATTGGACGCCACGGGACGTGCACCTCCGGCTGCGGACCTCTGGTTACCACTTTGCGTATCTGCTGTTGAGCAGACTGCCACCAAGGTGCTTACTACCGCTGGGAAACGGTGGATATGCGCTGGATACACGCCAGTTCGCCAGGATCCCCGCACATGCGGGCGCGCGGGGCGACGGGGCCGTGCCGCCATCGGGACATACCGATGGCGGACGTACGGCCCCGTCGCCCCGCGCGGACCAGCGGCTCCCGAACCGGTCTTGGGGACAGCGGTGCGGCGCTGCACTTCGCGTGCGTGGTGTGCGGGTCGTGCTGTGGTGCGGGTGGTGCGCGTGCTGGATCAGGTGGTGCGTGCGCCGGATCCGGTGATGCGGGTCGTGGGACTGCGGCTCAGTGGGCCACGACACGCGCCATGGATCCGCGGCGCGGCTGCACCGGAACGCCACGAGCGGGTTCCGCCGCGGCCCTGCCTCCGGGGGCGGCCTGCCGGCCGACCGGTGCGGCGGGGCTGCGACGAGGCTGGGCCGCCGCGCCGTTCTGGACGTCCATCACCGCGTGCGCGACGAGACCGCCCATGGGGTCGTGCCTGATCAGGTCCCGCAGCCGGGACCTTGAGGACCTGCCCTCATTGCCCGGATACAGGTGCTTGCCGAGGCCGACCGCGTGCGCCAGGGCGGCGAGCGCCGCGGTCCGCGGGTCCGGCGGTACGCCGGTGCGGATCGCGGAATCCAGCCGGGCCCTGATCTCCCGGCTGATGTCGGTGTCCGTCGCTTGATAGCGAGTCGTCGGCAGCACTCCGCACATCTGGCCCGGCACGGCGGCGACCATGCCGCACCTCTCCAGATGCGAGAGATAGGTCTGGCGCAGCCCCAGCCGGGGCCCGCCGATCCAGTGGACGGCACGCACGGGAGCGCCACGCCTTCGCAGCAACTCCAACGCACAGTCCAGTGTTGGATCTCCAGTCGGCCGTGGTGCCACCACGGCGATACGATCCCCGTCTGGGGCTATCCGTCCGGCCAGCGCCAGCTCCACTAGCTGTGCTCCGGCCAGACCGAGGTCGAGCGACTGCGGCTGTGCGGTGGTACCCGTGGTCGGGTCCAGCGCCAGCAGCAGAAGCTCCTCCGGAAGTGTTCTGCGGCTCCTGCCCATCCATGCCTCCCCGCGTGGATGAAAGACAGGGTGACCCCTCTCACATTGGTCTGTCGAGGGTGCGTGACCTGTTTGTAAGGGAACCGGTAGGTATGTCGTTCTCGTCTACCGCGTCAGTGGGGGGCCGCGCACAGGACACTGGTACATGGTTCGGGCAGCGGCACGGGGGTCGCGCGGTCACGGTGTCCGGGCGACGGCTCACGGTTCGGCAGACGCACGGAGGCGTGCGGCGGCACATGGAGGAGGCATCGGTGGCGGGCGAGTCCCCCGACAGGTCGAAGCAGCGCGAGTCGTCGGCAGAACCGACGTCGGGGAGCGCGATTCCGGTTCCCGAATCCAGGCCCGAGCCCGAGGGCGCCACCGAGAAGCGCGACCCGCGCCTCGCGGTGGCCCGGGAGACCACGGCCCCGAAGGAGCCGGCGGCGTCCCGGGGCGGCGTGGACACGGCGACGCGGGTACTGTCCCGCCGCGAACTGGAGGCGGTACGGGCGGAGCTGGAGAACTCCGAGGGCTCCGGGAACTCCGGAGCCGGTGACGCGGACGACGCGGCGGGCGATGCCGCGGAGACCGAGGATGCGAAGGCGGAGGCCGGGAACGCGGCGGGCGCCGATGCGGGTGCTCCGGACGCGGACGACGCGGACGACGCGGCAGCGGAGGCCGACGCCGGCGATGCCGAGCCGACGGAGGACGCCAAGGGTGCCGGGACCGACGGTGACGCCGGGGCCGGGGCGAGCGACGACCGGCTGAAGGCGGCCGTCGCGGCCTGGGTGGCCTCCTCGGACACCGACGGCAAGGACACGACCTCGGACGCGGACGGCGACGCCGTCGCCGAGGCTGCCGACAGCGATGTCGAGGCGGACCCCAAGGCCGCTTCCGACGCCGAAAGCGCCTCCCCCGCCGCCGAGGAGGGCTCCAGCGAGACCTCTGAGGACCCTGAGGCCTCTGAGACCCCTGAGACCTCTGAGGCGCCCGAAGGGGCCGACAAGGGCTCTGCCGCCCCCTCTGACGGCTCCCCCGAGGACACCGACACCGAGGAGCCCTCCGGCACCGCCGAGGCAGCCACGACCGCCGACAGCACCGACAGCGCCGACAAGGCAGCCAAGGACGCCGCGCCGGAGGACCCCCGCAAGGGGTCCGCCTCGACGGCCGCCGCCGAAGCCCCCGAGGACGCCGAGCCCGCCAAGGACGCCAAGGACGACGGTGACGGCGGTGACGGCGGTGACGGCGGTGCGGGCAAGGTCGTCGATCAGCCGACCGCGATCTTCAAGGCCGTACGGCCCGCCAAGCCCACCGTCGACCAGCCGACCACCATGCTGAAGGCGCCCAAGCCGGACGCCCTCAAGCCCGAGGCACCCAAGCCCGACGCACCCAAGCCGGAGGCGGCCCAGCCGGAGGCACCCAAGCCCGAGGCGCCGGCCGAGCGCACCAGCAAGTTCGTCGCGCTCAAGCCGGACCTGCGGCCGGAGGCCCCGAAGCCGTCGGTCACCCCGAACGCCCCCGACGTCACCGCCGCCGTCCCGCAGATCGGTCCCGAGCGGACCACCCAGCAGCCGCTGCCGCCGAAGCCGCCGCTCGATCTGCTGGCCGAGCTGACGAACACCCCGCCGCCCCCGGACACCGCGGTGCGGACGGCCATCCGGCGGGTCAAGATCTGGACGCCACTGGTCATCCTGCTCGCGATCGTCTTCGCGGTGGTCCAGTCGGTGCGCCCGCTCCCGGCCCCCACCCTGGAGCTGACCGCCGAGGACTCCTACACCTTCGACGGCAGCAAGATCGACATCCCGTGGCCCGCCGACGGCCAGGCCGCGCTGGACGTCGACGGCATCGGCACCTTCGGCTCCTCCGGCGACCAGAAGCCCGTTCCGATCGCCAGTGTCGCCAAGGTCATGACCGCCTACGTCGTCCTGCGCGACCGCCCCCTCAAGAGCGGCGACGAGGGCCCGAACATCAAGATCGACCAGCTCGCCGAGGACCAGTCGAACGCGGGCCAGGAGTCGACCGTCACCGTCACCGCCGGCGACGAGATCCGCCAGCGCGAGGCCCTTGAGAGCATCCTGATCGCATCCGCGAACAACGTGGCCCGGCTGCTGGCCCGTTGGGACGCGGGCTCCGAGAAGGCGTTCGTGGCGAAGATGAACGCCGCCGCCGAGGACCTCGGCATGACGAACACGACGTACACCGACCCCTCCGGTCTGAACGACACCACCGTCAGCACGGCCGTGGACCAGGTCAAGCTGGCCAAGGCGGCGATGAAGTTCCCCGCCTTCCGTGAGGTCGCCGCGATGATGTCGTACGACGACTACAAGGGGAAGAACCACTCCAACTGGAACCAGCTGGTCGGCAAGAACAACGTCGTCGGCATCAAGACCGGCACCACCACCTCCGCCCTCGGCAACCTCGTGTTCGCCGCGAAGAAGGAGGTCGGCGGCGAGACCCGCACCATCGTCGGCGCCGTCGTCCGCCAGCCCGCCGGCGGCACGGACAACACCATCCTCAGCGCCGCCCTCACCGGCGGCGACCAGCTCATCCGCGCGGCCCAGGACGCCCTGGAGTCGGCGACGATCCTGAAGAAGGGCGACGTGGTGGGGTACGTGGACGACGGTCTCGGTGGCCGTACTCCCGTCGTCGCCACCAAGGACGTCAAGGCGGTCGGCTGGTCGGGCCTGAAGGTGAAGCTGACCTTCGCGCCCGACGAGGTGCCGCACACCGCGAAGGCCGGCACCCAGGTGGGCACGCTCACCGTCGGTGACGGCAGCAGCGGCGCCGTGAAGATCCCGGTGGCCCTCCAGACGGAACTGACCGAGCCGGGCTTCACGGACAAGCTGACCCGTATCGCCTGACCCGGGGGCGTCCGAAGGGACCCTCGCGCAGCCCGCCGACGGCGCTCGTCGGCGGGCTGCGTGCTAGCGTCACGAAACGGGCAGGTCGTCGCTCACAAGGCGCGACCGGAGAACCTTCAGGGTCTGGGCCGACAACACGCGGGAAACGGGACGCGGCCAGAACAGAAGACGGGACAGCACGGGGAGTGCCTCAGACGTGGCCACTGCGGAGCCGACACGCGCCGACGACGCCGATCCGGGACGGGGAGCCGGTCCGCGAATACGCGTACCCGCGCCACGCACGGGAGAGGGTCAGAGCCGTCCGGAGGAGAGACCTCCGTCGCGGCTGACCGCCGCCGTCGCCGCCCTGCGTGAGCGTCTGCTGCGTCACCCGGTGCTGTCGGTCACGACCCTGGCCGGGCTGCTCCACATCATCTGGTTCTTCACGTTCGCGAACAGCGGCGGCGATCTCGCGGCCCAGGACGCCTGGGCCGAGTTCGTCGGCCGGCACCCCGACTCGGCCTACAACCTGGCCTGGTACGGCGGGATGCACCCGGTGTCCTACAGCGTGGTGTCGCCGTATCTGATGTCGGTCCTCGGCGTCCGTACGACGATGATGATCGCGGGGACCCTCTCCGCGGGCCTGCTGACGCTCGTCCTGCTGCGCAGCCGGTCGGTGCGCAATCCGCTGTGGGCCGCGTTCGCCGGGGTGTTCGGGCTGATCGCCAACGCGATCTCCGGACGGGTGACCTTCGGCCTGGGCACGATGTTCGCGCTGGGCGCGGTCGCCGTCGTGTTCTGCTGGCCCTACCGCTGGCGCTACAAGCGCTGGGCGAAGGCGCTGTGCGCGGCCCCGCTGGCCGCGCTCGCCACGATGGCCTCGCCGGTCGCGGGGCTGTTCGTCGGCTTCGTGGCGGTGGCGCTGTTCCTGCAGAAGCGCCGGCCGGGCGCCTGGGCGCTGGGCATCGCGCCGACGGCGGTGGTCGCGGTGTCGGCCTGGCTGTTCCCCTTCTCCGGCACCCAGCCGATGGTGATCGGTTCGGTGCTCCTGCCGCTGCTGTGCGCCGTCGTCACCTTCGTGATCGTGCCCGAGGACTGGAAGACGGTCCGGCTGGTGTCCGCGGTCTACGGCCTCTCGGTCGTCCTCGTCTGGGTGGTCAGCTCGCAGATCGGCTCCAACATCACGCGCCTGGCGATGCTGTTCGCCGGGACGGCCCTGGTGGCCGCGCTGCCCTACACGGTGCCCCGGTCGCGCAAGTGGTACGCGAGCGTGCTGGCCCTGCTCACCTTCGTCGGCTGGATCGGCTACAAGACGGTCGACGACATCATTCACGCCGCCCCGGCCGCGTCCTGGGCGCGCGAGCTGGCACCGCTCGTCAACGAGCTCCAGGAGGTCGGCGCAGAGAAGGGCCGCGTCGAGGTGGTCCCGGCCCGCTCCCACCGGGAGGCCTCCGCGCTGGCGCCGTACGTCAACCTGGCCCGCGGCTGGAACCGCCAGGCCGACATGGAGCGCAACCCGCTCTTCTACGACGACACCCTCAACTCCGCGAACTACCGCGAGTGGCTCCAGCGCTGGGCCGTGCACTTCGTGGTCCTGCCCAAGGACGAGCCGGACGCCTCGGGGGCGGAGCGTGAGCGGGAGCTGGTGCAGCGCGGCATGCCGTATCTGAAGCAGGTGTGGGGCGACGCCAACTGGCAGCTGTTCGAGGTGACCGCCCCGGCGCCGCTCGCGGAGCCGAACGCCGTGGTCGAGCGGGCCGAGCAGGGCGAGATGACGATGCGGGTGAGCAAGCCGGGCCGCATCCTGATCCGTATCCCGTACTCGCCCTGGCTGGGCCTCGTCGACGCCGACGGCAAGAAGCTCGACCCGCCGCAGGAGACGAAGGAGTCCGAGGACCGCCCCGACGACCTGCCGAAGTCGTACGACAACGTCAACGGCTGTCTGGCGGAGACGGAGGAGGACGCGCTCGGCGACAAGTGGACGACGCTGGTCGCTCCGCGGGCGGGCGTGTACCGGCTGGCGGCGCCGTACACGTTCTCGCGGGGGACGCCCTGTCCGGAGGAGCTGCGCTGAGGGGCGTGGCCGGGCCGCCGGCCTGCGTCGATCAGCGCAGCTCGGCCACGTACCGGTCCGTCCCGGGCACCGTCGGGACGAACGGCGCCACCAGTTCCACCCGCCCCAGCCCCGTCTCCTCCACCGCCGTGTCCAGGCCCGTGAAGGTGGGCTCCCAGCACTGCCTCGGGTCCGCCTCCAGGAACCACAGCAGGGTCAGCCGGGTGTCGACGCCCTCGACCTGCTTGACGTACGACATACGGTCCAGCGGCAGTGGCGTGGGCCGGAAGACCGTCACCAGCGCGGCCGGGGAGCCCGCCAGGCGCTTGGGGAGGTGCCGGGCGCGCAGCCACTGAAGCAGTTCGGCGCGCTGCTCGGGCGAGGCGGCGTCGACGACCTGGACGACCAGGCCCGCGTAGGGGTGGTCGAGGGCGTGGAAGTCGCGGGGGCCGGCCGCGCCGTCGCGGTACACCGTCGCCTCGTGGTCCTGGAACGCGGTGAAGACGTGGGTGCGGTCCTGGTAGACGCGGGCGTCCCGGTTGAGGCGCTTGTTGATGCCGACGGTCCAGCGCATGTGGTCGGCGTAGCGGCCGGCGGTGATCCAGTACGTGGAGATGTAGCAGCCGGCGGTGACCGGCTGGGCTATCGCCGACTTCTCCGGGTAGCGCAGCAGCTGGAGGTCCCGGGTCGCCACCCAGCGGCGGCCGGCGAACATCCAGGGCATCGCCATCGCGCCGGCGTAGTAGTGGTCGTCCTCGTACCAGCGGTTGTAGGCGTACTCATGGCCCGGGTGCGGTTCGACCATGGTGATCAGGGCGTGGCCGGGGCGGACTCCGTACGGGCCGACGGCGGCCAGTTCGGCGTACACCTCGCTGCGGGTGTCCTCGCTCATGCCGTTCCCTTCCTTCCGGTGGCTTCCGTCCTCCCTCGGACGCCCATACTCTGACGCCCCGTCAGATAATGCGCCAGAGTCAGGGAGGTCTCGATGTCACTGCTCACCGGCAAGACCGTCGTCGTCTCGGGAGTGGGCGCCGGCCTGGGTCACCAGGTCGCGGCTGCGGTCGTACGGGACGGCGGGAACGCCGTGCTCGGGGCGCGTACGGAGGCGAACCTCGCGAAGAGCGCCGCCGAGATCGACCCGGGCGGGGCGCACACGGCGTACCGGGCGACCGACATCACCGACGAAGGGCAGTGCGAGGCGCTGGCGGCGCTGGGCCGGGAGCGGTTCGGGGGGATCGAAGCCGTGGTCCATGTCGCGGCCTGGGACTCCTACTTCGGCGGCCTGGAGGATGCCGACTTCACCACCTGGCAGTCGGTGATCGACGTCAATCTGCTGGGCTCGCTGCGGATGACCCGGGCCTGTCTGCCGGCACTGAAGGAGGGCGGCGGCTCGGTGGTGTTCATCGGCACCCAGTCCGCCGTGGCCGCCCCGTCGCAGGTGAGCCAGGCCGCCTACGCCGCCTCCAAGGGGGCGCTCACCAGCGCCATGTACTCGCTCGCCCGGGAGCTGGGCCCGCACCGCATCCGGGTCAACACCGTGCTGCCGGGCTGGATGTGGGGGCCGCCGGTGCAGGCGTTCGTCCGGTTCACCGCACAGACGGAGGGGGCGCCGGAGGAGGACGTACTGAAGCGGCTGACCGGGCGGATGGCGCTGCCGGACCTGGCCACGGACGGCGATGTGGCGAACGCGGCGGTGTTCCTCGCGTCTGACCTGGCGCGGGCGATCACCGGGCAGTCGCTGCTGGTGAATGCGGGGGAGTTGATGCGCTGAGGTACGGTTTCGACCGTTCGTAGCTGTTCAAGCCTGTGAACGCAGGTCACCAAGCAGAACGATTTTACTGTCTGTTGACCTTACGTGCGCTTGTCGTGCCCTCGCCACCGCACCCACCATGGGCGAGCCGTTCACAGGACGGAACCCGGGGAAGGGGTCCCATGAACAGTCTCGACTGGGCCGTGCTCATCGGCTACTTCGGCGTGATGGTGGCGATCGGCGTCTGGTCGCACAAGCGCGTGGACAACGTCAGCGACTTCTTCACCGCGGGCGGGAAGATGCCGTGGTGGCTGTCGGGCATCTCGCATCACATGTCCGGATACAGCGCGGTGATGTTCACCGGGTACGCGGGCATCGCCTACACCTACGGCGTCACGTCCTTCGTCACCTGGTCCTTCCCCATCGCGCTGGGCATCGCCATCGGTTCGAAGCTGTTCGCGCCGCGCATCAACCGGCTGCGCTCACGGCTGCATGTGGCCTCCCCGCTGGAGTACCTCAAGAACCGCTACGACCTCAAGACCCAGCAGGCGCTGGCCTGGTCCGGCATGCTGCTGAAGATCGTGGACGTGGGCGCGAAGTGGGCCGCGATCGCCACCCTGCTGTCGGTGTTCACGGGTGTGTCCCTCAACCAGGGCATCCTCATCACCGGCACCATCACGGCCATCTACTGCACCATCGGCGGACTGTGGGCGGACGCGCTGACCGAACTCGGCCAGTTCGTCATCCAGTTGCTGGCAGGTGTCGCGATGTTCATCGCGGTCATCATGGAGCTGAACGACAAGGGCATCGGCTTCCTCGACGCCTGGGACCGGCCGGAGCTCCAGGGCCACGGTGAACCGCTGGTCGGACCGTACGGAACGGTCTTCCTGCTCGCCTTCCTCTTCATCAAGCTCTTCGAGTACAACGGCGGCATGCTCAACCAGGCCCAGCGGTACATGGCCACGGCCACCCCGCGGGAGGCCGAGCGGTCGGCGCGCCTCTCGGCGGTCCTGTGGCTGGTCTGGCCCGTGGTGCTGTTCTTCCCGATGTGGATGTCTCCGCTGCTGGTCGAGTCGCAGAAGCCGGACGGCTCGGACTCCTACGGCCTGATGACCGAACAGCTGCTGCCGCACGGACTGTTGGGCCTGGTCATCGTCGGCTTCTTCTCGCACACGATGGCCATGTGCTCCTCCGACGCCAACGCGATCGCGGCCGTGTTCACCCGGGACGTGGCGCCGGTGCTGTCGAAGCAGGCGCGGGCGTGGGGTGAGCGGTCCGGGCTGATCGCCGCGCGGGTGACCACGGTCGTCTTCCTCGGTCTGTCGATGGCGGTGGCGACCCAGGTCAACTCCCCCACCTTCAAGGACATCATCACCGTCGTGATCAAGTGGGTCGCCGGTCTCATGGGCCCGATCGCCATTCCGATGATGCTGGGCCTGCTGCGCCCCTTCCGCCGCTCCGGCCCGACCGCCGCGCTCACCAGCTGGTCGATGGGTCTGCTCGCCTTCTGGCTGGTCAACTACCCGATCAGCTGGCAGATCGAGGGCGGGGTGCCGCTGCAGTACCAGGTCTCCATCCCGCTGGCGGTCTCGCTGGTCCTGTACATCGTCGTCGGCTTCATCAAGCCGGAGGACACCCCGGAGCGGCTCGCCGTCGTCGAGCGCATCAACACGGACGACGACGGGGCCGCGGCGGCCGCGGTGCCCGCGCCGGCGGACCCGATGGAGGACGCGGTCCGCGCGAAGGACTGAGCACCAGCAAGGAAGAGCGGAAACGCGCACAGGCGGTCACTCGCACAGCGGGTGGCCGCCTTTCGCCGTCCGCTCAGGCCCGCGGATACCTGGCCAGCCACCCCGGCGACGACCCGGCCGGGCCGTGCAGGGCCGGGCCCTGGGTCATCTCCATGGCGAAGTCGTCGGCGAGTTCGAGGATCGTGGGGCGGCCCTCCAGCTCGGCCAGCCAGGCCGGGGGCAGGGCGGTCTCACCGTGCAGGGCGCCCAGCAGGCCACCGGTGAGGGCGGCCGCGGCGGCGGAGGGGCCGTCGTGGTTCACGGCGAGGCAGAGGCCGTGGCGGACGTCCTCACCGACCAGGGCGCAGTACACGGCCGCCGCGAGCAGCCCGTCCGCCGAACCGTCGGCGGCCAGCTCCTCCACCCGCGCCGGGGTGGGCATGCCCTGCCGTACGGCGCCGAGCGCGTGCTGCAGGGCGTCCGACACGGGCTCGTGACCGGGCCGCACGGCGAGCAGCGCGAGCGCCCGCTGTACGGCCCCGTCGAGGCTCTCCCCGCAGGCCAGGCCATGCACGATCACGGCGTACGCACCGGCCGACAGATAAGCGATCGGGTGGCCGTGGGTCTGGGTCGCGCACTCCACGGCGAGCTGGACGACGAGCTGCGGCTCCCAGCCGACGAGCAGCCCGAAGGGTGCGGAACGGGCGACGGCCTCGGGCCCGAGCTCGGTGGAGTTCTTCGGTGCCTCCAACGTGCCCATGGTCTCGTCGCCGAGGCCGATCAGCAGGGCGCGGGTGGGGTCGCGGCGGGCGTAGAGCCACTCCTCGCGCGCCAGCCAGCCGTCGTCCTTGCGGCGCTCGTCGGGGCCCCAGTCCCGCTGTGTGGCGGCCCAGCGCAGATACGCCCGGTGTACGTCGGTGGGCGGATGCCAGGCGCCGGTGTCCCGTCTGACCTGGGCCCTTATCAGCCCGTCGACCGAGAACAGGGTCAGCTGCGTGAGATGGCTCACGGCGCCGCGCCGCCCGTACCCGAACCCCAGGTCGACGATGCCCTCGGCGCCGTGCTGTTCCCGGATCTCCTCCAGCCCCAGCCCGTCGACGGGCGCGCCCAGGGCGTCCCCGACGGCGACGCCGAGCAGCGTGCCGCGGACCCGGCTGCGGAAGTCCTGCTGCTCGGTACGGCCCCAGACGGCGCCGGCGGTCGCACTCATCCAGACCTCCCCGTGACAGCGTTCCGTCCGTACGACAGTTCGCCACTGTAATCGACCGGGGACGGTCGGTTCAGGGGGCGGATCGGAATGTGGAATGTGACCGAAATGAAGCTGACTGGCCAGTTTCAGCCAGGGACGATCACGGCTCCGTCGTGGGCAGGGACAGACGGGCCGCGAGGCGTTCGTCCGCCGCCGCCCGGTCGTCCGCGCCGAGTCGCCGGTGCACGGTCGCCCGCCGCTCCAGGGCCCACACGTAGGAGGGATTGAGTTCCACAGCGCGGTCGAGGTCGGCCAGCGCCTCCTCGTGGCGGCCGAGCTTGGACCGGGAGGCGCCACGGCTCGCGTACGCCGAGGCGTACTCGGGGTCCAGGGCCAGGGCCCGGTCGTAGTCGACGAGGGCCTCCTCGTCACGGCCGGCGACGCGCAGTGCGTCACCGCGCTCGCAGCGGCCCCAGGCCCAGTCGGGTTGCAGGGCCAGGGCCCGGTCGAGGTCGGCCAGCTGTCCGGCACGGTCTCCGCGGGCGCGCCACAGACGGGCCCGACGGGCCAGCGCCCAGGCGTAGTCCGGCTTCAGTTCGAGGGCGCGGTTCAGATCCGTGAGGGCCTCGTCGAGCTCTCCTCGGCTGAGGCGGGCGGCGCCCCGGGAGGCCCAGGCGAATTCCTGGTTCGGGTCGAGCCGGATGCCTCTGTCCAGGTCCTGGATCGCCTCGTCGTAGCGGCCCAGGATCCGTTGGTGCTCGCCGCGCAGGAACACGTTGTACGGGTTGTCCGGCTCCAGTTCGAGAACCCGGCGGAGGTCGTCGAGGGCGCCCCGGTAGTCGCCGAGCGCGCTGCGGGCCTGCACCTTGCCCCGGTACGCGGACACCAGCTCGGGATCGAGATCGAGGGCCCGGTCGTAGGCCTTCACCGCTCGCTCCTGCTCGCCGCCCCTGGCCAGCGCGTCGCCCCGCGCGGCCCATGCCCTCGCCCGCCACTCCTCAGGGCCGCGGGCACGCTCAAGGAGCAGCCGCAGTACTGTCTCCGCCCCGCTCTCCGCAAGTGCCTCCACCAGGCCGTCCGCCCACGTCCGGATCACCTCGGCGTCCGCGTCCTCGCCGGCCTCGGCAAGGAGCTGCACCCACCGCCGCAGGACGTCCTCGCCGTGGTCACACGCGGTGACGAGGTCCGCCAGGACCCCTGGCAGGGCGGCACGAGGCCGTGCGCACAGGAGGTGGTACGACTCGACGAGCCGCAGTTCGCGCCAGTCCTCCTCGTTCCAGAACTCGCCGGGCTCCAGATCGGCTTCGGCCTGCTCCCGCCACGACGCGAACGTCTCCGCGATCCGCGTGTGGTGCCGGGCCCACCCTCGGGGCGACTGCCGGCGTTGCAGCCTCAGCATCGGCGCGCGTACGAGGTCGTGATACTGCATCCGGTCCCCGCGCTCGCTGACGAAGGGCATCCTCTTCAGCCACGCGTACAGCCCGTCGCGCTCCTCCTCCGGACACTCGACCACGGCCCGGAACACATCCGCGTCCAGCGTCCGGGGCAGGGCGCAGGCCAGTGCGGCGGCTCTGCGCACCGGATCCTGCTCCCACTTCAGGAACCGCTCGACGGCCGTGCCGCTCGGATCCCCGACGTCCGCCGGATCCGCGAGCCGGGTCTCGGCAAGGGTGGAGACGAGCACCGGGAGTCCTCCGGTCAGGCGCAGCACCTCGGCGACGACGGGCTCGTCGTGCACGCCCTTGTCCGCGAGCAGACGTCGCGCCTCCGTCTCCGTGAAGGGCCCGAGCGGTACCTCCGTCACGAATTCCGTCAGGCCGCCCCAGCGTGCGTGGGCGAGGGGGAGCTGCCCGGCCGTGACCACGACGGCGTTGGCGGGGAAGGCGCCGTACCGCTCGGTCGTCATGGCCTGGTGCAACCAGCCGTCGAGAAACAGCCCGGTCCTTTCGTACGTGTCGAAGAACAGGACGATCCAGGGCGCCTCCGACGCGGCGTCGGCCAGCTCGCCGAGCAGCACCGGGGTCAGTACGCGATCCGGTGCCAGGACGAGTTGTACGTCCTCCTGGCTGCGGAAGCGTGCGCTGAGTCCCGCGCGCAGGCGATCGGCGCCGTGGGCGAGCTGCGCCGCGTCGAGCGCGCCGGCGAAGGGGCCCACGCCCGGCACCAACGCCAGTCCGGCCAGACCTGCCCGGGCCACCGCCATACTGCCGCCGGACGGCTCCCGCGGCTCCGGTTCGAGCAGGGCGGCGGTCGCCGCCTCTGCCTCGTGGCGCCGATCCCGGTGGGTGGTGAGCAGTCGCTCCAGTTCCTTGAACTTGTGTCCCTGGGCGGCGAATTGGCGGCTGATCGCCGCCAGGGCCTCGGTCACGCTGCCGACGCTCTCGTCCACGAACGCGGTGAGGGCGCCCCGGTCGCGGGAGAGCTGCTCCAACTCCCGGATCAGGAACGTCTTCCCGACCCCGGCGTTGCCGTGCACATGGAACAGGAACCGATGCCGCTCGTCGTCCGGCGCGAAGTCGAAGTTCCTCCGGAACGCGGCCCGTTCGTCGCTGCGTCCGACGAAACCGGCTCGCTTGCGACGTCCGATCAGCTCCTGCATCGACGGCCGCGCCTGCCCCATGCGTGGTCCCCTCGTCCGGTGCTCCGCAGGCCACCATTCTGGCTCAATGCCTAGGGAACACAGGTGCCCCACAGGGAAGATGACCAGCATGTCATCCACACCCCCACGCCCCTCCCTCCACCTCGCGGCCGCTCTCCTGACCGCGACGGCCGCCCTCTACATCGCTCTCGTCGCCTTCGGGAACATCACCGACTTCGGGACGAACCAGCAGTTCGTGCGGCATGTCCTCGCCATGGACACGACGTTCAAGGACGACGACCTGATGTGGAGAGCCGTCACCAGCAAGGGACTTCAGGACGCGGCGTACGTCGCGATCATCGTCTGGGAGACCCTCGCCGCCCTGGTGCTCATATACGGCAGCTGGCTGTGGTTCCGCCGTGAGGACCGGCGGGCCCGCCGTTTCGCCACGTACGGCCTGCTGATGCTGATGCTCCTGTTCGGCGCCGGGTTCATCGCGATCGGCGGTGAGTGGTTCGCGATGTGGCAGTCCGGGGACTGGAACGGGCTGGACGCGGCGACGCGGGTGTTCCTGCTCAGCGGGGTCGTGCTGATCGTCAACCATCTGCCGTTCGGGTCGGCGCAGCAGACCGACGCCTGACCCGGATCAGCGACGCAGGGCCCACTTCTGGACCGATTCCAGGGGCCCTGCGGAGAACCGCCGCAGCCACAGCGTGGAGCCCACCATGAGGACCGCGCAGACCGTGGCCCACAGTGCCACGACCCACCACGGGCCCGAGTCCGCGAACCGCTCCGCGAGGCCCAGCCCGATGCCGTAGGAGATGAGCACGCACAGCACGTTCTGCAGGACGTAGCCGGACAGCGCGGTCCGGCCGACGGAGGTCAGGCCCGTCAGCAGCGGGCCCGGCCGCCGTACCCGGTCCACCACGGCTCCGATCAGGCCGATGTAGCCGAGGGCCAGCAGCGGGGCCGCGCCGTAGCGGGCCAGCAGGAACAGGTCGGGGCCGGCCAGCGTCGCCGCCACGTTGAGGGGCAGCCCGAGGCCGATTCCCCACGCCAGGAGCCGGGAGCGCAGCCGGCGTCCCGTCTCGTCCGCGCCGAACGCGCCCGCCCGGAACAGCCGTACGCCCAGCAGGAACAGGAAGAGCAGGAGGAAGAAGGTCAGCACCGGTTCCATGCGCAGCGCGAGCGCGTTCTCCAGGCGGAAGGCCACCTGGTCCAGGTAGCCGCCGTGTGCGTACAGGTCCACGACGTCCCGGGAGACCGTGCCGCCGCCGCTGCCGTCGTCGGCCGCCGCGATCGCCGCGGTCAGCAGGCCCATCAGCGTCAGATGGAGGCCCGCCGCCCACCACATCACCCGCCGCTGGGCCCGCTCCGAGCGGGTCAGCAGCCGTGCGACGAGCAGCGCGGTGACCGCGTACCCCATCAGTACGTCCCAGGCGAAGACCAGCACGAAGTGCACGGTGCCCTCGGCGAACAGGAACAGCGCACGCCACCGGTAGCGCCCCGGCCACGGCTGTCCGCGCCGCTGCGCGGAGGCGTACTGGATGGCGAGGCCGACCCCGAACAGGATCGTCAGCAGCGACAGGAACTTGCCGTTCGCCAGCACGCCGAAGGTGCCCTCGACGGGCCCCGTGGCCATCCCGGACTCCAGGGCTCCCCATTCCGCGCCCGGACCGGTGAAGATCCATACGTTGGTCATGAGGGTGCCCAGGATGGCCACACCGCGCAGCACGTCGAGGAGGGGAAGCCGGCGTCCGGCGGGCGGGGCCTGCGGTGTCTGTGTGACTCGCGCGTCCGTGTGCGTCATGCCTTCATCGTCTCGGCGGTATCTCCCCGGATCGTCATGAGCGAAGGGGAACCTGCCGTACATCGAAGGATGCAGCGGACGGCTACTTCACCACGACCACCGACGTACCCGCCTCGCCGAACTTCCACAGCGCCGCGCCGTCGGCCGCGCGCATCCGGATACCGCCGGTCTGCTTGTCCCCGGCGGGCGGGGGCGAGGAGCCGTCGACGGCGTTGGAGAAGGCGATGGAGACGCCGGACTTGGCGGTGAAGTAGATGATGTTCTCGATCTGCACACCGTCCGAGCCGGTGGTGGCCATGCTGCGGGACGAGACCGCGTAGGTGCCGGGGTCCGGGCTCACCGTGCCCGGCCACACGGCGAACGTACGGCGGGACGCGTCGCTCGCGTCGACCAGCCAGACCCGCTTCTTCCCGAGGGAGTAGACGACCCGGCGTCCCGTGCCCGAGCCGTCGGGCACGACCACCTCACCGGGGGACTTCGTCGGTGCGGGGCTCGCGCCCGACGGCGCCGAAGCGCTCGGGCGGGCCTTCGCGGCCGTCGGGTGCGGCCCCTTCTCTGCCTGCACGGCGAGGGCGGTGACGGCGGCTATCGCTCCCACCGTCAGACCGGTCACCCAGACCTTGGGAGCAGGCACGGGCACGCATCTCCTCAGCTAAGGAAAGCTATGGAACCCCTCCAGCGGGGGTCGGATCATCGTACCGACCCCCGCGGTGGGCTCTTCCTCAGTCCAGCACCGGCAGCAGCTCGGGCAGATGCCCGTCCGAGGCGGCCGCCGCCCGCTGCCGCTCCTCGGACACCTCGCCGTACAGGGTCGTACGCGGCTTCGCCGGCCGGCCGGCCGCCTCGGCGACGGCCACCAGGTCGCGTACCGACTTGTAGGAGCCGTACGACGAACCCGCCATCCGCGAGATCGTCTCCTCCATCAGCGTGCCGCCGAGGTCGTTCGCCCCGGAGCGGAGCATCTCCGCCGCGCCCTCGGTGCCCAGCTTGACCCAGCTGGTCTGGATGTTGGGGATGTACGGGTGCAGCAGTAGCCGGGCCATGGCGGTGACCGCGCGGTTGTCGCGGATCGTGGGGCCCGGACGCGCGATGCCCGCCAGATAGACCGGCGCGTTGGTGTGGATGAACGGCAGGGTCACGAACTCCGTGAAGCCGCCGGTGCGTTGCTGGATGCCGGCCAGGGTGCGCAGGTGGCCGAGCCAGTGGCGGGGCTGGTCCACATGGCCGTACATCATCGTCGAGCTGGAGCGGATGCCGAGCTCGTGCGCGGTGGTGATCACCTCGATCCAGGTCGCCGTCGGCAGCTTGCCCTTGGTCAGGATCCAGCGGACCTCGTCGTCGAGGATCTCGGCGGCGGTGCCGGGGATGGAGTCCAGGCCGGCCTCCTTCGCGGCGCTCAGCCACTCCCTGATCGACATCCCGGTGCGGGTGGCGCCGTTGACGACCTCCATCGGCGAGAAGGCGTGCACATGCATTCCGGGCACGCGCTCCTTCACGGCCCTGGCGATGTCGAAGTACGCCGTCCCGGGCAGGTCCGGGTGGATGCCGCCCTGCATGCAGACCTCGACCGCGCCCACCTCCCACGCCTGCTGGGCGCGGTCGGCGACCTGGTCCAGGGAGAGGGTGTAGGCGTCGGCGTCGGTCCTGCGCTGTGCGAAGGCGCAGAAGCGGCAGCCCGTGTAGCAGACGTTGGTGAAGTTGATGTTCCGCGTGACGATGTACGTCACGTCGTCGCCGACCGCTGATGTGCGGACGTCGTCGGCCACCTGGCACAGCGCGTCCAGCGCCGGGCCGTCCGCATGCAGGAGCGCCAGCGCCTCGTCGTCGGTCAGCCGGGTCGGGTCGTCGGCGGCGACCCGCAGCGCCTGGCGGACGTCGGTGTCGATGCGCTCGGGCGTCATACCGGGGGCGGCGGCCTCGCGCAGGGCGCCCCAGTCGCCGTACACCTCGTCGAAGTCGTCGCGGCGGTCGGACGTGCGGCCCTCGGTGTCGATGGTGGCGTGCAGGTCGGTACGGCCGGAGGAGACGAACGCCTCCTCGGGCTCCTGCCACGGGTGGCCCTCGACCACGGCGTCGGGGCGGGCGAGGCCGGTCCCCGGGTCGGCGAGCGCCCGTACGTGCGGCAGCAGCCGGGGGTCCATCCAGGGCTCGCCGCGCTGCACGAACTCGGGGTAGACACAAAGCCGTTCCCGCAGCTCGAAGCCGGCGTCCGCCGACTGCCGGGTCAGTTCCTCGATCTGCGGCCAGGGGCGTTCGGGGTTGACGTGGTCGATGGTGAGCGGGGAGACGCCGCCCCAGTCGTCGATGCCGGCGGCGATCAGGCGGGCGTACTCGCCCTCGACGAGGTTGGGCGGGGCCTGGATGTTGCCGGCCGGGCCCATGATGAGCCGGGCCACCGCGACCGCCGCGACCAGTTCGTCCAGTTCGGCGTCCGGCATGCCGCGCATCGCGGTGTCGGGCTTGGCGCGGAAGTTCTGGATGATCAGTTCCTGGATGCCGTGGTACGACCGGGCGATCCGGCGCAGCGCGAAGAGGGACTCGGCGCGCTCCTCGTACGTCTCGCCGATGCCGATGAGGATCCCGGAGGTGAAGGGGACCGAGGAACGGCCCGCGTCCTCCAGGACCCGCAGCCGGACGGCCGGTTCCTTGTCCGGGGAGCCGTGGTGGGGGCCGCCGGGCTCGGACCACAGCCGGGTCGCGGTCGTCTCCAGCATCATCCCCATCGACGGGGCGACGGGCTTGAGGCGCTGGAAGTCGGTCCACGTCATGACACCCGGGTTGAGGTGCGGGAGCAGGCCGGTCTCCTCCAGGATGCGGATGGAGATGGCGCGGACGTAGGCGATGGTGTCGTCGTAACCGTGCGCGTCGAGCCACTCCCTGGCCTCCGGCCAGCGGTCCTCCGGCTTGTCGCCGAGGGTGATGAGGGCTTCCTTGCAGCCGAGGGCCGCGCCCTTGCGGGCGATGTCGAGGACCTCGTCGGGGGACATGAACATCCCGTGGCCCGCGCGGCGCAGCTTGCCGGGGACGGTGACGAAGGTGCAGTAGTGGCACTTGTCCCGGCACAGCCGGGTGAGGGGGATGAAGACGCTCTTCGAGTACGTGATCACGCCGGGGCGGCCGGCGGCCTCCAGGCCCGCGTCACGCACCCGGGCGGCGGACGCGGCGAGGTCGTCGAGGGCCTCACCGCGGGCCTGGAGGAGTACGGCCGCCTCGGAGACGTCGAGTGCGACGCCGTCCCGGGCGCGTTTGAGGGCGCGACGCGTGGAGTTCTCGGTGGGGCCGGGATTCGGGCCGGTTCCGGGGGTCGCGGGAGTCGTCATTCTTTGAGCATACGTTCGAGATTTGCGGGGCCGGGGAGGGTTCGGGGTGGTGCTGTGTATTGCCGGGTGCGGGTACGTTGTGGCTGGTCGCGCAGTTCCCGCGCCCCTGGGTCGGCTGCCCGCCCGCCCCCTCTAGAGGTACTCGGCATACTCGTCCAACACCCGCAGAACCTCCGCCTCTCCCGCCGGAGGCAGCTGTACCACGACCTCCTCGATGCCCAACTCGGCATAGTGTGCGAGCTTTCCGGGGCTGGGATACACGGCGTAGGGCACGACCTGGAGCGCGTCCGTGTCCCGGCCGGCGTCGGTCCAGACGGTTCGTAACCGGGGGAGACTTTCGGACAATCCTCGCCCGCCGATCGGCATCCACCCGTCGGCGTACTCGCTGATGTGCGCGAACAGCTTCGGCCCGGCCGCTCCCCCGATGAGCGTGCGGGGGCCGTTGACCTTCGGAGCGCGAGGCTTCTGTACGGGTTTGGGATAGGCGAAACTGGCGCTTACCGACCCGAACTCCCCCTCGTATGCGACCGGTTCGTCGGTCCACAGGGCCCGCATCAGGGCCATCCGGTCGCGGACGAGATCGCGTCGCGTGGCCCACTCGACGCCGTGGTCGGCGGCCTCCTCCACGTTCCAGCCGAAGCCCAGGCCGAGGGTGAAGCGCCCGCCGGACAGATGGTCCAGGGTCGCGATCTGCTTGGCCAGGTCGATCGGGTCGTGCTGGGCGACCAGGGTGATGCCGGTACCGAGACCGAGCCGTTCGGTGACGGCGGCGGCCTGGCCGAGGGCGACGAAGGGGTCGAGGGTGCGGCCGTACTCGGGCGGCAACTCGCCGCCGGCCGGGTACGGCGTGGTCCGGTCGACGGGGATGTGGGTGTGCTCGGGCAGGTACAGCCCGGCGAACCCCCGCTGCTCCAGCTCACGGGCGAGCCGGGTCGGGGTGATGGTCTCGTCGGTGAGGAAGATCGTGGCGGAGATACGCATGGGTGCATCTGTACCGCGCGGAGACGGCAATGTCCATACCGACCGGTCGGCCTAAATCAGCCCCTCCCCGGACGGCTTCGTCAGCTGCCGATCGGCTGACGATTCCCTTCCCTTGCCCGGAAGTTCACGGCTGAATACGAGGGTTGCACGCACCACCCCTGCACCACCACGCCCTGTCACCCACGACGACGACCTGGGGAGCAGCAGCATGTGCGAGGACCACCATGACGGCGCGGGACTGGGAAGACGCGCATTGTTCGTGACGGGTGCGGCGGCCGCGCTTACGTTGGGAAGCGTGACCTTCGCTTCAGGCGCCGACGACACCCAGGACGCGGAGACCCGCACGGTGCGGGGCACCCTGCCGCCCGGGTCCCCCGACTTCGTGTACCTGCCGGTCGAAGTGCCGTCCGGGGTACGGGAGATCAAGGTCTCCTACACCTACGAGAAGCCGTCCGTCCCGGCCGGCACCCCGGGCAACGCCCTCGACATCGGCATCTTCGACCAGCGCGGCACGGAGCTCGGCGGCCGTGGCTTCAGGGGCTGGTCGGGCGGGGCGCGCACGGAGTTCTTCATCCGGGCCGACGAGGCGACACCGGGGTACGTCCCGGGCCCGGTGCGCGCGGGCACGTGGCACATCGCGCTGGGCCCCTACACGGTGGCGCCGCAGGGACTGCCGTACGAGATCACGATCACGCTGACGTACGGCGAGCCCGGTGAGACCGTGGACCCGACGTACCCGCCGGGCCGGGCGAAGGGCCGGGGCCGTGCCTGGTATCGCGGAGACTGCCACCTCCACTCCTGGTACTCCGACGGCCGCCGTACGCCCGCCGAGATCGCGGCGCTGGCACGGGCGGCGGGCCTGGACTTCATCAACAGCTCGGAGCACAACACGCACTCGGCGCACGCGCACTGGGCGGACGTGGCGGGCGACGACCTCCTGATCATGCTGGGCGAGGAGGTCACGACGCGGAACGGCCACGTGGTGGCGCTGGGCACCGACCCCGGCACCTTCATCGACTGGCGCTACCGCGCCAGGGACAACCGCTTCGGCCGCTTCGCCCGCCAGATCCGGGGCGCCGGCGGCCTCGTGGTGCCCGCCCACCCGCACGCCACCTGCGTCGGCTGCAACTGGAAGTTCGGCTTCGGCGAGGCGGACGCTGTCGAGGTGTGGAACGGCCCCTACACGCCGGACGACGAGGTGACCCTGGCGGACTGGGACAGCATGCTGGTGGCCTCGGTGCGGGAGGGCCGGGACTGGATTCCGGCCATGGGCAACAGCGACGCCCACCGCGACCCCGACCCGGTCGGCACCCCGCAGACCGTGGTGCTCGCCGACGACCTGACGCGCGAGGCGATCCAGGAGGGGATCAAGGCGGGCCGGTCGTACGTGGCCGAGTCGAAGAACGTCTCACTGACCTTCGGCGTGTCCGGTGCGAAGGGCGAACACGCCGGAATCGGCGGCCGGCTGAAGGTCGACCGCGACACCCCGGTCACGGTCCGCCTGGAGGCCTCGGGCGCCCCCCGCTGCACGGTCCGCTTCGTCACCGACCAGGGCGTCCTGTTCACCGGCCCGCCCCTGCCGGTGACGGGGTCCGGGGTCGTGGAGTGGCGCACGACGCCCTCGTACGCGGCCTACGTACGGGCGGAGTTGCGCCACGAGACGGCGGTGGGGCCCTTGCCGGGCGCACTGGCGGCGTTCACGAACCCGATCTTCCTGGGCCACTCGTAGTCACGGAAGATCCACCGCCTTCGGACGAGCAGTGAAGTTCCGGATTGCTACGGTGACAGGATGCAGGAACTGTTGCACCGATTTGAAGAGTGGCTTCGACAGAACGCGCCGGGCGATTATTCCACGCTCCGCCCAGGAGCGTCGGACGGTGATATTTCCAGGCTGGAGAGCGGAATTGGCTTTCCGCTTCACATTGATCTGAAGCTGCTTCTCGCGGAGCACAATGGTGTCACCCCACGCAGGTCCAGCATGGCGCCGGGCGCATTTCTTCTCGGGTACAGCCTTCTGGATACCGACGGAATCCAGGAATGGCATCAGAACCTTTCCTCCATGGCGCAGGAAGCGGTCGAGGAAGGTTACGAGGAAGAGGTGGTCGGGCGCACAGCACACACCCAGTGGGTTCCCTTCGCTCAGGGCCTCACCGGTGATCTGCTGTTCGTCGACCACCGCACGGGCCACGAAGGGGAGATCGGCGAGATCTCGTTCGGCGATCCCGCGTACCTGCTGCTGTGGCCGTCCATGACTCACATGCTCACTGACCTGTGCAACGCGGTGGAGGGGTCGCTGCCGCTACCGACCGCGCACCGCCGCCCCTCGGTCCACGAAGGGCGCATGCTGGAGTGGGCCACCGGCTGACCCATGAAGGAGCCTTGCTACCGGCCCTCAGTCCGTCGGAGCGGTGTCCCCGAGGTCCGCGACCACCGCCGCGTGGTCGGACGGCCAGGTGCCGTCGACGGGGCCGTCGCCGGCGCGGTGGACGGCGCGTACGTGGCCGAGGCCGCCGAGGCCGGGTGGGCCGACGTGGATGTAGTCGATGCGGACGCCGGGCTCCAGGCCCGCCGCGACATAGGGGTTGGCGCGGTCCCAGGTGTCGGCGGGGGCGCCCGGGTCGGCGTACTGCCAGGCGTCGAAGAAGACCTGGCCGGGCACGACCGGGGCGGTGCGGTAGCCGCCGAAGAGACGGATCTCGTCGGAGTCCGGCCAGGCGTTGAAGTCCCCGGTGACGATCGTCGGAAAGGGCGTGTCGCCCCGGTTCTCGGCGATGAACTCGGCCAGGGCCGTGACCTGGCGGCAGCGTACGGCCGAGGCGTGCAGGGCGGACGTCAGGTGGGTGGTGAAGAACGGGATGTCGTAGGCGGGGGTGGCGATGCGGGTGAAGAGGGCCAGGCGGCCGTCGTCGACGTCGGACGGGGCGGGCAGACGCAGGGTGCGCCGGTCGGTCACCGGCCAGCGGCTCAGTACGGCGTTGCCGATGTCGACGTTCGGGTCGGCGATACGCCGGCGCCAGCGGTCCGGGGCGGGCGAGGGGGCCCAGGCCCAGTACATGCCGAGCTCGGCGGCCAGCCACTCGGCCTGGTTCTCGCCGTCGGCCGCCCATACCTCCTGCAGGCCCACCACGTCGGGGCGCAGCTCACGCAGTTCGGTGAGGATGGCCTTCTGCCGTGCCTCCCAGGGCCCGAAGCGCCACCACAGGTTCCAGGTCACGACCCGCATCGGCAGCCACCCGCTCTCGTCATGCCGCGTGAGTCACCATTGAAGCAACAGTTCGACCGTCGTGCCCTGGTACCCAGCAGGAGACAGGAGACCCTCAGGCATGTCCCGCCTCGCCGAGCTCAGGTTCCGCGCCGCCACCGGCTTCCAGCGCCATGTCGGCAATCCGGTGCTGCGCCGCCTTCCCCTCCAGACGGTCCTGGAGACCACCGGCCGGGTCTCCGGCCTGCCCCGGCAGACGCCGGTGGGCGGCCGCCGGGTCGGTGACTCCTTCTGGCTGGTCTCGGAGTTCGGCGACCGGTCCCAGTACATCCGCAACATCAAGGCCGATCCACGGGTACGGGTGCGGATAAAGGGCCGCTGGCACACCGGCACGGCCCATCTGCTGCCCGACGACGACCCGGTCGCCCGGCTGCGCCGCCTGCCCCGCTTCAACAGCACGGCCGTCCGCGCCCTCGGGACGAACCTGCTGACGGTCCGGGTGGATCTCGGCGGCTGACACCCGCGGCACCGGTCAGGCGGCCACCGTCAGTCGGCCGCCGCCCGCTCGCACAGCTCCCGCACCAGGCGTGCGACGTCCCGCGGCGCCCGCAGCGTCGGGAAGTGGTCGCACTCCGGGTGCCGGACCAGCCGGCACCCGGGGATACGTGCGGCCATCGCCTCGTTGCAGCGGATCACCTCGGGCTGGTCCCGCTCACCGAGGAGGAGCGTGCAGGGGAGGTCGAGTTCGCCCAGCCGGTCGAAGGCGGGGGCGCCGGGCGTCTCGTGCCCGTACGTCGTGAACCAGGCCGGGATCGCCGCCCGCAGCGCCGACTCGGCCTCCGGGTCGGGGTCGGGGCCCGCCGCGCCCCACAACCGCAGCGCGAGCGCGACCAGTCCGTCCATGTCCCCGGCGGTGGCCAGCCGGCCGATCTCCTCGGTGACCTCGGGCACCTCGAGACCCTCGTATCCGGCGACGCCCGGCACGAACAGGCCCAGGGCCGCCACCCGGCCGGGGTCGTCCAGCGCCAGGTCGATGGCGGCCCTGGCGCCCATGCTGGAGCCGGCCAGGACCACCCGGGGCAGTTCGAAGTGGTCCAGGACGCTGCGGAGGTCGTCCACCTGGGCGTAGGAGGTCGTGGGTGCCGGGGAGCGGCCGAAGCCGCGGGCGTCGTACCGGATCACCCGGTGGCGTCCGGCCCCCAGGCCGGGCAGGACGGGCTCCCACAGCCGGGAGTCCCCGACGCCCGGGTGCAGCAGGACCACGGGCGGCCCCGCCCCGTCCGCACCGGTGTCGTCCGCCCAGACCTCGCCGCCCTTGACCTGCACCAGGTGTCCCATACGGCAGACTCTGCCCGCCCTGCCGCCCCGGCGACAGACACCGCCCGGTCAATCCCCGGCGCTCACCCCGGCCACACGATGGCCTGCACCTCGCTGTAGGCGTGCAGGGCGTACGACCCGACGTCCCGTCCCACCCCGCTCTGCTTGAACCCCCCGAACGGTGCCTCCATGTTGCGGCCGACGGTGTTGACGCCGACCCCGCCGGCCCGCAGCCGCCGCGCGACACGGAAGGCGCGGGCGACGTCACCGGACCAGACGTAGTCGATCAGGCCGTACTCCGAGTCGTTGGCGAGGGCGATGCCCTCCTCCTCGTCGTCGAAGGGGATCACGCACACGACCGGCCCGAAGATCTCCTCCCGGGCGACCGTCATGTCGTTGGTGCAGTCGGCGAGGAGGGTGGGGGCGACGTAGAAGCCCTTGCCGTACGGCGGCCGTTCACCACCCGCCACCACCACCGCACCCTCCTTGCGGCCCGTCTCCACGTATGACTCCACCCGGTCCCGGTGCTCCGCCGAGATCACCGGCCCGACGACGGTGCCCGCCTCGCGCGGATCGCCCACCTTCAACCGGCCCGCGTACGCCGCCAGTTGCTCGACCAGCCGGCCGTACACGCCCCGCTGCGCCAGCACCCGCGTCGGCGCCGTACAGATCTGCCCGCTGTAGAAGGAGAAGGTGGTGCCGATCCCGGCGACCGCCGAGCCGAGGTCCGCGTCGTCGAAGACGACCGCCGCGCCCTTCCCGCCGAGCTCCATCAACTGGCGTTTCATGTCCCGCCCGCACGCCTCGGCGATACGCCGCCCGACCGCCGTGGAGCCGGTGAAGCTCACCATGTCGACGTCCCCGGACGACACGGCCGCCTCGCCGACCTCCGCGGACCGGCCGGAGACGACGTTCACGACACCCGGCGGCACCCCGGCCGCCTCCAGGGCCTCCGCCATCCGGTAGACGGACAGCGGGTCCTGCGGCGCCGGCTTCACGACCACCGTGTTGCCCATGGCCAGCGCGGGCGCGATCTTGCCGGCCGGATTGGCCCACGGGTTGTTGTAGGAGGTGATGCAGGTGACGACCCCGACGGGCTGCCGCACGGCCAGCGCACCCATCACGCCGGCCCTCCCCGCCCCCACTGCCTTAAGGGCGTGGGAGGTGCCCCCACCCGCCTCGTTGATCTGCGGCGCGATCGCCCACTCGGCGGACTCCACGCGCGCGTAACGCCGGAACCGGGCCGCCCCCACACCGACCTGCATGCCGCGGGCGGTCCCGGTGGTCGCTCCGGTCTCGGCCTGCGCGAGTTCGGCGTACGGCCCGAGACGGCCGTGGATGATGTCCGCCGCCCGTGCCAGCACGGCCGCCCGCTCCTCCGGCGCGGTGCGCGACCACGGCCCGAAGGCCCCGCGGGCCGCCGCGCAGGCCGCGTGCACCTGGTCCCGCGAGGCCTCCGGAGCCCCTCCGACGGTGTCCTCGGTCGCCGGATCGATCACGGGGTAGTGGCCGCCGTCCGGCTCCACCCACGCCCCGCCGACGAACAACCGCTGCCGGTCGACACCTTCGTGGCTCACCTGGTGGCCACCGTCCTGGTGTCCCGCCCCGAGCGCAGCACCCGCCCCGGCACGGCCCCGCTCACCACGTCGTCCCGGATCGCCTCGACGCCGTTGACCCACACGGCCCGCACCCCGATCGCCTTGGAGTCCAGCCGCGGGCTGTCGCCCGGCAGGTCGTGCACCAGGGTGGCCGTGCCGGCGTCGATCCGCTCCGGGTCGAAGAGCACCAGGTCCGCATGGAAGCCCTCCTGGATCCGGCCGCGTTCGCGCAACCCGAAAAGCTGTGCGGGATCGTCGGTCAGCATCTTCACGGCCTGCTCCAGGCTCGCGAGTTTCCGCCCGCGCAGACAGTCCCCGAGAAAGCGGGTGGTGTACGGCGCCCCGCACATCCGGTCCAGATGCGCTCCGGCGTCCGAGCCGCCCAGCATGACGTCGTCGTGCTGCCACGCCTCGGCGCGCAGCGCCCAGGAGGCGGGGTCGTTGTCGGTGGGCATCGGCCACAGGACCGTACGCAGGTCGTCGGCGGCGCAGATCTCCACCATGCACTGCAAGGGTTCCTGGCCGCGTTCGCGGGCGATGTCCTCCACGACGCGGCCGGTCAGTCCGCGGTTGGCGTCGCTGTAGGTGTCGCCGATGACGTACCGCCCGAAGTTGGTCAGCCGCCGGAAGACACCGGCCTCCTTGGACGAGGCGTGCCGCAGCAGCTCCGCCCGCACCTCGGGGTCGCGCAGCCGGGCGATCCGCTCGGGCACGGGCAGCCCCAGGACCGGCCCCCATCCGGGGATCAGGTTGAGCGCGCAGAACGTGCCCAGCGACATGTTCATCGGCGTGAGGATCGGCATGGTCAGCGCCACGACCCGGCCACCGGCCTTGCGCGCCCGTTCACTCGCCAGCAACTGCCGGGGCACCCGCTCCGGCACGGCCGAGTCGATGGTCAGCACGTTCCAGTTCAGCGGCCGGCCGGCGACGGCGCTCATCTCCGCGAACAGCTCGATCTCGGCGTCGCTGAACTGATCCAGACAGCCCGCGACGATCGCCTCGATCTGTGTCCCCTCGTGCTCCCCCACGGCCTTGGAGAGGGCGAGCAGCTCCGCGGGCTCGGCATGCCGGGAGGCCACCGGCTTTCCGTCCCCGTCGGAGTGCGTGGACGACTGGGTGGTGGAGAACCCCCAGGCACCGGCGCCCATGGCGTCGTGCAACAGCCGTACGATCTCGGCCAGTTGCTCCTCGCTGGGCTGCCCGCCGACCGCGTCGGCTCCCATGACGTACCGCCTCAGCGCACAGTGCCCCACCATGAAGCCCGCGTTGACCGCGATCCGCCCTTCGAGAGCGTCCAGATACTCCCCGAAGGAGTTCCAGCTCCAGGGCGCCCCTTCTTCGAGCGCGACCAGCGACATGCCCTCGACCTTGGACATCATGCGCCGGGTGTAGTCGGCGTCCCCGGGCCGGGACGGGTTCAACGGCGCCAGCGTGAACCCGCAGTTCCCACCGGCCACGGTGGTCACCCCGTGGTTCAGCGACGGCGTCGCATACGGATCCCAGAACAACTGGGCGTCGTAATGCGTATGCGGATCGACGAACCCGGGGGCGAGAACGAGCCCGGTGGCGTCCTCGCTGCTGCGGTGTCCCTCTGTGACGGTTCCTATGACGGCGATACGGCCGTCTCGTATGCCGACGTCGGCGACGAAGCCGGGCGCGCCGGTCCCGTCGACGATCGTCGCCCCCTTGATGAGGTGATCGAGCATGAGCCTTGCCTCCTCAGCAGGCGCTGCGGTGACCGACCTGTCTTTTCAGGGGCGCGGGGAACTGCGCGACCAGCCCCCACACACCCGCAGCCGCCGTACGACCTCAGACAGCCCCCCGGAACCGCGTGGTCCGGTGCACAGGATCCGTGTCGATCTTCGGAATCACGTGCTCCCCGATCAACCGAATCGTCTGCAACGTCTCCTCCTTCGGCACTCCCACCGGCAGCCCGAAGCTCAACTGATCCGCCCCGGCCTGCTCCCACCGCTTGCACTGCGTGAGCACCTCGTCCGGATCACCGCAGATCAGCAGCTCCTCCTCGATGAGCAGCTCCACGAACTCCGGCGTGTACTCGGGCAGCGTCTCCGGCCACACCGGGAAACCCTCGGGCCGCGGGAAGGTGTCGTGGTACCGGAACACCAGCGAGGGCAGATAGTGCAGCCCGCCGCTCACCGCGATCTGTATCGCCTCGTCGTGCGTCGGCGCGCAGATGGCCGTCGTCGTCACCATGACGTTGTCGTTGACGAAGTCGCCGATCGGCTCGGCGTTCACGATCGCCGTCTTGTACTGCTCCAGCACCCACTCCATGTCGGAGACCTTCTGGATGCTGAAGCCGAGGACTCCGAGCCCCTTGCGCGCGGCCATCGCGTACGAGGGCGGCGAGCCGGCGGCGTACCACATCGCCGGATGCGACTTCCCGTACGGCTTCGGCAGGACCTTGCGCGGCGGCAGCTGCCAGTGCTTGCCCTGGAAGCCGACGTACTCGTCCTGGAGCCACATCTTGGGGAACTCGGCGATGGTCTCTTCCCAGATCTCCTTGGTGTAGTTCATATCGGTCACGCCCGGTATGAACCCCAGGATCTCGTGCGACCCGGCGCCCCGCCCGCTGCCGAACTCGAAGCGGTTGCGGGACAGATGGTCGAGCATCGCGACCTTCTCGGCGACCTTCACCGGATGGTTGACCTGGGCCAGCGGGTTGAAGATGCCGGACCCCAGATGGATCCGCTCCGTCGCGTGCGCGAGGTACCCCAGGAACACGTCGTTGGCGGAGAGATGGGAGTACTCCTCCAGGAAGTGGTGCTCGGAGGCCCATGCGTACTTGAAGCCTGACTTGTCCGCCTGGATGACGTACTCGGTCTCCTCCATCAGCGCCTTGTGCTCCGCGAGCGGATCGGTCTCGGCGCGTTTGCCCACGTATCCCTGTACAAAGAGCCCGAATTCCAAGGCGGTTCACCGTCCCCGGTTCCGAAGTTTTCTGACGCTCCGTCAGTTTTGAACGACTGTGGCACCACCCGCAGGGAGGGTCAATACCTGATGACCAGTCAGATACGCCCGCAGCGTCAGATGACGCTGACCCCCGCCAGCCACCCCCCGTCGATCACGAACGGCTGCCCGGTGATGTAGGAGGAGTCGTCGGACGTCAGGAACAGCGCCAGTCGCGCCACCTCCTCCGGCTTCCCGATCCGGCCGAGCGGCACGAGCTTGCGGTACAGCCCGTCCAGGGCCCGGCTCGTCTCCTCCGCGTCCGCATCGGGGTCCAGCTGCGCCGGGTTGGACATGGCGGTGTCGATCGCGCCGGGGCACATGGCGTTGACGCGGATGCCGCGCGGCGCCAGCTCCAGCGCGGCGACGCGGGTGAGACCGAGGATGGCGTGCTTGGTCGCGGCGTAGGTGCCCACGGCCGCCATGCCCGTGACGGCCGTGTAGGAGGCGGTGTTGACGATCGTGCCGCCGTCCTCCATCTCCGGGGCCACGGTCTTCATACCGAGGAAGCAGCCGACCTGATTGACCCGCACGACCTGCATGAACTCATCGAGCGGTGTGTCGACGAGGGAGTTGAACCGCAGGATGCCGGCGTTGTTGACGAGCCCGTCGACGCGGCCGTACGCCTCCTTGGTCGCCGTCAGCGCGGCGCGCCAGTCCTCCTCGCTGCCGACGTCGAGGTGGACGTGCAGCGCCCCCAGCTCCTTCGCCAGCGCCGCCGCCTGGTCGTCGAGCACATCGGCGACGACCACGCTCGCCCCCTCCGCCACGAACAGCCGTGCCTCCCGCTCGCCCTGTCCGCGCGCGGCCCCGGTGACGATGACGGTCCGTCCGTCCAGCTTGCCCATGACTCTCCCTAGTCGAGGCGGGGCGCGACCTCGGCCCCGAACGCGGTGATCTGGTCGACGAGCTCGCCGCGGCCCCGGCTGCGGAACCGCACCTGGATCTGGTCCACGCCCATCGCGCGGTATGCCCGCAGCGACTCGGCGAGGGCGTCCGGCGCCCCGGCGAGCGTGCGGCGCCCGACGTCCCAGGTGGGCGTGCCGACGTACAGCGGCTCGGTGATCGCACCGACGGTGTACGGCCCCTCTGTCCCGGCCTCTTCCCGCAGCCGCCGTATCCGCGCGATCTGTGCGGGCAGCCGGTCGCGCGGGTCGCCCTGCGGCAGCCATCCGTCGCCCTTCAGCGCGGCCCGGCGCACGGCGGCGGGCGACGATCCGCCGACCCAGAGCGGGACGCGTTCCTGCGCGGGGCGGGGCAGCTGGCCGAGTCCCTCGAAGTCGAAGAGCTTGCCGTGGTGTTCGGGGAACTCCTCGGGTCCGAGGGCGGCGCGCAGGGCGTCGATCGACTCGTCGAGTACGGGTCCGCGGCGCTCGAAGTCGACGCCGAGCACCTCGAACTCCTCGCGTACGTGCCCGGCGCCGACGCCGAGGATCAGCCGGCCGCCGCTGAGGTGATCGAGGGTGGCGTACTGCTTGGCGGTCAGCAGGGGGTGCCGCAGGCCGACGACCGCGACATGGCTGAGCAGACGTATCCGCTCGGTGGCCGCCGCGAGGAAGGCGAGGGTGGCGACCGGGTCGTACCAGACCGTGCTCATCGCGGAGGCCAGACGGCGCGGGATGGCGACGTGGTCGCAGGTGGCGACGTAGTCGAAGCCGGCGCGGTCGGCGGCGCGGGCGAGGGCCACGAGGTCGTCGGGTCCGGCGCCCGCCTCCCACGCCTCCGCGTACATCGTGCTCTGCGACTGGACGGGGAGCTGCATCCCGAACAGCGTCCTTCCGTCCGGCGGGATTTGGATGGCCACACGCCCTCCTAGATCTGACGATCCGTCATATCCGTGCTCGGGCGCCATCGTCCGGTCTGGCGGCGCAACAGACAAGGGGTGGGGCCGATCCCGGCGCGGTACGGCTCACGGCGTCCCGGAGGCGCCTGGATTGTCGCGATCTTCGTGCGATTGACCAGGGGGTGTCGCAGCTCGCGCCTCAGGGGTGTCACCGGGTGAGGGCGGCCCGGGGGCGGCCCGCACTGGGGGGCGCCACCGCCGCCCTGGTCGCCCCGGGCGGCCAGATCTTCGTGGACGACGTGAACGAGTCCGACGTCGGCGTCGTCAAGCGCGACGACGGCAACCTCCAGGTCACCCTCGGCGGCCGGCCGGTCCATCGCTTCAGCGAGAACCTCGAGCCCGGCGACACCAACGGGCAGGGCGTGGGCGGCACCTGGTTCGGCGTGACGCCGGACGGGCGGAAGGCAGGCGCCGCGGCCGGGAAGCAGGAGCAGGAGCAGGGCGACGGTGGCGCCGCCGCCCCGGCGCAGCCATCAGCCGCGGCCCCCCCCCCCCCCCC
>NZ_JBHSKM010000053.1:68578-132163 GCF_042657965.1 Streptomyces coerulescens
CCCCCGCCGAGGGGCCGCGGCTCCCTCATGCGCCGCCCGGCCAGAGCCCGTCGTCCGTCAGCCCCAGCAGCTCGATCGCGTTGCGCCGTACGATCCGGTCGACCACGTCGGCGTCCAGGTGCCCCATCTGCGCCTCGCCGACCTGGCGGGACTCCGGCCAGGTGGAGTCGGAGTGGGGGTAATCGGTCTCGTAGAGCACGTTGCCGACGCCGATGGAGTCGAGGTTGCGCAGCCCGAAGGCGTCGTCGAAGAAGCAGCCGTAGACATGGTCGGCGAACAGCTCCGACGGCGGCCGGTGCACCTTGTCGGCGACCCCGCCCCAGCCCCGGTTCTCCTCCCAGACGACGTCGGCGCGCTCCAGGATGTACGGGATCCAGCCGATCTGGCCCTCGGCGTACATGACCTTCAGGTTCGGGAAGCGCTCGAACTTTCCGCTCATCAGCCAGTCGACCATCGAGAAGCAGCAGTTGGCGAAGGTGATGGTCGAGCCGACGGCGGGCGGCGCGTCGGCGGAGGTGGAGGGCATCCGGCTGCTGGAGCCGATGTGCATGGCGACGACCGTGCCGGTCTCGTCGCAGGCGGCGAGGAAGGGGTCCCAGGCGTCGGTGTGCACGGAGGGCAGCCCGAGGTGCGGGGGTATCTCGGAGAAGGCGACGGCCCGCACGCCGCGGGCCGCGTTGCGCCGGACCTCGGCGGCGGCCAGCTCGGCGTCCCACAGGGGGATGAGGGTGAGCGGGATCAGCCGCCCGCGCGCATCGGGCCCGCACCACTCCTCCACCATCCAGTCGTTGTACGCCCGCACGCCCAGCAGACCCAGCTCGTGGTCCTGCGCCTCGGTGAAGGTCTGCCCGCAAAAGCGCGGGAAGGTCGGGAAGCAGAGCGCCGACTGGACGTGGTTGACGTCCATGTCGGCGAGCCGGGCGGGCACGTCGTACGATCCCCGCCGCATCTGCTCGTAGGTGATGACCTCCAGTTTGATCTCGTCCCTGCTGTAGCCCACGGCGGTGTCGAGGCGGGTCAGGGGCCGCTGGAGGTCCTCGTACACCCACCAGTCGCCGATCGGACCGTCGTCGCCGGGCCGGCCCATGACGGGTTTGAACCGCCCGCCCAGGAAGGTCATTTCCTTCAGCGGCGCGCGGACTATGCGCGGTCCGATGTCCTGGTACTTCTTCGGGAGCCGGTCCTGCCACACCGTGGGCGGTTCCACCGTGTGGTCGTCGACGGAGATGATCAGGGGAAACGTCGTCTCGGTGTCCATGGCGCCCACGGTAGCGCCGATCTGACGGTCAGTCAGCTATGTCGGTGGGGCCATCGCCTTGCGAAGAGCGCGTGAGGACCTTGTGATATCCCGCGCGCCTGGCTGTGATCACCCCCTCCACGGCTGACGCATCTGCCATGAACAAGGCAAACTGACGGAGTTGTAAACAGGCCCTAGGGGGACGGCGATGGACGGGGACCCGCGAGTGCCGGAGCAGAGGCGTCCCGGTTCCGCGAACGATGCGGCGGAGCCGGCGGCCGCGCTGCGCTTCGGTGTGCTCGGTCCGGTGCGCGCGTGGCGCGGCGAGGAACAGCTGGCCACCGGCTCCCCCCAGCAACGCGCCCTGCTCGCCGCCCTGCTGCTGCGCGAGGGCCGTACGGCGACCGCGGCGGAGCTGATCGACGCCCTGTGGGGCGAGGAGCCGCCCTCGCAGGCGCTGGCGGCGCTGCGCACCTACGCCTCCCGGCTGCGCAAGATCCTCGATGCCGGGGTCCTGGTGAGCGAGTCCGGCGGCTACGCGGTGCGCGGCCTGACCGAGGGCGCGCTGGACCTCGGGGTGGCGCAGGAGCTGGCGGCGGAGGCGGAGAAGGCCCGCGGCGCCGGGGATCTGTGCCAGGCGCGGGAGCAGCTCGCGCGGGCACTGGCGCTGTGGGACGGCGAGGTTCTGGCCGGGGTTCCGGGGCCGTACGCGGAGGCCCAGCGGGTCCGCCTGGAGGAATGGCGCCTGCAACTCCTGGAATCCCGCCTCGACATGGACCTGGAGCAGGGCTGCCACGCGGAGGCGGTCTCGGAGCTGACGGCGCTTACGGCTGAGCACCCGCTGCGCGAGCGGCTGCGGGAGCTGCTGATGCTGGCGCTGTACCGCAGCGGCCGGCAGGCGGAGGCGCTGGCCGTGTACGCGGACACGCGCCGGCTGCTGGCGGACGAGCTCGGCGTCGACCCGCGCCCCGGCCTCAAGGAACTCCAGCAGCGCATCCTCCAGGCCGACCCGGCCCTCGCGGAGCCGTCGGCCCCTGCTGCCGAACCGGCGGCGGCCCCGGTCCGCCCGGCTCAACTGCCCGCCACGGTTCCGGACTTCACCGGCCGCGCCTCCTTCGTCTCGGAGCTCGGCGACGTCCTCGCCTCGGCCGAGGGCCGGGTGATGGCGGTGTCGGCGCTGGCGGGCATCGGCGGCGTGGGCAAGACGACGCTCGCGGTACATGTGGCGCACCGGGCGCGAGCGGCCTTCCCCGACGGGCAGCTCTACGTCGACCTGCAGGGCGCGGGCCCGCGCGCGGCGGAGCCGGAGACGGTGCTGGGCTCCTTCCTGCGGGCCCTCGGCACCGCCGACTCGGCGATCCCGGACTCCCTGGAGGAGCGGGCGGCGCTGTACCGCTCGGTGCTGGACGGCCGGCGGGTGCTGGTCCTGCTCGACAACGCCAAGGACGCGGCGCAGGTACGGCCGCTGCTGCCCGGCATGGAGGGCTGCGCGGCACTGGTGACGTCCCGGGTCCGCATGGTCGACCTCGCGGGCGCCCATCTCGTGGACCTGGACGTGATGTCCCCCGACGAGGCGCTGTCCCTGTTCACGAAGATCGTGGGCGAGGAACGGGTGGCGTCCGAGCGGGAGGCCGCGCTGGACGTGGTCGCCGCGTGCGGCTTCCTGCCGCTGGCGATCCGCATCGCGGCGTCCCGTCTTGCGGCCCGGCGCACGTGGACGGTGTCGGTGCTGGCGGCGAAGCTGGCGGACGAACGGCGCCGCCTCGACGAACTCCAGGCCGGCGACCTCGCGGTGAAGGCCACCTTCGAGCTGGGCTACGGCGCCCTGGACCCCGCCCAGGCCCGCGCGTTCCGGCTGCTGGGCCTGGCCGACGGCCCGGACATCTCGCTGGCCGCGGCGGCCGCGGTGCTGGACCTCCCGCCGGAGGACACCGAGGACCTCCTGGAGTCCCTCGTCGACACCTCCCTCCTGGAGTCGGCGGCCCCCGGCCGGTACCGGTACCACGACCTGGTGCGGCTCTACGCGCGTGCTTGTGCGGAACGGGACGAACAGCCACCGAGTGAGCGGGACGGGGCGTTGTCCAGACTGCTGGACTTCTACCTGTCCACAGCGGCTGCGATCTACGCGATCGAACGGCCCGGGGACCGCCTGGTGGATCATCTGGAGGCGACGGAACGCGAGGGCCTGCGCTTCGAGGAGGGCGCAGCCGCCCTGGACTGGCTCTACACCGAGGGCGAGTCCCTACTCGCCTGCGTACGGCAGTCCGTGGCCACGAAGCGGCTCCGGCGCGGGGTCGACCTGTTGTGGGCGGCGAAGGACCTGGCCGAGTCGGGCGCCAACGCACGGCAGTACGAGGCCACCGCCGTCGCGGTGTGCGAAGCCACGAAGGCCGCGGGGGACACCCGCGCGGAGGGCCGTGCGCGAACGACGCTCACCAACGTCCTGCTGGTTTCCGGCCGAATCCAGCAGGCGGCGGACGAGGCACGACTCGCCATGGACCGGGCGGCCACCGCCCAGGATGTCGCCGCGGGCAGCTGGGCGGCCAATGACCGGGGACTCATCTCGCTGCACCAGCACCGGTACGCAGACGGAAAGGTGTTCTTCGACCAGGCCATCGAGGGCTGGACCGCGGCGGGCAATCAATCGGGCGCGGCCACCACGCTGTTCAACCTCTCGCGGGCCCATCTGGCCATGGGCAACGTCACCAAGGCGGTCGACATCGCCCAGCACGGGCTCACCCTGCTGGCCGCGCTGGGCAGGACCATGCGGCTCGCCAACGGCCATTACGCCCTCGGCATGGCGCTGACCAAAGCCGACCGGCACGCGGACGCGCTCGACCAGTTCGGCGAGGCCCTGACCATCTTCGCGGACCACCGGCAGCGGCTCTGGGAAGGGACCACTCACTTCAGGGTCGCCGAGGCGCACATCGCCGCCCGCCGCCCGGCACAGGCGGCGCTCCACGCCGAACAGGCCCTTGCCATCGGGTGCATCGGTGGTGACCGGATGCGCGGCAATGTCCTCACCCTGCTGGGGCGTGCGCTGTCGACCCTCGGTCAGGTGGACCGGGCCAGGGCCTGCTGGCGCGAGGCGCTGAAACTCTTCGAGGAGAACAGCGTCCCCGAGGCCGACGAGGTACGCGTGCTGCTCAGGCCCGCCACCACGACCTGAACGGCCCACCCGGCGCTCGGCATGCGGGCGTTCAGCGTTCGTTTATCTCCGCCCGGCAGTCTCGTACCCGTCGGACCGTCGCGTCGGGGGGCAGACGGTCTGCAACGGAGCCGGTCACGCTAATGTGCGGCTCCGAACACCCGTCCGGCAACCCTCGGGGGAGTTACCGGGCGGGTGTTTGTCACTCAGCTTTCAGCGTTGCAGAGGAGTACGAGTCGATGAGCGAGCAGAAGGCCAAGCCCGTCAAGCCGACGGACAACCAGATGCCGGTCCCGCCCGCGGACGGGACCGTCGTCGCCGCGAAGGACAACCAGATGCCCGTCCCGCCCAAGGACGAGCAGATCGTCACCATGGACAACCAGATGCCGGCCCCGCCCGCTCTGGACCTGGACAACAAGTAGGCCTCATCGCACGGGGATCGGCCGCGGTGGCTCGGAGGGGGAGCCACCGCGGCCGACGTGTGTCCGGAGACTGCCGCGCGCGGCGCCGTCAGGCCCGCGCAATGGCGTGTCCCCACACCCTCTGCGCGTCGTTCCCCCTCCCGACACCCGGCCGTCGCACCCGGCCGCCACGCTCGGGTGTCATGGCATCCGAGCAGAGCGCGGCGGCGGGCGCCGGACAGCCGTCGGCGCTCGTGAAGTTCGTTCAGTTCGTCCCGCTGGGCGCGGTGGCCGTCGTGCTGCTCGACTCCGCCACGGACTTCTTCCCCGACGACCCGCTCATCGGGATCGTCACGCCGACGCGGCTCGCGCTGCTGCTTGGCATCGTCGCCCTGGTCGTGCCCGTACGGGGCAGGCCGCGGGCTCGGCTGCGGGACTTCCGGACCCGGCTGGATCCGCCCATCGGGCTGCTGGTCGCCGTGTCGGCCGCGACGACGGTCCGCGGCGGACACGCCACCGCTCCCCTGCGCGGCCTGCTCACCGTCATCGCCGGCTACTACCTGGTCGTCGCCGTGCGCCGCACCCAGCCCGAGTCGTGGCGGGCGATCGGCCTGCTCGCCCTGACCGGTGTCGCGGCCGCCGCGACCAGCGCCTTCTCCCAGGTGACCAACGAGACACCGACCGGCTTCTGCCGCACCGGACTGCTCACCGACATCGCCTGCGACGCGGGCGGCGACGGCGCCCTCATCCGCGCCACCGGCACCTTCTCCAACCCGAACCTGCTGGCCGCTTTTCTCGTGCTGCTGCTGCCGTTCGCCCTGCTCGCCACCGTGTGCGTGGACGAGCGCACGGCCCGTACGGCGATCGTCGTGCTCGTGGTCATCGGATACGGCGCCCTGCTGACCACGTTCTCGCGCGCCGGGTACGTCGCCGGCGCCGCCGGTCTCCTCGTCCTGGGCGGCGCCTACTGGCTGGCGCCCAGGATCGCCGACCGCGCGCAACGCCGGCTGTTCGCCGTCCTCGGCACCCTCGCCCTGCTGGGCGCGGCCGGCGTCATCTGGGCCGTGTCCCGGGCCGGCAACTCGCTGGGGGTGCGGGGCCAGGCGTGGGGGGCGGCGCTCGGGCCGGCCGCCGACAACCCGCTCGGCGTGGGACTGGGCCGCTCCGGCGTCGCCATATCCGCCACCGCTCCCGGCGGGCGGACCTTCGTCCACGCCCACAACCTGTGGCTCAACTGGCTGGTGGAGGCGGGCCCGCTCGGGCTTCTCGCCGTCACCGCCGTCGCCGTGGTCGCGGTGTCCTGCGCGGCCCGTGCCGCCCGCGCGAAGTCGGTGCTCGGCACGGTCGGCCTGGCGGCCCTGACCGGCTTCTTCCTGATGAGCATGATGGACCACCCGGCCAATCTGGACCGCATCGACGCCCTGCTCTGGTACGTCCTCGCGGTGGTCATGGCAGAGGCCCCGGCCACCTGGCGCAACCGCGCGGGCACCGTCCCGGCCGTGGTCCCGGCGCAGATCAAGCGCCCCCGCCACGGCCCGCAGCGCGTCGGTGCCACCGGCTGAGCGACCTGCTGAGCGAGGAGGACAGCCCGGCTCCTCAACTCCGCCCCCGCAGTTCCCCCTTGACCACCTTCCCGCCGGCGTTCCGCGGCAGTTCGCCCACGAACTCCACCAGCCGCGGCACCTTGTAGTTCGCCATCTCCCGCCGTGCCCAGGCGATCAGGTCGTCCCCGGTCAGCACGGCCCCCGGACGCCGTACGACGAACGCCTTCCCCGCCTCCCCCAGCCGCGCGTCCGGCACGCCGATCACCGCGACGTCCGCGACATCGGGGTGCAGGCCCAGCATCTGTTCGATCTCCGCCGGGTACGCGTTGAAGCCGCCGACGATGAACATGTCCTTGATGCGGTCGGTGATGCGCAGATTGCCGGTGTCGTCCAGGACGCCCACGTCCCCGGTGCGCAGCCAGCCGTCCTCCGTCAGCACCTCGGCCGTGGCCGCCGCGTCCTCGTAGTAGCCCCGCATGACGTTGAAGCCGCGCACCAGCACCTCGCCGGGTTCGCCGGTCGGTGCCTCGACGCGGACCTCCGTGCCCGGTATCGCGCGGCCCGACGTCGACGCGATGACCGTCGGGTCGTCGCCGCGCCGGCACATCGTCACGATGCCGCTGGCCTCGGAAAGGCCGTACGCCGTCAGGACCGTCTCCACCCCGAGTTCGCCGCGCAGGCGTTCCACCAGCCGCAACGGCACCACCGCCGCGCCGGTCACCACCAGCCGCAGCGCGGACAGGTCGTGCGCGTCGCGGGCCGGGTGGTCCAGCAGCGACTGGTGCAGGGTCGGCGGGCCCGGCAGCACCGAGACCCGTTCCGCCGCGATGTTGGCCAGTGCCGTGCCGACGTTGAAGACCGGCTGAGGGATCATCGTCGCGCCCCGCATCAGACAGGCGATCACCCCGGCCTTGTAGCCGAAGGTGTGGAAGAAGGGGTTCACGATGAGGTAGCGGTCGCCCTGCCTCAGGCCCGCCAGGTCGCTCCACACGTCGTACGCCCGCAGCGTCTGCGCGTGGGTGATCACCGCGCCCTTCGGGCGGCCCGTCGTACCGGACGTGAAGACGATGTCCGAGGCCCAGGAGCCCTCGACGGCCTCCGCACGCGCCCGCACCTCGGCCTCACCGACCCCGTCGCCGCTCGCCAGGAAGTCCTTCCAGGTACGGAAGTCCGCGGGGGCGTCGTCCGACAGCACCACCACCTGCTCCAGATCCGGCAGCCCCGGCCCCTCCGCGACCGCCCGCCGCAGCGACGCCACATACGACGTGCCCAGGAACGTGCCCGTCACGAACAGCAGCCGGGCCCGGCTCCGGCGCAGCACATCGGCCGCCTCCCCGCCCTTGAAGCGGGTGTTCAGCGGCACCAGCACCGCCCCGGCGGACACCGCGCCCAGCGCGGCCGTGATCCAGTCCAGCGTGTTCGGCGCCCAGATGGCGACCCGGTCGCCCGGCTCGATGCCGTTCGCGACACAGGCCGCGGCCGAGCGCTCGACGCGGGCGCCCAGTTCGGCGTACGAGATCCGGCTGCGACCCTCCACCACCGCCTCGACGTCCGCGTACCGTTCGGCGGCGGACCGCACGAGTTCCGGAATGCTGCCCCACTCCAAGTCACCGCGCACCACGGCCTCCAACCCTTCCCCACCTCTCAACTACGTTCGAGCCGGGGACACCCCTTTGCTGACTACCCGTCAGATTAGCTGTAGCCTGACGCCCTGTCAGCAGCCGCTTCAGCATGCGGAGGTGCGCGCAGCATGACCTCAGGCATCGGCCTCAAGGACGCCACCGCGATCGTCGGCATCGGGCAGACACCCTTCGCCAAGAACCTTCCCGACGACGAGAGAACCCTCGCCTGCCGTGCCGTCCTCGCCGCCCTCGACGACGCCGGCATCGCCCCCGGCGAGGTCGACGCCCTCGCCTCCTACACCATGGAGGAGACCGACGAGGTCGAGCTGGCGAAGGCCGTCGGCTTCGGCGACCTCACCTACTTCAGCAAGGTCGGCTACGGCGGCGGCGGTTCGTGCGCCACCGTCGCGCATCTGGCCGGCGCCATCGCCACCGGGCAGGCGTCGGTCGGCGTCGCCTGGCGGTCCCGCAAGCGGGGCAGCGGTCCACGGCCCTGGCGGAACACCACCGCCCAGCTCCCCACCCCGGCCCAGTGGACCAGGCCCTACGGCCTGCTTCGGCCCGTCGACGAGATCGCGATGCTCGCCCGCCGCTATATGCACGAGTACGGCGCGACCCGCGACCATCTGTTCAACGTCGCCCTCGCCTGCCGCAACCGGGCCAACCAGAACCCGGACGCGATCATGTACGAGCGGCCCCTGACCCGCGAGATGTACATGACCTCGCGCTGGATCAGCGAACCGCTCTGCCTCTTCGACAACTGCCTGGAGACGGACGGTGCGCTGGCGTGCGTGGTCGTCAGCCGCGAGCGCGCCCGCGACTGCCGGCACACCCCCGTCTACGTCCACTCCGCCGCCCAGGGCCTGCCCGCCCAGCACCACGGCATGGTCAACTACTGGAACGACGACCCGCTCACCGGCCCCGCCTGGACCGCCGCCCGCCATCTGTGGAAGCACGCCGACCTCACTCCACAGGATGTGGACGTCGCCCAGATCTACGACGCGTTCACCGCGCTCATACCGCTCTCGCTGGAGGGATACGGCTTCTGCGGGCGGGGCGAGGGCGGGGCGTTCACCGAGGGCGGCGCCCTGGAGATCGGCGGGCGGCTGCCGATGAACACCGGGGGCGGCGGGCTCAGCGAGGCCTATGTCCATGGCTTCAACCTCATCAACGAGGGCGTCAAACAGCTCCGCGGCACCAGCACCGCCCAGGTCCCCGGCGCCGCGACCTGTCTCGTCACCGCCGGCGAAGGCGTCCCCACCTCCGCGCTGCTCCTGAGGAGTTGATCGAAGGATGCTCTCCCCCGTCACCGACCCCGACGGCGCCCCCTTCTGGCAGTACGCCGCCCGGGGCGAGCTGCGTGTGCAGTCCTGCGCCGACTGCGGCGAACCCCGCTTCCCGCCCCGCCCGTGCTGCCCGCACTGCCAGTCCTTCGCGAGCGAGTGGCGCCTGATGAGCGGGCACGGCCGGATCTGGTCCTACGTCGTCCCCCACCCGCCCCTGCTGCCCGACTACGCCGCGCAGGCGCCGTACAACGTCGTCGTCGTCGAACTCGCCGACGCCCCCCGCATCCGCCTGGTCGGCAACCTGGTCACCGGCCCCGGCGCGGCCCTCGACTCCTTCGCCCCGGACCGGATCCGGATCGGCGCCAAGGTGCAGGCCGTCTTCGACGGCGCCGGGCTGCCGCAGTGGGTCCTGGAGCGGCCATGAGCCTCGACGTCACGACCGACAAGGACTCGGGTGTCGCCGTCGTCACCCTCGACCGGCCCGACCGGCTCAACGCCATCGACCTGGCCACGCGGGACGAACTCGTCGAGGCGTGGCGTCAATTGCGGTTCGACGACACCGTAAGGGCCGTCATCCTCACCGGTGCCGGGGAGCGGGCCTTCTGCACCGGCCTCGACCGAGACGCCGTCGTTCCCCAGCCCAACTCGCCCTACATGACCGACGATCCGCTGCTGCGGGTCGGGCCGAAGTCCAACGACCTGTGGAAGCCGGTCGTCGCCGCCGTGACCGGCATGGCCTGCGGAGGCGCCTTCTATCTGCTCGGCGAGGCGGACTTCCTGATCGCCGACCCGACCGCCACCTTCTTCGACCCGCACACCACCTACGGCATGGTCAGCGCCTACGAGTCGATGCTCATGGCGCTGCGCATGCCGTACGGAGAGGCCGCGCGGATGGCGCTCATGGGCAGCGCGGAGCGGCTGTCGGCGCGGCGGGCCCACGAGATCGGGCTGGTCTCGGAAGTCACCGCACCCGGCGGCGCGTTGGCCGCCGCCGTCGACTGCGCGGCCGTCCTCGCCGGGTATCCGGCGCAGGGGGTGCAGGGCACCGTGCGGGCGCTGTGGGCGGCCAGGGAGGCCGCCCTCACCCAGGCGTTCGCACAGGCACCGCATCTGATCGCCCTCGGGAACCTGCCGGGTGAGCGGCAGACGGAACTGTTCCGGACCCGGCGCCGCGACCACCGCCTGCGCTGAACTACCGCGCCTCGCGCGTCACGTCGTCCAAGGCGCAGGTGACACCGGCGGTGTTCGCGCCCGAGTCGGCGACGTAGGCGGCGGCCACGTCCAGGGTCTCCGTGGTGTCGGCCGCGACGTACGGGATGGCGGACGAACTGGTGCGCACGGGAGCGCCGTCGGGATCCTTGAAGACCACGTCGAACTCGTAGGTGTAGGTGGTGAGGGTGTCGGTGTTGGCGGCCTCGACGCGGGCGACGATGCCCCGGCTCGGGTCGTACACACAGCTGGTGATCTTCACATCGCTCGTGGGCTCCGCGGACGCGGTCGCGGACGAGCCGCCGCCCGACGACGACCCGGTGTCGTAGTCGTCATCGTCGTCGTAGTGATGCGTGCTGCCGCCCGAACTGCTCGACGAGCTGCTGGAGTTGCTGTCGTCGCACCCGCCGCCGTGCGAGCGCCGGGCTCCGGTCAGGGCGACCAGTACCACGGTGAACACGGCCAGAGCGCGGACATGGCGAAGCTTCACGGTGTTTCATCCCCCGGTGTCGTGATCGTGAGCACGTCACGCTAGCAGCGGTCGCATGGCGGCAAGCGCTCACCCGGCGTAACGTCTCGTGTAAGAGCGGTGAAGATGACCGCTCCCCTGGGACGGCCGCCGTCCGGGTCCCTTCCGTGCACCGGCACGACGGCCGTCACACAGCTCCGCCTAGGCGGTTCGCGCGGTGCCCGTGCCCTTCTCCGCGTCCAGCGCGTACACGCAGCGGTCCTTGCTGCACGCGTACACCACCCCGTCCTTCACCACGGGCGAGCCGGTGATCTCACCCCCCGTGGCGAGCTTCCATCTCAGCCGGCCGTCGTCGGCCTTCAGGGTGTACAGCAGATGGTCGGTGGAGCCGAAGTGGATCCTGCCCTCGGCCACCGACGGGGCGCCCACGAGGTCGCCGCCCGCCTGGAAGCGCCACTTCGGCGTCCCGGTGACCGCGTCCAGCGTGTACAGGCCCTTGCCGCTGCCGACGTGCACATGGCCCCCGGCCACCAGCACCGGTTCGATCGAGGACCGGGACTCGGTGGCGATGCGCCAGCGGTCGCGGCCGTCGGTGGCGTCCAGGGCGTAGACCGTGCCGAGGTAGTCGGCGAGGTACACACCGCCGCCGGTCACCGCCGGGCCCGGCACGAAAGCCGGCGGACACAGGAAGACCGCGGGAGCCTCGAAGTGCCAGCGCACATGCCCGCTCATCACGTCGAGCGCGAGCACGCGCGTGCCGGCGGAGACGTACACATGGCCGTCGTGGGCCTGCGCCACCCGCACCGGCACCCCGCCGCAGGAGGCGGCGTCGCCGATCGGGTACGACCAGCGCTCGTCGCCGGTGCGGGCGTCCAGGGCACGCAGCCGGGCGTCCTGCCACACGTACACCGTGCCGTCGTACAGCGCCGGCCCGGCCTCCGGGGACTCGAAGTCGGTCTGCGCGCCGGTCAGCTCCCAGAGCTTCTGGCCGTTGGACGCCTCCCAGGCCTGGACGCCGCCGCCGCGGGTGCCGGTGACGACGGTGCCGCGCTCGGCCTTCAGGGAGTACACCCAGGCGTCCGTCTGCAGCCGCCACAGGTCCGCGCCCTCGCGGCACTCCAGGGCGAACAGGGTCGGCCCGTCGGAGGCGTGGATACGGCCGTCGGCGACCGCCATGGACCAGGCGACGTCACGGGTCTTGAAACGGCGGCGGCCGGTGGCCACGTCCAGGGCGTGCACCTCGAAGGAGGTGACGTAGACGAGGTCGCCGTCGACGGCCGGGGTGCCCCAGACGTCGTTCGACATACGAAAACGCCAGGGCCGCCAGCCGGCCGCGTTCTCCGGCGGTGCGGGCGGCACGGCGGGGCCGACGGCCGGGTCGGTGCCGTTGACGCCGGGCCGGGGCTTGGACCAGGAGGCGACCAGCCCTGCCTCCGGAGGGGGCGCCTTCATGGCGGCGGCGCGGGCGTCTGCCACGCGCGGGCCGGGGCCGATGGGCACCGCGGCGCCCGCCAGGCGGACCGGGCCGGTGTCGGGGGCGCCGACCGGGACGGGCTGCGGGCCCGGGACCACGGGGTCGTGCGAGGGCGGGGGCGGCAGCGGCGCGGGGGCGACACGGCCACCGCTGCGGCCGGAGGCGGGCGAGGGCTTGGCCGCCGGGCGGCCGCCTCTGCGCGACTCGATCAAACCCACCGCACGCTCGGGCAGCCACGCGGACGCCGTACCGCTGTCGTCGGAGCCGGAGCCGAAGAGGTGGGGTGCGAGCTGGGACTGGAGGTCGGCCGGGTTGGGGCGGGCCGTGGCCTCCATCTGCATACAGGACTCGATCAGCGGACGCAGCTCGTCCGGGAGACCTTCGAGGTCCGGGCCCTCGCGCAGCAGCATGAAGACCGTCTCGACCGGGTTGGCGCCGTGGAACGGGGGGTGTCCGGTGGCGGCGAACACCAGCATCGAGCCCAGCGAGAAGACATCGCTCGCACCGGTCACGCTGCGGGAGTCCTTCGCCTGCTCCGGCGACATATAGGCGGGTGTGCCGACGGCGACGTTGGTCATCGTCAAACGCGTGTTCGACACACCGGATGCGATACCGAAGTCGATGACGCGGGGACCGTCCTCGACCACGAGCACATTGGACGGCTTCAGGTCGCGGTGCACGAGCCCGGCGCCGTGGATCGACTGGAGGGCCTCCGCCACGCCCGCCGCCAGCCAGCGCACCGCCTGGGCCGGCAGCGGCCCGCACTCGTTCACTATCTCTTCGAGCGAGGGCGCGGGTACGTACGCGGTGGCCAGCCACGGCACGGCGGCGCGCGGGTCCGCGTCGACGACCGCGGCCGTGTAGAAACCGGAGACCGCCCGCGCCGCCTCCACCTCACGCGTGAAGCGGACGCGGAACAGCTGGTCCTCGGCGAGCTCCGTACGGACCGTCTTGATCGCCACCCGCCGGCCCGAAGCCGAGCGCGCGAGATAGACCAGCCCCATGCCGCCGGCACCCAGCCGTCCGAGCACCTCGAACGGCCCGATCCTGCGCGGATCGTGCTGCGTCAGCTGATCCACCACTCTGCCTGCCACCTCCCCGTACGGGCCCCGTCCACCCACATATGTACGCGACCCCGTGCAGCGTCTCACCACCGCACCGCCTTGGCGGCACGCACCCCGATTCTTCCTGTCCGAGGGCGTGGTTGCGAACCCGAGGGCGGAACGGGGTGTCTTGGGACAAAACCACACTCCGGCGTCCACGGACAGCGCCGGTTCGCATAGTGGGACGCCGGATGCGGGCGTGCGGTCAGCGTTCCAGGACCGCGAACGAGGCCCCCTGGTCGTCGGTGACCACGGCCACCGTCCCGTACGACGTTTCGAAGGGCGGCACCTGCACCCGCCCGCCGAGCCTGTTCACCGTGCCGAGGATCCCAGCACAGTCCGCCACCCGGAAGTGGACCACGAAATGAGGCGGCATCATCGCCGGAAACACTTCCTCGACGGCCGCCCGCCCGAAGTCCGGCTCGGCGTCCGGCCCGAACAGGGCGTCGTGGAAGAGCCCGCCGTAGAAGGTGTTGGCGACCTCGGTGTCCCGGGCGTACAGCTCGGCCCAGGCGAAGGTGCCGATCTCGTGCCGGCGCCCGAATCCGGTGTGCCCGTCCGCCTGCCACAGGCCGAAGACCGCACCCTCGGGGTCGGTGACCAGCGCGGCGCTCCCCAGATCCGCCCCGACCGGCGTCGGCGAGGTGACCACCTGTCCCCCGGCGTCACGGATCCGCCCGGTCAGCCCCGCCGCGTCCGGGGTGGCGAAGTACACCGTCCACACGGTCGGCATCCGCCCGTCCGTCTTGCGGGAGAGCGCGGCGACGCGATCACCGTCCAGGAGGGCCCATACGGTGGAGTCGTACGCCTCCTCGAAGTTCCACCCGAAGAGCTCACCGTAGAAGCGCCTGCCCGCCGGCACGTCCGCGAGTTGTGCGTCGACCCAGCACGGAATGCCCTCCGTGTATCCCGTTCCGTTACCGGATGCCCTGTTTTCGGCCATGCGGCAAAAGTAGCGGCCTCCCCCTCACCCCGCAGACCAGGCACACCAGCCCCGAGCCCCTCGTGCACCCCATTTGCACTCGGCCGAATCGCGCTCCGATCACCCCTCGGTAAGCTGACGACATGACAGGACAAGTGCGTACCGTCGACGGCCGTGTGGCCGGCCGGCGTGGGCAGGCGACCCGGCAGAAGCTGCTCGACTGCCTCAGCGAGATGCTCAGCTCTTCCCCGTACCGGGACGTCAAAGTCATCGATGTGGCCCGGAAAGCGGGCACTTCGCCCGCGACCTTCTATCAGTACTTCCCGGACGTCGAGGGCGCCGTCCTGGAGATCGCCGAGCAAATGGCCGCCGAGGGCGCCTCCTTGACCGAACTGGTCGAGGACCGCAGCTGGGTCGGCAAGGCCGGCTGGCAGACGGCTCAGGAACTCGTCGACGGCTTCCTGGAGTTCTGGCGCCGCAACGACGCGATCCTCAGGGTCGTCGATCTCGGGGCGTCCGAGGGCGACAAACGCTTCTACAAGATCCGTATGAAGATCCTGAACTCCGTCAACAACTCCCTCGCGGAGGCGGTCACTCAGCTTCAGGCCAAGGGCAAGGTCGACAAGGACGTCAACCCGGCGGCCGTCGCGGGTTCGCTCGTCGCCATGCTCGCTGCGGTGGCCTCGCACCAGAAGGGGTTCCAGACCTGGGGTGTGAAGCAGGCCGAACTCAAGCCGAATCTGGCGCTGTTGGTGCACCTGGGTGTGACCGGCAGGAAGCCGACGAAGTAGCGCCGCTTCTCTCTTGAGTCATCAAGTCCTGTCTGGCGGGCGGTGGTCCACACACGTGGGCCACCGCCTGCTGCCCGTTCACGGCATGTCACCTCAGGCCGGCAGCGGCCGGTCGTTCACCACGTGCTTCATCACCAGCGTCGAGGTCAGCCGCTGCACCCCCGGCAGCGTGGCCAGCCGCTCGTCGTACAGCCGCTGATAGGCGGCGAGGTCCGCCGCGACCACCCGCAGCAGATAGTCCGGCTCCCCGAACAGCCGCTGCGCCTCCACCACGTGCGGGATGCCGGCCAGCGCACTCTCGAACTCGGCGACCGTGTCCCGGTCCTCCTGCCGCATGGAGACGAAGACCAGCGCCTCGAAGTTCAGCCCCACGGCGGCCGGCTCCACCACGGCCCGGTATCCGCTGATGGCGCCGGCCCGCTCCAGCTCCCGCAGCCGCCGGTGACACGGCGAGACGCTCAGCCGCACCCGCGCGGCCAGCTCGGTCACGGTCAGCCGCCCATCCTGCTGAAGCTCGGCAAGAATCTGTCTGTCCACGTCATCCATGAGGCAGATCTTCCCCCACAACCCCTGATCACGGGCAAACTTCGACAACACTTTCGGGCCATTCCCGCCTAATGTCCCCACCATGGACTCCGGACTGCTCCTCTCCTTCCTCGCCATCGACCTGCTGCTCGTCTGCGTGCCGGGCGCCGACTGGGCGTACGCGATATCCGCCGGGCTGCGCGACCGCACTCCGCTGACGGCGGTGGCGGGCCTGGTCACGGGGTACGCGCTGCACACCGTCCTCGCGGTGGCGGGCCTCGCGGTGCTGGTGGCGAGCGAGCCGAGTCTGCTCACCGCGCTGACCGCCGCCGGCGCCGCGTACCTGGTGGCTGGGGTGGGGCGTGCTGCGCCGTCCGGGCACGCCGGGCGAGGCCGAGGAGGCGGTGGCCGCGAGCCCGGCCCGCGCCTTCCTGCGTGGCGCCACGATCAGCGGCCTCAACCCCAAGGGCCTGCTGCTCTACCTGTCGGTGCTGCCGCAGTTCCTGCTGACGAAGGGCGACCACCTGCCGGTCCCCGCCCAGACCGCCGTCCTCGGCCTGCTCCACATGGTCTGCTGCGCCGCCGTCTACCTCACGGTCGGCCTCACCGCCCGAGCGGTCCTCGGCGCCCGCCCGACAGCGGCCCGCGCGGTCGCCCGCACCTCGGGCGCCGCGATGCTCGGAATCGGCGCGTTTCTGCTGGTCCAGCGGCTGGCGACGCTGTGACCTGCGGTCGGCTGCGGCAGGGATCGGTTATGGCTTGCGGACGATCCTGAACAGCCGGATCTCCCGCTCCACCCGTGCCTGATACGTCGCGTACGGCGGCCAGAACGCCAGTGCCGTCTTCCACACCGACGCCCGCTCCTCCCCCTCCAGCAGCCGGGCCGTGACGGGGATGTCGTGGCCCTTCCAGCTGACCTCGGCGTCGGGGTGGGCGAGGAGGTTGTGGGTCCAGGAGGGGTGGCCGGGGCGGCCGAAGTTGGAGCCGACCAGGATCCAGGAGCGGCCGTCCTCCTCGGGCATACAGGCCAGCGGCGTGCGGCGGGACGCTCCGCTGCGGGCGCCGGTGGAGGTGAGGATCACGCCGGGGAGCATCTGGGCGCTGAGCAGGACCTTGCCGCGGGTGAGGCGGTGCACGGCGCGGTCGAGGGCGGGGATGACATGGGGGGCGACCTTGGCGAAGCCGCGCGTGGAGGAGACCTTCTGAACGAGACGGACGCCGATCACACCGCCACCTCCTGGGTGTCGAAGAGCCGGGCCGTGTCGGCCGCGTGGGCGCGGAGCCGGTGGACGGGGCCGAAGAGGAGTTCGTCGCCTGCGGCTCGCTTGAAGTACAGGTGCGCCTCGTGTTCCCAGGTGAAACCTATGCCGCCGTGCAGTTGGACGGCCTCGGCGGCGGCGGTGCGGAGGGCTTGTAGGGCCTGTGCGAGGGCGAGGCGCACCGCGGGGGGTGGCGTGATGTGTTGTTTCGCGGCTGCGGGTTCGTTGTGGCTGGTCGCGCAGTTCCCCGCGCCCCTTTGGGGCGTTGCCCCTCGGGGCGTCGTTGTTGACCACGCCGCGTAATACGCCGCCGAACGCGCTGCCTCCACCTCCACGTAGATGTCCGCCAACCTGTGTTTCACCGCCTGGAAGGAGCCGATCGGGCGGCCGAACTGCTCTCGGCCGCCCACGTACTCCACCGTTCGCTCCAGTGCGCGGTCGGCGGCGCCGACGGCCTCGCAGGCGAGTACGGCGGCGGCCAGGTCCCCTGCGCCCGCCAGCGCTGTCAGGGCGTCCGCGTTCTCTTCGCCCAGCAACTCGGCGTCCACGTCGCGCAGTTGTAGGCGCGCTTGGGGACGGGTGGCATCCAGTGCTGTCTGGCGTGTGCGTACGACGCCTGCCGCCTCCCCCGGTACCAGGAACAGCAGCGTCCGGGACCGCGCGAACCCCCCGGCGTGCGCGGCGACCACCAGCAGTCCGGCGCTGTGGCCATCCAGTACCTGGTCGACCTGCCCGTACAGCCGCCAGCCGTCCTCCGTCCGCCGCGCCTGCACGCCCCCGGCGCGCCCGCCGCCGGCCCAGGTGCCGCCGTTGCCGCCGGTGAGGGCGAGGGCGGTGGCGAGGGCGGGGCCGGGGACGGCGAGGGCGGCGGTGAGGGTGCCGGTGGCGAGGCGGGGCAGCAGTTCGGCGCGCTGGGCTTCGGTGCCGAGCGCGGCGATCAGCGGGGCCGCGAGGACGGTCGTGGCCAGCAGTGGAGAGGGGGCCAGCGCGCGGCCCGTCTCCTCGCAGGCCAGGGCGAGTTCGGTCGCCGAGCAGCCGACACCGCCGTACGCCTCGGGCAGGGCGAGCCCGGGCAGGCCGAGCTGTCCGGCGAGGGCGGTCCACAGGGCGGGGTCGTGTCCGGCGGGGGTGTCGAGGGCCGCGCGCAGCTCCCGGGGTCCGCAGCGGCTGTTCAGCAGCTCGCGCAGGGTGCGGCGGATCTCGTCCTGCTCGGGGGTGAAGCTGGCGTCCATGGGCTCTTCCCTCCGGCTCTTCCCCTCAGATCTGACGGGGCGTCATATTAGGAGGGCCGTAGCGAGATGCACAGAGGTTGGGAGGCCTCGCATGACTTCCGGGAGCCGGAAAGTCGCCGTCGTCGGAGTGGCCCTGTCCGACTGCGGCCGGGTGGACGACGCGACGCCGTACGCCCTGCACGCCCAGGCGGCCCGCCGGGCACTGGCCGACGCGGGGCTCGGCCGCGAGGTGGTGGACGGCTTCGCGTCCGCCGGCCTCGGCACGCTCGCCCCCGTCGAGGTGGCCGAGTATCTGGGCCTGCGTCCGACCTGGGTCGACTCCACCTCCGTCGGCGGCGCCACCTGGGAGGTCATGGCCGCGCACGCGGCGGACGCGATAGCGGCGGGCCACGCCAAGGCGGTGCTGTTGGTCTACGGCTCGACGGCCCGCGCCGACATCAAGGCGGGCCGGCGGACCGGGAACCTGTCCTTCGGCTCCCGGGGGCCCCTGCAGTTCGAGGTCCCCTACGGCCACACCCTCATCGCCAAGTACGCCATGGCCGCCCGTCGCCACATGGTCGAACACGGCACGACGATCGAGCAGTTGGCGCAGGTGGCCGTGCAGACGCGGGCGAACGCCGCCCTGAACCCCGAAGCCATGTTCCGCGACCCGATCACCGTGGACGACGTCCTGTCGGGTCCGATGATCGCGGATCCCTTCACCAAGCTGCACTGCTGCATCCGCTCCGACGGCGGCGCGGCGGTGCTGCTGGTCGCCGAGGAACTCGTACGGGACTGCCGTACGGCACCCGTGTGGGTCCTCGGGTCCGGGGAGCACGTCTCGCACTCCGCGATGTCCGAGTGGCCCGACTTCACGACCGGCCCGGCGGCGGTCAGCGGACGGCTCGCCTTCGAGCGGGCGGGGGTGCGGCCCGGCGAGATCGACTTCGCGGAGATCTACGACGCCTTCACCTATATGACGCTGGTGACGCTGGAGGACCTCGGCTTCTGCGCGAAGGGCGAGGGCGGGGCGTTCGTGGAGAAGGGGCGGCTGCTGGTGCGGGGCGGTGAGCTGCCGGTGAACACGGACGGGGGCGGCCTCTCCGCCCAGCATCCCGGGATGCGGGGGCTGTTTCTGCTGGTGGAGGCGGTACGGCAGCTGCGCGGGGAGGGCGCGGATCGTCAGGTGTGGGGGCCGGGAGGGCCCGGTGAGCTGCCCCGTCTGGGGGTGGCCTCGGCCACGGGGGGATGGTTCTGCTCGTCGGGGACGTTGGTACTGGGGAGGGATTGAGACGTACGTCGACCCGACCGGGAGGAACCGGCATGGCACTGACCCGCGAAGAGCGTGAAGAGTTCCTGGCCGAACCCCACATCGCCGCGCTGTCCGTCGACGCGGGCGCGGGACGCGCACCGCTGACCGTGCCGATCTGGTACCAGTACGAACCCGGCGGCGACCTGTGGATCATGACCGGCCTAGACTCCCGCAAGAACCAGCTGATCCAGGCGGCGGGCCGGCTGACCCTGATGGTCGACCGGCTCGAACCGACGATCCGGTACGTGTCGGTGGAGGGCCCGGTCGTCAGCACCACCGCCGCCACCCTGGAACGGCTCCGGGAGCTCTCCGCCCGCTATCTCCCGGCCGACAAGGTCGACGGCTATGTCGACTTCGCCTGGAAGAACCACGGCGAGCAGGTCGTCCTCCAGGTGCGGCCCGAGCGGTGGGTGTCGTCCGACCTCGGTCAGGTGTGAGCCGGCGCCGCACGTGACAATCGGGGTATGGGAACGGATCTTCATGACTTGCTGAGGTCGCTGCGCGTCTGGGACATCGACCTGCCCTCCTTCGACCCGGCCGCCACCCCCGCCGACCCCCTCGCCCTCTTCACGACCTGGTTCGCGGAGGCGGTCGCGGCCGGGCAGGTGGAGCCGCACACGATGTCGCTGGCGACGGCGGACGCGGAGGGCCTGCCGGACGTACGGACCGTGATGCTGCACGGAGCCGACACGTCCGGCTGGTCCTTCGCGACGCACGCGGGCAGCACCAAGGGCCGCCAGCTCACGGCCCGCCCGTACGCGGCCCTCGGCTTCTACTGGCCCGCCCAGGGCCGCCAGGTCCGGCTGCGCGGCCCCGTGACGACGGCTCCGTCCACCGATTCCCAGGCCGACCTGCACGCCCGCTCGACCGGCGCCCTGGCGGCGGCACTGACCGGCCGCCAGAGCGAAGTCCTGGGCTCCCTGGAGGAGTTGGCCCGCGAGTCACAGGCGGCCTGGGAACGGGCCCAACGCGAACCGGATGCCCCGGTCCCGTCGTGGACGCTGTACCGCCTACGCCCGGAAGAGGTCGAGTTCTTCCAGGGAGACGCGGCCCGCCGCCACGTACGGCTCTTGTACCGCCGTACGGAAATGGGGTGGACAAAAGAACTCCGCTGGCCCTGACCCACCCAGGGGCGCGGGGCTGTTGTCGATTTGCGGCTACCGCCGCGTGGGCGCGACCAGCCACGACGAACCCGCGCCCGACCGACGACCTATCGCACCGCAGGTGTGGGCAACGGCAACGGATTAACGGCCCTCTCCCGCGCCGCCGGAGCGGCCTTGCACGTAACATCCCGCACCGGCAGCTTCCCGGTCGTCAAATACGTCGTCGCCGTCTTGTCCGCACAGGACTTGCTGCCGTAGATGCCGTGTCCGACGCCTCCGAGGACGGTGACCATCTTCGCGCCCTTCATGGCACGGCGCATGCCCTGCCCGCTGGCCAGCGGGGTCTGGGAGTCCCACTCGTTCTGCAGGATCAGCGCGCCGACCTTGTTGTTCACGGTCGTGGCGGGCTCGCTGCCCTTCTTCCAGAAGGCGCACGGCGTGATGTTGGAGCCGATGTCGCCGTACAGCGGGTACTGGGCCTTGTTGCGGATCGCGTCGCCGCGGTACTGCTCCGGGTCGCGGGGCCAGTTGCGGGTGTCGGCGCAGACGACGGACCAGAAGCCGGCGCTGCCGTTGTCGTCGGGCACGGCGCGGGCGAACGACGGCGGTACGGGGCTGGGCGTGCTGTCCTTCCGCTTCCCGGCCGTAGGCCGACCCTCCGCGGCCTTCTTCAGCTCGACGATCGACTCGGCGGCCTCGCGCACGCTGAAGAACGTGGCCCGGCTGCCGGCGCGGATGGCCTCGCCGTTGAGCAGCGTGCCGTCGAGGTCGATCGGCTTCTTGTCGGCCTGGGCGACCAGGTCGTAGAAGGTCTTGCGGACCGCCTCGGGGGTCTTGCCCAGCTTGTACGTGGAGTCGCGCCGGGCGGTCCACTCGGTCCACCGCTTGAAGGCGGGCTCGGTGCCCTCCGCCCAGATCTGGATCATGCCGCGCCAGGCCCGGGCCGGGTCGACGGAGCTGTCCAGGATGATCCGGTCGGAGCGGCGGGGGAACATCTGCGTGTAGAGGGCGCCGAGGTAGGTGCCGTACGAGTACCCCAGGTAGGAGATCTTCTTCTCGCCGAGCACGGCCCGGATGACGTCCATGTCGCGGACGGTGTTGCGGCTGGTGATGTGGCGCAGCTTGTCGCCCTGCTTGGCCTCGCACTTCTCGGCGACGGTGCGCGCCCGCTTCACGTCCTCGGCGAACGTCTTGTCCGTGTAGCCCTGTTCCCACTGCTGGTCGTCCTCCGTCAGACCGCAGCCGACGGGGGAGGACGTGCCGATGCCGCGCGGGTCGAAGCCGATGAGGTCGTACTTGGCCTTCACGCTCTTCGGCAGTTCGGTCGCCATCATCAGCGGCATGTCCAGGCCGGGACCGCCGGGGCCGCCGGGGTTGAGCAGCAGCACCCCGCGACGCTCGGCGCTGGTGCTGGTCTTGATCCGCGAGATCGCGAGATCGAGCTTTTTGCCGTCGGGGCGGCGGTAGTCGAGCGGCACCTTGATGGTGGCGCACTGGAAGTTCGCCGGCATCTCTCTGTCGCAGCGGTGCCAGGACGGGTTCTGCCGCAGGTACTGGCCCAGGGGATCGGCCGCGGCGGACGCCGTGGCCGGTGCGAGCACGGGGACGAGGGTGGCGACGACGCTGGCCGCCAGGACGGTGGCTATTCGGCTGCTTCGCACGTGGGGGGTCCTCGGGGTGGTTGCGGATGAGTCGCATCAACCCTTTCGTGCGGTGGAGTTGGGCGAATCCATCCATGAGGCAGATCTGCTCCGTCCATGGATGGACGGCCGGGTCCGCCGGATGGTCCCCGAGTCGCACAACCGGGAACGGCCCGACACCGTCTGGCTCAGGAGGGCTACCGCCCGGGGGCCGGCGCCCCGCGGAAGTCGTAGGCGGCGAAGTCGGCCACCGCCCGGTATCCGATGCGCTGGTAGAGGCTGTTGCTCGTCCGGTTGTCGAGGTCGGTGAAGAGCAGCACCTCGCGCACTCCGGTGGTGAGCACGGCCCGGGTGACCGCCGCGGTGACGGCGCCCGCGTAGCCGCGTCCGCGCAGCGGGGCCGGGGTGTAGACGGGGGCGACCCGGACCTGCCCGGCGACCACGGGTGAAACGCCGGCCATGGCGAGCGGGGTGCCGTCCTCGCCCTCCCAGAGGGTGACGCCGCCGTAGGAGATCCGTGAGTCGGCCCACGCGCCGGGGTCACGCGCAGCGACATGACCGGCGGCCTCGACGAACTCGGCGTGCCAGCGCATCAGCAGCTCCCGGTCCTCCTTGCCCGCGACCCGCGCACGGCCCGCCGGGACGGGTTGCGGAACGGTCAGGTTGCCGAGCCGGTACAGGCGTTGCCGCTGTCTGACCGTGCCCCGGGCACCCGTGTGCCGGCGCCAGGCGGCGCTGAAGGACTCGGCGGTTTCGCGGGCCGCGATGACACCGGGGACCGCGTGGCCGAGGCCGACGAGATGGGCGGCGAGGGAGTCGGCCTCCTCGGGGGCGAGGGGGGTGACGTTCAGGTGGTAGGGCGGGGTACGGAAGTAGGCGGCCCGTACCTGTCCGTCCAGTTCCAGCGCGCCGAAGACGGGTGGTTCGTCGCCGTACGCACGCGGCCCGTTCGTGCGCAGCGTCTCGGTCACCGTCAGGGCGACGGTGTGCAGATCCGGGCGTGAACGCAGGAAGCCGCCGGCGTGGGCGAGGAAGGCGGTGAGGTCCTGGGTGCAGTACCAGTCGTCCGGGCGCATGGCTCATGATCCCGCAGGCGGGACGGAGTTGTGCACGGATTTCCGCCGCAGGCACCAACCCGACACAAGAGGGCGTGCTCAGGCAGGGGTTGACGGGCCCGGGGTTCACCTGGGTGCCGGTCTACGGGTTGACGTCGGGGTCCGTGGCCAGCCGGGCGTGCATGTGCATGTCCCGGTACGCGTCGTGCCGCTCCGCCTCCCACATGGCGTCCCGCAAGGTCCCCTCGTAGCGGAAGCCGCAGCGCTCGGCGATACGGCAGGAGGAGTCGTGGCCGACGGCGTGGTCGAGTTCCAGGCGGTGCAGGCCGAGTTCGGGGAAGGCCCAGCGGGTGGCGAGGGTGAGCGCGTGGGTGGCCACGCCGCGGCCCCGGGCCTCGGGGAGCACCCAGTAGCCGACGCGGGCGCAGCTCATGACCCGGTTGATGACGTTGACGCCGACGTGCCCGAGGGGTGCGCCGGTCGTGGCGTCGGTGACGCAGTACGCCGCCGAGGTGCCGTCCTTCGTGTTCTGAACGGCGGTGCGCAGGGAGTCGCGGGCGCTGTCGAGGTCGGTGGTGATGCGCAGCGGGGTGTTCCAGCGCCGGAACTCCGGGTCGGTGCGCCCCCGGAACCAGGCGTCGACGTCGGCCTCGGAGTCCGCGTCCCAGGCGCGCAGCAGCAGGCCGTACCCGCGCAGTTCGGGGAGGGGATGGGGGTGGGGGTGGTGTGGTCCGCCGGCGATGGTCATGGGCTCATTCAAACCACCCGACGATCAACTCGGCACCGCTTCCGGCCGGAACACCGGCACCCCGTCCCGGAAGACGACCTGAAGTCCCATCCCGGCCCGCAGCAGCCCGGGGTCCGCGCACTCGACGACCTCGGTCATCATGCGGGGCCCTTCGGCGAGATCGACGACGGCGGCGACGTACGGCGTCCGCTGCCCGAAGGGCGGCAGGTCGTTGCGGTGCACTACGGACCAGGTGTAGAGGGTGGCCCGGCCGCCGACGGATTCCCAGACGACGTCCTCGCTCCAGCAGTGGGGGCAGAACTCGCGGGGGTAGTGGTGGGCGCGTCCGCAGCCGTGACAGCGGCGGATCAGCAGCCGCCCGTCCGCGGCCGCGTCCCAGTAGGTACGGGTGAAGGCGTCGGCCTCCGGAAGGTCGTAGCGCGACTCGCTCATCGAAGCAGCCTCACCTTTCGAACCCCGGCCGGGTCAGAACAGCCCCAGCGCGCCGTCCACCGACCACGACTGCCAGGACATCCCGAACAACGCGACCACCGAGATCAGCGCCATCATCGAGTTCTGCCCCTGCTCGGCCCAGTCGTGGATCATCAGGACGAAATAGAGAAGGTTGAGCAGCAGCCCGCCGACGAGGGCGAGCGGAGTCAGGAACCCGAGGACGAGCCCGAGTCCGAGGGCGAGTTCCGCGTAGAGCACGACGTACGCCATGGTCCGCGGCCGGGGTTTGACGACGACGTCGAAGCCTGAACGTACGGCGTTCCAGCGGTGCTTGGCGGCCACGCCGGCCGCCCAGGAGATCCCCGCCCCCTCGAACCAGCTCTTCTTGTCCTTGTGCCGCCAGCTCTCCAGCCACCAGAGCCCGAGACCTATGCGGAGCACGGCCAGCCATTCCGCACCTGTGAGCCAGATCGCGTCCATGGATCTGACGGTACGTCAGATAAAGGGGACCTGACAATCGCCTGTGCACCCGCGATGAGCCCGACAGAATTGTCGGCAATTTCATCGGCGGCCACCAAGGACTCCGACACGTCCCACACGGTCTCCGCCAACCTCGCCGCCGCGCACACCCTCGGCGACGAGGTCGACCATCTCTACTACTGGGACGAAGGCCACGGTGCCGACGCGGACCCGGGCGACTTCATCGAGTCGATCGCGAAGATCTCTCAGCACGAGCCGGTGAACGGGCAGAGCCCTACGGTGCGGGCTCGTAGGTGACGGTGGTCGCCGGGCAGGCCTCCGCGAGCTGGGTGAGGGCTTCGCGTTCGACGGCGTCGGCGGTCAGGCCCCAGCGGAGCTTCGTGGAGATCCACTCGGCGGCGTACCGGCAGGCGACCTCGACGGTCGGCGGCAGCCACTCGGCCGGGTCCTGGTCGGCCTTGCTGCGGTTCGAGGCCGCGGAGACGGCGACGAGGGACGGGTTGACGGCGAGGTCGTTGGCGTACGACTCCCGCCGCCCGGCGGTCCATTGGGACGCCCCGGAGTCCCAGGCCTCGGCCAGCGGCACCATGTGGTCGACGTCCAGGGCGGACGCCGAGGTGAGCCACTTCGAGTCGTAGTACGACCACCAGCGTCCGCCCGAGAGCTTGCAGCCGGGCAGGATCTCCGGCCGGTCCACCGCCTCGGCGAGCAGCACCTCCGCACGGGTGTTGCAGCCGTCGTTCGGGATCCGGCCGGCGTTCCAGTGCTTGAAGCTCGTGCGCTCGTAGCCGTCCCGCACCTCCGCGGCGACCGGGAGGAGCTGCACCGAGGTGGCGATCGGGACCGTGTACGTCTCGAGGGAACGCTCCTGCGCCTGAGCCGGGGCGGGTGCCGCGAGGGACACGAGAAGGAGTGCGGCCGTCAACGCGGCTCGTCTGATGTTCTTGATCACGCATCGTAGGATTGACCGCCTATAGCTCGTTCGAGGGATTCGGCTCGAACGGATGCGCCATATGGATGCGTCAGTTCACCGGACAGGTGTGCCTTGGGCCACCTGATGGGGGTAACGGCGCGAGGTGGGCGCCCGGTCCGCTCACGGGCGCCCTCTCCCCCGCACCGCTCACGCCGCCGTCTTGACCCCCGCGCCCTCCCGCACGGTGTCCGCCACGACCCGCCGCTTCCGCGCCGGGATGCCCATCAGCGGGTTGGCCACGCCCCACGCCGCGCCCTTGCAGACGAGTTCCTTGTACTTGGCGGCCAGTCGTCCCGTCAGCGCCGCGCCGACGGCGCGGTCGTCGGCGGTGACGTACTGGATGAGGCCTTCCTTGCGGCCCAGCGAGATGCACTGGTTGAAGTAGCGCGGCGTCGTGGTCGGCATCTTCCCGCCGGTCAGGCGGGCCGCGATGGCGTCTGCGGCCTGCCACGCGGTCGGGACACCCGAGGCGCACGACATCCGCAGCGGCTTGCCGCCGGGGCCCATCACCATGGCCGCGTCGCCGATGGCGTACACCTCGGGGTGGGAGACCGAGCGCATGGTCGGGTCGGCGACGATCTGGCCCGTGCCGGTGATCTCCAGGGTGGTGGCCCGCGCGATCGGGTGGACGGCGAACCCGGCGGTCCAGATGGTCACCGCGGCCGGGACGGCCGTACCGTCCGCGGTGGTGACATGGTCCGCCTCGACGGCTGCGACGGCGGTGTCCTCGTGGACCGTGATGCCGAGGTTGTCGACGACCTTCCGCAGATGCCGGCGTCCCTTGGGCGAGAGCCAGTCACCGAGGCCGCCACGCACGGCGAGGGCGACGTCGAGGTCCGGGCGGGCCTCGGCGATCTCGGTCGCGGCCTCCACACCGGTGAGGCCGCCGCCGACCACGACCACGGGCTGTCCGGCGCCCAGACCGGCGAGACGTTCGCGCAGGCGCAGTGCTCCGGGACGGCTGGCGATCTCGTAGGCGTGCTCGGCCGTGCCGGGGACCCCGTGGTCGTTCCAGCCGCTGCCGAGGGCGTACACGAGGGTGTCGTACTCCAGCTCCTCGGCCTCGGCGTCGGCGCCGGCCCCGTCCGCGGCGACCACGGTGACCGTCCTACGGTCGACATCGACGCCCGTGACCTTCCCGAGCTTCAGTGCGACGCCGGTCCCCGCGAACATCTCGCTGAACGGCCGGGGCTTGAGCGACTGGCCGACCGCGAGCTGGTGCAACCGGACGCGCTCGACGAAGTCGGGCTCGGCGTTGACGAGGGTGATGGCGACATCCTCGTGGTGCAGTCGCCGGGCGAGACGCCCGGCGGCGGTGGCTCCGGTGTAGCCGGCTCCGATGACGACGATGCGGTGCTGCATGTCCGTACTCCTGTCCTGGGCGGATTCGCGGGATTCGCGGGATTCGTGGAATCGCGAACTCGCGGATCGTGGATTCGCCCCTTGAACCGAGCGGCCCACCGATTCCTGACAGGTCTGCGATGTGAAGCAGCTCACATCGCCGGGCGGGGTCAGTACGCGCTCATCAGCAACGGCTCCCCGTGGTCCTCGGCCGCCCACACCCTCGTCGCCCGTTCGAGCTTGTCGGGGTTGACCTGGTTGCGGAACCCGGCGATCCCCTCGGCCGTGATCTCCAGGCACATGACGCCGATGACCCGGCCGTCGAGGACCGCCACGACCGCGGGGTCGCCGTTGGCGAACGAGCCGTAGATCTGCGGCGAGCCGCCGGTCAGCGCACGCTTCGCCGCGCTCGGCTTGAACAGACCCCGCATGAACTTCGCGACCGCGAGAGCACCCTCGAACGCCTTCGCGCGGGCCGGGACCTTCCCACCGCCGTCGCCGATCGAGAGGGAGTCCTGGGTGAGCAGCCGCACGAGCGGCTCGGTCCGGCCACTGGTGGCGGCCGCGAGGAACTCCTCCACGATCCGCCGGGCGGCGTCCTCGTCCACCTCGGTGCGGGCCCTGCCCTGCGCCACATGCTTCTTCGCACGGTGGAAGATCTGCTGGCTGGCCGCCTCGGTGATGTCGAGGATCTCGGCGATCTCCGCGTGCCGGTACTCGAATGCCTCCCGCAGCACATACACCGCCCGCTCATTGGGGGACAGCCGCTCCAACAGGACGAGTACGGCGTACGACACCGATTCGCGCTGTTCCGCTGTGTCGGCCGGGCCGAGCATCGGGTCCCCGGCGAGCAGCGGCTCGGGCAGCCATTGGCCCACGTAGGTCTCGCGCCGCGCGCGGGCCGAAGTGAGCTGGTTGAGGCACAGGTTGGTGAGCACCTTCGTCAGCCAGGCCTCGGGGACCTCGATCCGTCCGACATCGGCGGACTGCCAGCGCAGGAAGGTCTCCTGCACGGCGTCCTCCGCCTCGCTCGCCGAGCCGAGGAGACGATAGGCGATGGCCTCCAGGCGGGGCCTGGACGCTTCGAACCGGTCGACGTCGTTCATGGTCAGGGCCATGACGCCGGATCCTAACTCGCCGGCCGGCCACCGCATCAGGGCGGCATGTCCGGACTCGCGCCAAGTCCACCCCACCCCCACAACCAGGAGGCCTACGTCACGCATCGCACCCACGCCTCCCACAGCCGTGATCGATCCGCAACCAATTCCGGGCTTGACCGAGACCCATCAACCCGCCACGTGATTACGCTCCGGACCATGGCCGACACCCCCCGACACGTCCCACCCCCGGACAGTCCCGAAGTTGAGCGCCCCGCCACGGAGCACCCCGTCACCGACCGCCCCGTCTATGTCATAGGCGGCGGGCCAGGCGGACTCTCCGTCGCACACGCCCTGCGCGCCCGGGGGCTGCGTGCCGTCGTGCTGGAGAAGTCGGACCGGGTCGGGGCCTCCTGGCGGCGGCACTACGACCGCCTCCATCTGCACACCACCCGGCGGCTGTCCGCCCTGCCCGGGCTGCCGATGCCGCGCCGCTTCGGGCGCTGGGTCGCCCGCGACGACATCGTGCGGTACCTGGAGAAGTACGCCGAGCACCACGACCTGGAGATCGTCACCGGCGTCGAGGTCTCCCGCGTCGAGCCCGCGCCCGACGGCTCCGGCTGGCTGCTGCGCGCCACCGGCGGACGCGAACTGACCGGCGCCGCCGTCGTCGTGGCCACCGGGCACAACCACACACCGCGCATTCCGCACTGGCCCGGCCGCGACACCTACACCGGCGAGTTCCTGCACGCCGGCGAGTACCGCAACCCGGCCCCGTACGCCGGCCGCGACGTCCTCGTCGTCGGCGTCGGCAACACCGGTGCCGAGATAGCCGTGGACCTTGTCGAGGGCGGCGCCTCCCGGGTACGCCTCGCCGTACGGACCGTGCCGCACATCGTGCGCCGCTCCACCGCCGGCTGGGCGGCCCAGTTCACCAGCATTCTGGTACGGCGGCTGCCGGTCCGCCTCGTCGACCGGCTCGCCCGCCCCATGGCGAAACTGAGCGTGCCGGACCTGTCGGAGAAGGGGCTGCCGCGCCCCGACAGCGGGCTCTACAGCCGGGTCGGGCAAGGGGCGATCCCGGTTCTCGACGTCGGCCTCATCGACGCCGTGCGCAAGGGGCGGATCGAGATCGTGGCCGCCGTCGACAGCTTCGAGGACGGCAAGGTCGTCCTGGCCGACGGAACGCGCGTCTCGCCGGACGTCGTCATCGCGGCCACCGGGTACGTCCGTGCGCTGGAGAACCTCGTCGGCCATCTCGGCGTCCTCGACGAGCACGGCAAACCGGTCGCCCGGGGCCGCCGCGCCCCTGCCGACGCCCCCGGCCTGTACTTCACCGGCTTCACCAATCCCATCAGCGGCAACCTCCGCGAGATGGCGATCGACGCACAGAAGATCGCCAAGGCCATCGCCGGTGACCACGACGACCGGCGACGGGCCTCCCGGCTGCCGGTGACGTAGCCGCCCTCAACTCTCTTCCGCAGATCTCCTGTTACTTGTGAGTCATAAGTTGCGGGAGATCTCTGTACCGCGCCCTCGTGCGGAGTCAGAATGTGAGCCCTGTTCAGCTTTTCGGCTCCACTCTCCGGCTCCACTCCCTCTCGCTACGACGGAGGACGCACGTGGCACGCGAAAGACAACTCTCCCGCCGCTCCCTGCTCGGCGGCGCCGCCGCCACCGCCGGCGCCGCGGCCCTCACCGCCGCCGGCCCGGCCTCGGCCGCCGGGGCGCATCGCCAGGCCGACGTCGCGATCGTCGGCGCCGGGCTCGCCGGACTCACCGCGGCCCGCGACCTGGTGGCCGCCGGCAAGTCGGTCGTCGTCCTGGAGGCACGCGACCGGGTCGGCGGCCGGGTGCTCGGCCTGAACCTGGCGGGCGGCGGCGTCACCGAGGGCGGCGGCGAGTTCATCGGCCCCACCCAGGACCGCATCCGGGCCCTCGCCGACTCTCTCGGCGTACAGACCTTCGCCACCTACAACACGGGGAACAACCTCCTCTACAAGGACGGCAAGAAGACCCCGTACGCCACCGACGGCATCCTCGGCTCCGTCCCGCCCATCGACGCGGCCGGGCTCGCCAACGCCGCGATCGTGCAGGCCAAGCTCGACGACCTGGCCAAGCAGATCCCGGTCGACGCGCCCTGGACCGCCGCCAAGGCCGACGAATGGGACCGGCAGACCTTCGAGACCTGGCTGCGCGCCAACGCCGTGATCCCGTCGGCCAAGTTCCTCTTCGACGTGGCCTGCACGTCGATCTTCTCGGCCGAACCGCGTGAACTCTCCTTCCTGTTCGTCCTCTTCTACATCGCCGCCGCAGGCAACTCCTCCACCCCCGGCACCCTGGAGCGCCTCACCGAGACCGCGGGCGGCGCCCAGGAACTGCGCTTCGTCGGCGGCTCCCAGCTGGTGCCGATCAAGCTCGCCGCCACGCTCGGCGACCGGGTGGTGCTGAGCGCCCCGGTACGCACGATCGCCAGGTCCGGCGCCGACCACGTCGTGACGGCCGACGGCATCACGGTCACCGCCAGGAAGGTGATCGTCGCCGTACCCCCGCCCATCGCGGCCCGCATCACCTACGACCCCCTGCTGCCGGCCGCCCGCGACCAGCTCACCCAGCGGCTGCCGATGGCCTCGGTCGGCAAGGCCATCGCCATCTACGACACCCCCTTCTGGCGTGCCGACGGCCTCAACGGCCAGGTCGTCAGCGACACCGGCGTGATCAGCTCCACCTTCGACAACTCCCCGCCGGACGCCTCCTTCGGCGCGCTGATGGGCTTCATCGAGGCCGACGAGGCCCGCAGGCTGGACGCGGCGAGCGAGGCCGAGGTGCGGGCGGCGGTGCTGAAGGACTACACGACGTACTTCGGCGCGAAAGCGGCCTCCCCCACCTCCTTCGTGCTGCAACGCTGGAACAACGAGGCCTACACCCGCGGCGGCCCCGTCTCCATCGCCGCACCCGGCGTCCTGACCCAGTACGGCCCCGCCCTGCGCGAGCCGGTCGGCGGCATCCACTGGGCCGGGACGGAGACCTCCACGTACTGGATGGGCTTCATGGACGGGGCGGTGCGGTCGGGCGAGCGGGTGGCGAAGGAGGTGCTGGCGGTGCTGTGAGGCGCCGCCGGGCAGGGTCCTCGCGCAGGGCTCCGCGAGGGCGCGGCGTGTGTCCGCGCCCAACTTTGCGTGCACAACCGTTCCTGACTGAGCGTCAGTTCCTTTAATCTGACACTGCGTCAGTTAATCGCTGTCACACAGGAGCGGGCGGACCGATGCTTGGATCAACCCACGGCACCCTCACCACCGACTCCCGCCGGGCCCGGGTCATCGCCTGTGGCGAGCAACCCGGGCCCGCCGTCCACGGCCGGCCCGCCGAGGTCGACGATCTCGACGTCAGCGGCCGTCCCCTGTATTGCGACGTCCCCGATCTGGACCGTCTCTTCCGGCCGGAGTCGGTCGCCGTGATCGGCGCCTCCGACGCCGAGGGGCGGCCCAACACCGGTGTCACCCGCCAGCTGATCGCCTGGTCCGAACGGGTCGGCGCCCGGCTCCATCCGGTGCACCCGAGCCGTACGGCCGTCTTCGGCATCCCCTGCTCCCCTTCCGTCGCCGACCTGCCCGAGCAGGTCGATCTCGCCGTGCTGCTGGTCGCCGACCCCCTTCCGGTGATCGAGGAACTGGCCGAGACCAAGGTGAAGTTCGCCGTCGTCTTCGCGTCCGGGTTCGCCGAGACCGGCGAGGAGGGAGCCGCCGCGCAGGACCGGCTCACCGCCGCCGTCGAGCGGTCCGGGATGCGGCTCCTTGGCCCCAACACCAACCTCAACGCCTTCGAGCGGTTCCGTGACGACCTCGACGGCCCCGCGATCGCCCTCATCACCCAGTCCGGCCACCAGGGCCGCCCCGTCTTCGCCCTCCAGGAACTCGGCATCCGCCTCTCCCACTGGGCACCCACCGGCAACGAGGCCGACCTGGAGTGCGCCGACTTCATCTCCTACTTCGCCGAGCGGCCCGAGGTCGGCGCCATCGCCGCTTACGTCGAGGGCCTCAAGGACGGCCGTGCCTTCCTGCTCGCCGCCGACCGTGCCGCCCGCCGCGGTGTGCCGGTCGTCGCGGTCAAGGTGGGCCGCACCGAGACCGGCGCCCGCACGGCCGCCTCACACACCGGCAAGCTGACCGGAGCCGACGCGGTGGTGGACGCGGCGATGCGGCAGTACGGCGTGATCCGTGTGGACGGACTCGACGAACTCCAGGACACCGCCGCCCTGTTGGCTCGCGCCCGGCCGCCCGGCGCCGAGGGCGTCGTCGTCTATTCGATCTCGGGCGGCACGGGCGCGCACTTCGCCGACCTGGCGACGGAGGCGGGACTGCGGCTGCCGGAGCTGTCGGAGGTCAAGCAGGCCGAGCTGCACCAGTGGATACCCGAGTATCTGAGCGTGGCCAACCCGGTCGACAACGGCGGTCATCCCGTCGGCGACCACCGCGGCCGGAAAATCATCGACGCGATCCTCGACGACCCTGCGGTGGGGGTGCTGATCTGCCCGATCACCGGGCCCTTCCCACCCCTGAGCGACCGGCTCGTGCGGGACCTGGTGGACGCCGCCGAGCGCACGGACAAACTGGTCTGCGTGGTGTGGGGTTCGCCCGTCGGCACCGAGCCGGCCTACCGCGAGGTCCTGCTCGGCTCCTCGCGCGTGGCCACCTTCCGCACGGTCGCGAACTGCATCACCGCCGTGCGCGCCTACCTCGACCACCACCGCTTCGTCAGCGGCTACCGCTCCCCCTTCGACGAGGCCGCGCGCACCCCCTCGCCGTCCTACCGCAAGGCGCAGGCACTGATGCGCCCGGGACAGCAGTTGAGCGAACACTCGGCGAAGCAGCTGTTGCGGGCGTACGGGATCCGTGTCCCGCGCGAGCAGTTGGTGACCAGCGCGGCGGCGGCCGTACGGGCCGCGGGGCTGGTGGGCTACCCGGTGGTGATGAAGGCGTCCGGCGCACGGATCGCCCACAAGACCGAGCTCGGCCTGGTCAAGATCGGGCTGACCTCCGCCAGTCAGGTCCGCGACGCCTACCGCGAGCTGACCGACATCGCCCGCTACGAGGACGTCTCCCTGGACGGCGTCCTGGTCTGCCAGATGGTCGAGCGGGGCGTCGAGATGGTCGTGGGCGCCGCGCACGACGAGCTGTTCGGACCGACGGTGACGGTCGGGCTGGGCGGGGTGCTCGTGGAGGTGCTGAACGACACGGCCGTACGCGTGCCGCCCTTCGGGGAGGAGCAGGCCCGGGACATGTGCGCCGAACTGCGCGGGCGGGCCCTCTTCGACGGGGTCAGGGGGCGGCCCCCGGCGGACCTCGACGCGCTCGTGGAAGTCGTCCTGCGGGTGCAGCGCATGGTCCTGGAGCTCGGGGACGATGTCGCGGAGCTCGACATCAACCCGCTGATGGTGCTGCCCAGGGGGCAGGGCGCGGTGGCGCTGGACGCGTTGGTGGTGTGTCGCTGAGATGAATACCGATGGTGCAGTGAACATGCCCGGTTCCCCCCGTGTGCCCGGAAATTGCGCTGATCCATTGATACGGCACGCCACTGACAATCAGGTCTGCCGGATCACCCTCAACCGTCCCGAAGCCCTCAACGCCATCACCCCTGACCAGCGCGAACACCTCATCCAGCTGCTTGCCGAGGCCTCCGCGGACCCCGGGGTGCGAGCCGTGGTGCTGACCGGCGCCGGGCGGGGATTCTGCGCCGGGGCGGATCTCCGGGGCGGGGCGGCGGGCGGTGAACGGGTCCCCGGCGATGTCGCCCGCACGATCCGGCTCGGCGCCCAGCGGCTGATCGCGGCCGTGCTGGACTGCGAGAAGCCGGTGATCGCGGCCGTCAACGGCACCGCGGCCGGCATCGGCGCGCATCTGGCGCTCGCCTGCGACCTCGTACTGGCCGCGGAGTCCGCACGGTTCATCGAGGTGTTCGTGCGACGCGGCCTGGTCCCGGACGGTGGCGGCGCCTACCTCCTGCCGCGCCTCATCGGCCCCCACCGGGCCAAGGAGCTGATGTTCTTCGGCGACGCGGTCTCCGCCGCGGACGCGGAGCGGCTGGGCCTGGTCAACCGGGTCGTCGCGGACGGGGAGTTGGAAAAGACGGCCCGCGAGTGGGCCGAACGCCTCGCCACCGGCCCGACCCGGGCGCTCGCCCTCACCAAGCAGCTCGTCAACGCCTCCCTGGACACCGACCGCACCACGGCCTTCGCCGCGGAGGCGGCCGCGCAGGAGATCAATATGACGACGCAGGACGCGCGGGAGGGCGTGGCGAGTTTCGTGGAGCGCAGAAGCGCCGAGTTCAGGGGCCGCTGACGTCAGCGCCCAGGAGCGCCGGGTTCACGGCCGCTGACGTCGGCTCGGCCCCGCATCAGGCCCTCGCACAGCCCTTCCAATCTGACGAACCGTCAGTTTCAATGGATGGCATGATGGGACACGCAGGGATGGCGGCCGCCGCCGTCCGCTATCTGAGGTCGGCCGACGCACCGCCCGTTCAGGCGCTGCCGCGCCCGGCGCTGCGCTGTGTCGGCGAGGACGAGCGCGCGCCGATCCCGCAGGACGAGTTCCGGCGGGTGCTCGGCAACTTCGCCACCGGTGTGGTCGTCGTGACGGCACCGGCCGGCGCCGAGGCCCCGCACGCCCCCGCCGGCTTCGCCTGCCAGTCCTTCTCTTCCCTCTCCCTCGACCCGCCGCTGGTCGCCTTCATGGTCGGCCGTACGTCGACGACCTGGCCGCGCATCGCCCGCGCGGGCGTCTTCTGCGTGAACGTACTGAGCGCCGGCCAGGGCGAGCTGTGCCGCGCCTTCGCGGTGAGCGGGGCGGACAAGTTCGCCGGCGTGACCTACGACGCCGCCCCCGCGTCCGGCTCCCCCCGCCTCACCGGCACGCTCGCGTGGATCGACTGCACGATCCACGCGGTGCACACGGGCGGCGACCACCTCATCGTCGTAGGACGTGTGGACGCGCTCGGGGTCGGCGACGGGGACGAGCCGCCGCTGCTGTTCCACAAGGGTCGGTTCCTCTAGCCGCTTCCTGCCGCAGGCAGTGTTCGAAAGGGATCGGTGTCGGCGGGCTGGAATAGGCTCACCGCATGGTGCAGAGCAGTGCGGAAGACGTCGACGGGTATCTGGCCGAGGTGCCCGAGGAGCGCAGGGATGCCCTGACCAGGCTGCGGCAGCTGTGCCGGGCCGAGCTCAAGGCGTTCGACGAGGTCATGGCGTACGGCATGCCCGCCTACACGCGGGAGGGCACCGCCGAGATCGCCTTCGCCAGTCAGAAGCAGTACATCTCCTTCTATCTCATGCGCAGCGATGTCCGGGAGGCGTTCGAGGAACGGCTGAGCGGGCAGGACATGGGCAAGGGTTGCCTGCGCTTCCGCAAGCCGGGGGACGTCGATTTCGATCTGGTGCGAGACCTGCTGAGGGCTGTCGCGGCCGCCCCGGGCAAGATCTGCTGACGGCAGGGCGCACCGCAGGGCCTCAGGCCGCCATCCCGACCGGTGCCGGCCGCCGCCGGATCACCAGCGCCATGAGCGCCGCCGCCGCGCACAGCGCCCCGGACGCGTACCAGACCATGTCGTAGCTGCCGAAGACGTCCCGCGCGACCCCGCCCAGGAAGGCGACCAGCGCGGCGCCGACCTGGTGGGAGGCGAGGACCCAGCCGAAGACGATCGCGCTGTCGTCGCCGTACTGCTCACGGCACAGGGCGACGGTCGGCGGGACGGTGGCGACCCAGTCGAGGCCGTAGAAGACGATGAAGAACAGCATCGGCGGGTGGACGCTCGGCGCGAGCAGCATCGGCAGGAAGAGCAGCGAGATGCCGCGCAGGGCGTAGTAGACCGCGAGCAGGCGGCGCGGTTCGAAGCGGTCGGTGAGCCAGCCGGAGAAGATCGTGCCGACGACGTCGAAGACGCCGATGACCGCGAGCAGCGAGGCGGCGGCCGTGATGGGCATGCCGTGGTCGTGGGCGGCGGGCACGAAGTGGGTCTGGATGAGGCCGTTGGTGGAGGCTCCGCAGATCGCGAACGTGCCGGCCAGCAGCCAGAAGGGGCCGGTGCGGGCCGCCGAGAAGAGCACCGTCACGGCCCGGCGGGCGGCGCCCTGTGCGGGCGGCGGCTTCGGCACGAACTCCTTCGAGCCGTACGGCGCCACGCCCACGTCGGCCGGGTGGTCGCGCAGCAGCAGCCACACGAAGGGGACGACCACGAGGGCCGCGAGGGCGACCGTGACGACGGCCGGGCGCCAGCTGTGCTCCTCGACCATCCAGGACAGCAGCGGCAGGAAGATCAGCTGGCCGGAGGCCGAGGCGGCGGTGAGGATGCCGGTGACCAGGCCGCGCCGCTCGGTGAACCAGCGGTTGGTGACCGTGGCGGCGAAGGCCAGCGCCATCGAACCGGTGCCGAGCCCCACCAGCAGGCCCCAGCACAGCAGCAGTTGCCAGGCCGCCGTCATCCAGTACGTCAGACCCGAGCCGACCGCGATCAGCATCAGGGCCGCCGCCACGACCCTGCGTATGCCGAAACGGTCCATCAGCGCGGCCGCGAAGGGGGCGGTGAGGCCGTAGAGCGCGAGGTTGATGGAGACCGCGGCCCCGATCGTGCCGCGCGACCAGCCGAACTGGTCGTTGAGCGGGTCGATCAGCAGTCCCGGCAGGGAGCGGAAGGCGGCGGCGCCGAGGATCGTCACGAAGGCGACGGCGGCGACGAACCAGGCGCGGTGGATACGGGGACGACGACGCGGCCTCGTCGGGGACGTGGCCGCGGTGGCGGCGGTCGCGGTCGCGGTGGCGGTGGTCGCGGTGGCGGGAGTTGTCTGCGTCACGACAACGAGCTTGAGGCCTGGGCCGCTCCCGATCCATTGGCCCGGAGGACAGTGTTCGTTAGGATCGGGCCATGAGCAGTGAGCCGGAGCACCGTACGCCGACCGATTCCCGCGCACCGTCGGATTCCCGTCCGCCGACCGATTCCCCTGTACCGTCGGATTCCCGTCCGCCGACCGATTCCCCTGTACCGTCGGATTCCCGTCCGCCGACGGATCTCCGCGCACCGGCAGATACCCGTCCGCCGTCTGATCTCCGTCCGCACCGCGTGGTCGTGCTCGCGCTGGACGGGTTGCTCCCCTTCGAGCTGGGCATCCCGCACCGGATCTTCGGCCGCCCCAAGGACACCCGTGGGCGGCACCTGTACGAGGTCGTGACCTGCTCGATCCGGCCGCCGGGCCCCGTGCGGACGGACGCCGACTTCGCCATCCAGGTCGAGCACGGCCCCGAGGCGCTGGCCACCGCCGACACCGTGATCATCCCGGCGTCGTACGAGCTCGGCCCGGTCTTCGAGGAGGGCGTGCTGACCGAGGAGCTGGCCGCCGCGCTCGCCCGCATCCGCCCCGGCACCCGGCTCGCCTCCATCTGCACCGGCGTGTACGTCCTCGCCGCGGCCGGCCGGCTCGACGGGCGCCCGGCGACCACGCACTGGGCCGACGCCGAGCGCTTCCAGCGGCTGTTCCCTCAGATCGACGTCGACGCGGACGTGCTCTTCATCGACGACGGCGACGTGCTGACCTCGGCCGGGGTCGCGGCCGGGATCGACCTGTGTCTGCACATGGTGCGCCGTGACCACGGCACGGCGATCGCCACCGAGGTGGCCCGCCGTACCGTCGTACCGCCCCATCGCGACGGCGGTCAGGCGCAGTACATCCACCGCCCGGTCCCCGACCCGCAGCAGTCGTCCACGACCACGGCACGTGCCTGGGCCCTGGGCCGGCTCCACGAACCCATCCAGCTGCGGGACATGGCCGACCAGGAGTCCATGTCGGTGCGCACCTTCACCCGCCGGTTCCGTGAGGAGGTCGGCGTCAGCCCCGGCCAGTGGCTCACCCAGCAGCGGATCGAACGCGCCCGGCACCTGCTGGAGTCCACCGACCTCTCCGTCGACCAGGTGGCCGGTGCCGCGGGCTTCGGCACGGCCCAGTCGATGCGCCAGCACCTACAGGCGGCACTCGGGGTCACGCCCACCAGCTATCGGCGCACCTTCCGCGCCGCCGGCAAGGCCGACCGTCAGGCCGCCGACCGCGTCTGAGACGTCCCGCCGGGCCTCGCCCCACCAGCCGAGCAGGGTGAGCAGCAGGGTCAGCGACACCCCGGCCAGGACGGCCGTGGACGGCGCGACCACCTGGAGCAGGCCGCCCGCGAGGGAGCCCGTCGCCGCGTAGCCCGCGCCGGCGGCCGCGTACAGCACGGAGTATCCGGCGGCCAGGGCACGCTGCGGCAGGGCCTCGCGCAGGGACAGGTTGCGGGTGATCAGCGCGCCGGACTGGAGCACGCCCGCGAGGACGAGGGCGGTCGAGATCCCGGCCGCGCCCGGTATCAGCGCGACCAGCGCCACGAACACCGACATGCCGCTGATCAGCACGGCACTGCGCGTGCGCAGCCGCCCCGGCCACGACCGCAGGCCGTACAGGAACGCCCCGAGTCCCGCCCCGACGGCCATGCCCGCCAGCATCGGGCCGGACCAGCCCACGCCGATGCCGCGCTGCTCCACCAGCGCCGGCAGGGTGAGTTCGGTCAGGCCGAGCAGGGTGATGCTGGCCGCGCCGGTGACGTACACCGGCCAGGCCCGCAGCAGTACGCGGGTCTTCACCCGGCCCGTGTCCTCGTCCTGTTCGCCGCCGGCCCAGCCCGCGGGCAGCAGCCAGTGGCCCGCTATCGACGACGCCATGCAGGCCGCCGCGAGGAGCAGCGGCACCCGGGGTGCCACGCCGAGGGCCAGCCCGGCGACGGCGACCGGGGAGACGGCCCACACCCCGGACATCAGCATCGACTCGGCGGACAGCGCCTGCGCCACGGCACGTTCGGGGACCAGCGACGTCAGCAGCGCGCGCTGCCCTCCGGCGGCCGCGGAGGGTGCGGCCCCGGCCAGGAACGCGAACGCGCCCAGTACCACGGGGGGCGAGCCGGCGAAGATGCCGAGCCCGGTGAACCCCAGCACCCCGCCCGCGAGCCCGACGACCAGATGACGCCGGCCGCGAGCCGGGTCCAGCCGCATCCCGAGGACCGGAGCGCCGATGATCTCGCCGAGCACATAAGCCGCCGCGAGTGTCGCGCCCAAGGTGTAGCCGCCGGGCCGCTCCCGCACCAGGAACACCAGCGCCAACGGCGTCATGGCGACCGGCATACGAGCGGCGACGGCGGTGCAGGCCCAGATCAGCACCTGCTTGGAGGCGACGTCTCGATAGGTCATGCAGATGACGGTAAGTGCCCCCACCGACAACACGGCAGCGGTTTTCCGGGCCTGTGGAAAACCCCGTCAGGAGACCTCCGAGAACCCGCCGGAAGACCTTCCGGGAACCCACCACGAGACCTCGGAAAACCTGCCAGGGGACCCCGGAACCCCGCCAGGAGACCGCAGAATCCCCAAGGACCCCTCAGAAGGTCAGCACCCCCCGCGCCACCTTCCCCGCCTCCGCGTCCACCGCCGCCCGCTCGAACTCCTCCACCGGATACGTCTGTGTCACGAGCTCGTCCAGCATGAGCCGCCCGGCCCGGTACAGCTCGGCGTACAGCGCGATGTCCCGCTGCGGCCGCGACGACCCGTACCGGCAGCCGAGAATCGACTTGTCCAGGTACATCGAGGACACCAGGAAGGACGCCTCGGCGGTGGCCGCCGGCACCCCGAGCAGTACGGCCTGCCCATGACGGTCCAGCAGATCGACGGCTGCCCGGATCAGCTCGACGCGCCCCACGCACTCGAAGGCGTGGTCGGCCCCGGTCGGCAGCAGGTCCCGTACTCCCTCCACCGAGGTCAGGAAGTCCGTCGCCCCGAACTGCCGCGCCACCGCCTCCTTCGCCGGATTGGCGTCCACCGCGACGATCCGCAGCGCCCCCGCGATCCGCGCCCCCTGGATGACATTGAGTCCTATCCCGCCGGCGCCGATCACGACCACCCGGTCCCCGCGGTCGACCCGGGCCCGGTTCAGCACGGCCCCCACCCCGGTCAGCACCCCGCACCCGATCAACGCGGCCGACGGCAGCGGAATGTCCTTCGGGATCCGCACCACCTGCACGGCCTTCACCACGGTCCGTTCCGCGAAGGCGGAGTTGGACGCGAACTGGAACACGGCCTGCTCACCGCGCCGGAACGGCCTTCCCGGCCGCCCTATGGCCTGCCGGCACATGGTCGGCCGCCCCCGGTCGCACTCGGCACACGCACCGCAGTTGGCGAGAGTGGAAAGCGCCACATGGTCCCCGGGTTCGACATGGGTGACGCCCACACCGACGGCCTCCACCACTCCGGCCCCCTCATGGCCCAACACCACAGGAACCGGGAAAGGTATGGTCCCGTCCACCACCGACAGATCGCTGTGGCACAAGCCTGCCGCCGAGATGGCCACGAGTACCTCGCCCGGCCCCGGATCCCGTACCTCCAGGTCGTCCACGACCTCGACCCGCTTGCCGTCGAACATCACTGCGCGCATCAGACGACTCCCTTGGGCTCCCTGGGCAGACCGAGCACCCGCTCGGCGATGATCGTGCGCTGTACCTGGTCCGAACCCCCGTAGATCGTGTCGGCACGGGAGAAGAGGAACAGATGCTGGCCGGCGTCGAGTTCGTACGGCGTCGAGGGCGCCCACTCCTGGGGCCCCACGCTCGCCGACGCGCCGCGCACCTGCATCGCCAGCTCCCCGAGCCGCTGATGCCAGCCGCCCCACAGCAGCTTGGCCACGCTCGGCGCTCCCGCGTCACCCGAACTCCCCAGTGTGCGCAGGGCGTTCCACCGCATCACCCGCAACTCGGCCCACTGCCGCACCAGACGGTCCCGTACGACGGGGTCCTCCACGGCACCGGACCGCACCGCGGCCCCCACGACCCGCGCCAGCTCTCCCGCGAACCCGATCTGCTGGGCGAGGGTGGACACCCCCCGCTCGAACCCGAGCAGACTCATCGCGACCTGCCACCCGGCGCCCTCGCCCCCTACGACATGCTCCGCGCGCGCACCGTCGAAGAAGACCTCATTGAACTCGCTCGTGCCGGTCATCTGCCGGATCGGCCGCACCTCGACGCGCCCCGGCTGGTCCATCGGGACGAGCAGGAAGCTCAGTCCGTGATGCCGACGCGACTCCGGCTCGGTGCGCGCCAGCACGAAGCACCAGTCCGCTTCATGGGCGAGGGAGGTCCAGATCTTCTGCCCGGTGACGCGGTACGCCCCGTCCGAGCCCCGTTCGGCCTTCGTCCGCACCCCGGCGAGGTCCGACCCCGCTCCGGGCTCGCTGTACCCCTGGCACCACAGCTCCTCCCCGAGCGCGATGGCCGGAAGGAACCGCGTCTTCTGCTCCGCGCTCCCGTGCGCGAGCAGCGTCGGCGCCAGCAGCTTCTCCCCGATGTGCCCGGACCGCGCAGGCGCCCCCGACCGCGCGTATTCCTCCGCCCACACCACTTGCCGGGTGAGCGACGCGATCCGGTTCCCGTACCCGCCCTCACCCCACCCGAGCCCGATCCACCCGGCTTTGCCGAGGGTCTGTTCCCAGGCCCGCCGCTCCAGCCCTCCTGCGGCGTGCTCGGCGAGCCAGGCCCTGACCTCCGTACGAAACACGTCATCCTCAGCGCTGAACCCAAAGTCCACTGACGTCTCCTCTGATCGCCGGTCAGGGGCACCGCCCCAGGGGCGCGGGGTCGTATCGATATGCGGCTCCGCCGCGCGGGCGCGACCAGCCACCACCGACCCGCAGCCGCCCCACGACATACCGCCAGCTATTGGGCGTTCGGCCGGTCCCCTGCCCGCGCGGCCCTCTCCATCCCCTCCACCCGAGCCAACATCGGCATCGGATCCACCCCCACCGACCCCGGCAGCACCTCCGCGATCCGCTCAGGCGTCCAGGAGCCGTCGGCATAGGCTGAGCGCAGCTCGCGCGGCTGCGCCCACACCGCGATCTTCGGCCCGGCGACGGTGTACACCTGCCCCGTCACCCCGAACTCCCGAGCCGAGTCCGACAGCAGATACACCACGAGCGCGGCCACGTCCTCCGGCTCCCCGATCTCCGCGAGCTCCATGGGCACGTTGGCCGACATCCGCGTACGGGCGACCGGCGCGACGGCGTTCGCGGTCACCCCGTACTTGTGCAGCCCCAGCGCGGCGCTGCGCACGAGCGAGATGATCCCGCCCTTGGCCGCGCTGTAGTTGGCCTGTGAGACCGACCCCTGATGGTTGCCGCTGGTGAACCCGATCAGGGTCCCGGTCCGCTGTTTGCGCATCACGGCCGACGCGGCCCGGAACACGGTGAACGTCCCCTTCAGATGGGTGGCGACCACCGGGTCCCACTCCTCCTCGGACATGTTGAACAGCATCCGCTCGCGCAGGATCCCGGCGACGCACACGACCCCGTCGAGCCGCCCGTACGACGACAGCGCGACGTCCACGACCCGCTGTCCGCCCGCCATGGTGGACACGTCGTCGGCGACGGCGACCGCTTCGCCGCCCGCCGCCTCGATCTCCTTGACGACGGCCTCGGCGACCTCGCTGGTGGGCGAGCCCCCGTCCACGGCCACGCCGTAGTCGTTGACGACGACCCGCGCCCCTTCGGCGGCGGCCGCGAGCGCCACCGCCCGTCCGATGCCCCGCCCGGCGCCCGTGACGGCGACGACCCTGCCTGCCAAGAAGTTCCCCACGCCCCGGCCCCTTCCCGCAGTTTCTGACGGTCCGTTAGATTCGACTTGATTCTACGACCCGTCAGATACGCGGAGACAAGCCCCGGGGAGGGACTCATGTCACTGCCGGACGCGTTCCACGAGATCGCCAAGCGCGTGAACAACTGGGGGCGTTGGGGCGCCGACGACGAGATCGGCACCCTGAACCTCATCACCGACGAGGTCGTCCGCGAGGCGGCCGCCTGCGTCCGCACCGGGCGTCGCGTCCCGCTCGCCCTGCCCCTGCAACAGGACGGGGTGCAGACCGGGATGATCCCCGGACGCGTCAACCCGCTGCACACGATGGTGCAGATCAACCAGGAGCTGTTCGGTCCCGGAACCGTCGCGTGCAGCGACGACGCCGTGACCATGGGCCTCCAGGCGGCCACCCACTGGGACGCGCTCACCCATGTCTCGCACTCGGGCCGGCTCTACAACGGCCGCCCCGCCGGCACCATCACCGCGCACGGCGGCGCCCAGTTCAGCGGCATCGACAAGGCGCGGCACATCGTCTCGCGCGGAGTGCTGCTGGATGTGGCACGCGCGCGTGGCGTCGACCGGCTGGACGGCGGTCACGCGGTGACCCCGGAGGATCTGGAGGCCGCCGAGGAACTCGCGGGCACGCGCGTGCGTGCGGGCGACATCGCGCTCGTACGGACGGGGCAGATCCAGGTCCTTCTCGCCGGCGACAAGCACGCGTACGGCTATCCCTCGCCCGGTCTGTCGATCCGCACGCCGGAGTGGTTCCACGCGCGTGACGTGGCGGCCGTCGCCAACGACACCCTCACGTTTGAGATATTTCCGCCCGAGACAGAGGATTTGTGGCTGCCCGTGCATGCCCTCGACCTGGTGGAGATGGGGATGCTCCAGGGGCAGAACTGGAATCTCGAAGAGTTGTCCACAGCCTGTGGACAAGAGGGCCGCTATGCGTTTCTGCTGTCGGCGATGCCGGAGCCCTTCGTCGGCGGCACGGGGACGCCCGTCGCGCCCGTGGCGGTGCTCTGACGTCCGGTGAGGCCGGTTGGCGGCGCGGCTCCCCCAGCCTTCGGCCGCGCCCGGACGGGAAGCACCCCATCCGCCCCGGGCACGACACTGCGCGCCGCCATCCGACTCCGGCGTACCCACCCCATCGATCTCCCCCGACCCCGAACGAGACCGACGCCGATTCACGACCCACGCTCGGCAAGGGCTTCCGTCACCGAAGTCCTCGTCGTCCCCTCACGGCGAATCGCTGACCACAAGCGTGATCAACCGGACACGCGGCGTCAACACCCACTCGGGGATTTGTTACTTACGCCCTATTTCTCGACGACGCGCACAGAAGCATGCCCGGGCGCATCCGCACATACCCGAGCTGAGCGGACAGCGCTTTCTGCAACCGTGCACCGGATCCGCCGGAGTTGAAACGCCGTGCGCCCGTCACACCGCCTCGTACGCGAGCCCTTCGTACGCCGAGGAGCCGCTGCCGTAGGCCGCGGTGGCGCCCTGCGCGTCGGAGTCGCGGTCCAGTTCGCACCAGATCCGCTTGCCGCCGCCCTCGGAGCACCAGCCCCACCGGTCCGCGAGACCGTCGACGAGAGCGAGGCCCCGGCCGCCCGTCGAGTCGCCGTCGACGCAGCGGGGCACGGGCGCACGGCCGCTGCGGTCGGCCACCTCCAGGCGGACGGTGGCGGCATCCTGGGCCGCTCCGGGCAGGGACAGGCGCAGCACGGCCGGACAGCCGGTGTGCACCACGGCGTTGGTGACCAGTTCGGACACGAGCAGGATCAGGGTCTCCGCGAGCGGCTCGTCGGCGCCTATCCCGGACCCGGCGAGCCGGGAACGGGCCCACCGCCGGGCTCGCCCCACCTCAGCGGGGTCGGGCCGGATCTCCAGCTGCACTTGAAGCACCTGCACCGCTCACACCATCCGAACCGGCGGACACAAAGCCCCGCGCCTCACGAGGGCCACGATCAGAGCCATTCTTTTCATGACCAGATCAATGGCCGGAGCCAGGGTCACGGAACGTGAATCCCTTAGCTGACAGCATGGTTGACGTACAGTCACCCCAACAAGCGCTTCGGGCATATTCCAGCGTGAAGGAGTACCCGTGCGGCATACTGTGCGACGCTTGTCGCGGGGAGTCGAACAGGCCGGGGCCGACCGCCCTCGCGCCTTGCGAGCAGCGGCGCGCACCGCCGGATCCGGAGCCGCCTCAAGGGCAACTCCGGCATGGCTCGTGCTCGGAACCACTCGCATCTCACACAAGGTACCGGAGCGGACGGCCGACTCCAGGCCGTGACGAGTCACGCGTAGGACACAACCCGATATCAACGCTCCGTAATTCCGGTATGCCACAATCCGCGACATCCGCGCGAAGGCCGTTGGCGATGTCGCAGACCAGGACCCCTCAGGCCGTCTCGGCGAAAAGTTCGGCAGCCAGTCGCTCCTCACTCTCCGTAGCCTCGCTCGTACGGTGTGTTCGCACCCATGCGCGCTTCAGATGCAGATGGACCTCGAACTCCCAGGTGAATCCCATGCCGCCGTGCACCTGGAGACAGTCGCGGGCACCGCGCACGGCGGCGTCGTCGGCGAGCAGCCGCGCGGTGTCGATGTCGGCCGGGTCGGCGGTGACGGCGGCGGCGTAGACGGCGGCGCGGGCGGTCTCGGTGCGCACCAGCATCTCGGCGCAGAGGTGCTTCACCGCCTGGAAGGCTCCGATCGGGCGCCCGAACTGCTCACGGGTCCGGGCGTGTTGCGCGGCGAGTTCGCACGCGCGTGTGGCGCTGCCCAGTTGTTCGGCGGCGGTGAGGAGCACGGCGACGGGGTCGGCGCCGGGTGCTTCGGGCGCCCGGTCCGCGGGGGTGCCGGGAATCCGGTGCAGCGGGGTCAGCGGATCGACCGACCGCAGCGGCACGGCCCCGGCCGCGTCGCCCCGTACGACGTCCGCCACCGTCAGCCACTCCACCAGCCCGCACCCGCCGACGTCCGTCACGACCGTCTCCCCGGTGGCCGCGCCCGGCACCTCGCCCGCCGCGAGATGGGTGGCCACGAGCGGCCCCGGCAGCAGGACCCGCCCTGCCTCCTCGAAGGCCAACACCGCCTCGGGCAGCCCGAGTCCGACGCCGCCCGCCGGCTCGGTCAGCCGGAGCGCGAAGAACCCGGCCGCGCCGAGCTCCCGCCACAGCCCCTTCTCCGGTCGCCCCGGTTCCCCGACGGCGGCCCTGAGCTCCCGAGGGCCGAATCGCCGCGCCAGCAGCTCCCGTACACCGGCCCGCAACGCCCGCTGGTCCTCGGTCAGTTGGAAACGCATCCGTCACCGCTCCTTCGGCAGCCCGAGAATCCGCTCGCCCACGATGTTCCGCTGGATCTGCGAGGTGCCGGCCGCGATGGTGTACGACAGCGAGGACAGCCGGTCGGGCATCCACGGGCGGTCGAGGTCCAGCGAGGCGGGCCCCAGCACGTCCGCGGCGGCGTCGAAGAGCTCCTGACGGGCGTGCGAGTACCTCAGTTTGAAAACCGAACCCCCGACGCCGGGTATGCCGCCGGTGGCCTCCGACTCGCTCACGTTCCACTGCGTCAGCCGCCACAGCGCCCGGAACTCGGCGTTCAGCCGCCCGAGCCTGCGGCGCAGCACGGGGTCGTCCCAGCGGCCGTTCCCGTGGGCCTCGGCGGCGAGTTCGCGCAGCACGCGGCGGCAGGCGACCACCTCGCCCACGAAGGCCGTGCCGCGTTCGAAGGACAGGGTCACCATCGTCACGCGCCAGCCGTCGTTCTCAGCGCCGACCCGGTTGGCGACCGGCACCCGCACCTCGTCGAGGAACATCTCGGCGAACTCGGTGGTGCCGGCGAGGGTCTTCAGCGGCCGTACGGTGATGCCAGGCGCATCCATGGGCATGGCGAGCCAGCTGATGCCGCGGTGCTTGGGGGCGTCGGCGTCGGTGCGCACCAACAGCTCGCACCAGTCGGCGACTTCGGCGTGGGAGGTCCAGATCTTGGACCCGCTGACCACGTAGTCGTCGCCGTCCCTACGCGCGCGCGTGCGTAGCGCCGCGAGGTCGGACCCGGCGTCCGGTTCGCTGAAGCCCTGGCACCAGACCTCCTCACCGCGCAGGATCGGCGGCAGCCAGCGCGCCCGCTGTTCGTCGGTGCCCTCGGCGGCGATGGTCGGCCCGGCGTGCAGCAACCCGACGAAGCCCGCGCCCACGTAGGGGGCGCCCGCCTTCTCGGTCTCCTCCAGGAAGATCAGCCGCAGGGTCGGGGAGGCGTCCCAGTGGACGTCGCCGTAGCCGGCGTCGTGCAGTGTGCGCTGCCAGCCGAGGTCGTAGGCGCGGCGCCCCGGCCAGTCCTCGGGGGACGGCTTCGGCGGCAGCGTGGGCAGCGCCTTGGCCAGCCACTCCCGCAGCCGCGCCCGGAACTCCTCCTCTTCGGGCGTGTACGTGAGATTCATCCACCACCTGCCTGACGGTCCGTCAGATTCTCCCGCAGGCTAGCCCCGCACCCCTGGACCGACAAGGCGTCGAGCTCTACGCTCTCCGCACGATCTGACACATCGTCAGCAATAGGGGGCCGTCGTGAACGACACCGCACACGCACTGAGTTCCTCGCGCACCCTCTGGGACCTGCTCGTCCGCCGCGCCGATCTCACCCCCGACCGCCCCGTCCTCCTCCAGGACGAGCGCTCCCTGTCCTTCGGAGCTCTACGCGCGCGTGCCGAGCGCGTCGCGGCCGGCCTGTACGACATGGGCGTACGCCCCGGCACGGTCGTCGCCTGGCAGCTGCCCACCCGTATCGAGACGGCCCTGCTGTCCTTCGCGCTGGCGCGCCTCGGCGCCGTGCAGTCGCCGGTCATCCCCTTCTACCGGGACCGCGAAGTCGGCTTCGCGCTGCGGGAGTCGAAGGCGGAGTTCTTCGCGGTGCCGGGCGTGTGGCGGGGCTTCGACCACACCGAGATGGCGCGGCGCCTGGGCGCGAAGGGGATCTTCGAGGCGTACGGCACCCTGCCCGACGGCGATCCGGCCGTCCTGCCCCCGCCGCCCGCCGAGGGCACCTCGGTGCGCTGGATCTACTGGACCTCGGGGACGACCTCCGACCCCAAGGGCGTCCTGCACACCGACCGCTCGCTGATCGCGGGCGGCTCCTGCCTCGGGCACGCCCTGCGCCCCACGTCCGCCGACGTCGGCTCCATCGCCTTCCCCTACGCCCACATAGGCGGCCCCGACTACATGGTGATGGTCCTGCTGTACGGCTTCCCGGCGGTGCTGTTCGAGCAGTTCGCGATGCCCGACGCGCTCGCGGGGTACCGCAGGCACGGCGTCACGATCGCGGGCGGCTCGACGGCCTTCTACTCGATGTTCCTGGCCGAGCAGCGCAGGCAGCCGGACGGCGGGAAGGCCGTCCCGACGCTGCGGCTGCTGGCGGGCGGCGGGGCGCCGAAGCCGCCGGAGGTCTATCACGCGGTGGTCCGCGAGATGGGTGTGCAACTGACGCACGGATACGGGATGACCGAGGTGCCGATGATCACGATGGGGGCGCCGGACGACACCGCGGAGAACCTGGCGACGACCGAGGGGCGGCCGCCGCGGGGCATGGAGATCCGGATCGTCGAGGGCGAGGTGCGGCTGCGCGGGGAGGCGGTGTGCCGGGGCTACCTGGATCCGGCGCAGACGGCTGCGGCCTTCGACGAGGACGGCTTTCTGCGCACCGGTGACCTCGGGCGGCTGACCGACAGCGGGCATCTGGTGCTGACCGGCCGTCTGAAGGACGTCATCATCCGCAAGGGCGAGAACGTCTCGGCGAAGGAGATCGAGGATCTGCTGCACCGGCATCCGGCCGTCGGGGACGTCGCGGTGATCGGGCTGCCGGACCCCGAGCGCGGCGAGCGGGTCTGCGTGGTCGTGGAACAGCCGGCCGGCGCCGGGGAGCTGACCCTGGAGGCGGTGACGTCGTATCTGCGCGGGGAAGGGCTGTCGACGCACAAGCTGCCGGAGCAGCTGGAGGTGGTGGACGCCCTTCCGCGCAACGAGACCCTGCGGAAGGTGCTCAAGTACAAGCTCAGGGAGCGGTACTCGGGCCGGGCATAGCTCTACTCGGGGACGGTGAAGTAGCGGGCGAAGGCCGTGACGACCTCGCCCTCCGCCACCTTTCCGTCGCCGTCCGTGTCGAGGGTGCCGGCGGCCGCCTGGGCCATCTCCCGCGGCACACCGAGGCAGACCAGCACGCGCGCGGTGTCGGTGACGGTGGCGGCCCCGTCGCCGTCGGGGTCGGCCACGGCGAGGGCGGCGTGCAGGAAGGGGCGGGCGATCTCGGCGAACCGGTCGGGGTTGTCGCGCAGGCGCTTGACCGCGCCGTTCACGAACTCCTCGCGGGTGATCCGCTGGTCGCCGTCGCGGTCCGCTATCCCGGCCATGCCCTGCCAGAACGCCTCGGCACCGATGTACAGGGCCTGCCCCTTGTCGGAGCGGGCGGTGGTGCCGAACTCCGCGAGCAGCGCCTTGGCCGCCCCCACGAAGTCCTCCCGGTCGATGTAGCCGTTGCCGTCCTGGTCGAAGGTGGCGAACCGGGCCGCGATCCTGCGCTCGTACTCGCTGCTGACCATGTCTTTTCGGGCCGCCTCACGTCGTCGGGTTCATCTGCCACGGAGCGTACGACGCCGAGGGGCGTCCGGGCGCGGGAAAGGGGCCGTTGTGCCAAGACCGGGGGAATTTTGGGACAACGATGTGGCACAGACGTGCGGAAAAGGCGTACGCCGGGGGGTGCTCAGGCGGACAGCGGGTCGGCCTCGCCCTTGACAGCCGTCGCCAGGTCGGGGTGCACGTCGAAGAGCCGTCGCACCCCCAGCGCGCCGAGGACCCGGTTCACGTGCGACCCCTCCGCCGCGCCCTGCGCCGGGAGTATCAGCCGCAGGCTGCCCTGGCAGGAGCGGATCAGCCGGCGGGCGGCTATGAGCACGCCGACGCCGCTGGAGTCGCAGAACAGGACCTCGGAGAGATCGAGGACAAGGCTGTGCCGTCCCTCGGCCACCACGTCGTGGATGTGCTGGCGCAATCCGGGCGAGGTCACCAGATCCAGCTCGCCCGACACCTGGAGCACGGCCCAGTCGCCCCGCTCGCCGCCGGTCACTTTGAACGTCACCACCATGCCCCTCGCTCGCTGAAACGGAAGCGACACCTACGCTTCCTTGCAGCGCGGCTGCCCAGCGGCTGTTCCCTGAAACTCCCTCCAGAAAACGGTCACCGATCAGGAAAGGCTTGTTTCCATCGCATTCGATCCTGTTCGATCGTGTCTGATCACAGGGTGACCGGGTAGCCGAGCGATGCGAGCCTCCCCTCCCGCGTGCGAGGGGGCCTCTATCACGAGTGCGAGGTGTGTCACCAGCCATGGCTCTACAAGGGGCGCACATTGCGACAAAGGGGCGTGCGCGTGAGACCGTGCCGACTACATTCGGGGAGACGGCACACGCACGCTGGACAGGGAAGAACCGGTGAGGGGGGCCTGATGGCGAAGAAGGACGCACCGCCCCGCTGGGACCGCAAGATGCAGCAGCGCCTGGCCCGCGGCGAGGCGGCCGCCCTCGGCGAGCTCTACGACCGGTTCGCCTCGCTGGTGCACGGCCTCGCCCACACCGTGCTGGGCGACGAGCGCGCCGCCGATCACCTGACCCGCGACGTCTTCGCCCATGTCTGGGAGCACCCGGACACCTACGACCCCAAGCAGGGCCCGCTGCGCTCCTGGGTCGCCACACTCACCCACCGCCTCGCCGTGCAGCGGCTGCGCGCCACCGAGACCGCCGCCCTCGCCGAGGCCGGCCAGGGCGGCTCCACGGAGGAACTGGAGCGCAAGGTGCGGCACGCCTCGGTCGCCGCCCGCGCCGACTACATCGTCCAGTCCATGCCCGTACCGCTGCGCGCCGCCCTGGAGCTGGCCTACTTCCAGCGCCGCGACTACCGCCAGACCGCCGCCGACCTCGGCGTCACCGAGGACGAGGCCCGCCGCCGGCTGCGTCTGGGCCTGCAACTGCTGTCCACCGCCCACGACGCCGGAACCGCCCCGGGCGCCCCGCCGGGATACGGGGGTGCGGCGTGACCGAGCCCGGACGCTTCGAGCCGTACGACAAAGACGACGACAAGCCGTACGACGACAAGCCGTACGGCGACTCTCCCGACTTTCCGCACGGCGACTTTCCGCACGGCGAATCTCCACATGGCGACGGACATCACAAGGACCCGGAGGACAACGGCCCCGCGGACGGCACCCGCGCGGCGGACGGCATGAACAGCAGCGGCAACGGCGACGACCAGCACCCCACGACGAAGCCGACCCCGGACCGGCCGCCGCGCATACCCCTGCCCCGCGCCTCCGTCGAGGACACCGGACGTCCGCTGCCCGACGCGGTGCCGAGTCCCGCCCCGCTCGTCCTGGACCACCGCGTGCTGAAGTCACTGCTCGGCGCGTGGGCGCTGGCCGCCTGCTCGCCCCAGGAGACGGCGGCCGTGGAGGAGCACCTCGGCGACTGCGGCTCCTGCGCGGACGAGGCGCTGCGGCTGCGCGAGGCCGTCGGCCTGCTGCATCCCGCCGAGAGCCTCGACCTCGACCCGTCGCTGCGCGCCCGCGTCCTGGCGGGCTGCCTGGAGCGGCGCCCGCCGCGCGTCCCGGTGCCCGCGTGGGCGGCGCCGTACGACGCCGAGACGGCCCGGCTCGACGCCCTGCTCCAGGACTTCGGGGACGCCGAGTGGCACGCGCCCGTGCGGCTGCGGTGGTTCCGTGGGGACGAGCCGACGAGCCGTCGTACGACCGTCGCCGGGGTCATCGCGCATCTGCTGACGGTGGACGGGCTGGTCGCGGTGGCGCTCGGCCTCGCGGACCCGATGGGCGAGGTGGCCGCGGACCGGGCGACCCCGTCCGGGCGCACGGAGGCGTACTGGCGGGCCTCGCACTACCCGCCGACGCGCGCGGTACGCACACCCTGGCGGGAGCAGACCCACGACCTGGTCCGCACCGTGTCCTTCACGGGCGGCGGCACCGGCGGACTGTCCGTGCCCTACGGCGACTTCGAGCTGCCGCTGCACGACGCGATGCTGGACCGCGCCTTCGAGACCTGGGTGCACGCCGAGGACATCGCCGACGCGGTGGACTACCCGTACGAGCCGCCGACCGGCAACGACCTGCACCCCATGGTCGACCTGGCGGCCCGCATGCTCCCCACGGTGCTGTCGGCCCGCCGCCAGGCCGGCCTCGCCGCCCCGCCGCCCGGTCCGCACCGCCACCTCGTGCCGGCCGGCGAGCCCGGCCGGAGCCTGCGGCTGGAGATCGAGGGGTCGGGCGGCGGCGAGTGGCTGATCCCGCTGGACTCCCCGGCGGCGGTGGGCTCCGCGGAGCACGAGGTGGCCCATGTGGCGCTGGACGGCGCGGAGTTCTGCCGGCTGGCCGCAGGCCATGTGTCGCCGGAGGAGGCTGCTGCGGGGCAGGTCGGTGACCGTACCGCGATCAGAGATGTGCTGTTCGCGGCGGCGAGCTTGAGCCGGATGTAAGGGGCGGTTGCCGGTGCGTCGGCGGCTGCGGGTGCGTGGGGGCTGGTCGCGCAGTTCCCCGCGCCCCTTGAGGTACGTGCACTGAACGCGCCCTTCAGGGGCGCGGGGAACTGCGCGAGCAACCACGAAAAACCCGCAGCCGCCCCGAAACAGTCGGCCCCGAGCTACTAGGCGAACACGACCGTCCGCCGCCCGTTCAGCAGAATCCGCCGCTCCGCATGCCACTTCACGGCCCGCGCCAGCGCCTGGCACTCCACATCCCGCCCGATCGCCACCAGCTGATCCGGCGTGACGCCATGCCCCACCCGCTCGACCTCCTGCTCGATGATCGGCCCTTCATCGAGATCCGCCGTCACATAGTGCGCCGTCGCCCCGATCAGCTTCACACCCCGCGTGTGCGCCTGGTGATACGGTTTCGCACCCTTGAAGCTCGGCAGGAACGAGTGGTGGATGTTGATGATCCGCCCGCTCAGCTGCTTGCACAGGTCGTCCGAGAGGACCTGCATATAGCGGGCCAGCACGACCAGCTCCACGTTCTCCCCGCGCACGATCTCCAGGACCTGCGCCTCGGCCTCGGGCTTGTTGTCCTTGGTCACCGGGATGTGGTGGAAGGGGATGTCGTACGACCCCACGAGCTCGGCGAAGTCGGTGTGGTTGGACACCACGGCGGCGATCTCCACCGGCAGCGCCCCGATCCTGGCGCGGAACAACAGGTCGTTCAGGCAGTGCCCGAACTTGCTGACCATCAGCAGGACCCGCATCTTCTCCTCGGCCCGGTGGATCTGCCACTCCATCTGGAAGGAGTCACCGATCGCCGCGAAGCTCGCCCGCAGCTTGTCCACCGTCACCGGCGCCTCCGCCGAGAAGTGGACGCGCATGAAGAACAGTCCCGTGTCGTGGTCGCCGAACTGCTGGCTGTCCTCGATGTTGCAGCCGGTCATGAAGAGGTAGCTCGACACGGCGTGCACGATGCCCTGCTTGTCCGGGCAGGACAGCGTCAGGACGTACTGTTCGGCGGGGACCGCGGCTCGGGTGGACTGCTCGTTCATGCAGCACAGGGTCCCATATCCCGGGCCCCCGCCGGGCAGCCGTCCCGCTACCCGGACCGCCCGCCGGGCACCGGCGGGACCGTCACGCGGAGCGCGTCATGATCCGCAGCACCTCGAGTGTGCGCGGCGGAGCCTCCGGGTCCTCGCCGTCGGCCATCGCCATCCGCACGTGCGCGTCCCGCGCCGCCCGCACCGCCTCCGGCCACTGCTGGTTCTCCATATAGGCGGAGACCGGCGCGTCCGGGCCGACCTGGTGCATGATCCGCAGCACCCGCAGCACGGCGGTGTCGACGAGCGCCGCCTCCTGCGAGTCCCGGAATATCGTGCCGACGTACTTCTCGGCGGACCAGTTGTCCAGCCAGGTGTCCTCGACCAGGCGGTACACGGCGTCGGTCACGTCGCCGTACCCGTCGACCCCGGCGAGCCAGACGTCCCGCTGGAAGACCGGGTCGGAGAGCATGTGCAGCGCGGAGCGCACATTGCTGCGCCAGCGCCACCACGGCATGTCGTTGAGTGGCATGCCGCCCATGGTGGATGAGCGACGGCCGCGACGGGAAGAGCTATCCGAACCTTGCACGGTCACCGATCGTACGTTCTTGTTCATTCGCGCCTCACCCGCCCCCGTAATTCACCTTCTGGTCACCCCTGGATAACCAAGGGTCACGCGCAGGTTTGTTGTGTGGCGGAATCGTGCTTGACCATGACCGGCAGGCCACGCATGCGCAGCACTCTCCTCCCCATGATCACCAATCGGCCCGTCAGAGCAGCGGCTCGCTCTGCGGCAGCACTGGTGGCGTGTGCGTCACTCGCCGTCGGATGCGGTGTCATCCCCGGTACCACGGGGGGTTCCGGGGATGACACGATCACCGTGATGACCTGGGCCCCGCAGGGCACCAAGGCGACCAACAAGCCCGGCATGCCGGCCTTCGCGCAGGCCTACGCGCGCTGGGTCAACGCCCACGGCGGGCTCGGCGGCCGCGACCTGAAGGTCATCACCTGCAACGACCACAACGACAGCGTGTCCGCGGCCAGGTGCGCCGACCGCGCGGCCGAGGAGAACGTCGTCGCGGTCATCGGCTCCTACAGCCAGTACGGCGACACCTTCCTGCCCTCCCTGGAGGGCGCCGGCATCCCGTACATAGGCGGCTACGGCGTCACCAACGCCGAGTTCACCAGCCCGCTCTCCTATCCCGTCAACGGCGGCCAGCCCACCCTCCTGGCGGGCCTCGGCCGGGAGCTGGCCCGCGGCTGCGGCCCCGTCGCGCTGGTCCGGCCCGACACCATCGCGGGCGACGAGCTGCCGCCGCTGCTCAACTCCGGCCTCCGCTCGGGCGGGCACTCCGCCCCCGCCGACCAGCTGGCCGACGAGGACGCGACCGCGTACGACACGCAGTCGGTGCGGGCGCTGGACTACTCCGCCGCCGCCGACCCGACGTCCGAGAAGGGCTGTGTGGTGCCCGCTCTCGGCGACCGAACCAGCACCTTCATGGACTCCTTCCGGCGCGCCCGCGAGGACTACCCCTCGGTGCGCACGGCCACCGTCCTCGGCAGCGTCGACCAGACCGTGATCAACGCCACCGGCGGGGCGTCGACGTACGACGGGTCCTACATCACCGGCTGGTACCCGGTCGCGAGCGACCCGCGCTGGGACCCGATGAAGAAGGTCATCAGCGAGCAGGCCTTCGGCGACAACCGCATCGACCCCGCGGACGCCGGCGTGCAGACGACGTGGATCGCGTACACGGTGTTCAAGCGGGTCGTCGAGTCGCTCGGCGACGGCGCGGTGACCGCCGACTCGGTGCGCGGCGCCCTGAACGAGGGCCTGAAGGTCTCCACGGGCGGCCTGACGCCGACCCTCCAGTGGAAGTTCCAGGACGTGCTCGCCTCCGTCGGCTTCCCCCGGCTGGTCAACCGCGCCGTGACGCTCCAGGTCGTCCGGGACGGCCGGCTGGTGGCGGCCCGCAAGGGCTTCATCGACGTGACGAAGACGCTCCAGGCCGCCGACCTGAACTGACCGCCCGACAGTCCGACCCGGGCTACAGCTGGGTCGGCTGGCGCTCGGTCAGGCCGTACTTCTCGGCGATCGAGTTCCACAGCCCGGCGGCCGTCTTCTTCTGCTCGCTGGCGGTGCCGCTCGCCCGGTTGCCGGCCTGGGTCTGGCCGGTGGAGCGGGCCTGGCCCTTCTTGCACAGCTTCTTGTTGCCGGACACCTGGTCGGCCCACGCCGCGTAGTGGTTGTCGGCGGAGGCCGACGCCTGCCACGCCTTGTTCAGCGCGGCGGTCAGCGCGGCGTGGTTCGGCAGCTGGTCGACGGAGAGCTTGGACAGGTCGGTCACCAGCTGGTTGCGCTGCCGGGCCGCGTCCCGCAGGTCCTGGGCGGCCTTGCCGAGGTTGTCGCAGGACTTCACGGCGTCCACCGCGTTGATCACGGACGTACGGCTGTCGCCGCTGTCGGCGAGCAGCTTGTCCAGGGCGACCGCCTGCTGCTCGGCCGGGTCGGCGGACGGCGAGGCGGAGTCCTCGGTCGCCGGGGCCGTGGCGGAGACGGGCTGGTTGTCGTCGCCCTTGTCGTCGTCCCCGCCCCCGCCGGCGAGCAGCGCGCCCGCGCCGATGCCGAGGGCGGCGATACCGACGCCGACGACGGCGATGAGCGGCACCCGCGATCGGTTACGACCGCCCGGGCCACCGCCGTCGTCACCCACGTCGTGCCCGCCGGGCGGGAAGAACGCCGGCTCGTGCGGGTTCCGCTGCGGCTGGGGCTGCTGGAAGCGCGGCAGCTGCTGGGTGGCCCCGGCCTGGCCCTGACCTGCCGACTCGCTGCGGAAGAGGTTGTCGAAGTCGGACAGCGGCTGTCGCTCCCCGCCGCCCGGCCCGCCGGCCACGGGCGGGATGTACTGCGTGGCGTCGGCGTCCGACCCGGAGACGGGCGGCATCGGACCGGCGCCGCCGCCCTGCCGGGCCCGCCCCAGCACCTGGGTGTGCTCGCTGGACACCTCGGGCGGCAGTGCACCCGGTCCCACCGGCGGGATGAGCTGTGTCGCCCCCTCGTCCGCGGCGGGCGCGGCGACGGGCGGGAGGAAACTGGTGGCCTGGTCGTCGGCGCTCATGGGGGCGGCGGCGACCGGCGGTATGTACTGCGTGGCGCCCTCGTCGAAGCCACCGGCACCGACGGGCGCGGCAGGCGGCAGCGCACCACCCTGCCCGTGCTGTCCCTGCCTGTGCTGTCCCTCGGGCGGCAGTGGCGCCCCGCCCTGCCCGTACGCCGGCTGCGGCGCGGGCATCGGGGAGCCACCGGCCACAGCGCCCTGGCCGTAGGACGGCGCACCGGCCGCCGGGCCCTGCGCCCCGCCGCCGTACAACGCGTCGTCCTGCGGCATCGGCTGGGACGGGATGCCCCCGCGGGCCTCAGGCGCCGCGCCCCACGGAGCCGGCGACGGCGACGGGTACGACTGGTCGTGCTGGGGCAACTGGTACGCCTGGTAGTCCTGCTGCGGCAGCTGGTAGGCCTGGTGCTCCTGCTGGGGCAGCCGGCTCGCCTGATGGTCCTGCTGCGGCAGCTGGTAGGCCTGGTGCTCCTGCTGGGGCAACTGGCTCGCCTGATGATCCTGCTGCGGCACCTGGCTCGGCTGCTGTTCCGGCCGGCCCCACGACTGCCCGGGCTGCGCGCCCCAGGCCTGGCCCGGTGCGGCGGCCTGCGCGGGCGGGTTCTGCTCGGGTCCCCAAGGAGTGCCCCAGGCCTGGCCGCCCGGCGGTGCCGAGGGCGCGGGTGCGGCCGGCGGCGTGGCCGGTACCGGAGTCGGGCCGCCGCCCTGGCCGCCCGTCATACCCGGCAGCAGCGGCTCACCACCGTCTGAGGGCAGCACGATGCCTTCGCGCGCGGGCCGCGCCGAGGGCTCCTCGCTCCGTCCACTCTGCGTCACCGGGGCTCCTACTAATGGGGGACCTTGTGAATCGTCGGCTCACGCTACCGGCTCCGCCGATCCGGGTGCTACGCAGCCCGGGACGTGACCGGGGTCCCTGTGACCGCGCTAACACTTCGGTCCCCCCACCGCTATATACGTCCCCTTTCCGCCACCGGCACCTTCATTTCCCTGCCGTTCACCCGCGGGTACCCGGTGATCTCACGCAGCCGCCTGAAGGTCCAGCCGTGCCCCGAACTCCCTGACCACCGGCTCGTCCCGGAACGGCTCCAACCGCTGCTGGAAATCGTCCAGATACTCGGCGCCCCGGTTGGACCGCAGGGTCTCCAGCAGCTCGACGGCCTTCAGCCCGGTGTGGCAGGCCTGTTCGACCTCGCGCTGCTGCACCTGAGCTGTGGCGAGCAACACATATCCGATCGCCCGGCGCCGCGCCTTGGTCTCCGGCAGCCCGGCCAGCGACTCCTCCGCGCGCCGCGCCGCCGCCTCGGCCTGACCGAGATCGCGATGGCAGTGCGCCAACTCGTCCGCGAGATAGGCCTCGTCGAAGTGCTTGATCCACGCCGGGTCGTCACCGGACTCCGCGTCCGCCGACTCCAGCGCGCCCACCGCGCGCCCGGACGCCAGCTGGGCCGCCCGCGCATCGCCCATCAGCGCGTGCCCGCGCGCCTCGGCCGCGTGGAACATGGCCTCCGCACGAGGGGTCACGCGCCCCCGTGCTCCTTCTTGCGCCGCCCGCGCCAGCTGCGCGATCTCCCGCGGGTTGCCGAGCTGGGCGGCGACGTGGCTCATGGAGGCGGCCAGCACATAGCCGCCGTATCCGCGGTCGCCCGCCGCCTGTGCGAGGCGCAGCGCCTGGATGTAGTAGCGCTGGGCGAGCCCCGGTTGCCCGGTGTCGACGGCCATGTACCCGGCGAGCTCGGTCAACCGCGCGACGGCCGCGAAGAGTTCCCGCCCGATCGCCTCCCGGTAGGAGCCGGCAAGGAGCCCGGAGACGACGCTGTTGAGGTAGTGCACGACGACCGGGCGCACATGCCCGCTGCCGTACTGGTGATCAAGGTCTACGAGCGCCTGCGTCATCGCCCGCACGGCCGCCACGTCGGACTGCCCGACCCGCGGCCCCGCCGAGCGCGCCACCTGCGAGTCCGGCGACGAGATCAGCCAGTCGCGGCTGGGCTCGACCAGCGCGGACGCGGCGACGGACGAGCCGGACAGGAAGTCCCTGCGGCCCACGTCGCTGCGCCACAGCTCACAGACCTGCTCGATGGCCCCCAGTACCGTCGGCGAGAACTGGAGGCCGACGCCGGACGCGAGGTTCTTGCCGTTGGCCATACCGATCTCGTCGATCGTGACCGTACGGCCGAGCTTGCGGCCGAGCGCCTCGGCGATGATCGCCGGGGCCCGTCCCCGCGGCTGCTGTCCGCGCAGCCAACGCGCCACCGACGTCTTGTCGTAGCGCAGATCGAGTCCGTGCTCGGCGCCGCACATGTTGACCCGGCGGGCCAGCCCGGCGTTCGAGCAGCCCGCTTCCTGGATGAGCGCCTGCAGCCGTTCGTTCGGCTGTCGCGCGACGAGAGGCCTTGCGGCCATGGCGTACCCCCTGTGGCTGCGGTGCCTGCCCACGCACCGAGTTGACGTGTCTTCCACCGCCGGATCCGGGCCGGGGGCACTGGCTGTGCACCGCAAGGATCCGGCCGTGAAGATCAATGCCCCGTCGGCATACCGAAAATGCGAGGCTTGCGAGGATTGCCGGGGTAAAGGCGGAAGCCGACCCCACTGTGGGCTACCCCGCTCCGACCGCGGATCCTCCCGCGCGCCCCCACACATGCACCCATGCGCCCCAGATGAGGAATCAATGCTCCTCCCCCGCGCGCGCTACGCCCGTAACCGGAGGTGGGTGCGGGAGTTGTGTTGGGCGTGGAAGAGACGATCCCGGCCACCGAAGCCGCACAGATTCCCAAGCAGCGCGGCGAAACGCTGCTGGAGACCGCCGTTCGCTATGCCGAGGAGCGTCACTGGGACGTGTTCCCCGGGACGTGGCTGGAAGCCGTCGACGGAGTGCAGTACTGCTCCTGTGGTGACGCCGCCTGCCCCGCGCCCGGTGCGCACCCCACGCGCCCCGACTGGGCGGCGCAGGCGACCGGGAGCGCGACGGTGGCGCGACGGATGTGGCAGAAGCAGCCCACCGCGTCGATCCTGCTGCCGACGGGCCGTACCTTCGACGCGATCTCCGTCCCGGAGACGGCCGGGTTCCTGGCGCTGGCCCGGATGGAGCGGATGGAGCTGTCGCTGGGGCCGGTGACGCTGACGCCGGACCGCCGGATGAACTTCCTCGTCCTGCCGGGTGCGGCGGTGAAGGTCCCCGATCTGGTGCGCAAGCTGGGGTGGTCGGTCGGCTCGCTGGATCTGGTGGCGCTCGGCGAGGGCGCGTGGGTCGCGGGTCCGCCCACGCGGTTCGGGTCGCGGGGGGCCGTGCAGTGGGCCTGCCGGCCTACGCCCGCGAATCGGTGGCTGCCGGATGCGGAGGAATTGATCTCGCCGCTCGCCTATGCGTGTGGGCGGGACCGGTAGCGCCTACTCATCTGCCGGGACCGGTCGATCGGCGACTGCGGGATCGCTGTGGCTTGTCGCACCCGCGCGGCGGAGCCGCATATTGGATACAGCCCCGCGCCCCTTAGGGTTGGCATCCATGACGTCGGCCGTAAGTGTGCGTGGGCTCTGGAAACGGTTCGGGCAGCAAGTTGCCGTTGCCGGGATCGATCTGGAGTTGCCCGCGGGGAAGTTCGTCGGGCTGGTCGGTCCCAATGGAGCTGGAAAGACCACGACCCTCTCCATGGTGACGGGGTTGCTGCGGCCCGACAGCGGGACCGTCGAAGTCGTCGGGCACGACGTCTGGCGAGACCCCGTTGAAGTCAAGGCGCGCATCGGGGTGCTGCCTGAAGGGCTTCGGCTCTTCGAGCGGCTGTCCGGCCGCGAACTGCTCGCGTACACGGGGCGGTTGCGCGGGCTGCCCGGGGCCGAGGTCGACAAGCGGGCCACCCAGCTACTCGACGTACTCGACCTGGCGGGCGCCCAGCACAAGCTGGTCGTCGACTACTCGACCGGCATGCGCAAGAAGATCGGACTCGCGGCGGCGCTGCTCCACAATCCCGAAGTGCTGTTCCTGGACGAGCCGTTCGAGGGCGTCGATCCGGTCTCGGCGCAGACCATCCGCGGCGTCCTGGAGCGCTACACCGCCTCCGGCGCGACCGTCGTCTTCTCCTCCCACGTCATGGAGCTGGTCGAGTCGCTGTGCGACTGGGTCGCCGTCATGGCCGCCGGACGCATCCGGGCGCACGGCCCGCTCACCGAAGTGCGCGGCGAGGCCGCCTCGTTGCAGCAGGCGTTCCTCGAACTCGTCGGCGCGAACGGCCGCGACACCGCCTCCGACCTCGACTGGCTGGGCGGCGGGGCGCGATGAGCACCGACGTGACCGGGGTCTTCGTACGGCTGAAGCTGTCGCTCCTGAGGAACGGACTACGGCAGTCCGGTGGCCGGCGGGCCGCATACGTCGCCTCGGCCGTGGTGGCCCTGCTGTTCGCCGCGCTGCAGCTCCTGGGCCTGATCATGCTGCGCGGCAACGCGCACGCCGACACCGTGGTCGTCATCCTGGTCGCGGTCCTCGCGCTCGGCTGGGCCGTGATGCCGCTGTTCTTCCCCGGCGGGGACGAGACCCTCGACCCGACGCGGCTTGTCATGCTGCCGCTGCGCCCCCGCCCGCTGGTCCGGGCCCTGCTAGTGGCCTCCCTGGTCGGCATCGGCCCGCTGTTCACGCTGTGCCTGCTCACCGGCTCGGTGATCGCCGTGGCGCACGGCGCCTCGGCGTACGTCGTCGCCGTCATCGCCGTCACCCTGGCCCTGCTGGTCTGCGTGGCGCTCGCGCGGGCCGTCGCCGTGGCGAACATCCGGCTGCTGACCAGCCGCAAGGGCCGCGATCTGGCGGTGCTGAGCGGGCTGGTCATCGCGATCGGCGCGCAGGTCGTGAACTTCGGGGCGCAGCGGCTCGGTTCCTCGGGCCTCGAACCGCTCGAGCCGGCGGCGGACGTGCTGCGCTGGGTGCCACCGGCGTCCGCGATCGGGGCGGTGCGGTCGGTGAGCGAGGGGTCGTACGGCGTCGGCGTGCTCCAACTCGCGCTGAGCGCGGGTGCGTTGCTGGGCCTGATCGCCGTGTGGTCGCGTCATCTGACCCGGTTGATGACGTCCCCCGACGGCTCCACGCTCCAGGCGGCCGGTGAGTCCGCCGTGCGGGAGCGGACCCCGACCGGCCTCTCCCGGCTGCTTCCGGCCGGGCGCACCGGCACCGTGATGGAGCGCAGTCTGCGCTATGTGTGGCGCGACCCGAAGACCAAGGCGGCCTGGGTGACCTCGCTGGCCATCGGTCTGATCGTGCCGCTGTTCAACGCGTTGCAGGGCACCGGCTCGATCTACTTCGCCTGCTTCGCCGCCGGGATGCTCGGCATCCAGATGTACAACCAGTTCGGGCAGGACACCTCGGCGTTCTGGATGGTCGCGATGACCATCTCCTCCCCTCGGGACGCCTACGTCGAACTGCGCGGCCGGGCCCTGGCACTCCTGCTGATCACACTGCCGTACGCCGCCCTGGTGACCGTCCTGACGACGGCGCTGCTGGGCGAGTGGCCCAAGCTGCCGGAGGTGCTGGGCCTGTCGCTGGCCCTGCTGGGCGCGATGCTGGCGACCGGCGCCTGGACGTCGGCCCGATTCCCGTACTCCATCCCGCAGGAGGGCTACAAGAACGTCGCCCCGGGGCAGGCGGGGCTGGCCTGGATCTCGATCTTCGGCGGCATGATCGCGGCCGCCCTGCTGTGCGCCCCCGTCCTCGCGCTGACGATCTGGCTGAACGTCAGCGAGGGCGGGGACGACTGGACCTGGCTGCTGCTCCCGGGCGGAACGCTCTACGGAGCGACGATCACGCTGCTCGGTCTACGCCTGGCAGCACCGCGCACGGCGACCCGCCTGCCGGAGATCCTGACGGCGGTGAGCAAGGGATAGCGGGTGCTCGCTGACGCAGGGGGCCTGTAACGCCGCCGTCTTTCAGGGGCGCGGGGCTGTATCGATTTGCGGCTCCGCCGCGTGGGCGCGACAAGCCACGAACCACCCGCAGCCGCCGAACGCTCAACACGCACCGAGCTCAAAGGGCGCCCGGTATCACCCTGTCCGCACCGCATCCAAAAAGGGCTCAATAGCCCCTCGCCACTCCTCGGGCTGGTCATAGTGCACAAGATGCCCCGCATCGGACACCTCCGCGTACTCCCCGCGCGGCAGCACCCGCACCATTTCCTGCGCCTCGGCCCGCCCGAGTTCGCCGTCCAGCCCGCGCACGACGAGGGTGGGGCACTGCACCTGGGTGAGTTCCTCCCAGTGCGCGTCGTACACCCAGGTCTCCCGGGACCGCAGCATCTGGTCCGGCACGAAGACCGGCCGCCACCCGTCCTCGCACTCGTGCATGACCTCGGCGTAGAACTCGCCCCGTGCGGCGTTCGGCCGCTCGACCCAGGGGTCGTCCTCGCCGAACCACTTGCGTACGTCGGCGAGTGTGGCGAAGGGGACGGGCCAGGACTTGAACCAGTCCGACCACTCCCGCTGCGAGGCCGCGCCGAGCGCGGAGGCCCGCATGTCGCAGATGATCACGCCACGGACCAGATCGGGCCGCTTGGCGGCGAGCTGCCAGGCCGTCAGCGCGCCCATGGCGTGGCCGATGAGGACGGCCGGGGCGAGGCCGAGCTGTTCGAGGGCGGCCTCGGCGTCGTCGACGTAGGCCTCGCGGGTGAAGGCGGCCTGCGCGGGCTTGTCGCTGCGGCCGTGGCCCCGCTGGTCGAGGGCGACGGCGCGGTGCCGCTCGGAGAGCCAGCGGGCCGTGGAGGCCCAGTGCGAGGCGCGGCCCATCAGGCCGTGCAGTAACAGGACACCGAGCCGGCCGTCGTGCTCGGTCGAGGGGTCGGTCTTGGGAGGGTCGCCGAACTCCCAGGCCGCGA
>NZ_JBHSKM010000054.1:0-76382 GCF_042657965.1 Streptomyces coerulescens
GTGAGGGTGGTGGGGGTGGGTGGTGCGTGGTGAGGGTGGTGGGGGTGGGTGGTGCGTGGTGAGGGTGGTGGGTGGTCACGGTGGTGGGCGTCGCGGTGGTGGGGGGACTGGTCGTGCGCGTGGCAGTGGTGTTCCCGGCGGAGCGCCTAGCGTGGGCGGCATGACTTCTGCTGACGTGCACGACGTACGGGATCCGGAACTGCCGGGGCGGCTGCTGGTCGTCGAGCGGGATGCGCTGGTGCCGCTGTTGCGGGGGCGGCCGGCGGCGGACTTCGCGTTGCCGACGGTGGCGTGTCCGGGGTGGTCGGTGCGGGATGTGCTGGCGCACTGCTCGGCCGCGTTGATGCGGGTGGTGGAGAGCCGGTTGGAGGAGGGTGTGTTCTCGCCCGAGGCCAACGACCGGGACATCGCCGAGCGGGCCGACTGGAGTGAGGGGCGGATCGTCGACGAGTTGGAGCGGGGGATGACCGAGGCGGGGCCGGTGATCGCCCGGGCGGGCGGGGCGCTGGACGGCATCGCGCTGGGGGAGTGGGTGCATGCCGGGGATGTGCGGGAGGTGCTGGGGGCGCCGGGGGCGTATGCGGGGGCGGGGTTGCCGGATGCGCTGCGGCTTCTGGCGTGGCTGACTCGGGATCGGCGGCATGTTCCGCTGCATGCGGATCTGGACGATGTCGATGAGCCGGTGCGGTTCGGTGACCTGGCGGCGGGGCGGCCTCCGGCCCGGTACATCGGGGATGGGGCGACGTTGGTGCGGCTGTATGCGGGGCGGTCGGTGGAGGGGGCGGCGGGGTTTGAGCTGGTGGGGGTGGGGCCGAGGGAGCTGAATATTTTCGGGTGAGGAGGGGGTCGGGGCGCGGGGGGTGGCGCCGGCACGTGTTCGTCTGCGGGTGGGTGGGGGTTGGTCGCGCAGTTCCCCGCGCCCCTGGGGGGCTGCAGGTCCGTCGGCCGATTGCTCAGGGTCGGGGGCGGCGCGGATGAGTTCTCGCTGCGGGTGGGTGGGGGTTGGTCGCGCAGTTCCCCGCGCCCCTAGGGGGTTGTCGTCCCGTGGGCTTCATTGGCTGGACTGGGTGTGGGCCGATCTTTGGTGGGCGGCGTAGGGTGGGATTGGACTAGACCTGTTTGGGCTAGACCTTTAGCGTCGTCGAATGCCGAGGAATGGGGTCCCATGAGCAAGCGTGCAGTCCTGGAGGTGATCGCCCTCGGTGTCGAGGACGCGGTCGCCGCCCAGGCCGGAGGTGCGGATCGGCTCGAACTGGTCACCGACATGGCGGCCGACGGGCTGACCCCGCCGGTGGAGACGTTCGCCGGCATCCGTGCCGCCGTCGACATCGACCTGCGCGTGATGCTGCGACTGGCGGACGGGTTCGAGGTGGGAGACGTCGAGCGAGTGGCGCGGACGGCGCGCGCGATGCGGGACGCCGGAGCCGAAGAGTTCGTGCTCGGGTTCCTCGATGCCGACGGCAGGGTCGATCTGGAGGCCGTCGAGCGGGTGGTGGCCGTGCTGGACGGGTGCCGGTGGACCTTCCACCGCGCCATCGACCGGGCCGCCGACCGGGACGCGCTGCGCAAGCAGCTGGACGGGATGCCGGGGCTGGACACCTACCTCACGGCCGGGTCGGCGGAGGGCGTGGACGACGGTCTGCCCACTCTGCTCGCCGAGGCGGAGAGGAGCGGGGAGCCGGGGTACGAGCAGCGGATTCTGGTCGGCGGAGGACTGCGCCTCGACCACGTCCCGACCCTCCTGAACGCCGGCATCAACGCCTTCCACATCGGCGGCGCGGCCAGACCGGAAGGCTGGAACGGCCCGGTATCGGTGACGGCGGTGGCGAAGTGGCGAGCAGCCCTGGACGGCGTCGCGTAGGGGGAGGGAGGAGGCCTGGTCGACCGGGCCCGCCTGCACCCCCTAAGGGGCGCGGGGAACTGCGCGACCAGCCCCCACCTACCCGCGGCCAGAACTCATCCGTGCCACCCCCAGAGCCTGAGCAATCGGCCGACGGGACGACAACCCCCTCAGGGGTGCGGGGAACTGCGCGACCAGCCCCCACTCGCCCGCAGCGAGAACTCATCCGTGCCACCCCCAGAGCCTGAGCAATCGGCCGACGGGACGACAACCCCCTCAGGGGCGCGGGGAACTGCGCGATCAGCCCCCACCTACCCGCGGCCAGAACTCATCCGCGCCACCCCCGACCTACCTACCCTCACCCCAACTGCCCCGGCAACCCCGCCGCATGCGCCACCACCAACCCCGACACCGCCCTCGTCAGCGCGACATACAACCGGCGCAATCCCGTCCGTTCGTCCGGCTCTCCGTCCACCACCGCCTGGGGCTCGTCCAGGACCACGTAGTCGTACTCCAGACCCTTCGCGAGGGACGCGGGGACCAGGGTCAGGCGGGTCTGGTGGGTCGTCTCCTCGCCGGGGGAGAGGTACGTGAGGCCCGCCTCGGTCAGGGCCTCCGACAGCGCCGGAACCCGCGCATCCGCGGCGATCAGGCCGACCGACCCCTCCCGCCGCAGCAACTCCCCGCACGCGTCGACCACTTCGGCCGCCCCCGACACCCCACGGACCTCGAAGAACCCCGGGTTCTCCCGGATCGACGCCACCGGAGCCAGCCCCGGCGCGATGTGAGGAAGGAGACGGGAGGCGTACGCGATCACGTCCGTCGGGACACGGAACCCGGCCGTCAGCTCCTCGATGACCCCCTCCGACTTGCCGAGATGCGCCAGCGCCTCGTCCCAACTGCGCGTCGCCCACGGCGTCGTACCCTGCGCCAGGTCACCGAGGACCGTCGCCGAACCGGTCGTACAGCGCCGTCCCACCGCCCGGTACTGCATGGGGGACAGGTCCTGCGCCTCGTCCAGGACGACATGCCCGAGCGAGGGCGTCCGGGAGACCAGGTCGGTCACCTCGTCGATCAGTACCGCGTCCGCCGCCGACCACTTCGCCGATTTCACCGACCGCACCGGCTTCGCCCACAGGATCGTCTTCTGCTCGTCCCCGGACAGGATCCCGGCGGCGTGTTCGGCCAGGAAGTCCGAGTCCGTCAGCAGCCGCAGCACCAGCTTCGCCGGATCCACCGGCGGCCAGATCGCCTTCACCGCCGCCTTCACCGCACTGTTGCGGGCCACCGCGTCCTGCACCCGGTCGTCCGGCGCCTCCCCCGACCGCTCCATCTGCACCAGCACGGCATGCGCGACACGCTGCGGAAGCGCCTCGCGGGCGGCGCCGTACCGGATGTCCCGGTCCAGCAACTCCCGTACGGTCTCTTCGAGTTCGTACGCCGGAACCCGCCACCGCCGCGATCCCCGTACGACGACCACCGGCTCCGTCGGCATGCTCACATGCGCATAGACCGCGCGCCGCAGCACCTCCGCCATCCTCGCGTCGCCCTTGACGATCGCGGCGGCCGCGTCGTCCGCGCCGCGCACCTCGACATGGGCGACCAGGTCGTCGACCGTGGCCTGGCGGACCGTCAACTCGCCGAGCGCCGGCAGCACCTGCTCGATGTAGTGCAGGAAGGACTTGTTCGGGCCGATGACCAGCGTGCCGGTGCGGGCGAGGCGCTCGCGGTGGGCGTAGAGGAGATAGGCGACCCGGTGGAGGCCGACAGCCGTCTTTCCGGTGCCCGGACCGCCCTGCACGCACACCGTCCCGCCGAGCCCGGACCGTACGATCTCGTCCTGCTCGGGCTGGATCGTCGCCACGATGTCGCGCATCGGGCCGACGCGCGGACGCTCGATCTCCTGCTGGAGCAGCTTGCTGGTGCGGGCCTCCCCGGCGGAGCCGGACAGTGTCACAGCCGCCGGGTCGGAGAGGTGCTCGTCCTCGTACGCCGTGAGATCGCCGCCGGTGTAGCCGAAGCGGCGGCGCAGCGCGATGTCCATCGGGTCCTTCTTGGACGCCCGGTAGAACGGCTGCGACACCGGTGCCCGCCAGTCGATGACCATCGGGTCGCCCTCGGCGTCGTGCACATGCCGGCGCCCGATGTAGAAGCGCTCGCCCTCGGCCCCTTCGGCCTGCTCGGCACCGGGTGCGTGTAGGTAGTCGAGGCGGCCGAAGAACAGCGGGGTGTCGCTGAGGTCGGCCAGCGCCTTGATGCGGTCCTCGATCTGGCGGGCCAGAACCTCGGCGTTGACCCAGTTCGCGGTGACGTCGCTGATGTCGAGGGACTCGACGTCCTCCCGCATGGCGCGCAGGGCGGCACGGGAGCCGGAGAGGTGGGAGCGCTCCCGGGAGAGCGGATCCAGGGGGTCGTCGACGGAAGTGGACAAGGGGGTGCCTCCGGAGGACCTGCGGGGGTGATCGAGAGAGCCGGCCGGTTTCCGTCCGGTCGGCAGCACTCCGTGAACGGAGGCGGGCAAGAGCGGAGATTTTAGGTGAGCGCACGAGACGGACGCCAACGAATTTTTCCCGTCACTTTCCCGCCGTGGACCTTCTCCTCCGACCCTTGGGGGATGCCGCCCTTCCCCTAGGGGACGCGGCCCTCCCCCTTGGGGGTACGCGGTCCGTCCCGAGACGTACGCGGACGGTGTGCGGCTTCGGCCCGCAGGCCGATGCGGCCTTTATGGCCGCGAACGCATCATGGAAGACATGAGCGCAGCAACCATTCACCCAGCCCCCGCGGCCCCCCGCGGAGCGACCGCGCTCCAGGGGAGCCACCGTCATCGCTTCGGCGAAGCCCTGCGCGCCGTCAGGGTGTTCGCAGGTGCGGCCTTCGACGTCATCGTCCTCGGCGAGTACGGAGAGGAAGCGGGCGTCCGCCGTAAGTGACGGCCCGCGTGCAAGTGCCGTCAGCCCGTAAGTGACCGTCCCGGGACGCCCGTCCCGCCCCGCTATCCCTCCGTGAGAATCTCGTCGGCGTCCACGATCCGGTACGCATAGCCCTGTTCCGCCAGGAAGCGCTGGCGGTGGGCGGCGAAGTCCTGGTCGATCGTGTCGCGGGCGACCACCGAGTAGAAGTGCGCCTGGTGGCCGTCGGCCTTGGGGCGCAGGACCCGGCCGAGGCGCTGTGCCTCCTCCTGGCGCGAGCCGAAGGTGCCCGAGACCTGGATGGCGACCGTGGCCTCCGGCAGGTCGATCGAGAAGTTCGCGACCTTGGACACCACGAGGACGCTGATCTCGCCCTCCCGGAACGCGTCGAAGAGCTTCTCGCGCTGCGCGTTGGACGTCTCGCCCTTGATCACGGGGGCGTTCAGATGCTCACCCAGCTCGTCGAGCTGGTCGATGTACTGGCCGATCACCAGGATCTGCTGCCCCGCGAACCGGCGGACGAGGGCCTCGGTGACCTTTCGCTTGGTGTCGGTCGTCGCGCAGAAGCGGTACTTCTCCTCCTGCTCGGCGGTGGCGTACGCCAGCCGCTCGGAGTCGGTGAGGTTGACGCGGACCTCGACGCAGTCGGCGGGCGCGATGTACCCCTGCGCCTCGATCTCCTTCCACGGCGCGTCGAACCGCTTGGGGCCGATGAGCGAGAAGACGTCGGACTCACGGCCGTCCTCACGGACCAGGGTCGCGGTCAGGCCGAGCCGGCGCCGGGCCTGGAGATCGGCGGTGAACTTGAAGACGGGCGCGGGCAGCAGGTGCACCTCGTCGTAAAGGATCAGGCCCCAGTCGCGGGAGTCGAAGAGCTCCAGGTGCGGGTAGACGCCCTTCCGCTTCGTCGTCAGTACCTGGTACGTCGCGATGGTGACGGGCCGGATCTCCTTGCGGGTGCCGCTGTACTCGCCGATCTCGTCCTCCGTCAGCGACGTCCGCTTCACCAGCTCGTGCTTCCACTGGCGGGCCGAGACGGTGTTCGTGACGAGGATGAGCGTGGTCGACTTCGCCTGCGCCATGGACCCGGCGCCGACGAGGGTCTTGCCCGCGCCGCAGGGCAGGACGACCACGCCGCTGCCGCCGTGCCAGAAGTTCTCCACGGCCTGCTTCTGGTAGGGCCGCAGCGCCCAGCCGTCCTCGTTCAGCTCGATCGGGTGCGCCTCGCCGTCGACGTACCCGGCGAGGTCCTCCGCCGGCCAGCCCAGCTTCAGCAGCGTCTGCTTGATCTGTCCGCGCTCGGAGGGGTGCACGGCCACGGTGTCCGGGTCGATCCGGGCCCCGACGAGCGGCGCGATCCGCTTCGAGCGCAGCACCTCCTCCAGCACCGGCCGGTCGGTGGTCGTCAGGACGAGGCCGTGCGTGGGGTGCTTGGAGAGCGTGAGGCGGCCGTAGCGGTCCATCGTGTCGGCGATGTCGACCAGCAGCGCGTGCGGCACGGGGTAGCGGCTGTACGTCACCAGCGCGTCCACGACCTGCTCGGCGTCGTGCCCGGCGGCGCGCGCGTTCCACAGCCCGAGCGGGGTGACCCGGTAGGTGTGGATGTGCTCGGGCGCCCGCTCCAGCTCCGCGAACGCCGCGATCGCCCGACGGCACGCGTCGGCCTGCTCGTGGTCGACCTCCAGGAGCAGGGTCTTGTCCGACTGGACGATCAGTGGTCCGTTCACGTGGGTCCGTCCTTCCGCTCACCACTCGACCAAACGTCCAGTGTGCCTGATCGTTCCCGATCGTTTCCCAAGCCCCGTAGGAGTCCTGCCGGAGTCCTAAAGGATGTCTTTTCATTCCTGTGAGTGGTGTGGTTTCACCTATACGGCGGCGGCTGCGAAGAATGCCGAGCGTGCAGGCCATCGATCGTGAACCGTCCCCGCCGACCACCACCCTCGGATACGCCCTGTTCGCCACCCGCTGGTTGCAGGCGCCGCTCTACTTCGGCCTCGTGGCCGCGCAGGGGGTGTACGTCTACAAATTCTTCAACGAACTCTGGGCCTTAATTCTCCGCTGTGTGACCGGGCAGGCCACCGAGAACTACGTCATGCTCGCCGTGCTCAAGCTCGTCGACGTCGTCATGATCGCGAACCTGCTGATCATGGTGATCGTCGGCGGCTATGAGACCTTCGTCTCCCGCATCGGCCTCCAGGGCCACCGTGACCAGCCCGAATGGCTCTCGCACGTCAACTCCAACGTGCTCAAGGTCAAGCTCGCCACCGCCATCGTGGGCATCTCCTCCGTCCATCTGCTCCAGATGTTCGTGGACGTCCACCGCACCTCGCAGCACTCGCTGCTGTGGGGCACGGTGATCCACATGGCGTTCATCGCGTCCGCGGCGATCCTGGCGTACATGTCCGGGCCGATGGCCGCGCATGCCGAGCGGGCCCATCAGCAGACGCACCACCAGGAGCCCGTCCCCGAGGCGCCCGCCGCGAAGGTCTTCGTGCCGGCGCAGTCCGGCCCGCGCGAGGACGAACCGAGCGCGGAGGAGCGGCTGCGGGCCGCCGGGTTCCCCGCCCGCAAGCTGCTGGAGGACTTCGACTCCGAGCACCCGCGCTCCTTCGACCGCGAGACCGTCGCCCGGCTCGGCAAGCTGGACTTCGTCACCGCCGGACGCAACGTGGTCTTCGTGGGACCGCCCGGCACCGGCAAGACGCATCTCGCCGTCGGGCTCGGGGTGCGGGCCTGCCAGGCCGGGCACTCGGTGCTGTTCGCGAGCGCCGCGCAGTGGGCCGCCCGGCTGGCCGCCGCCCGCGACGCCGGACGGCTCGCGCGGGAGCTGGCCGCGCTCGACGCGCACGCCCTGCTGATCGTCGACGAGGTCGGCTACACGCCCTTCGACCCGGAGACCGCCGCGCTCTTCTTCCAGCTGGTCGCGCACCGCTACGAGCGGGCCTCGCTGATCGTGACCAGCGACCGTCCGCTCGCCCGCTGGGACGAGGTCTTCGGCGGCCCCTCGGCCCTGGCGATGGCGGACCGGCTGGCCCACCACGCCGAGCTCGTACGGATCGAGGGCGAGAGCTACCGGATGCGCCGCGCTACTTCAGCGTGGGCAGACTGACGTTGTTGATCAGCGGTCCTTCGATGGTGAGTCCCTCGGTGACCAGGGACTCCCCGCCGGCCGCCGGGAGCGGCAGCGGCAGTGAAGGGGCCGCGGCGGCCGTCGGCGCGAGGACCGTGACCAGGGCCGCGGCCGCGGCCGCCGAGAGTGCGGCGACGGACAGGGCGGTACGGGTGCGGGCGGTGCGCTCGGAACGCATGGGGCCTCAGAGCCTTTCGGATGGGGGGAGGGCGGGCCGGCCCTGGTTCGCCGGGACCGGCCCCTTGCGGTGCGTCGGACCTGGGGTGCTTCAGACCTGGGGGGTCTCGACGACCAGCCCGGCGATGTCGACGCTGACCGCGGCGGCCTGCGTGGTGAAGCCGCCGATCATCAGGGCCGCGGCGGCCAGGACGGTGGCGAGACGACGCGCTGTGCGCATGGGACAACTACCTCTCTGTTGCGCTCACTTGAGCGTGATCAGGACATCGGGTGGCTGCCCTTCGCCGCGCGACGCAATGCGGAAAGATCCGGAAGGTCCCTCAAGAGTTGGAAAAGCCCGGCGTGGCGTGCATGAGTCGCCGCGTACGCCCGAACGAGTGAGACGCGGGAGGCGGCGAACCTCCGGAGCCGACAGGTCCTGGAGCGGACAGGTCCTGGAGCCGACAGGCCCTAGTCGTCCGCGAGCTCGGCGACGCCGGTGATCCGGTGCAGCGGGTACGTCCGCACCTCGTCCGCGGTGTGGTCGTACGCCGTCACGAAGCCGCCCTCGACCCGCACCGGCGCGATCACCCGCTGACTCGCGGAGCCCTCGGCGTTGACGTACCCGATCCACAGCGATTCGCCGGTCAGGACGGCGGCCTGCATGGTGGCGAGGGTCTCGGCGGACGTGGTGCGGGGCAGGTCGGTCCCGGTCCTCGCGGGGGCCGCCCCGCTCGGCTTGCGTGGTGTCGTGGAGGCGAGGTCGCCCGCGCGGATGGCGCGGATCGCGGCGGCCAGCAGGGTGGCGTCCGGCGTCGGAGGGCCGTCCGGGACCGGCTCGGGGGCGGTGCGCGGCGGGGTGCGGTGGGCGTCGGCGCGGGTGATCAGGACATCGCCCTCGGCCGACTCGGCGGCCGGCGCGAAGCCCATCGCGCGCAGGCCCTCCAGCAGCCCGGCAGGGTCCGCCTGGGCGGCCAGTACGGTCGGCGCGAGGCGGCGCAGCCGCAGTCCGGCGGCCCGCTTGTCGGCGAGGATCTCGTTCAGCACGGCGTCGTCGTCGCAGCGGACGTACGCCGACGCGGCGCCCACCCGCAGATGGCCGTGCTTACGGGCCACGTCGTCGATCAGATACGCCAGCGGCTGCGGCACCGGCGTGCGGGAGTGTTCGGCGAGGAAGGCGTGCAGGTCGGAGGCGCTGCGCCCGGCGTCAAGGGCGCGGCGCACCGAGCCGGGCGTGAACCGGTACACCGTCGCCCCGCCCTTCGACTCGACGTCCGCGAGCACCCCCAGCATGTCGGCGAGCGGCCGCCGCAACGGCCCCGGCGCCACGGCCGTGAGATCGGCCTGGAGCAGGACGTGATCCAGCGGCTCGGGCAGCAGCGGCGCGAGCAGCCGAGCGGCGGCAGCGGACGCGACGGCCTGCTCGGCGGGCGAGAGCGGCTCGGGCGGACCGGCCGGGCGGGGGTGCTCGTGATGGACGGGGAGCTTGTCGCCGGGGCCGGACGAGGTGGTGCCGGGTGGGGCGGAGTGTGTGGGGCTGGTGGTGTCGGGCGGGGGCGAGGCCGAGGGGCCGGCGGTGGACGCCGACGGTGCGCCGGGCGCGAGGGCGGTGTCGCGGGTCGCCGCGGTGGGGCCGGTGGCCGAGGGGCTGGTGGCCGGACCCTGACCGCCTGCGGCCGGGCCCTGACCTCCCGCGGCCGGGCCGGTGGCCGACGGGCCGGGCGCCCGGCCCCGGCCGCCCGCCTTCGCGGCCGACTCCGCGGTGGGTGCCCCCAGCAGCGCCCGCCCGTGCGCCGACAGCGCTCCCCGGCCCGTCACGCCCAGCAGCTCCGCCTCGGTCAGGGTCCACCGGGCGAGGCGGGTGCGCAGGTCGTCCTCGCGCTGGGGGCCGCGCAGCGGGCGCTCCCAGCGCAGCCGCGCCAGTACCGACTCGGCCGACGGGGACGCGCCCTGCGGCAGTCCGGCGAGCAGGGTGAGCACCCGGTGCCGCACCTCGGGCGCGGCGGAGCGGTCCAGGCCGGGGCCCAGCGCCGACAACGTACGGTCCTTGGCGTCCCGCCCGCCGACCACGCCCGCCGTCCGCGTCGCCGCCAGCCACGCGTCCGCCAGTCGGGCCCAGCGCTCGGCGGCGGGCTGTTCCCGCCACTCGTCGTAGGCGGGCGTCGCCGCGAACCGCTCGTCGGCCTCGCCGTCGGAGGCCAGCAGACCCGCCGCGTAGGCGAGTTCGGTCCAGAAGGCGGCGACGGGTTCGGGCACGTCGAGGGCGACGGCGGTCCGCTTCAGGTCACGCACGCTGAGGCCGCCCGCGCGCAGCACCGCGGGCCCGCCCTCGTCCCAGTCCTTCAGCAGCTCCTCGACGGTGGCCAGCGCGGTGTACGCCTGCCCGGCCGCGGTGGTGTCCACGACCCGTGGACTGTGCGTGGAGGCCGGCTCGACGGGCGGCGGCAGTGGATCGGTGGCCCGGTGGGCGCGGCCGGCCCGCAGATGCAGGGCCACTTCGCGGGGGAGTACGACCGTGCCGGGCGCCGTCGGAAGGAGGAGGCCGCGGTCGAGGAGCCAGCGCAGGCGGGCGGCCGGGTCGGCGGTGACCTGGCCGTACGGCGGCCCCCAGACCAGGCGGGCGAGGACCTCCCGGGACTCCTCAGGGGCGTCGGCGAGCAGGGCCGTCATACGCCGGCGGTCGGTGAACAGCGCGGTGAGCGCCGACACGGCGGACACCGCGTCGTGCGTCGAGGGCAGCCCGGCCGTGGTGACGATCTCCTGGATCCGGCCCGGCGACATCCCGGCCGTCGCCTCCTGCACGGTCGGCCCGAGGCCCGTCGGCGAGGGGTGCTGCGGGGACGGGGTGAGCAGCTCGCGTGCCGTGCGCACCAGGCGCAGCCGGTCGTCGGTGCCCCACACCAGGGCCTGCTCGCGCAGGGTGCCGAGCGCGTGCGGCAGCGCCGCGGTGACCGCCGCGTCGCCCTCGTCGCCGGCCATCAGGGCGAGCAGTTCGTCGTACGTCGCCGGGTCCGCCGCCACGGCCAGCGCCTCCGCCGTCTGCAGTGCGAAACGGTCCAGCCGCTCCAGGGCGCGTACCACGGAGGCCCGGGTACCGGCGCGGGTCGCCAGCTGGGTGAGGTCGGTCGGGACGGGGGTGATGAGGTCGGGCCGGCTGCGCAGAAGCACGGTCAGCGAGGCGTCGTCCCGCACGCGGAGATCCTCCGCGAGGGAACGGGGCGGTGTGGCCGGGTCGCTCATCCTGCCCACGTTAGCGGGTCGCCTCCGGCGGCCGGGCCCATGACTGCGGGGTCGGATCGGGCCCCCCGGGCGAACAGAACGTTTCGCAGATGGCCCCGGGATGAACATCGTCCGGAGGATTCCGGTGCCCCTGGCAACACCTCGCCCCCACTGGTCACCCTGGGCTCCCGGTCAACTACTTCACGGCTCAAGGGAATTGGGGGAGGCCATGAGCGAGCAGGCCGAGCAGTGGATCGCGATCCTGAGTCTGGCGTTTCCCGTCGCCGCGTTCCTGTGGGAGTTCGCCATCGTCGGCCGCAAGCGGCTCGGCTACCGGGTGCAGATGGACACGCTCGCCGCGGACGCCGCCGACAAGCCGTACGCCGATGTGCTCGGAGACATGCGGCACGACGGCCACCAGCTCAAGGATCCCTCGTTCGTCCTGCTGCGGATCGAGAACGCCGGCTCGACCAAGATCGTCTCCGACGACTACCTCGCGGACCCGGCCGACCCCTACGGCATCAAGGTCACCTTCCGCGACCGCCGCGTCGCCGCCGTGGTCCTCACCGACCCGAGCAACAACGCGCTGCGCGACTTCTTCTTCGAGGAGATGACGGAAGGCGACAGCGTCCGCACCGTCGCCAAGCCCGGCTTCCGCCGCAACAACAACGCGGGGGACCGCACCGGCGTCATCCGGCTGCCGAAGGTGACGCTGCCCCGAGGCGCCGAGTACAAGGTGCTCGTCGTGCTGGAACGCTGGCCCGAGGACATGAGTACCGACCCCTTCCCGGACCCCGTCGTCCAGGGCACCGACGGACAGGAGCGCTGGTACGACCCGCTGATGCGGCTGCTGAGGCTGAAGGCGACCAGGACCGAGAGCCATGTCTTCGCCTCCCGGCCCGCCTGGTGGGTCATCTGGATCCTGATCGCGGCCGTCGCCGTACAGGCCAACTTCACGCTCTTCGTCCGCGACGACAAGCGGCCCCCGCTGGACTGCGTCGAGGGCACCCTGCGTCTGCACGGCTCCACCGCCTTCGCCCCCGCGGTCAGGGCCGCCGCCGAGGACTACCTCAAGCGGTGCGACGGCGCCGATGTGCACATCCCGCTCGCCGACGACACCTTCAAGGGCAGCACCGACGGTGTCACCGACCTCGACAAGGCCGGCCGGGAGGCCGGGGTCCCGGTCGGCGAGGGCCTGCGCGACCACATCGCCTTCACCGACGGCCTCGCCTCCGACGGCCACCCCCGGCTGATCCCCAAACCCGTCGCGCTCTCCGTCTTCACCCTCGTCGTCAACAAGGACGCGGGCGTGGAGAACCTGAAACTCGACCAGATTCGGGACGTCTTCGCGGGCCGCGTCCAGAACTGGTCCGATGTCGGCGGCAACGACGTACCGGTCCACCTCGTCAACCGCGACCCCGGCTCGGGCACCCGCAGCACCCTCGTCGCCAAGGTCCTCGGCGGCAAGGAACCGCCCCAGTTCACCGAGACCGACTGTGCCGCCCTCGACCCGAAGCGGTACGGGCGCTGCGAGGTCACCAGCACGGACACCATGCTGAACACCACCGCCTCGACCCCCGGCGCCGTCGGCTACAGCGAGGCCACCGCCGTGGACGGCCACGGGGCCGCCGACGGGCTGGTCAAGGTCACGATCGACGGCAGGCGACCGACCGCCGAGGGCGTCGGGGACGCCAACTATCCGTACTGGCAGACCGAGTTCGCCTACACCTACCGCGAGGCCCCGGCCGGCTCCGTCGCCGCGGCCTTCCTGAACTTCCTCACCCAGCAGAGCGGCCGCGACATCCTCCGCGATCATGGCCACGGCCTGTGCTCCGAAGTGCAGAACTCGGGCGAGTGCCGCCCCGCCTGACCCACCTCACCTGTCCTGTCCTGCGCTAACGTCGTCCCACCGGGCATCCAACGCACCCACCCCGGAGGGGACTTCGTGGGGATCGAGAGCGACCAGGTCGTCTACGAGTATCTGAGCCGCGTCGGCGACGTGGCGCAGCAACGGCAGCTGCCGTCGTCCACCCGCATGCGCCTGGTGAACGAACTGCGCGGCGAGATCGACCGGCGGCGTGCCAAGGCCCCGGTCGACAGCCCCGCCGCCGTCCGCCGCATCATCGCCCGCCTCGGCACCCCGGACGAGGTCGTCACGGCCGCCGGGGGCACCGCCTCCGGGGGAGGCACCGCCCCCGTCCCGCAGGCGCCGGTGGCCCCCGTGCCCGCACAGCCCACGGGCCGGGACGCGGAGGCCGACGAGCGGCGCCGCAAGGGCCTGCGCCGGATCGTGCCGCGCCCGCGCCCCGCCGAGCCCCCGGCCCGCGACGACGCGCCCCCGCCGCCCCATCTCGCCAGTACCGCGGACCTCGGCGACAGCGCGCTCCAGCCGGACTGGTGGCGGGTCGACAGCAGCTCCTTCGGCCCCGGCGAGGACGTGCCGGGATTCGTCGGCGGCATCGAGATCCCGGAGATGCTCAGGCGCCCGCCCGCGAAGGACGAGGCGGGGCTCCGCAAGAAGAAGCCCGCCGAGGAGCCGGACCCGGCCGCGGTCGAGCAGGCCGAGGAGGAGGCCGAGCCGAAAACCCGCCGCCGCCTCGCCCTCCCCTCCGGCCGCTGGAGCAACCCCCTCCTGCTCATCGCCGCCGCCCTGCTCGTCGCCGGCGCGGTCCTCGGCAACCTCCTCGCCCTGCTCTTCGGCTGGCTCATCGCCTGGGGCTCGCGCCGGCTGACCGACACCGAGACCAAATGGGCGGTGATCATCCTCCCCGCCCTCTCCCTCACCGCCGGCGTGGTCTGGCTCTGGGGCCGCACCAACGACCGCTGGGGCACCCCCATCCCCGAGGGCCACACGAACGCGGCCATCGCCGAGACCTGGCCCTGGGTACTACGGGGCGCGGCGCTGGCATCGGCGTTGTTCATCGTCTGGCGGTCCCAGAAGCAGCGGTAACTCCCGGCCGTGGCGAGGCGGCCCACCTGAGGGGCGCGGACCGTGTCGATGTGCGGGCTCCGCCGGAAGCGCCCTGAAGGGGCGCGGGGAACTGCGCGACAAGCCACGCATCACCCGCAGCCGCCGTACGACGAGCAGCCCCGAGCCACTGGGCGCACATCACACCCACCCGGCGTCTGCCCGCAGACCGACCTGGGCACAATGGCCCATATGGCATTCACCGTCGGCTTCGACCTGGACATGACCCTCATCGACTCCCGCCCCGGCATCCACGCCTGCTACACGGCGCTGGCCGAGCTGACGGGCACGTACATCGACGCCGACCTGGCGATCACCCGCCTCGGCCCACCGCTGGAGGAGGAGCTGATCAACTGGTTCCCGGCGGAGCAGGTCGCGGGGATCGCCGACCGGTACCGCGAGATGTACCCGACGATCGCCATCGCCGCGACCCCCGCCCTGCCCGGCGCCCGCGAGGCGATAGCCGCCGTGCGCGAGGCGGGCGGCCGCGCGATCGTCGTCACCGCCAAGTACGAGCCGAACGCCAAGCTGCACCTGGAGCACCTCGGCATCGCCCCGGACGCGGTCATCGGCAACCTCTGGGCGGAGCAGAAGGCGGAGGCCCTGCGCGAGTACGGCGCGCGCGTCTACGTCGGCGACCACCAGGGCGACATCCGCGCCGCCCGTGCCGCCGGCACCCTGGCCGTCACCGTGGCGACCGGGCCGTACAGCGCCGATGAACTCGGCGCGCTCGGCGCCGACGTGGTCCTCGCGGATCTCACGGAGTTCCCGGACTGGCTCACCGGCTACCTCGAGGCGCCGCGCGCCTGACGCCTTCCGGCCGCGATCGAACGGAACACTCCGGCACCGGCCACGAGGAATCCGACGCCCATCAACATGCTCAGTCCGAACATGTAGGTAGGAAATGGCGTCGTGCCGAGCAGGAACGGGGCCACTGTGACCAGAGTGGCCACAGCACCGATGAAGAACACGACCGCACCGGCACGGATCAGTCGGTCGCCGGGAGCGGCGGAATTCGTTTGGGTTTTGTCAGGCACCGGACCAGGGTAGTTCCCTGCGCGAGGGAACTACCGGGCGACGTCTTGTCACCCGCCCGGGGACCATTAGCCTTGGTACCGGCGGGTCGTGGTCGACCCGCTGTAGTGCTATCAAGAGCCGTTTTCAGAAGCAGTTTTCCGACGAGTACGAGGACGAGGACAGACGTGCCTACCGGCAAGGTCAAGTGGTTCAACAGTGAGAAGGGCTTCGGCTTTCTCTCCCGCGACGACGGCGGTGACGTCTTCGTCCATTCCTCGGTCCTCCCCGCCGGAGTAGACGGACTCAAGCCGGGACAGCGGGTGGAGTTCGGCGTCGTCGCCGGTCAGCGCGGTGACCAGGCGCTGTCGGTCGTCATTCTCGATCCGACCCCGTCCGTGGCGGCCGCCCAGCGCAAGAAGCCGGACGAGCTGGCGTCCATCGTCCAGGATCTGACGACCCTCCTCGAGAACATCACGCCGATGCTGGAGCGGGGCCGCTATCCCGAGAAGACCGCCGGCAAGAAGATCGCCGGTCTGCTGCGCGCGGTCGCCGACCAGCTCGACGTATAGAGCGAGGATCCGCCGGGAACCTGGCGGATCCCCGGTATTCCTAGAGGAAATCCAGTGCACCCGGGCCGAGGGGCGGTACCAGTCCCTCGGCCGCCGCACGCGTGAGCAGTCCGCGTACGGCCGCATAGCCGTCCTCGCCGAGGCCGGCCGTGAACTCGTTGACGTACAGGCCGATGTGCTGGTCCGCGACGGCCGGGTCCATCTCCTGGGCGTGCTCCATGACGTAGGGGCGGGAGGCCTCGGGGTCGTCCCAGGCGGCGCGCACCGACGTACGGATGGCGTCCGCGAGCCCCCGCAGTGTCGCGGCGCCCAGCGACCGCTTGGCGATGATCGCCCCGAGCGGGATCGGCAGTCCGGTGGTGTCCTCCCAGTGCTCGCCCATGTCGGCGAGCTTATGGAGCCCGTAGTTCCGGTACGTGAACCGCGCCTCGTGGATGACGAGTCCCGCGTCGACCTTCCCGTCCCGCACCGCGGGCATGATCTCGTGGAACGGCAGCACCACGATCTCGCCGACCCCGCCGGGGACGGTGTCCGCCGCCCACAGCCGGAACAGCAGATACGCCGTCGACCGCTCGCTCGGCACCGCGACCGTGCGGCCCGTCAGATCGACCCCCGCCTCCCGCGTCAGCACCAGCGGCCCGCACCCCCGGCCCAGCGCGCCGCCGCAGGGCAGCAGCGTGTACTCGTCGAGGACGTACGGCAGCACGGCGTACGACACCTTCAGTACGTCGAACTCGCCGCGCTCGGCCATGCCGTTGGTGATGTCGATGTCCGCGAAGGTGACGTCGAGCGCGGGGGCGCCGGGGACGCGGCCGTGGGCGAGGGCGTCGAAGACGAAGGTGTCGTTCGGGCAGGGGGAGTACGCGATCTTCAACGGCTCACCGGTCATGTGGGTTCCAACTCTCCAGTACGGGCGCGAGCTTCCCGAATCCGTCCGCCAGGGCGGCCAGCGCGTCGCCGATGCGCCACGCGGCGCGGTCGCGGGGGCCCACCGGGTTGGAGATCGCGCGCAGTTCCAGCACCGGCGTGCGGTGCGCGGCGGCGGCCTCGGCGACGCCGAAGCCCTCCATGGCCTCGGCCAGGGCGGTGGGATGGCGCTCCCGCAGCCACGCTGCGCGCACAGCCGTACCGGTCACGGTGGAGACGGTCAGTACGGCGCCGGGGCGCCCGCCGGTGGCGGCCGCGACCTCTCGTACGAGTGCTTCCGGCGGACGGTGGGTGACGGTGCCGAAGCCCAGCTCGGTGACCGCCAGGAAGCCGTCGGGGGTCTCGGCGCCGAGGTCGGCGGCCGTGATCTCGTCGGCGACGACGAGGGAGCCGACGGGGGCGTCGGGGCCGAAGCCGCCCGCGATGCCGGCCGAGACGACAAGGTCGTAGGGGGTGCCTTCGAGGGCGGCCCTGGTGAGGGCCGAGGCCGTGGTGGCGGCGGCGAGCGCGGGGCCGACGCCGGCGGCGATCACCTCGGCGCCGGGCGGTGCGAACGCGCCGGCCACCGCGTCCCGCTCGGCGGGGACCGCGGTGGCCACGAGGACACGTACGACAGACGTGGTCAGCTGTCCTTTTCCAGCTTGAAGGACCACAGACCCGTCACGTTCTGCTCGCCCTCCTTGATGGAGACCAGCGTGGAGTCGCCGCTGGCGCCGTACTGGGCGTTGAAGAACACGCTGCCCGGGACGGTCCGGTAGGTCTTGGTGCTGGAGTCGGTGAGCGGCTGGCCGTTCATCAGGATCGTCCAGCCCTCGTCGGCGATGTCCGGGTCGACACCGAAGCGCACGGTGTCGTCGGGGTCCACCTTGATGGACTCGATGTCCTTGTTCTTCAGGCACTCGGCCAGGTCCGTGGTCTTCAGGGGTTCACCCTCACCACCGCAGGTGGCCTCCGAGTGCACGGAGGAGGTGCCGACGGTGACCGTGGCCAGCGGCGTCGGCTTGTCGCAGGCCGACAGGACGAGCAGTCCGGCGGAAACGGCGCCGGCGGCGGCGAGCGCGCGGCGGCGTCGCACAACGGATTGCAGCGTGGTCATGGGCGAAGGCTATCGGGCGCGTGTGACGGTCCGACTACGTGGGGGGCGGCGTGCCGTACGTCACGAGGGTGCCGGGACGTACGTCACGAGGACGCCGGGGGGTATGCCGGGAATGCGCCTGAACGGGTCAGGTCACCCGTGGGCGCGCATGGCCGCCGTGCCGGGCCGAGCCGAGCAGGCCCTTGACGGTGGTCAGCCAGCCCGTGGCGACGATCGCGGCGCCGACCAGCAGCCCCAGCGAGCCGCGCAGCGGCAGCACGATGCCGATGGCGCCGCCGAGCACCCAGCACACCTGGAGCAGCGTCTCGGAGCGCGCGAAGGCCGACGTACGCACCAGCTCCGGCACGTCCCGCTGGATCAGCGCGTCCAGCGACAGCTTGGCCAGCGCCTGCGCGAACCCGGCGACCGCGGCCAGGCCCGCCACCATGACGGCGCCGAAGAAGGCCGCGGCCGTGATGGCCACGGCCAGCACGAAGCCGACGACGGTCACGATGATGATCTCCGGTGCCCGGGACCTCAGCCACGCCCCGACGGCCGTACCCAGCGCGTTGCCCGTGCCGGCCGCGACCGCGACTATGCCCAGCGACACGGCTGCGCTCTGGCCGGACATCGGGTGCTCGCGGAGCAGGAACGCGAGGAAGAAGATCAGGAAGCCGGTGAGGCAGCGGATGGAGCAGTTGGCGGCGAGGGCGTGGGTGACGGCGATGCCGACCGTGCGCAGCCCGGGCCGCTTGACCGGCCGGCGGTGCGGCCCGTGCAGATGCTGCTCGTCCGCCGCGAGCAGCGCGGTGTCCTCGCCCTTGGCCACGTCGACCTTGTGCGGCAGCGTGAACGACAGGAACGTACCGGCGATGAAGATCACGAAGGCGCCGTACAGCGGCCAGCGCGGCCCGATCGCCTGGAGCCCCGCGCCGATGGGCGCGGCGATGCCGGTGGCGAGGAGGCCGCCCAGGGTGACCCGGGAGTTCGCCTTCACCAGGGAGAAGCGGGGTGGCAGCAAACGGGGGACCACGGCGCTTCTGACCACGCCGTACGCCTTCGAGGCGACCAGCACCCCGAGCGCTGCCGGATAGAGCTGGAGATCGCCGCTGACGACGGCGCTGGACAGGACCAGGGCGAGCAGCGCCCTGGCCAGCATCGCGCCCGCCATGGCCGCGCGGCGGCCGTGCGGGAGACGGTCCAGGAGTGGGCCGATCACGGGGGCGAGGAGCGTGAAGGGCGCCATCGTGATGCCGAGGTAGAGCGCGACGCGCCCGCGGGCCTCGTCGGTGGGGACCGAGAAGAACACGGTGGAGGCGAGCGCGACGGTGATCATCATGTCCCCGGCGCCGTTCACGCCGTGGAGCTCGATCAGCTTGCCGAGGCCGGACTCGCCCGCGCCCTGCGCGTGCGTGGCCTTGCGGATGCCGCGCGCCGGACCGGTGAGCGGGAAGTGCAGGGCACGGCCCACCGCGCGGAGGGAGCCGCCCATCCGGCCCGTTCCGCCACCTCGACCCCGGCCGCCCTTGGCCCCACCGACACCGGTGGCTCCTTGGGGCGGCCTCGCGGTTGCCACGACGCAATAGTGCCCCGAGATGGGGGTGCGTAGTGCGGTTACGGCGCGTATGGAGGGCAAGCTCTCATGGTCTGCGGGCAGCGCGGAGCGCCGAGAAGCAACGTCGGTGTAGGCCCAGCGCCCGCGAACAGGTAGCGTGCGTATCTCAGCCATCCCGCACAATGGATGACGTAGGTGCGCCCGAGCGCGATTCGGACGCGGACGTCGACGCGGCCCACAGGTCCGCTCCGTTCGCTCCGCCGCCTTCAGGCAGCCGCACCCGAGAGACGGCGTAGGAGAGAAGCGATACCTGTGAGCGCAGCGACAACGCGAAGCCGCACCCCCGACCGTCTGTGCGCCGAGGCGGTCGACCTCGCCCGCAGTGCCGCCGAGGAGGCCGCCGCGCCCGGCGTGGTGGGTGAGCACGCGGGCCTGCTGTCCGAAGGCGACCGGGTTGTCACGCACTACTTCGAGTGCAAGGAACTCGGGTACCGCGGCTGGCGCTGGGCGGTGACGGTGGCGCGGGCGTCGCGGGCGAAGTTCGTGACCCTGGACGAGGTGGTCCTGCTCCCCGGCCCCGACGCCCTCCTCGCCCCCGAGTGGGTGCCCTGGAGCGAGCGCCTGCGGCCCGGCGACATGGGCCCCGGCGACCTGCTGCCCACGGACGCCGAGGACCTGCGCCTGGAGCCCGGCTACTCCGGCGAGGACGAGCCGGTGCCGAACTCGCCCGTCTCGCACGAGATGGCGGAACTGGTCGAGGCGGAGGACGCGGAGGTCACCGCGGGCGCCCCCGCGAACCTGCCGGTGGCCCCCTCCCGCGGCTCGATCACGTCGGTGGCGGAAGAACTCGGCATGCGCCGGGCCCGCGTCCTGTCCCGCTACGGCCTGCACGTCGCCGCGGACCGCTGGGAGGAGTCCTACGGCGCCAAGACCCCCATGGCCCAGGCGGCCCCGGCGTCCTGTGTGACGTGCGGCTTCCTGACCCCCATCGGCGGCTCCCTCGGCCAGGCCTTCGGCGTCTGCGCCAATGAGTTCTCCCCGGCGGACGGCCGGGTCGTGTCCCTGACGTACGGCTGCGGCGGCCACTCGGAGGCCGCGGTCATGCCCAAACCGCCCCGCCCTGCTCCGCCGGTGATCGACGAGACCCGGGTGGACCCGTTCCCGCTGCGACCGGCGGCGGACTCGGGCTCGGTGTCGCTGGGCGCGGACGAGGACTCGGCGGAGCTGGGGCACTCGTAGAGGTCGTAGAGGTCAGGGCACGAGGTTCCTGAGGTCGATGTCGGCCGAGAAGGGGACGGCGACCTTCAGGCGCTCACGGTGAATTCCGGTGGCCACATACGCGCCGGTCATGGTGTCGAGTTCGTAGGTGTGGACGGTGGGGAGGCCGGCCTCGTCCTCGACGCGCCAGAAGTGGGGGATCCTGGCCTGTGCGTACTTGAAGGGCTTCAGGGACCGGTCGCGGTCCACGGACTCCTCCGAGACGACCTCGATGACCAGGGCGACGTCGGCGGGTGCGTACCAGGTGCGGTCGGGGTCGTATGCGGCGGTGGTGACCAGGATGTCGGGCTCCGGGCGGCTCTTCTTGTCGAGCCGGACGGTCATCTCGCGCTCGACCTCGAACCCGGTCGGTGTTGCTTGTTCCAGGGCGAGAGTAAGCCTCTGCACGAGCCGGGAGTGCCAGGACCGCTGCGGCGACATCATGAAGATCAGGGCTCCGTCGATGAGTTCGGTGTGCCGCGGTGCCTGCGGGAGGTGGTCGAGGTCGTCCGCTTCCCAGCCGCTCGGCCTGGGCGGGATCATCCAGTCGGGGAGTTCGGCGGTCACGGCTTCCTCCAGGCGCTTCCAGGGAGCGGCGGTCTGGGGCCTTGATCCCGGATCACGGACACGGCCCGAACACCTGGCGTCAGCGTAATTGATGGTGGTTCCCCGAGCGGGGCCTGATACCCGGCCGTCGGGAACGGGCTCAGGTGGCGGTGGCAAGGGCAGTGCGGCAGTCACGGCAGGGTCCCGGGGTGGGTGAGCGGAAGGGGCGGTCGCAGCCGTCGCAGTCCTGGAAGGGGTGCCGGACGGCCGGCGGTGGTGCGGGGGCGCGGAACGGGGGCGGTGTCGGCAGCTGGGCGGTCAGGCGGTGGGCCAGGAGGGCCGCCGGGCGGCACAGGGGCTCGGGTGGCAGGTCGGTGGTCAGGACGTGGCGCACGGCGGTGCGGGTGACGTCCCGTTCCAGCCAGGCGGCGACGCCGGGGGCCAGGTGGGCCGTGTCCTGCTCGCTGAGCAGCAGGCGGGTGTCGTGGCGGCGGAGGTCCGCGAGTAGCTCCGTGGCTGTCTGGAGGAGCGCGGGAGCCGGGTAGGCGGGCTGCGGTACGGCGGGGAGGGGCTTGCGGGGTCCCGGGGTTCGCCTGTTCCGGGTCGGTGCGGCCTGGTGGTCCTGCGTAGGGCGGTGACCTGGCTGGTTGCACGAGATCGTGCGGGTGACGATGCGGCCGCCGGGGACGCGCTCGCGCTCACGGCGCAGGTAGCCGTGGGCCTCCAGCTCGCGCAGGGCGGCGGCGATACGGGTCGTGCCCTCGGGGAAGCGGGCGGCGAGGGTCTTGATGTCGGCGCGGGCGCCGGTGGGAAGGGACTGGATGTGGACGGCCAGTCCGATGGCGAGGGCCGACAGCTCCGGGTGCTGAGCGAGGTGGTTGCCGATCACTGTGAAGCGGGTGGCGTGGCGGGCGTTGTCGTGGCTGAGGCCGCCCGCGTGGGGGTGGTTTTTGCCCGGGATACGGGACTGGGCGCGCGAGGGAGCGCTAGGGTTTTGGGTGTCCATCGGGAAGGTCGTTTCTTCCTTGGTGGTCAGGCCCTCGCACTGGGATTGCCGTCCCGGCGAGGGCCGTCGTATGTCTGCGGTTGTGTTGCGGCGAGCGTAAGGCCGGCAACCTGCCCCGAATCCAGCCGAGTTGGTGATGTTCACCCGGTTGGGTGAGTTTGCGCCCTGGGCGGGAAGGGTGGGGCTTGGTGAGGTTCTTTCACTGGTTCGTTCCTTGAGGGAGACCGCCCGCGTCACCGGAGACCGGGCTTCCGGGTTCCGGTGAAAGGGCGACCTCGGCCCAGACCGTCTTGCGTGGCGGCAGCCCCGGTGACGTGCCCCAGCGGTCGGCCAACGCCTCGACGATGGCGAGCCCGCGGCCGGACTCCGCCTCGGGGGTGGGGCGTTGTGGGTGTGGGAGTCGGTCGCCGCAGGTGTTGGTGATTTCGATACGGAGGGTGCCGCCGACGACGTACAGGAGCAGCAGGAAGTCCCGACCGGGGACGCGGCCGTGTGTGGCCGCGTTGTTCGCCAGCTCGGCCACGATGAGCGCCGCCGGGTCCAGCGGCAGGCCCCAGCTGCGGAGTTGCTCGGTGGTGAGGAGACGGGCGAGGCGGGCGCCGCGTGGTGTGGGGGACAGCTGCACGCTGAAGTCGCGGATGGGGGTGGTGAGTTCGGGGGATTTCTGCGTCACGTCACTCAGCGTGGCGGTGCGTGCTTACCGTGAACAGTGACTCGGCGGGTGCGTACGGTGACTGTCCGGAGCTTGTCCGGTCGTGTCCGGGCTGTCGGGACGTTGAGTGCGGGTAGGGCGCTGCTGCACTGCGGCGGTACGACGGAGGGGTACGGCATGACGGTCGAGGCGGACACCGGGCGGCTCAAGACGGAGGCGGACGAGCCGGGTTGGGAGGTGGATCCGGACGACGAGTGGGGGATCGCGGTCATCGCGACCGTCGGGCGGCAGTTGAAGCTGCGGCGGGAGGCGGTGGGGATGCGGGCCGCCGAGTTCGGGGTGGCGGTGGGGTACGGGGAGGACCTGGTCTACAAGATCGAGGGCGGGAAGCGGATTCCTCGGCAGGAGTATCTGGTCAAGGCGGATGAGGTGTTGGGGGCGGGTGGGCTTGTCGCGGCGACGTGGGAGGACGTGAAGAAGGTCCGGTACCCGAAGAAGGTTCGGGCGCTGGGGGAGATGGAGGCCAAGGCGGTCGAGCTCCAGCTCTACGATCCGCTCAACGTTCATGGCCTGTTGCAGACGCCGGAGTACGCACGGGGGCTTCTCTTGATGCGGCGCCCCGCGTACACAGGGGACGAGGTGGAGCGGTTCATCGCAGCGCGTGTGGCCCGCAAGGCCGTGTTCGAGCGCGATCCGGCACCCGAACTCAGCTTCGTCCTGGAGGAGTGGACGCTGCGGCGTCCGCTCGGAGGCAGGGTGGCGTTGCGCCGCCAGCTTGAGCATCTGCTGGAGGTGGGGCAGTTGAGGAACGTTGAGCTTCAGGTGATGCCGATGGATCGGGAGGAGCACGCTGGCGTTGACGGTGGCATCGAGGTGCTGAAGTTCACCGACGGTTCAGCTGTGGGGCGTTCGCCGGTCGTGGCCAGCGGCCGACCGGTGTCCGAGCCCAGGCAGCTCCGTATCCTTGAACTGCGGTATGGCATCATCCGGGCGCAGGCTCTCACACCGCGTGAGTCGACTGCCTTCATCGAGCGACTGCTGGGGGAAACATGATCCGCAACACCTCGCACGAGAAGGCCTCCGAGCCGGCGTGGTTCAAGAGCAGCTACAGCAGTGGCAGCGAGGGCGATTCCTGCGTCGAGATCGCGATAGCACCCCGCACGATCCACGTCCGCGACTCCAAGTATCGCCACACCAGCCCCCGCCTGGCGCTCGCCCCGCAGGCCTGGGCCGACTTCGTGTCGTACGCGGCCAGCGCCTGAAAAGCGAGTGCACGCGTTCGAGCCGGTGGGATACGTTCCTGCCTGTTCGAAGGGGGACGTCGTGGCGAAGTTGAATCAGATCATCGCTGTCGAAAAGGGTGTCAAGAGCAAGTCGCTCCAGGACATCACCGCGGCGCATCACAAGGTGCAGAAGCCCGCGCTGCTGGCTGGAATCTCGCGTACGTACCAGCCGAAGGACGAGGAGGGCGAGCAGCTGCCGCCGGAGTCCACGCGCGTGCAGGTGCAGGCGGAGGACGTGCTGCGGGAGATGTCCGCGTCGCTGACCCGGCTGTTCGACGTGACCGCCACGAAGGACTGGGCCAACTGCTCGGCGCGCGCCGATGTCACGGTCGACGGGCGGACGGTCGTCGCCGACGTGCCGGTCAGCTACCTGCTCTTCCTGGAGAAGCAGCTCACCGACCTGCACACCTTCGTCAAGAAGCTTCCGACGCTCGATGCCGCCGAGTCCTGGTCGCACGACCCGTCGACGGACTGGTGGAAGACGGACCCGGTCCGCACGATCCGTACGAAGAAGGTCCCGCGCAACCACGTCAAGGCGGAGGCGACCGAGAAGCACCCGGCGCAGGTCGAGGTGTACTACGAGGACGTGCCCATCGGGTACTGGACGACCGTGAAGTTCTCCGGGGCGCTCCCGGCGCGGCGGGTCAATGAACTGGTGGAGCGGGTCGAGAAGCTCCAGCAGGCCGTGAAGTTCGCCCGCGAGGAGGCAAACGGTGCCGAGGTCACCGACCAGCGGGTCGGCGACGCGGTGTTCGGCTACCTGTTCGGCTGACGCCGGACACAGGTAGCCTCCATGATCGCCCCCGCGTGCGAGCGCGGGGGTGCGCGACAGGCGCGGGCCGGGATTGAGGACCGGTTCGCGTGATGAGCGCAAGCTGAAGCTGAAGTTCAGCCTGAAGAAGCGGAAGCAAAACGCTGCCGCTGTCAATCTCAGACTCTCGCTCCAGTCTCAGCATCGCCGCCGATCGCCGGATCGACCGAGGCCGGACGAACGCCGTCGGATGCGAGTTCGACTCTCGCCTGCAGCTCTTTCCTGCTGCGGTAGTTCAAAGGAAGAACACGACGGCCTGATGACTGATCCGACCTCTTAAACGCCGCCGGCGTGCGCAATTGGGTGGCATCCCCAGGGGCCCGGGAGCTGGATACGACTCCCGGGCTCCGCCACGCGCGGTGCCCTAACGCACATACAGGATCGCCGGGATCAGGCACACCGGCAGGGTGACGACGAACTGGAGAACCCAGGGGGTGTCCGGGCCCTCGCTGTCCGGCTTGCCGGGGTTCTCCGCGCGCCAGGTCATGAAGGTGCGCATGGCCTTCCAGTGGCCCACCACGCAGAGGGTGCAGGCGATGAGAACGGCGCTGTAGACGGGGAGCCACTCGGTGACGGACTCGTCGTAGACCGCGGCGAAGCCCAGAAGGACCAGGAACGTGAACGCGGGGCCCATGGAGACGAAGATCTTCTGGCGCCGGTTGACCATGCCAGGGAGCATCGCGGCGATGAAGGCGGCCGCGCTGAGCGCCGCGAAGATCCACCACAGCGGTGAGGTCGTGTCCAGCATCTTTGCCCTTTCTTTGGCTTCCTATCGTAGATAGGGCGTGTGGTGCGGCCGGACGAAGGGGGCGTCGCGGTACACCGAGGGGCGGTGAGGCGAACACTCGCTGCCCACGGCCCTCGCCGAGTCACGGTTCCTTCCGCGCGCGGTACCTTCGTCGTCACGCCGACGAGGAGAGTGATCGTGAGCAAGTTCGTGCGGCCCGCGGCCGAGGGTGCCGACCCGTTCGGTACGGCCCGTCTGCGTCGCGGCGTGCTGGATGCCTGGGCCACCAGCCCCGCCCGGTTCCGGGAGGACGCCAACGCCGAGGAGGATCTCGTCCTCGGCGGGTACCGGGACCGGCTCGTCGTCGAGCTCGCTCAGAACGCCGCCGACGCCGCAGCCCGGGCGGGCGTCGCGGGGCGGCTGCGGCTCACCCTCCGGGAAGGGGTGCTCGTCGCCGCCAACACCGGCGCCCCGCTGGACGCCGCCGGTGTCGAGTCGCTGTCCACCCTGCGTGCCTCCGCCAAGCGGGACACGGCCGCCGTCGGCCGGTTCGGCGTCGGGTTCGCCGCCGTTCTCGCCGTCACCGACGAGCCCGCCGTCGTCGGCCGGCACGGCGGTGTGCGGTGGGCGCTCGCCGAGGCCCGCGAGCTGGCTCAGCAGACCGCCCGGCACAGCCCGGGGCTGGGGGACGAGATCCGCCGGCGGGACGGACATGTGCCGCTGCTCCGGCTTCCCTTCGCCGCCGAGGGCACCGCCCCCGATCCGTATGACACGGCCGTCATCCTCGCCCTGCGCGACAGCGCCGCCGCCGGCCTCGCCGAGCGCCTGCTGCACGCCGTCGACGACGCGCTGCTGCTCGCCCTGCCCGGTCTGGAAGAGGTCGTCATCGAGGTGGGCGACAGCGAGCCGCGCACCCTGCGCCGCCGCACCGACGGCCCCTTCACCGTCGTGGAGGACTCCCGCGACGGCGTCACCCACTGGCGTACGTCCGCCGCGCACGGGCCGCTGACGCCGGAACTCCTCGCCGACCGGCCCGTCGAGGAGCGGCTGCGCCCCCACTGGTCGCTCACCTGGGCCGTGCCCGTCAACGCCGCCGACAGCACCCCCGCCCGCCCCCGCACCGCCCCCGTCGTGCACGCCCCCACGCCCAGCGACGAGGCCCTCGGCGTCCCCGCCCTCCTCATCGCCTCCTTCCCCCTCGACACCACCCGCCGGCACGCGGCGCCCGGCCCCCTCACCGACTTCCTGGTGCAGCGGGCCGCGGACGCGTACGCCGAGCTGCTCGCGGACTGGCGGCCGGTGGGCGAGGGCATCATCGGGCTCGTGCCAGGGCCGCTGGGCAAGGGCGAGCTGGACGGCAACCTGCGCCAGGCCATCCTGGAGCGGCTGCCGCGCACGTCCTTCCTGCCGCCCGCCGTCGAGCCGCGCGAGCACGACTCCGATCTGCCCGAGTCCCTCAGGCCCCGTGACGCCGAGGTCGTCGAGGGCGCCGGCGGCGACACCGTCCGTGTCCTGGCCGAGGTGCTGCCCACCCTCCTCCCCGCCGGGCTCGAACGACGCGTCGAGCTGCGCACCCTGGGCGTCGCCCGCGTCCCGCTCACCGACGCGATCGACCGCCTCGCCGGGCTGGAGAAGGAGCCCGGCTGGTGGCGGCGGCTCTACGACAGCCTCGCCGGCGTCGACCCGGACCGGCTGTCCGGGCTGCCCGTGCCGCTCGCCGACGGGCGTACCACCATCGGCCCGCGCCAGATCCTGCTGCCCACCCCCGACACCGCCCGCGTCGACCCCGAGACCCTGGCCCGCCTCGGCCTCAAGGTCGCCCACCCGGACGCCGCGCACCCGCTCCTGGAGAAGCTCGGCGCCCTGCCGGCCACACCCCGCGCGGTGCTCACCACACCCCAGGTGCGCGCCGCCGTCGCCGCCTCCCTCGACGACGAGGGCGGCGCGAACTGGGAGGAGGACGCGCCCGACGCCGAGGAGCTGGCCGACACCGTGCTCGCGCTGGTGCGGGACGCGGGCCTGGAGCCCGGTGACGAGCCCTGGCTCGGCGCGCTCGCCCTGCCCGACGAGGAGGGGGAGCTCGTGCCCGCCGGTGAGCTGGTGCTGCCCGGCAGCCCCTTCGCCGAGGTCATGCGGGAGGACGAACTCGCCGCCGTCGACGCCGAGCTGGCCGAGAAGTGGGGCGAGCAGCCGCTCGCCGCGTGTGGCGTCCTCGCCAACTTCGCCCTGGTGCGCGCCACGGACGTCGTCCTCGACCCGGATGAACTGGAGCCACGCGAAGGGGACTTCGCCGAGCCCGACGACGCCGGTCTGCTGGACGCCGTGGACGTCTGGTGCGAGGACATCCTCGACCGGTTCCCGGACTCGCCCGTACCGCCGGTCGCCACCGAGCTGATCGCCGTACGCGATCTGGACCTGGTGGACGACGACAAGTGGCCCCGGGCCCTCGCCCTGCTCGCCCAGCCGCCGCTGCGGGACGCCCTCACCCAGCAGGTGCGGATCCTGTTGCCCGACGGCACCCATGAAGTCGTACGGCCGTACACGGCATGGTGGCTGCGGGGCAACCCGGTGTTGGACGGCCGCCGCCCCGCGGGCCTGCTCGCCTCGGGCGGCGATCCGCTGCTGCGGGGTCTGTACGACGAGGCCGACGCGACCGGCTTCGACGACGAGCAGGTGCTGCGGGCGCTCGGCGTGCGGACTTCCGTGGCCGCGCTGCTGGACGAGCCGGGCGGCGCCGCCGAGCTGCTGGAACGGCTCGCCGACCCGGAGCGTGCCGTTACCGCCGCCCAGCTGCATGCCCTGTACGGCGCCCTGGCCGACCTGGACCCCGAGCAGGTGACCCTGCCGGACGAGCTGCGGGCCGTCGTGGACGGCCGGGTCGAGGTCGTGGACGCGGCGGACGCCGTGGTCGTCGACTCGCCCGACCTGCTGCCGTTCACCGAGGGCGTCCCGCTGCTCCCGGTCCGGCCGGCGCGCGCCGCCGAGCTGGCCGAGCTGTTCCAGGTGCGGCGGCTGAGCGAGTCCGTCACCGGTGACGTGGACTCCGAGGGCACCGAGCACGACGTACCGGAGTCGGTACGGGTGCTGCTGGGGGCGCGCACTCCCGGGTCGTACGTCGAGCACGAGGAGCTCGTCGTGGACGGCGTGGAGATCGACTGGCGGCTCACCGACGACGGCGTCCTGCACGCGGCGACGCTGGAGGGCGTCGCCGCGGGGCTCGCCTGGGCCGCGGGGCAGTGGCCCCGGCGGTTCGAGGTCGCGGCGCTCCTTGAGGATCCGTCGCGGACGGGGGAGCTGGCGCGCGACCGCTGGTTCGACTGACGCGGAGGGGAGCGGGCCCTCGTCGCGGGGCCCGTTCGCATTTTCTTCACCTCTCGTACAACCTTTCGTGGCCGTCGCCGATCTGATCACCCGAGCCAACTGGCTCGACGATCACTTGGGCCCGGCCGGCGACGAGCCGTAGGGAACGACCACGACCGGGCCCCCTTCTCCTCCTGGGGAACGCATGCGCATTCGAGCCACCGTGGCCGCCGTCTCCGGTGCCCTGGCCCTCTCCGCCCTCGCCGTGCCCGCCGCGCAGGCCGACGCGAGCGTGGGCGACACGACGATCACCAAGGTCGTCGTCGACGGCGACAACATGGTGTCCGTGGGCACCTCGGTCGCGAAGAGCATCAAGGTGAGCGTCACGGCCCGGGACGACTCCGGCATCAAGAGTGCCGAGGAGTTCTCGCTGTTCGGCCCGGACTACGGCTTCCTCACCACCGGCAAGCCGACCTGCACGGCGAGCAGCGCCACCACCTCCACCTGCAGCGCCTCGGTCCTGGTGGACCCGAAGGTCGACTACCTCACCAACGCCTCGGCCGGCATCTGGTACGTCGACGCGCTGGTCGACGCCAAGGACGACGACTTCATCTGGAAGGAGAAGGCCGGGTCCTTCAAGTTCCAGCGCGCCTCGAAGCTGACGGTCAACGCCTCGCCGGAGCCGGTGAAGAAGGGCAGGACCATCACCGTCACCGGCAAGCTCTCCCGGGCCAACTGGGAGACCCTCAAGTACGCCGGTTACACCAACCAGTCGGTGAAGCTGCAGTTCCGCAAGAAGGGCAGCAGCACCTACACCACGGTGAAGACCATCAAGTCCAACTCGACGGGCGATCTGAAGACGACCGTCACCGCCTCCACCGACGGCTACTTCCGCTACAGCTTCGCGGGCACCACGACCACCCCGGCGGTCAACGCCACGGGTGACTTCGTCGACGTGCAGTAGACGGTCCCGTCATCGGGCTCTGTCGTCACGAACTCCCGGGCGCCGTCCGGGGGTTCGTGACGAAGGTCACGAAGATTCTCCGTCGGCTAGACAACCGCCAACCCCGGGCGCGTATCTGATCACATGGGTCAACAGGCCCCGCGATCACCCGGGCCCCGACACGACCAGCGGGGCCCCTTTCCGTACCAGGGGAACGCATGCGCATCAGAGCCACCGTGGCCGCCGTCTCCGGCGCACTGGCCCTCTCCGCCCTCGCCGTCCCGGCCGCCCAGGCCGACGACTCCGCCGCCTCCCGCGCGGACGTCGCGAAGGTGCGCCAGGCCGCGCACGCCGCGTCCGCCAGGGCAGCGGGCAAGCCGTACGCCCTGAACGTCTCCTTCTCCAACTTCAAGATCGCCAAGGCGGTCAAGGCCGGCACGACCAACCACGTCGCCACCACGGTCACCTACACGCTGACCCACGGCGCGGACGTCGACATCACCGCCCGCGACTTCGTCACGGACCCGATCATCTACCGGGGTTCCTTCACCCGCCCGGACAGCATGCTCTACGGCAACAAGCCGGCCAAGTGCACCGCGACGAACGCGACCACCGCCACCTGCAAGGGCACCATCGACGTCTACCCGGGCGACCACGAGCTGCGCAACACCGACGCCGGCACCTGGCGGGCCGCCGCCGAGGCCACCGCGTTCAACGGCCAGGACCCGGCGGGCGAGACCTTCGACATCACCAAGGTCGGCTACAAGGGTCAGAGCGGGCTCGGCAGCACGCTGATGCAGCGCTTCTCGAAGCTGACGGTGGATGCCTCGCCGGAGCCGGTGAAGAAGGGCAAGCCCATCACCGTCACGGGCAAGCTGTCCCGCGCCAACTGGGACCGCGGCACGTACAACGGCTATGTCGAGCAGCCCGTGAACCTTCAGTTCCGCAAGAACGGCAGCACCACGTACACCACGGTCAAGACCGTGAAGACCAACGCGACGGGCAACCTCAAGACGACCGTCACCGCCACCCAGGACGGCTACTTCCGCTTCACCTTCGCGGGCACGACGACGACCCCGTCGGCCACGGCGAAGGGCGACTTCGTCGACGTGCGCTGATCGCCGCCTAGACGGGGAAGCGGCGGTCCACCCATCTCCACGCGAACTCCAGGGCGACCGCCGCCCCCGCCGAGATGCCCACCGCGATCCACGGCATCGTCATCCCGACCAGCTTCAGCGCGAAGAACTCCTGGAGCCAGGGCACCACCAGCACCAGCAGGAACCCGAGCCCCATCGCGGCCACCAGGACGACGCGCCACCAGGTGTAGGGCCGGGCGATGATGGCCAGCACCCACATCGAGATCAGGAAGAGCGTCAGCGTGGCGACGCTCGTCTCGGCGTCCAGCGAGCCCTCGCCCGTGTAGTAGTGCCGGGCGATCAGATACGTCCCGAAGGTCGCCACCGCGGCCACCACACCGCCCGGGATCGAGTACCGCATGACCCGCCGAACGAAGTGGGGCCGCGCGCGTTCCTTGTTGGGCGCGAGGGCCAGGAAGAACGCGGGGACGCCGATGGTCAGGGTGGACAGCAGGGTCAGATGGCGCGGCAGGAACGGGTACTCCACCTGCCAGAACACCACCATCAGCGCCAGCAGCACCGAGTAGACCGTCTTGACCAGGAACAACGTCGCCACGCGCGTGATGTTGCCGATGACCCGGCGCCCCTCGGCCACCACCGACGGCAGGGTGGCGAAGCTGTTGTTCAGCAGCACGATCTGCGCCACGGCCCGGGTCGCCTCCGACCCCGAGCCCATCGCCACGCCGATGTCGGCGTCCTTCAGGGCGAGCACGTCGTTCACACCGTCGCCGGTCATGGCGACGGTGTGCCCGTGGGACTGGAGCGCGCCCACCATGTCCTGCTTCTGCTGCGGGGTGACCCGCCCGAAGACGGTGCCCTCGTCCAGGGCGGTGGCCATGCCGTCCTTGTCGCGGGGCAGCGTGCGGGCGTCGACGGTGGTGCCGCTCAGCCCCAGCTTGCTCGCCACGGCGCCGACGGACACCGCGTTGTCCCCGGAGATCACCTTGGCCCGGACGTTCTGGTCCGCGAAGTAGCGCAGGGTGTCGGCGGCGTCGGGCCGCAGCCGCTGTTCCAGTACGACGAGGGCGGCCGGCTCGGCGCCCTCGGCCACGCCGGGATCGCTCAGGTCGCGGTCGGCCCGGGCCAGCAGCAGCACCCGCAGCCCCTGCTCGTTGAGGCGATCGGTTTCGGCCAGGGCGGGGTCGGCGTCGGGCAGCAGCACATCGGGGGCGCCCAGCAGCCAGGTGCCGGCCTCGCCGTCGCCCCCGCTGAAGGTGGCGCCGCTGTACTTGCGGGCGGAGGAAAAGGGCAGCGCCTCGGTGCAGCGCCAGTCCTCGGCGTCCGGGTAGGCGTCGATGATGGCCTTCAGGGAGGCGTTCGGGCGGGGGTCGGACTCGCCGAGGGCGCCGAGCACCTTGGCGACGTACGTCTTGTCGTGGCCGTTCAGGGTCCGCAGCTCGGTGACGTCCATGCCGCCCTCGGTGAGGGTGCCGGTCTTGTCCAGACAGACGGTGTCGACGCGGGCGAGGCCCTCGATGGCGGGCAGCTCCTGGACCAGGCACTGCTGGCGGCCGAGGCGGATGACGCCGATCGCGAAGGCCACCGAGGTGAGCAGCACAAGCCCCTCGGGGACCATGGGCACGATGCCGCCGACGGTCCGGGCGATGGAGTCGTCGAGGTCCTTGTTCTTCACCACGAGCTGGGTGACGATCAGGCCGATCGCGGCCGGGACCATCATCCACGTCACGTACTTGAGGATGGTGGAGATGCCGGAGCGCAGTTCGGACTGGACGAGGGTGAAGCGGGACGCCTCTTCGGCGAGTTGGGCGGCGTAGGCCTCGCGGCCGACCTTGGTGGCCTGGAAGGCGCCGCCGCCCGCGACGACGAAGCTGCCGGACAGGACCGGGTCGCCGGGCCGTTTGACGACCGGGTCGGCCTCGCCGGTGAGCAGCGACTCGTCGATCTCCAGACCGTCGGTCTCGACGCACACGCCGTCCACCACGGCCTTGTCGCCGGGCCCGATCTCGATCAGGTCGTCCAGCACGATGTCCGAGGTGCCGACCTGGGCGGCGACGCCGTCGCGCCGCACGGTGGGTCTGGCCTCACCGATCACCGCGAGGGAGTCGAGGGTCTTCTTCGCCCGCCACTCCTGGATGATCCCGATGCCGGTGTTGGCGAGGATCACGAAGCCGAACAGGCTGTCCTGGATCGGCGCGACGAACAGCATGATCAGCCAGAGCACGCCGATGATCGCGTTGAACCGGGTGAAGACGTTGGCCCGGACGATCTCGGCCATCGAGCGGCTGGAGCGCACGGGCAGGTCGTTGATCTCGCCCCGCGCGACCCGCTCGGCCACCTCTGCGGCGGTCAGTCCGCCCGACGCCACCGGGACGGCGGCAGGGTGCACGGGGTTGCCCACTTCGGTGCCCGCGTCGGCATGCGTCATGCATTCGACGGTACGTGCGGATTTACGCCTTCACCCGCCGAGTGAGCGGAAGTTCCGACTTGGGGAGGATCGGGAATCGTGCCCTGGTTGTAGGGCGCGGTGCGTCAGGACGACTGGGGTTCGCCGGTCGTTTCCGTGGGCTCCGTGAGAGCGGCGGCCCGCTTGAGAGCCGCGTCGCGCCTGCGGACGTACCAGATGCCGATCAGTCCGAGTCCGCCGCCGGCCAGGCAGGTCCACACCCACCAGGTGTGGCCGTGGTCGTCGAACCAGCCGTAGAAGGGGAGCTGCACGAGGAAGAGGGCGAACCACAGGATCGTGCCGCCGACGATGGTGGGGACCACCGGCCCCTCCAGGGGCTCCGGCGCCTCGTGCTTGATGGGTCCCGTGAAAAATCCGGCCATGGAGGACAGCTTACGAGGCGATCAGATCTACGCGCGGAGATGGCCGATCGCGGCGCTATATGTTCATACTGAAACGGTTTGTGTCTGACCACTTCTCTTCGTAGGAAACACCAAAAGCATGCCCACCTCGGCTCCTGCCAAGGCCCCCACCCCAGAACAGCCGGGAGCCGGGCCCGCCTACGGCGCACTCGACCGTTTCTTCAAGATCTCCGAACGCGGCAGCACCCTGCCCCGTGAGATCCGCGGCGGTCTCGCCACCTTCTTCGCGATGGCGTACATCATCGTGCTGAACCCGATCATCCTCGGCAGCGCGAAGGACATGTACGGCCATCAGCTGGACAACGGCCAGCTGGTCACCGCGACCGCGGTGACGGCGGCGTTCACCACGCTGCTGATGGGCGTCATCGGCAATGTGCCGATCGCGCTGGCGGCCGGTCTCGGCGTGAACTCGGTCGTCGCGCTCCAGCTCGCGCCCCGGATGTCCTGGCCGGACGCCATGGGCATGGTGGTCCTGGCCGGCTTCGTGGTCATGCTGCTGGTCGCCACCGGTCTGCGCGAGCGCGTCATGAACGCCGTGCCCTACAGCCTGCGCAAGGCCATCTCCATCGGTATCGGCCTGTTCATCATGCTGATCGGTCTCGTGGACTCCGGTTTCGTCTCGCGCATCCCGGACGCCGCCCAGACCACGGTCCCGCTGCAGCTCGGCGCCGACGGCCATCTCAACGGCTGGCCGGTCCTCGTCTTCATCCTCGGCGCGCTGCTCACGCTCGCCCTGATCGTCCGCAAGGTCCCCGGCGCGATCCTCATCTCGATCGTCACGATGACCGTGCTGGCGGTCGTCATCGAGGCGGTCGCGGACGTCCCGTCCTGGGGCCTGACGACCCCGAAGTGGCCCGGCAACCCCTTCGACAGCCCCGACTTCGGTCTGATCGGCGAGGTCAGCCTGTTCGGCGGCTTCGAGAAGGTCGGCGCGCTGACCGGCGTCCTCTTCGTCTTCACGGTCCTGCTGTCCTGCTTCTTCGACGCCATGGGCACGATCATGGGCGTCAGCGACGAGGCGAAGCTGACCGACGCCCAGGGCCATATGCCGGGCATCAACAAGGTCCTGTTCGTCGACGGTGTCGCCGTCGCCGCGGGCGGTGCCAGCTCCTCCTCGGCGACCACGGCCTTCGTGGAGTCCACGGCCGGCGTCGGCGAGGGTGCCCGGACCGGCTTCGCGAACGTCGTCACCGGCGCCCTGTTCGCCCTGGCGCTGTTCCTCACGCCGGTCGCCACCATGGTCCCGTCCCAGGCGGCGACCCCGGCGCTGCTCGCGGTCGGGTTCCTGATCCTCGCGAACTCCGTCAAGGAGATCGACTGGGCCGACTACACGGTCGCGGTCCCGGCCTTCGTGACGATGGTGATGATGCCGTTCACCTACTCGATCACCAACGGCATCGGCATGGGCTTCATCACCTTCTCGGTGCTGCGTCTGGCCGCCGGGCGGGGCAGGGAGGTGCCGGTGGCGATGTACGTCGTCTCCGCCGTCTTCACCTTCTACTACCTGATGCCGGCGCTGGGCCTGACGTAGCAGTGCTCAGGTGAGGCCGTAGAACTTCTCGGTCTCGTCGACGGCGGTCTTGAACCGCTCGTCGAAGTCATCACGGATGAGCGTCCGGACCACATAGTCCTGGACGCTCATTCCTCTTTTCGCCGCATGCTCTTTGAGTCGTTCGAGCAGCTCGTGGTCTATCCGCAGGCTGAGCACGCTGGTCCCCATGAACACGAGGGTTGCGGCATACCTCGGGTCGCCGTGTCACGTTCCGCCACTGGATCACCCATATGAGTGACCCCGTACCGAGTGGTCTTTAGTCAGGGTAATGAGTTATGCTAAAGAACATGTCGGACCTTACCCATGGCGACGACGCTGCCGCCGTGAACTCCCTGCGCTCCGCCGTGATGCGACTGTCGCGCCGGCTCAAGCACCAGCGGGTCGACGAGTCGCTGAGCCCCACCGAGATGTCGGTGCTGGGCACCCTCTCCCTCTGCGGCCAGGCCACCCCCGGTGAGCTCGCCCGCAAGGAGCACGTCCAGCCGCCGTCGATGACCCGCATCGTCGCGCTGCTGGAGTCCAAGGGCCTGGTCCGGCTGGAGCCGCACCCGGAGGACCGGCGCCAGAAGGTCGTCACGAAGACGGAACAGGCCGAGGCGATGCTCGAGGAGAGCCGCCGCAAGCGCAACGCCTTCCTGGCCACCCTGGTCGAGGGCCTGGACGAGGACGAGTGGGCGAAACTGCGCGCCGCCGCCCCCGTGCTGGAGAAGCTCGCGCATCTGTAAGCAAGCCGTCGCAAGGAGGCGAACCCTTTTGAGTTCGGGACCCGGAGCACCTTCCGCACCCGCACCGACCGCACCTACCACCACCTCCGGCCCCCGCAAGTCCTCGATGTTCAGCTCGCTGAAGGTCCGGAACTACCGGCTGTTCTTCCTCGGCCAGGTCGTCTCCAACACCGGCACCTGGATGCAGCGCATCGCCCAGGACTGGCTGGTGCTCAGCCTCACCGGCTCCGCCACGGCCGTCGGCATCACGACGGCCCTCCAGTTCCTGCCGATGCTGCTCTTCGGCCTCTACGGCGGCGTCCTGGTCGACCGGCTGCCCAAGCGCCGTACGCTGCTCTTCACCCAGTCGGCGATGGCCGTCACCGGTATCGCGCTCGCCGTCCTCACCCTCACCGGACATGTCCAGGTCTGGCACGTCTACCTGGCCGCCTTCGCCGTCGGCCTCGCGACCGTCCTGGACAACCCGGCCCGGCAGTCCTTCGTCTCCGAGATGGTCGGCCCGGACCAGCTCCAGAACGCGGTCAGCCTGAACTCCGCGAACTTCCAGTCGGCCCGGCTCGTCGGCCCCGCCGTGGCCGGCCTGATGATCACCGGCGTCGGCACGGGCTGGGCGTTCCTCGCCAACGGCCTGTCCTTCATCGCTCCGCTGGCCGGCCTGCTGATGATGCGCTCGCGCGAGCTGCATGTCGTCCAGCGGGCACCGCGCGGCAAGGGGCAGCTGCGGGAGGGGCTGCGGTATGTCGCCGGGCGCCCGGAACTGATCTGGACCATCGTCCTCGCCGGTTTCGTCAGCACCTTCGGCTTCAACTTCCCCGTCTATCTGTCCGCCTTCGCCGACGACGTCTTCCACGCGGGCGCCGGCTCCTACAGCCTCTTCAACACGCTGATGGCGGTCGGCTCGCTGGCCGGCGCCCTGCTCGCGGCGCGGCGCGGTACGGCCCGGATGCGGGTGCTGGTCGCGGGGGCGGTGGCCTTCGGCACGATGGAGATCGTCGCCGCGTTCGCGCCCTCGCTGTGGCTGTTCGCCCTGCTCATGGCGCCCATAGGGATGTTCGGCATGACGGTGAACGTCACCGCCAACAGCAGCATCCAGATGGCCACCGACCCGAGCATGCGGGGCCGGGTGATGGCCCTGTACATGATGGTGTTCATGGGCGGAGCGCCGCTGGGCGCGCCGATCGCCGGCTGGATCACGGATGCGTACGGCGTCCGGGCGGGGCTGGCGGTGGGGGGCGCGATCACGGCGGCCGCGGCCTTCGTCATCGCCCTGGTCCTGGCCCGCGTCGGCGGACTGCGACTGTCGGTGGGCTGGAACCAGGGGCATCCGCGGGCTCGGTTCGTTCCGCGGGAGGAACGGGAGGAGGAACTGGCTACGGCGGCGTAGTCAGTCGCGGGGGAACTCGTCGGTCTTGAGGGTGAGGCCGAGGAGGGTGGTGGTCATGTCGACGTCCGCGCCGTACATGATCGACGCGTCGCTCATGTAGTCGCCGTCCTTGGGCTGAGTGAACAGGTGGCACTTGCCCTGGTAGGGATCGGCGATGAGGTAGACAGGGACTTCGGCGAGGGCGTACGCGGTCTTCTTGGGGCCGTAGTCCTTCGTGGCCGTGTCTTTGGAGATGACCTCGGCGACGAACTCCACGTCCTCGTGACGCCAGCGGCCCTCGGCATCCATCTCGGCGCCGTCGCGCAGCTTCGCCACGTCCGGGGCGAGACCGTTTTTGTGCCCGGGGAAGTCGATGCGGACGTCTGACAATGCGTTCACGTCCACGCCGAAGGTGTCCTCCAGCGCTCGGACGATTCGGCGAATGGTGTGCCAGTGAACGTCCCGCTGCGGCGACATGTAGATGGTCCCCTCGACGATCTCGACCTTGTATCCCTCGGGGACGGGCATCTTCTCGAGTCGATCGAACATGTTGTCGAGCCAGGACGTGTCGTCGCTCTGGGCCATCGCGATCCTGTCTTCAAGGACGGTCATCGTGGCGCTCCTCCCCGGCTGTCGCTCGGAGACGGACAACCGCGCGGTACAACGATACGCACGGTGACCGGGTCACGTGTGGTGATCATCACTCCCACGTCCCCAAGCCGACTAGACCCGCCGCGCCAACACCTGCCCCGGCCACCCGTCCCTCCCCGCATACGTCTCGGTCCGGACGAAGCCGTTGCTCTCGTAGAAGCGGACCAGCTTGCCGTCGTCGCCCGCGTAGCAGTCCACCCGCAGCAGCGAGACGCCCGCCCGACGGGTCACCTCGGCGGCGTGGGCGAGGAGGGCGCTGCCCGCGCCGTGGCCCTTGAAGCGGCGGTCGGAGGCGAGCCAGTGGATATAGCGCTCAGGTTCGCCGGGCGACGGGAGATGGGACAGAGAGGGGCCGGGGGAGTCGGTGAGGGTGAGGGAGGCGGCCGGCACGCCGTCGATCTCGGCGACGAACAGGCTGCCCTCGTCCACGTTCCGGGTGACCGACTCCACGGTTCTCGGGTTCCGCGACAGCGGCTGCGTCCCCCACTGCCCCGTGCGGCCCTGCCCGACCAGCCACTCCACGCAGCTGTCGAGCATGCCGAGTATCACGGGGATGTCGCCGGGCCCGCCTTCTCTGATGGTGATCGACATCCCCCCATGGTGCCAGGCTGGACCCATGAGACTCTTCGCGGCCGTACTGCCGCCGCCGGATGTGACCAGTGAACTGGCCGCCGAGGTCGCCGAGTTGAGGGGACTGCCCGGCGCCGACGGGCTGCGCTGGACTGGCCGCCCCGGCTGGCACTTCACCCTCGCCTTCTACGGCGAGGTCGACGACGACCTCGTCCCCGACCTGTCGGAGCGGCTGACGCGGGCCGCCCGGCGCACCGCCCCCTTCCCGCTCGCCCTGCGCGGCGGCGGGCAGTTCGGGCACGGTCGGGCACTGTGGGCGGGCGCGGAGGGCGACCTGGAGACTCTGCGGCTGCTCGCGGACCGCAGCGAGGCCGCGGCGCGCAAGGCCGGGGTCCCGATGGGCGAGCACCGCCGCTACAAACCGCACCTCACGGTGGCCAGGAGCCGGTCGGCGGTGGACGTACGCCCGTATCTGACCGCCCTCGACGGGTTCACGAGCCGCACCTGGACGGTGGACGAGCTGGTGCTGATGCGCAGCAGCCTGCCGACGTCCGGCGTCCCGGGCGAGCAGCCCCGCTACGAGGCGGTCGCCCGCCGGCCGCTCGGGGGCGCCGGTTAGGCTCGACGGCGTGGACCCGAAAACCCGGAACCGGATCATGGCCGGTGCGCTCGTGCTGATGTTCGTACTGGTGGCGCTGGCGGCGGCCCTCGGCAAGTGACCGAGCGCCCCCGCCGCGCCCGTGCACACTCCTACCAGGCGAACGCCTCCGGAGAGGGCCCCGGACCGGGGAAGATCTCGTCCAGCCCCGCCAGCAGCTCGTCGCCCAGCTCCAGCTCGACCGCCCGCAGCGCGGACTCCAGCTGCCCCGCGGTGCGCGGGCCGACGATCGGCCCCGTCACGCCCGGCCGGGTGAGCAGCCAGGCCAGCGCGGCCTCGCCGGGCTCCACGCCGTGCTTGTCGAGCAGGTCCTCGTACGCCTGGATCTTCGCGCGTACGGCCGGGTCGGCCAGCGAGTCGGCGGCCCGACCGGAGCCGCGGCGCCCGCCCTCGACCTCCTTCTTGAGCATGCCGCCGAGCAGTCCGCCGTGCAGCGGCGACCAGGGGATGACTCCGAGGCCGTACTCCTGCGCGGCGGGGATGACCTCCATCTCGGCGCGGCGCTCGAAGAGGTTGTAGAGGCACTGCTCGCTGACCAGGCCGATGGTGCCGCCGCGCCGGGCGGCGGTCTCGTTGGCCTGGGCGATCTTGTAGCCGGGGAAGTTGCTGGAGCCCGCGTAGAGGATCTTGCCCTGCTGGACCAGGACGTTGATCGCCTGCCAGATCTCCTCGAAGCCGGTCGCCCGGTCGATGTGGTGGAACTGGTAGAGGTCGATGTGGTCGGTCTGCAGCCGCTGGAGCGAGGCGTCCACGGCACGGCGGATGTTCACCGCCGACAGCTTGTCGTGGTTGGGCCATGCGGCGCTGCCGTCCGGGGCCATGTTGCCGTACACCTTGGTCGCGAGGACGACCTTGTCGCGCCGGTCGCCGCCCTTCGCGAACCAGTTGCCGATGATCGTCTCGGTACGGCCCTTGTTCTCGCCCCAGCCGTACACGTTCGCCGTGTCGAAGAAGTTGATGCCGGCGTCCAGCGCCGCGTCCATGATCGCGTGACTGTCCGCCTCGTCCGTCTGCGGACCGAAGTTCATGGTGCCGAGGACGAGCCGGCTGACCTTGAGTCCCGTGCGTCCGAGCTGCGTGTACTTCATGAAGTGCACGCTAGCCAGGTGGAGTGCGCTCTAGGCAAGGGGGCGCTCCCCCGGCTGCCGCTCGGTCACCGGCCGGGCCCCTCGGCCGTCAGACCGAGTCGTCCTCGTACGGCTCGCCCAGCCCCCACGCCTGATACATCGCCTCCGCGAAGCCCTGCGCGATCTTGTGTTCGCCGCTCGCGTTGGGGTGGGTGCCGTCGTAGGTGTCGAGATGGATGTCGTACGAGGGCGGCGGGGACGCGAGGAGCAGCGGTGAGCGGGGCTCGTCCAGGTCCGCGACCGCCTTCGCCAGCAGTTCGTTGAAGCGGGCGACCTCGGCGGCGAAGGGCGCGTCCGACTCGGCGCGCACGTTCGGGATCACCGGCATGACCACGATCCGCAGCCGCGGGTTCGCCGCACGGGCCGCGGCCACGAAGTCCCGCGCGTTGTCCGCCGTCTGCTCGGCGTTGGTGTAGAAGCCCAGGTCGATCAGGCCCAGCGAGACCAGCAGCACATCGGCCCGGCACGAGCGCACCGCCCCGCCGATCAGCGGCGCCATGTGCAGCCAGCCCTCGCCCCAACCGGCCAGATGGGCGCGGGGGAAGGCCGGATCGCAGTCGGCGTACTCGTACGACGTGGGCGCGTCCGCCGCCTTGTCGTACAGCGTCTCGCGCGGCCCGACGAGGGCGAAGGGGCCGCCGTAGGTGTCGCGCAGGTGCTGCCACATGCGGTAGCGCCACGTGTGTTCGCCGGCGCTGCCGATGGTCATGGAGTCGCCGACGGGCATGAACCTGAGCATCCGCTCATGATGAACGATCGCTACCTGTCGGTAGGGGTGGGCGGGGTGTGAAGCCTGCCACGCCGCCCGAACGGTCGGAGCGGATGGCAGGCTTGGGGCATGCGCCGACCGCTCGCCATTCTCGCCGGGGTCCTGCTCACGGGGGCTTTCACCCTGCCCGCCTCAGCCGCCGCCGGTGACGAGGACTTCACGATCAAGGACCCCCGCATCACGGAGTCCAGCGGCCTGGCCGCCTCACGCCAACACCCGGGCATCTACTGGACGCACAACGACCAGGACACCGGCGCCTACCTCTACGCCGTCGACAGCAGCACCGGCGAGACCGTCGCGACGATCACCATGACGGGCGTCGGCACCCCGCGCGACGTGGAGGCGATCTCCATGGGCCCGGACAACCAGCTCTACGTCGGCGACATCGGCGACAACGACGGTGTGCAGTGGCCCTACGTCTGGATCTACCGCCTGCCCGAGCCCAAGACGCTCAAGGACCAGACGATCCGGGCCACGCAGTACGTCGTGAAGTACACGGACGGCACCCGCGACGCCGAGTCGATGGTCGTGCACCCCAAGACCGGCCGGGTCTACATCATCGACAAGCACGAGGACGGCGGGCACCTGTACGAGGGTCCGGCCGAACTCTCCCCCTCCGGCACGAACGTCTTCAAGCCCACCGTCCCGGTCGACATGTGGGCCACCGACGCCGCGTTCTCCCCGGACGGCCGCACGCTCGCCGTACGCGGATACCTCGGCGGCATCGCGTACGACTGGAACGACGGCAAGCTCAAGCGGCTGGAGCGCATCAGCGTGCCCCTGGGCCAGGGCGAGTCCGCCAGCTACTCGCCCGACGGCACCAGACTCATGCTCGGCATGGAGGGCGCCGGCAGCACGGTCGTCGCCGAGGACGCCCCCGGCGCCGCCGGCTCCTCCGACTCCGCCACGGGCAGCGGAAGTTCAGCCTCCGCCGACGATTCCAACAGCGCCACCAGCAACCTCAAGGTCGGCGCCCTCGGCCTGGCCGCCGCCTGTGCCGTACTGCTGGTGCTGCGGCGGTTGTTGCGACGGAGGTGAGGCGGGTCCTGAGCTGGATCGCTATGGTTGCGCGGCCGATGCAGCCGATGCAGCCGATGCAGCCGATGCAGCCGATGCAGCCGATGCAGCCGAAGCAGGCGACGCGGCCGACGTCGTAGGGTCAGTCGGTAGGTCGCAGTCGTAGGTCTATGTCTCGTTCGCGGGGTGGGTCTCCTCCGCGGGATGGGTCTCGTTCGCGCGGCCCGCGACGAAGACCTCCAGGCCGTCCAGGATCCGTTGCAGCCCGAATTCGAAGTGGTCGAAGTCGGGGCCCCAGGTGTTCTCGTCCAGGGACGCCATGAGGGGGTAGCGGCCGGACGCCAGGACCTTCTCCAGCATCGGGGTCTGGGCCTTCCAGAACTCCACGTCCGTCAGGCCGGTGCGGCGCTCCGCCTCCAGTTGGTACAGCTGGGTGCGCGCGGCCCCGACGACGTATCCGTCGATCATGATGATCGCCGAGACGAGCTCGGGGTCGGACAGGCCCATCGGCTTGATACGGGTGAGCACCTTCTCCATGCCGTCGAGGGCGCTCGGGCCGAGGATCGGGCGGGACTGGTTGACCTGGAGCAGCCAGGGGTGGCGCTGGTACAGGGCGAGGGTCGCGCGACCCATGGCCGCCAGCGCCGAGCGCCAGCTGCCGTCGCCGAGGTCGGCCGGGTTCTCGGAGGGCCGCTGGACGCGGTCCAGCATCAGGTCGAGCAACTCGGCCTTGCCGGGGAGATAGCGGTACAGCGACATCGTGCCGGTGCCCAGTTCGGCGGCGACCCGGCGCATGGACACCGACTCCAGCCCCTCGGCGTCCGCGACCCCGACGGCCGCCTCCACGATCTGGTCCAGCGTGAGCGCCGGCTTGGGCCCGCGGCTCGGGCGCCGGCCGGTGTCCCACAGCAGCTCCAACGTGCGGACGATGTCGCCGCTGCCGCTGGTCTCCGTACCGCTGGTGCCGCCCTTGCCGCTCGTCATGCACTTCAGCTTAAGTCCTTCCGAAAAAATTGAGTACGGTGTACGCGCAATCGGGTACGCTGTACTCAGTTACCGAAAGGGGGACCCATGGGCGACGGGCACGACGACGGATACGCGGTACGGGCCGAGGGGTTGGAGAAGCGCTACGGCGACAAACGCGCCCTGGACGGCTTCGATCTGACCGTCCGCGCGGGCACGGTGCACGGCCTGCTCGGCCCGAACGGCGCCGGCAAGACCACCGCCGTACGCATACTGTCCACACTGATCAGGCTGGACGGCGGCCGGGCGAGCGTGGCCGGACTCGACGTGGCCCGGCAGCCGCGCGAGGTCCGCGCACGCATCGGACTCACCGGCCAGTACGCGGCCGTGGACGAGGTGCTCACCGGCCGGCAGAACCTGGAGATGTTCGGCCGCCTCTTTCATCTGGGCGGCAGGCGGGCCAAGTTGCGCGCCACCGAGCTGCTGGAGCAGTTCGACCTGACCGACGCGGCCGACAAGGGCGTCGGCGGCTACAGCGGCGGTATGCGGCGCCGCCTCGACCTCGCCGCGTCGATGATCCTCGCGCCCGCCGTGCTCTTCCTGGACGAGCCGACGACCGGGCTCGACCCCCGCAGCCGGGGTGAGGTCTGGGAGTCCGTACGGGCGTTGGTGGCGAGCGGCACGACCGTACTGCTGACCACCCAGTATCTGGAGGAGGCCGACAAGCTGGCCTCCCACATCACCGTCATCGACCAGGGGCGGAGCATCGCCGACGACACCCCGGACGGGCTGAAGAACCTCGTCGGCGGCGACCGTATCGAGGTCGTGGTCGCGGAGCGGTCCGACATCCCGCACGTGGCGAAGGTCGTCGCCAGGGTCTCGGACGGCGAACCCGAGACGGAGGAGGGCGAGTTGCGGGTGCACGCCCCCGTGATCGACCGGGTGTCCGCCCTGACGGAGGTCGCCCGCACCCTTCAGGACGAGGGCGTCCAGGTCGAGGACATCGGGCTGCGCAGGCCGAGCCTGGACGACGTGTTCCTGCGGCTGACCGGGCACCGCGCCGAGAAGACCGAGTCGGACGAGAAGACCGGGTCCGTCGAGAAGGCCGAGTCCGCCGGGACGACCGAGTCCGCCGAGAAGGAGGCCGTCGCATGACCGCCGTAGACCTGACCGTCCCGGCCCGGCGCGGCCGCCTGTACTGGGCCCTGGCCGACGTCTGGAACATCGTCCGCCGCGGCCTCACCCACTACCAGCGCCAACCGGTCAACATCGCCTGGCAACTGGGCTTCCCGATCCTCTCCGTCCTGCTCTACGGCTATGTCTTCGGCAGCGCCATGAAGGTGCCCGGCGGCGGGGACTACAAGGACTTCCTGATGCCGGGCATGTTCGTGATGACCATGGCCTTCGGCTTCATCAACACCGCGACGGTGGTCGTCTACGACTCGACGAAGGGCGTCATCGACCGCTTCCGCTCGATGCCGATGTCGTCGTCCGCGGTGGTCGCCGGACGCGGGGTGACCGATCTGATCATCGCCTGCGCGGAGTTGGCCATCATGATGCTGACCGCCTTCGCGATGGGCTGGCGCCCGGACGGCGGGTTCGGCTTCCTGGGGGCGTTCGGGCTGCTGCTGTGGCTGCGGTTCGCGCTGATCTGGATCGGTGTGTGGCTGGGTCTGCTGGTGCCGAACCCGGAGGCGGCGGGCGGCCTGTTCGCCGTGGCCTTCCCGCTGACGATGATCTCCAGCATCTTCGTCGCGCCGCAGCTGATGCCCGACTGGCTCGGCTGGGTGGCGGCCTGGAACCCCATCTCGTCCACCGCGGCGGCCGCGCGTGAACTGTTCGGTACGCCGGTCGGGGGCGGGGACTCCTGGGTCGAGCAGCACGCGCTGCTGATGGCCGGGGTGTGGCCGGTGATCCTCACGGCGATCTTCCTGCCGCTGGCGGTACGGAGGTTCCAGAAGCTGAGCCGGTAACAGGACTTGACGTGTCCATGAGACCCGACTTCCATGGGAGGTGCGGGATGTGGGAGCGCTCCCACTCGTTCCGGACCCGCGCCTCCCGAGAGGAAGCAGCGACATGTTCGGCAGCTTGCGAAGAGCGCTGTGCGCCGTGGCGGCGGCGCTGTTGTTACCGCTGGCCGGAACCGGCGCGCAGCCGGCCCACGCGGCGGAGTCCGGCGCCGGCCACTGGCACACCAGCGGTCGGCAGATCCTGGACGCCGCCGGACAGCCGGTCCGGATCGCCGGGATCAACTGGTTCGGCTTCGAGACCGGCAACAACGTCGTGCACGGCCTCTGGTCACGCGACTACAAGAGCATGATCGACCAGATGAGGTCGCTGGGCTACAACACGATCCGTATCCCGTACAGCGACGACATCTTCAAGTCCGGGACCGTCCCCAACAGCATCGACTTCTCCGGTGGCAAGAACGCCGACCTGCTAGGACTCGGGTCGCTCGGCGTGCTCGACAGGATCGTGGCGTACGCCGGTCAGGCCGGCCTGAAGGTCGTCCTCGACCGGCACCGCCCGGACGCGGGCGGCCAGTCGGCGCTCTGGTACACGGCCGCGGTCCCCGAGTCGACCTGGATCGCCAACCTGAAGACCCTGGCGGCGCGTTACGAGGGCCAGGACACCGTCATCGGCATCGACCTGCACAACGAACCGCACGACCCGGCCTGCTGGGGCTGCGGCGACACCGCGCGTGACTGGCGCCTGGCGGCACAGCGAGCGGGCAACGCGGTCCTGTCCGCCAACCCCGACCTGCTGATCTTCGTCGAGGGCGTCCAGACCTTCAACGGCGTCTCCGGCTGGTGGGGCGGCAACCTCATGGGCGTCGCGCAGTACCCGGTGCACCTGGACGTGCCCGGACGGCTCGTGTACTCCGCCCACGACTACGCCACGAGCGTGGCCCAGCAGAGCTGGTTCAGCGATCCGACGTTCCCCGACAACATGCCGGGCATCTGGGACAAGTACTGGGGCTACATCTTCAAGCAGAACATCGCCCCCGTGTGGGTCGGCGAGTTCGGTACGACGCTCCAGTCGACGGTGGACCAGAAGTGGCTGGCGGCACTGGTGAACTACCTGCGGCCGACGTCGACGTACGGCGCCGACTCCTTCCACTGGACCTTCTGGTCCTGGAACCCCAACTCCGGTGACACGGGCGGCATCCTCAAGGACGACTGGTCGACGGTGGACACGGTGAAGGACGGCTACCTGGCGAGCGTCAAGGCGCCCGGGTTCCCGGGGGGTGGCGGGGGCGACCCCGACCCGGATCCCGACCCGGGCGGCGGCAATGCCACCTGCACGGCCGGCCACACGGTCACCAGCGACTGGGGCAGCGGCTTCAACGCCGAGGTGAAGGTCACCAACACGGGGACGACACCGCTCAACTCCTGGAAGGTGACCTGGACGTGGCCCGCCTCCCGGCAGATCACGTCCATGTGGAACGCGACTTACACACAGACCGGGGCATCGGTGACCGCGTCCAATGCCGACCACAACGGGGCGGTCACGGCGGGCGGTTCGGTGAGCTTCGGATTCGGTGGCGTGCCTGGGGGTGGGGGCGTGTCGATGGTGAGCTGTACGGCGGGTTGATCGCTCGATCTTCAACTGGTCCGACAGGAGCCGGATCTCTTAGCCCGTCTCATGCCGGAGACGGGCGTCAAGTTCCCCGAGTACAGCTCGATCGAGCCGCTCGACACGGATCTCACCGAGATCAGGCCGTTGGAGCGTCGGGTGGACAGCTTCTTCCGGGTCCGTACGGCCGACGACGAAGGCGGGTTTCTGCTCGCTGTCGAGTCGCAGACCAAGCCGGACCCGAACAAGCACAACAGCTGGACGTACTACTTGGCGCACATGTACGCCAAGTACCGGTTGCCGCCGATTCTGGTGGTGGTGTGCCGGGACAAGAAGACGGCGGCGTGGGCGGAGGAACCCATCAGTATCGGGCGCCGTTTCCACACGAGCATGAAGGTCTATCCACTTGTTCTGGGGCCGAAGAGCGTTCCTCCCGTCACCGACCCGCAGGAGGCCGCGAAGGATCTGGCCCTCACCACGTTTTCCGTGCTTGTGAACGCCAAGGAACCGGGCCTCCTTGCCATACTGGACTCGGTGGCGCCGGTGGTGGGGCCCAACGCGGACTGGGCGGAATTCATGGAAGCCGGTCTGGACGAAGGTCCGGCTCGTGATCACTGGAGGGAACTGATGGCCGTGTACACCCCGAACTTCCCCGGCTTCGGCAGCGTGATGGAGGAGGCGTGGATTCAGGTCCACTCCGACGGCGAGGCGAAGGGCAAGGCAGAAGGCAAGGCCGAGGCCATCCTTCGGGCTCTTGAGGTGCGGGGTATCGAGGTTTCCGACTCCGTTCGCGAGCGGGTCGTGGCCTGCGTCGACCTGGAGCTGCTGGGGGTCTGGTTCGACCGTTCCCTGACTGTCGAGAGTGCTGAGGAACTGTTCGCCGGGGAATGAGTCCTCGGACTTTGTACGACGAAGGGCGCCCGGTGACTGATCGCCGGGCGCCCTTCGTCGTCGTAGAGGCTGCTGTTACAGCTTCTCGATCACGTAGTCCACGCACTTCGTCAGTGCCTCGACGTCCGCCGGGTCGATCGCCGGGAACATCGCGACGCGGAGCTGGTTGCGGCCGAGCTTGCGGTAGGGCTCGGTGTCGACGATGCCGTTGGCGCGGAGCGTCTTGGCGACGGCTGCCGCGTCGATCTCGTCGGTGAAGTCGATCGTGCCGATGACCGCCGAGCGCTTGGCCGGGTCGGTGACGAACGGGTTGGCGTACTTGATGTCCTCGGCCCAGCCGTAGAGCGTGCGGGCGGAGGTGGCCGTGCGGCGGACCGCCCAGTCGAGGCCGCCCTGGCCGTTGATCCACTCCAGCTGCTGGTTGAGGAGGAAGAGGGTCGACAGGGCCGGCGTGTTGTACGTCTGGTTCTTGCGGGAGTTGTCGATCGCCGTGGGGAGGCTGAAGAACTCCGGGACGTGGCGGCCGGACGCGTGGATGCGCTCGGCGCGCTCGATCGCGGCCGGGGAGAAGACGCCGATCCACAGACCGCCGTCGGAGGCGAAGGACTTCTGTGGGGCGAAGTAGTAGACGTCCGTCTCGGAGACGTCGACCGGGAGACCGCCGGCGCCCGACGTGGCGTCGACCAGGACCAGCGCGCCCTCGTCGGCACCGGCCACGCGCTTGATCGGCATGGCGACACCGGTGGACGTCTCGTTGTGGGTGAAGGCGTAGACGTCGACGCCCGTCTCGGCGACCGGCTCCGGGTGCGTGCCCGGGTCGCTGGTGATGACGTCCGGCTCGGCCAGCCAGGGCGCCAGCTTGGCGGCCTTGGCGAACTTGGAGCTGAACTCACCGAAGGTGAGGTGCTGCGACCTGTTCTCGATCAGGCCGTGCGTCGCGATGTCCCAGAACGCGGTGGAGCCGCCGTTGCCGAGGACCACCTCGTAGCCGTCGGGGAGCTGGAACAGGTCGCGGATGCCCTCACGTACCTGGCCGACCAGGTTCTTCACCGGGGCCTGGCGGTGGGAGGTGCCGAGGAGGGAGGTACCGGTCGCGGCCAGCGCGTCCAGCGCTTCCGTCCGCACCTTGGAGGGGCCCGCGCCGAAACGTCCGTCGGCGGGCTTGATGTCAGCGGGAATCTGGATCTCAGCCACGGGGTGAGGTTAGCCGGTGGGGGAAACCTGGGCGAAACCTCGTCCGTCGGGTGAGACGGCGTTTCGGTGGCCGTCACCGGGGGCTGCCGCCCCCAGACCCCCGCTTCGGCCTGAACGGGCCTCGTCCTCAAACGCCGGACGGGGTGAGTGAGTGCCGGACAGGCCGAGTCAGTGCCGGACGGGCTGAGTGAGTGCCGGACGGGCTGATTGAGTGGACGTATGTCGGAACTTGAGGCAGAGCTGCGCAAGGCCGTCCGGGGCGAGGTCGGGTTCGACGTCACCTCTCGGGCGTTGACGACCATGGACGCCTCCAACTACCGGCGAGTCCCACTCGGTGTGGTCGCACCACATGACGCCGACGACGTCGCCGCCGTACTGGAGGTGTGTCGGGACCACATGGTGCCGGTGGTGGCACGGGGCGGCGGTACGTCGATCGCCGGACAGGCCACCGGCACCGGCATCGTCCTGGACTTCACCCGCCACATGAACCGGCTCGTGTCCCTGGACCCGGACACCCGCACCGCCGTCGTGCAGCCCGGCCTGGTACTCGACCGGCTCCAGGAGGCCGCCGCCCCGCACGGCCTGCGCTTCGGACCCGACCCCTCCACCCACAGCCGCTGCACCCTCGGCGGCATGATCGGCAACAACTCCTGCGGCTCGCACTCGGTGGCCTGGGGGACCACCGCCGACAGCGTGCGCGAGCTGGACGTCATCAGCGGGCGCGGTGAGCGGCTGCGGCTCGGGCAGGAGTGGGCCGGCGCGCCGGAGGGGCTGCGCGAGGTGGTGGACGGGGAACTGGCTCGGCTGCGGACGGGATTCCCCGAGCTGCCCCGCCGCATCTCCGGGTACGCGCTCGACGCGCTGCTGCCGGAGAAGGGCGCCGACGTCGCCCGTTCCTTCTGCGGCAGCGAGGGCACCCTCGGCATCGTCACCGAGGCGGTCGTACGGCTCGTCGAGGCGCCACGCGCGCGTGCGCTCGCCGTGCTGGGGTACGGCGACGAGAGCGCCGCCGCCGAAGCCGCTGCCGGGCTGCTGCCGTACGGGCCGCTGACCGTGGAGGGCATGGCGGCCGACCTCGTGCCTTCGGCGGACGTGCTGCCCAGGGGCGGCGCCTGGCTATTCGTCGAGACGGGTGGGGAGTCGCAGGACGAGGCACGCGCGCGTGCGGAGGCGATCGTGCGGGCCGCCGACGTCGTGGGGGCGGCGATCGTCACCGATCCGGGCGGGCAGCGGGCCCTGTGGCGCATCCGGGAGGACGCCAGCGGTACGGCGACCCGGATGCCCGACGGGAGCGAAGCCTGGCCCGGCTGGGAGGACTGCGCGGTGCCGCCGCAGCGGCTCGGGGCGTATCTGCGGGACTTCCGGGCGCTGCTGACCGCGCACGGGCTGCGCGGGACGCCGTACGGGCACTTCGGGGACGGCTGCATCCACGTCCGTATCGACTTCGACCTGCTGACGGAGCCGGGCGTCGCCCGCTTCCGGCGTTTTTCGGAGGAGCTCGCCGAGGTCGTCGTGGCGCACGGCGGCTCGCTGTCCGGGGAGCACGGGGACGGGCAGGCGCGGGCTGAACTGCTGCCAAGGATGTACGGCCCGGACATGGTCCGCCTCTTCGAGCGGGCCAAGGGGGTGTGGGACCCCGACGACCTGCTCAACCCGGGGATGCTGGTGCGTCCGGCACCGCTCGACACCAACCTCCGCTTCTCCGTCCTGCCCCGCCGGCCCGTGGACGTGGCCTTCGGCTACCCGGCCGACGGCGGTGACTTCTCGGCGGCCGTACGGCGCTGCGTCGGGGTCGCCAAGTGCCGTACGACATCGGTGTCCGGCCCGGCCGTCATGTGCCCGTCGTTCCGGGCGACCGGCGAGGAGGAGCACTCCACGCGCGGGCGTGCCCGGCTGCTGCACGAGATGCTCGCGGGGGAGGTCGTGACCGACGGATGGCGGTCGGAGGAGGTGCGGGAGGCGCTGGACCTGTGCCTGGCCTGCAAGGGCTGCCGGTCCGACTGCCCGGTCGAGGTCGATATGGCCACGTACAAGGCGGAGTTCCTGCACCACCACTACGAGGGCCGCAGGCGCCCGGCCGCACACCACAGCATGGGCCGGCTGCCGCAGTGGCTGCGGCTGGTGGCACGCACGCGTACCGCCTCGCTGGTCAACGCCCTCGCTGCGGTACCGCCCTTGGCGTGGGCGGCCAAACGGCTCGGCGGGATCGCGCCGGAGCGGGACATTCCGCGGCTGGCGGCACGGACGTTCAGCCGGTGGTGGGAGCGGCGGGAGAAGCCTCCCGTCGGCACGGGCGGCGACCTCGTCCTGCTGTGGCCGGACACCTTCACCGAGCATCTGTCGCCGTCCGTGGGACAGGCGGCCGTACGCGTCCTCGAGGCGGCCGGGCTGCGGGTGGCCCTGCCGCCGACGGTGCGGTGGAGGACCCCGTCCGGGGGCGGGGAGGGGGTGACGGTGGCGATGGACCCGGTGTCGCTGCTGCGCGGCCGGGAGCGGGTCTGCTGCGGCCTCACCTACGTCTCCACGGGCCAGCTCGACCGGGCCCGCGCGGTGCTGCGGCGCACGCTCGACCTGATGGAGCCGGTGCTCGGGACGGCCACCCCGGTCGTCGTCCTGGAGCCGAGCTGTGCCGCGGCCCTGCGCTCGGACCTGCCGGAACTGCTCCACGACGATCCGCGGGCCCGTCGGCTGGCCGACCGTGTCCTGACCTTCGCGGAGGCTCTGGAGCGGCTCGCGCCCGACTGGTCGCCGCCCCGCGTCGAACGGCGGGCGGTCGGCCAGACCCACTGCCATCAGCACGCGGTCCTCGGTGACGCACCCGACCGGCGACTGCGCGAGGCCGCGGGCCTGTCCGGCGAACTGAGCGGCGGCTGCTGCGGCCTCGCGGGCAACTTCGGCTTCGAGAAGGGGCACTACGAGGTGTCCGTGGCCTGCGCGGAGGAGCAGGTGCTGCCGGCGGTGCGGGGGGCGGGGGAGGAGACCGTGGTGCTGGCGGACGGGTTCTCCTGCCGGACCCAGCTGGAGCAACTGGCGGGGGTGCGGGGGCGGCATTTGGCGGAGGTGCTGGCGGAGGGGCTGGGGGCTTCTGAGTAGGTGGGGTGATGGGGCGTGACGGGGGCGATGGGGCGTGAGGGGGTTGTGGTGAGGTGACGAGGGTGGATGGGGGCGGTGACAGGGGTGACGGGGGTGGTCGGGGCGGTGACGAGGGTTGTGGTGGGGTGCGGGTGCGTGGGGGCTGGTCGCGCAGTTCCCCGCGCCCCTGGGGGGTGCAGGTCCGTTGGTTGGGTGTTCGGCTTTCGGCTGGGTGGGGGCTGGTCGCGCAGTTCCCCGCGCCCCTGGGGGGTGCATGGCCGTCGGCCAAAGGGCGTACGCCGATCGTGAGGGCGCCGGCGTACGAGGTGAGGCCGTGCGGGGGCCCGCATAGGCTGGATGATCACCAGCTCGTTCGACCTCTGAGGTCGCGGCCGTCGATCCCGGCCGCCTCGCCCGGCACCGACAGGAGCCCGCCCATGCCCCTCCTCCTCCGGCCCGTCACCCGCGACGAGCATCTGGCCTTCGTCGCGGCCCGCCCGTCCGCCAGCCATATGCAGCTCCCGTCCTGGGGCGATGTGAAGCCGGACTGGAGAGCGGAGAGCGTGGGCTGGTTCGACGGGGAGGGACGCATGGTGGGCGCCGGACTCGTGCTGTACCGGCCGCTGCCGAAGCTGAAGCGGTACCTGGCGTATCTGCCCGAGGGCCCGCTGATCGACTGGCACGCGCCCGACCTCGTGGAGCGGTGGCTGGAGCCGATGCTCGCGTATCTCAAGGGCAAGGGCGCCTTCTCCGTGAAGATGGGCCCGCCCGTCGTCGCCCGGCGCTGGAGCACCGAGGCGGTCAAGGCGGCCATCGCCGACCCGGCCGCCCGGCGGCTGCGGGACGCGGAGCCGACGTCGTACGAACCGGGCGCCCAGGACGTCGCCGACCGGCTGCGGCGCTCCGGCTGGCGGCAGACCGAGCCGGGCGGCGAGGAGGGCTTCGCCGCCGGGCAGCCGCGCTACGTCTGCCAGGTGCCGTTCGCCGGTCGCACGCCGGACGACATCCACCGCGGCCTCAACCAGCAGTGGCGGCGCAACATCAAGAAGGCCGAGAAGGCGGGCGTGAAGGTCGTGCAGGGCGGCTACGAGGACCTGCCCGTGTTCTACGACCTCTACGTCGAGACCGCCGAGCGCGACCGTTTCATCCCGCGCCCGCTGCCCTACTTCCAGCGCATGTGGACCGCCCTGACCGCCGAGCACCCCGACCGGATGCGGCTCTACCTCGCCCACCACGACGGGGACACCCTGGCCGCCGCCACCATGCTGAGCGTCGGCACACATGTGTGGTACTCCTACGGCGCCTCCACCAGCCGCAAGCGCGAGGTCCAGCCCAACAACGCCATGCAGTGGCGGATGATGACCGACGCCCATGAACTCGGCGCCGCCGTCTACGACTTCCGCGGCATCACCGACACGCTGGAGGAGTCCAACCACCTGCTGGGCCTGCTGCGGTTCAAGGTGGGCGCCGGGGGTGAGGCCGTCGAGTATCTGGGGGAGTGGGACTTCCCGCTGAACCGGATGCTGCACAAGGCGCTGGATCTGTACATGGCGCGGCGCTAGCCCGGATCCCCCGCGCCCGGAATCCCCCCTGCCCGGAATCCCCCCTGCCCGGAATCCCCCCTGCCCGGAATCCCCCCGCGCCCAGACTCCTCCGGCCACGGTCCTCCCAACCCCACCACCGGCAACCACCCCCTCCGGCAGCGACACTCCACCGGCCCACTCCTCCGTCCACACTCTGGGACAGTGGCATAACCGGTTCACACACCTGACGGAGTCCACTACTCTGGACTTGGAAGTGCAGCACGCTGAACGAACCCCGCCGAGCCCTTGGAACGCCCGTGAGCACCCCCGATGCCGTCACCACGTCCTCACCGACCCGCGCTGCCCGGACCGTCCCCGAGCCGACGGCCGGTGCCCCGCGGCGCTGGGGCGCGCTCGGTCCCGTCGGCCTGGTGCTCGCCGGAGGGATCTCGGTGCAGTTCGGCGGTGCGCTCGCGGTCAGCCTGATGCCGCGGGCCGGCGCGCTGGGCGTGGTGGCGCTGCGGCTGCTGGTGGCGGCGATCGTCCTGCTGGTGGTCTGCCGCCCCCGGCTGCGCGGTCACTCCCGCACCGACTGGGGCACCGTGATCGTCTTCGGTATCACGATGGCCGCTATGAACGGCCTCTTCTACCAGTCGGTCGCCCGCATCCCCCTGGGTCCCGCGGTCACCCTGGAGGTTCTCGGCCCGCTCGCGCTTTCCGTCCTGACGTCGCGCCGCGCCGTCAATGTCATCTGGGCCGGACTCGCCCTCGCCGGTGTCTTCCTCCTCGGCGGCGGAGGCTTCGACAGTCTTGATCCCATAGGTGTCGCCTTCGCCCTGGCTGCCGGCGCCATGTGGGCGGCCTACATAATCTTCAGCGCCCGTACGGGCCGACGCTTCCCCCAGGCCGACGGGCTCGCCCTCGCCATGGCGGTCGGGGCCGTACTGTTCCTGCCTCTGGGCATCGTCGAATCGGGTACGAAGCTCACCGACCCGGTGACCATCGCCCTGGGCGCGGCCGTGGCGATCCTGTCCTCGGTCCTCCCCTACACCCTCGAACTCCTCGCCCTGCGCCGCCTGCCCGCCGCTACCTTCGCCATCCTGATGAGCCTGGAACCGGCCGTCGCCGCCACCGCCGGCTTCCTCATCCTCGACCAGGCCCTCTCCGCCGTACAGGCCCTGGCCATCGCCCTGGTCATCGCGGCGAGCATGGGGGCGGTGCGGACCCAGGTGGGGCGGGGGCGGGCGAAGGCAGCCGTGACAAGCTGAGACGACAGCACTCCAAGGCGCGGCCTCGCGTCACGGCTCCAGGGCGCGGCCCGGTGCGTCACGGTTCCAGGTCGCGGTCTAGCGCTTCACGCGGTGGCGGAGGTGGACGACCCGCGCATTGAAGGTGCGGGTCTCGACCAGTTCGAGATCCACCCGGCGCTCGTTCCGGGGGAAGTACGGAATGCCACCGCCGAGCAGCACCGGGTAGACCATGGTCCGGTACTCGTCGATCAGACCCGCCGCGGCCGCCTCCGCGGCGAGAGTCGCGCCACCGATCGCGATTTCGCCTTCCCCCGGCTCGGCCCGCAACCGCTCGATCTCCTCCGCCACGCCGCCGGAGGCCAGCCGGGCATTGCCCTGCACCTCCGGCAGCGTGGTGGAGAACACCACCTTCGGGAGCGGGTTCCAGAGCGCGGCCCACTCCAACTCCGCCTCGCCCAGTGAGGGATCCTCGACGGCGGTCTCCCAGTACAGCATCGTCTCGTACAGCCGTCGTCCCATCAGGTGGACGCCGACGTCTCGAATCTCGTCGATCCAGAAGCGAAAGACATCCGCGTCGGGCGCGCCCCAGTCCATGTCGCCGTCCGGCCCGACGATGTAGCCGTCGAGTGAGACGTTCATCGAATACGTCACCCTGCGCATCAGGAGTCCTCCTCGCTACGGGGTTCGACAGTAAGACGGTCGGACGCCGTAGAACTCATCGCGACTCGCGGGGTGATTCAGCGCATCAGCACGTCCCGGACGGCCAATGCCACAGTCGCAGGAACGGACCGGGCGCCGGTTGCGGGAGCGGGTACGGCGGTTGGGGGTGGGGCGGGTACGGACCGGGCGACGGCGGACGCTCGGCTCGGCGGCCGGACGGCGGCCGTCGGGGCCGGTCGAGGATGGGCGATCCACCCGTTGCTCGAGCAACAGGCGCTGAGTGTATTGAGGGTGCGCCACACCGACACCCTGCCCACCGTGAACACTTCCCGAGTGGCGCACGCACACTTGCATCCAATTAATCCAAGCACGCTTGCTTGTTTTCTCTAGCGCTGCCATGCTCCTCACCACGCCGTACGACCTGGCCGCACGACCCGGCCGCACCAGCCGGCCACACCACCCCCGCACACCGCCGTGCCCCGAGGGGAGCGCACCGTGTCCGATCCGACGCCCGTGTTCGACGATCTGCGCGAGGAGAGCGAGGAGCTCGAACGGCTCGTGACCGGGGCGAGCCCCGAGCAGTGGGCGCTTGCCACACCGGCCCCCGGCTGGAGCGTCGCCCATCAGATCGCGCACCTCGCCTGGACCGACCACTCGGCGCTGCTGGCGGTGACCGATGTGAAGGCGTTCCACGAGCTGGTGGAGAAGGCGCTCGCATCGCCGGGATCCTTCGTCGACAACGGCGCGGAGGAGGGTGCCGCGCTGCCGCCCGCCGAATTGCTGAAGCGGTGGCGGGAGGGGCGGGCCGCCCTGGACACGGCGTTGCGCGAGGCCCCGCCCGGCACCAAGGTCCCCTGGTACGGCCCACCCATGTCGGCCGCCTCCATGGGGACGGCCCGGCTCATGGAGACCTGGGCCCACGGTCGGGACATCGCCGACGCACTCGGTGTGGTGCGCACACCCACCGACCGGCTCAGGCATGTGGTGTGGATCGGGGTACGGACCCGTGACTTCGCCTTCGGTGTGCACGGCCTTCCGGCACCGCTCGACGACTTCCGCATCGAACTCGTAGCGCCCTCCGGCGCGTTGTGGACCTACGGCCCCGAGGACGCCCCGCAGCGGGTCACCGGCCCGGCGCTCGACTTCTGCCTCCTGGTCACCCAGCGCGCCCACCGCTCCGACCTCGCGCTGCAGGCCGAAGGCCCGGACGCCGACCGCTGGTTCGACATCGCCCAGGTCTTCGCCGGTCCGCCCGGCGAGGGCCGTGCGCCGAAGGGAGGGGTCCAGTGAGCCCCGCCCCGCGCCCGCTGCGGATCGGCAACGCCTCCGGCTTCTACGGCGACCGCTTCGACGCCATGCGCGAGATGCTCACCGGCGGTGACCTGGACGTCCTCACCGGCGACTACCTCGCCGAACTCACCATGCTGATCCTCGGTCGCGACCGGCTGAAGGACCCCGGCGCCGGATACGCCCGCACCTTTCTGCGGCAGTTGGAGGAGTGCCTCGGGCTGGCGCAGGAGCGCGGTGTACGGATCGTTGCCAATGCGGGCGGTCTGAACCCGGCCGGACTGGCGGACGCGGTACGGCAGCTCGCCGACCGACTCGGCCTCGATGTGCGCGTCGCCCATGTCGAGGGCGACAATCTCACCGCCGCCCACCCCGGCAGCCTCGCCGCGCACGCCTACCTCGGCGGCTTCGGTATCGCCGCCTGTCTGCGGGAGGGCGCCGACGTCGTCGTCACCGGGCGGGTGACCGACGCGGCCCTCGTCACAGGACCCGCCGCCGCCCACTTCGGGTGGGCCCCCGATGACCACGACCGGCTCGCCGGAGCTGTGGTCGCCGGACATGTGCTGGAGTGCGGGGCACAGGCGACCGGCGGCAACTACGCCTTCTTCCAGGATTTCCGCGAGAGCGGCGGCGATCTGCGCCGCCCCGGCTTCCCGCTCGCCGAGCTCCACGAGGACGGCACCTGCGTCATCACCAAGCACCCCGGCACCGGCGGCTTCGTCGACGTCGGCACGGTCACGGCGCAGCTGCTGTACGAGACGGGAGGCTCCCGTTACGCCGGGCCGGACGTCACCGCCCGCCTGGACAGTGTGCTGCTCACCCAGGACGGACCGGACCGCGTCCGTATCGACGGCGTGCGGGGCGAGGCTCCGCCGTCGACGCTCAAGGTCGGCGTCAACCGCCTCGGCGGCTTCCGCAACGAGGTCGCCTTCGTCCTCACCGGCCTCGACATCGAGGCCAAGGCCGGCCTGGTGCGCGAGCAGCTGACCGACGCGCTCGCCAAGTCGCCGCCCGCCGAGGTCCGCTGGGACCTGGTGCGCACCGACCGGCCCGACGCCCCGAGCGAGGAGACGGCGAGCGCGCTGCTGCGGCTCGTCGTGCGCGACCCGTCCCAGGAGGCCGTCGGCCGGGCCCTGAGCGGGGCCGCGGTCGAGCTGGCGCTCGCCAGCTACCCCGGCTTCCATGTGCTGGCCCCACCCGGAAAGGGCTCGCCCTATGGGGTCTTCGAGGATGTGTACGTCCCCCATGGCGTCGTCGACCATGTGGCCGTCCTCCACGACGGACGCCGGATCCCTGTGCCGCCGGCCCACGACACCGTCGTACTCGACGAAGTGCCGGAGCCGCCGCTGCCGCAGCCGCTCGCGCACGGGCCCACCAAGCGGGCGCCGCTCGGCCTGGTCGCGGGTGCCCGCAGCGGGGACAAGGGCGGCAACGCCAACGTCGGCGTCTGGGTGCGTTCGGACGACGCCTGGCGCTGGCTCGCCCATGAGCTCACCGTCGAGCGGTTCCGGCAGCTGATCCCCGAGAGCGGCCCGTTGAAGGTCACCCGGCATGTCCTGCCCAACCTCCGCGCCCTGAACTTCGTCGTCGAGGGAATCCTCGGCGAGGGCGTCGCCGCCCAGCACCGCTTCGACCCGCAGGCCAAGGCCCTCGGCGAATGGCTGCGCTCCCGCCATCTGGACATCCCGGAGATCCTGCTGTGACCGTGCTGCCGTCCACCCTGGACACCAACGGCCCCGACTACCGGGCCAACCGCGAGACCATGCTCGCCAAGCTCGCCGAACTCGACACCGAGCACGCCAAGGCCCTCGCCGGCGGCGGACCGAAGTACGTCGAACGGCATCGCAAACGCGGCAAGCTGCTCGCGCGTGAGCGCATCGAGCTGCTGCTCGACCCGGACACCCCGTTCCTGGAGCTGTCCCCGCTGGCCGCCTGGGGCAGCGACTACACCGTCGGCGCGTCCCTCGTCACCGGCATCGGCACGGTCGAGGGCGTGGAGTGCCTGATCACCGCCAACGACCCGACCGTGCGCGGCGGCGCGAGCAACCCCTGGTCGCTGAAGAAGGCCCTGCGCGCCAACGACATCGCGCTCGCCAACCGGCTGCCGGTCGTCAACCTCGTGGAGTCCGGCGGCGCCGACCTGCCGTCGCAGAAGGAGATCTTCATCCCCGGCGGCGCGATCTTCCGGGACCTGACCCGGCTGTCGGCGGCCGGGATCCCCACCGTCGCGGTCGTCTTCGGCAACTCGACGGCGGGCGGGGCGTACGTCCCGGGCATGTCCGACCACGTGATCATGGTCAAGGAGCGCGCCAAGGTGTTCCTCGGCGGCCCGCCCCTGGTGAAGATGGCGACCGGCGAGGAGAGCGACGACGAGTCGCTGGGCGGTGCCGAGATGCACGCGCGCCTGTCCGGCCTCGCGGACTACTTCGCCGTCGACGAGCCGGACGCCCTGCGCCAGGCCCGGCGCGTGGTCGCCCGCCTCAACCACCGCAAGGCGTACGGCGATCCCGGCCCGGCCGAGCCGCCCAAGTACGACGCCGACGAACTCCTCGGCATCGTGCCCGGCGACCTGCGCACCCCCTTCGACCCGCGCGAGGTCGTCGCCCGGATCGTCGACGCGTCCGACTTCGACGAGTTCAAGCCCATGTACGGCACCAGCCTGACCACCGGCTGGGCGGCCCTGCACGGCTACCCGATCGGTGTGCTGGCCAACGCCCAAGGGGTGCTGTTCAGCGAGGAGTCGCAGAAGGCCGCCCAGTTCATCCAGCTCGCCAACCAGCGCGACATCCCGCTGCTGTTCCTGCACAACACCACCGGCTACATGGTGGGCAGCCAGTACGAACAGGGCGGCATCATCAAGCACGGCGCGATGATGATCAACGCGGTCAGCAACAGCCGCGTGCCGCATCTCTCGGTCCTCATGGGCGCGTCCTACGGCGCCGGCCACTACGGCATGTGCGGCCGCGCCTACGACCCCCGCTTCCTGTTCGCGTGGCCCAGCGCCAAGTCGGCTGTCATGGGCCCGCAGCAGCTCGCCGGCGTCCTGTCGATCGTCGCCCGCCAGTCGGCCGCCGCGAAGGGACAGCCGTACGACGAAGAGGGCGACGCGGCGCTGCGCGCGATGGTGGAGCAGCAGATCGAGTCCGAGTCCCTGCCGATGTTCCTGTCCGGGCGGCTGTACGACGACGGCGTCATAGATCCGCGCGACACCCGCACGGTCCTCGGCATGTGTCTGTCCGCCATCCACACCACGCGCTACGAGGGCGCGCGCGGTGGCTTCGGCGTCTTCCGGATGTGAGGGATCACCAGTGATCACTTCTGTACTCGTGGCCAACCGGGGCGAGATCGCCTGCCGGGTCTTCCGCACCTGCCGTGAGTTGGGAATCCGGACCGTCGCCGTGCACTCGGACGCCGACGCGAACGCCCTCCACACACGCGTGGCCGACACCGCCGTACGGCTGCCGGGGGCGGCGCCCTCCGACACGTATCTGCGCGGCGACCTGATCGTGAAGGCGGCGCTCGCCGCCGGCGCGGACGCCGTGCACGCCGGCTACGGCTTCCTCTCCGAGAACCCCGGCTTCGCCCGCGCGGTCCTCGACGCCGGACTCACCTGGATCGGGCCCGCCCCCGAGGCGATCGAGGCGATGGCGTCCAAGACGCGCGCCAAGGAGCTCATGGGCATCGAGCCGCTGCGCGAGGTCACCGAGGCCGACCTGCCCGTCCTGGTGAAGGCGGCCGCGGGCGGCGGTGGGCGCGGCATGCGGATCGTACGGCGACTCGCGGACCTGGACGCCGAGCTGGAGGCCGCGCGTGCCGAGGCCCACAGCGCCTTCGGCGACGGCGAGGTGTTCGTCGAGCCCTACCTGGAGGACGGCCGGCACGTCGAGGTGCAGATCCTCGCCGACACCCACGGCACGGTCTGGGCGCTCGGTACCCGCGACTGCTCCCTCCAGCGCCGCCACCAGAAGGTGATCGAGGAGGCTCCGGCACCCGGCCTGACCCCCGAACTCACCGACTCTCTCCACGAGATGGCCGTACGCGCCGCTCGGTCCGTCGGCTACGTCGGCGCCGGAACCGTCGAGTTCCTCGTCGCCGGCGACACCGCGCACTTCCTGGAGATGAACACCCGCCTCCAGGTCGAACACCCCGTCACCGAGGCCGTGTACGGCGTCGACCTGGTCGCCCTCCAGCTCCGCGTCGCCGAAGGGCACGCCCTGGGCGACGAACCGCCACACGCGCGTGGCCACGCCGTCGAAGCCCGCCTGTACGCCGAGGACCCGGCCCGCGACTGGGCCCCGCAGACCGGCACCCTGCACCGCCTCGCCGTCCCCGACGGCATCCGCCTGGACACCGGATTCACCGACGGCGACGAGATCGGCGTCCACTACGACCCGATGCTCGCCAAGGCCGTCGCCCACGCCCCCACGCGCGCGGAGGCGATCCGCGCGCTGGCCGGCGCCCTGGACCGCGCCGCCGTCCACGGCCCGCCCACCAACCGGGACCTCCTCGTCCGCTCACTGCGGCACAAGGAGTTCACGACCGCCCGTATGGACACCGGTTTCTACGACCGCCACCTCACCGAACTCACCGAGCCCGCCGCCGACCCGCACGCCCCCCTCGCCGCGGCCCTCGCCGACGCCCACGCCCGCTCCCGCTTCGGCGGCTTCCGCAACGTCCTCTCCCAGCCCCAGACCAAGCGCTACCTGATGGCCGGCGAGGAGATCGAGGTCCACTACCGCCACACCCGCACGGGCCTGGAGGCGGACGGGGTGCGCGTCGTGCACGCCGACGCGCGTCTCGTCGTACTCGAAGCGGACGGCGTACGAAGGAACTTCGAGGTCGCGAGGTACGGCGACGAGATCCACGTCAACACCACCCGCCTGACAGCCCTGCCCCGCTTCCCCGATCCCACGGCACAGATCGCGCCGGGTTCGCTGCTCGCGCCGATGCCGGGAACGGTGGTGCGCGTGGCCGAGGGCCTGGCGGAAGGTTCGGCCGTAGAGGCTGGTCAGCCCCTTCTATGGCTGGAGGCGATGAAGATGGAACACAAGATCACAGCCCCGGCCACAGGCACGCTGACGGCCCTGCACGCATCACCCGGCCTGCAAGTAACGGTCGGTGCCTTGCTGGCGGTAGTGCAAGAGACATAAGGGGCGCGGGGAACTGCGCGAGCAACCACACACAACCCGCACCCGGAAGGAGTCCCATGCCCGCCACCCTCGAAACCGAAGAACACAAGGCCCTACGATCCGCGGTAGCCGCCCTCGGCAAACGCCACGGCCGCGACTACGACCGCGAGGCCCTCTGGTCCGAGGCCGCGAAACTCGGCTACCTCGGCGTCAACCTGCCGGAGGCATACGGCGGCGGAGGCGGCGGCATAGCCGAACTCTCCATCGTCCTCGAAGAACTCGGCGCCGCAGGCTGCCCCCTGCTGATGATGGTCGTGTCCCCGGCGATCTGCGGCACGGTCATCGCCCGCTTCGGCACCGAGGAACAGAAGCGCGAGTGGCTCCCCGGCCTCGCCGACGGCACCCGCACCATGGCCTTCGGCATCACCGAACCCGACGCCGGCTCCAACAGCCACCGCATCACCACCACGGCCCGCCGCGACCCGGACACCGGGGACTGGCTCCTGACCGGCCGCAAGGTGTTCATCTCCGGCGTCGACATCGCCGATGCCACCCTCATCGTCGGGCGCACCGAGGACGCCCGTACCGGCAACCTCAAGCCCTGTCTGTTCATGGTCCCGCGCGACGCCGAAGGCTTCACGCGCCGCCAGATCGACATGGAACTCAGCGCCGCCGAGAAGCAGTTCGAGCTGACCCTCGACGACGTACGGCTCCCCGCCGACGCCCTCGTCGGCGACGAGGACGCAGGGCTCCTCCAGCTCTTCGCCGGCCTCAACCCCGAACGCATCATGACCGCCGCCTTCGCGATCGGCATGGGACGCTACGCCCTTGCCCGCGCCATCGAGTACGCCCGCGACCGCACCGTCTGGAAAGCCCCCATCGGCGCCCACCAGGCCATCGCACACCCCCTCGCGCAGGCGCACATCGACCTCGAACTGGCCCGCCTGATGATGCAGAAAGCGGCGTACCTGTACGACGCCGGGGACGACGTCGGCGCGGGCGAGGCCGCCAACATGGCCAAGTACGCGGCCGGGGAGGCGTGTGTGAAGGCCGTCGACCAGGCCGTGCACACCCTCGGCGGCAACGGCCTCACGCGCGAATTCGGCCTCGCCTCACTGATAACCGCGGCACGCGTGTCTCGTATTGCTCCGGTGAGCCGGGAGATGATTCTCAACTACGTCTCCCACCAGACCCTGGGCCTGCCCAAATCGTACTGACCGGCGCCTGTCCGGCACCGTGTCGCGAGGAGGAACCGTGTTCCGCAGCGAGTACGCAGACGTTCCGGCCGTAGAACTCCCCATCCACGAGGCCGTACTGGGCCGGGCCGCCGAGTTCGGGGACATGCCCGCGCTCATCGACGGCACGGACGGCACCACCCTCACCTACGAACAGCTCGACCGCTTCCACCGGCGTGTGTCCGCCGGCCTCGCCGAGGCGGGCGTCCGCAAGGGCGACGTGCTCGCCCTGCACAGCCCGAACACGGTCGCCTTCCCTACGGCGTTCTACGCCGCCACGCGCGCGGGTGCCTCCGTCACCACCGTGCACCCGCTCGCCACGCCCGAGGAGTTCGCCAAGCAGCTCAAGGACTCGGCGGCCCGCTGGATCGTCACCGTCTCACCGCTGCTGGAAAGCGCACGCCGGGCCGCCGAACTCGCGGGCGGCGTGCAGGAGATCTTCGTCTGCGACAGCGCACCGGGACACCGCTCGCTCATCGACATGCTGGCCACTACCTCCCCCGAGCCATTGGTCGACGTCGACCCCGTGGCGGACGTCGCGGCCCTGCCGTACTCCTCCGGCACCACCGGCATCCCCAAGGGTGTGATGCTCACCCACCGACAGATCGCCACCAACCTCGCCCAGCTCGAACCGGCGATCTCGGCAGGACCCGGCGACCGCATCCTCGCCGTACTGCCCTTCTTCCACATCTACGGCCTCACCGCCCTGATGAACGCCCCGCTGCGAGTGGGCGCCACGGTCGTCGTCCTGCCCCGCTTCGACCTGGAGACCTTCCTCGCCGCCATCCAGAACCACCGCATCACCGGCCTGTACGTCGCCCCGCCGATCGTCCTGGCCCTCGCCAAGCACCCGCTGGTCGCGCAGTACGACCTGTCGTCGCTGAAGTACGTCGTCAGCGCCGCCGCACCCCTGGACGCCAAGCTCGCCGCCGCCTGCTCACAGCGCCTCGGCCTGCCGCCGGTCGGCCAGGCGTACGGCATGACGGAACTGTCCCCCGGCACCCACGTCGTCCCCCTCGACGCCATGAACGACGCACCCGCAGGCACCGTCGGCCGGCTCATAGCCGGCACCGAGATGCGCATCGTCTCCCTCGACGACCCCGACAAGGACCTCGGCACCGGTGAGTCCGGCGAGATCCTCATCCGCGGCCCCCAGGTCATGAAGGGCTACCTCGGCCGCCCCGACGCCACCGCCGCCATGATCGACACCGACGGCTGGCTGCACACCGGCGACGTCGGCCATGTGGACGCCGGCGGCTGGCTGTTCGTCGTGGACCGCGTCAAGGAACTCATCAAGTACAAGGGCTTCCAGGTGGCCCCCGCCGAACTGGAGGCACTCCTGCTCACCCACCCCGGCATCGCGGACGCGGCTGTGGTCGGCGCATACAACGACGACGGAAACGAAGTGCCGCACGCCTATGTGGTCCGCCAACCCACCGCGACCGACCTAGCCGAGGGCGAAGTCATGATGTACGTCGCCGAACGCGTCGCCCCCTACAAGCGGGTCCGCCAGGTCACCTTCATCGACGGCGTCCCGCGCGCCGCCTCCGGCAAGATCCTGCGCCGCGAACTGCGCGCCCCCAAGGAGAGCACATGATCCCGAGTCAGGAGCGCACATGACGCTGATCGGCCGCACCCGCGTGCGCGGCGTGGAAACCCTCAGCCTCGACTCCCCGGCCACCCGCAACGCACTCTCCGCGTCGCTGGTGGGCGAACTCGCCGACGCGCTGACGGAGTGCGCCAAGGACACCGACGTACGCGCCGCCGTCCTCACCCACACAGGCAACACCTTCTGCGCCGGCGCCGACCTGCGCGATCCGCCCGACCCGGACGCGCTGGTCGGCCTGCTCCGGCAGATCGTGGAGCTGCGCAAACCCGTCGTCGCCCGCGTCACCGGCCACGTCCGCGCGGGCGGCCTCGGCCTGCTCACGGCCTGCGACATCGCCGCCGCGTCCCGCGAAGCCACCTTCGCCTTCACCGAGGTCCGCATCGGGGTGGCCCCCGCCGTGATCTCCCTGCCGGTGCTCCCGCGCGTGGACCCGCGCGCCGTCGCCCGCTACTACCTCACCGGCGAACGCCTCACCGCCCCCGAGGCCGCCCGGATCGGCCTGCTCACCGCCGAGGGCGAGGACGTCGACGCCGTACTGGAACCCGTCCTGGACGGCCTGCGCAGGGCCGCACCCCAGGCCCTGGCCGAGACGAAGGCACTGCTCACGGCTAAGGTGCTGGAAACCTTCGACCGGGACGCGGCCGACCTGACCGCACTCTCGGCCCGGCTGTTCTCCTCCGCCGACGCACGCGAGGGGATGACGGCCTTCCTCGAACGACGGGATCCGCAATGGGTGGTGTGAGCACAGTCGGCGACCGCGTGGACCGCGTGCCCAAACAGGACCGCAGCCGCGCCACCCGCCAACGCCTCCTGGAGGCCGCCGTGGCCTGCCTCGCCGAACACGGCTGGGCGGGCTCCACGGTCTCCGTCGTCGCCGAACGCGCCGGCGTCTCCCGAGGCGCCGCCCAGCACCACTTCCCGACCCGCGAGGACCTCTTCACCGCGGCCGTCGAATACGTCGCCGAGGAACGCTCCACAGCCCTGCGCGCACTGTTCCCCGAGGGCGCCGGAGACGACCGCCGGGCCGTCGTCTCCGCCCTCGTCGACCTCTACACCGGCCCCCTGTTCCGCGCGGCTCTGCACCTGTGGGTGGCCGCGTCGAACGAGGACCAGCTACGGCCCCGGGTCACCGAGCTGGAGGCCCGGGTGGGCCGCGAGACCCACCGCATAGCCGTGGACCTGCTCGGCGTCGACGAGACCCGCCCCGGCGTCCGCGAAACCGTCCAGGGCGTGCTGGACATGGCACGCGGCCTGGGCCTGGCCAACCTCCTCACCGACGACGCCGCACGCCGCGAGCGCGTCGTGGCGCAGTGGGGCCTGCTGCTGGACGAGGCACTGGGCTGACGGCGCCCCCGTCGACCCCGGTACCTCTCGGCGGGACGGCCGTCGGCGGCACGTGAGTCGCCGTCGCTCTCGCCGCCGTCGTCATCGTCCTGTCGCGACTCGCGCTGCTGCTTGCGCCGCTCCTGCTCCTCCCGCTCACGCCTCTTGCGCTCCCGCTCCGCGTCGTCCTGCGCCTTGCGGTCGGCGGCACGTGAGTCGTCGTCGCTCTCGCCGCCGTCGGCCACGTCAGTCGTCGTCGCTCTCGCCGCCGTCGTCGTCATCGTCCTGTCGCGACTCGCGCTGCTGCTTGCGCCGCTCCTGCTCCTCCCGCTCACGCCTCTTGCGCTCCCGCTCCGCGTCGTCCTGCGCCTTGCGGTCGGCGGTCGAGTCGGTCGCCGGGTTCGCCGGGGTGATGGGTGACGGGCTCGACTCCAGGGGCGACACGGAGGCCGAGGCGGTCGGGCTGGGCTCGGTGTCGGACTTCGTGCTCTCCGTGGCGGCCTTGTCGGGCGAGAACCACAGCATGCCGAGCAGCATCGCGGCCACGAAGAGCGCCGCCGCCGCGACCGTGATCAGCAGATTCCGGCTGCCCGTGCCGGCCCCGGCCCGCGGACGGGAGCGCGCCCGGGAGGACCGCGCGGGGGAGCCCGAGTGCGCCCGGGACGCGGACGTGGAGTGGGACCGGGGCCGGGACGCGGAGTGGGACCGGGTGTGGGCACGGCCCGGTCCGCCGCGGGCGCGGGTCGGCGGGGTGCCCTGGTTCGAGGGCAGCATGTACGTGGTCGGATTCCCGGCCCCGCCCCTCCGGTCCGGACCGGAGGCACCGGAACCGGCACCGGCACCGGCCCCGGTCACCGGTGACGGGCGGGACGGGGCCGTCGCCTCCGGGAGCGGCTCGGCCCGGCCCAGCCAGGCCCCCTCGGCGAACCAGTCGGCGGCCTGCTGCGCGGCCGGACGGTGCTCGGGCTCCTTGGCGAGCAGGCCCAGGAGATAGTTCTCGAACGCGGGCGGCAGACCGGCGACGCCCAGCTCACGCGGCGGCACCGGAGCGGCGTCGAGATGCTGGTGAAGGATCGCGACGGCCGTGTCGGCCTGGAACGGCGGACGCCCGGTCAGCAGCTGATACAGCACGCAGCCCAGCGCGTACACGTCGGAGGCCGGGCCCGCGGGCTTCCCCAGCGCCCGCTCGGGAGCGAGATAGAGACTCGTGCCCACGATCTGCCCGGTCGCGGTGAGCGCGGCCCCCGGATCGTCGACGAAGCGGGCGATGCCGAAGTCACCGATCTTGAGAGTGCCGTCCGCGTCCAGCAGCAGATTGCCGGGCTTGATGTCACGGTGCACGATGCCCTGCCGGTGCGCTGCGGCCATCCCCGCGGCGGCCTGCGCCGCCATCCGCGCCACACGCTCGGCGGGCTGCGCCCCCGAGTGGGTCAGCAGCCGGGCGAGATTGTCACCCTCGACGAGCTCCATCACCAGGAACAGCCGGTTGTCGTACTCGCCGAAGTCCCGCACACCCACGACGTTCGGATGGTCGATCCGCGCGGCGGTCTGAGCCTCCAGCCGGAACCGGGACGTGGCCGTGGGATCGGAGTCCTGGGGCAGCAGGAGCTTGACGGCCACATGCCGGCCGAGCGTCTCGTCGTACGCCCGCCAGACCTCCCCCATCCCACCGCGCCCGATCGACTCACCCAGCCGGTAGCGGCCCGCTATCAGCACCTGTTCCCCATCCCTCATGCCGTAAGAGATCTCGACGCCGCAGGCCGTAACTCACCACGCAGGGACGGGTGATGGTGGGATGCCGCAGCCGCCCCAGCATACTGGCGGAGTGGATCAGTCACGTTCCGTACGCCGTCATCGACCGGCCAGGCAGCCGGCGTCGACCGGCCTCGACCGGCCCCGGTCGGCGGGACGCACGGCCGCCGGGCCGCATCACACGGAGCTGTTATGCCCGCGTGTCCCACGGAGCTGTTATGCCCGCGTGATGACCGGCCCGCCGGAGAGTGGGACGCGTGCGTGGGGGGCTCAGTGCGCGATGTCCGCGTAACCCTCGATCTCACGCGGATTGCGCGAACCCGGACCCACATAGCGCGCCGACGGGCGCACCAGGCGGCCGGTGCGCTTCTGCTCCAGGATGTGCGCCGACCAGCCCGCCGTACGGGCACACGTGAACATCGACGTGAACATGTGCGCCGGGACCTCGGCGAAGTCCAGGACGATCGCCGCCCAGAACTCGACGTTCGTCGCCAGGACACGGTCCGGACGGCGGGCGTGGAGCTCCGCCAGAGCCGCCTTCTCCAGCGCCTCCGCGACCTCGAAGCGGGGCGCGCCGAGCTCCCGCGCCGTCCGGCGCAGAACGCGGGCCCGCGGGTCCTCGGCACGGTAGACACGGTGCCCGAAGCCCATCAGACGCTCGCCGTTGTCGAGGGTCTGCTTCACATACGCCTCGGCGTCACCGGTGCGCTCGATCTCCTCGATCATGTGCAGAACGCGGGAGGGCGCGCCGCCGTGCAGCGGACCGGACATGGCACCCACGGCCCCGGAGAGCGCGGCGGCCACGTCGGCGCCGGTGGAGGCGATGACGCGGGCCGTGAAGGTGGAGGCGTTCATGCCGTGCTCGGCGGCTGACGTCCAGTAGGCGTCCACGGCGGCCACATGCTTGGGGTCGGGCTCGCCGCGCCAGCGGATCATGAACCGCTCGACGACGGACTGGGCCTTGTCGATCTCACGCTGCGGAACCATGGGCAGGCCCTGTCCGCGCGCGGACTGGGCGACGTACGACAGGGCCATGACGGCGGCCCGGGCCAGGTCCGCGCGGGCCTGCTCCTCGTCGATGTCCAGGAGGGGCTTGAGGCCCCACACGGGGGCGAGCATCGCGAGCGCGGACTGGACGTCGACGCGGATGTCACCGGAGTGCACGGGGATCGGGAAGGGCTCGGCGGGCGGCAGTCCGGGACGGAAGGCCCCGTCGACGAGCAGTCCCCAGACGTTGCCGAACGAGACATGGCCGACCAGGTCCTCGATGTCGACGCCCCGGTATCGCAGGGCGCCGCCCTCCTTGTCCGGTTCGGCGATCTCCGTCTCGAACGCGACGACTCCTTCGAGCCCGGGTACGAAATCGGACATCAGGCGGCTCCTCGTGATGTGTGCGACGGATGGGGTTGTGGGTGGAACGACCACATGTCTGTCGGCGGAGACGGGCTTACGCCGGGTGGATCCACGGTCGGGGGCTCGGAAACCGGGCTTGCGGGAATCCGAACCCCGTCGGACTCGCGGTCCGCGGCGTACCCCTGTGATGCCCCGTGCGGCTGGCGGTCATCCAACCGGAACGGCATCAGAACGATAACCCTGAGTGCCACCTTTTGGGGACCCCTACGGCACTCAGTGCCATGCAGTGGCGAAGGACACCGCGCCGGACGACGCCCGTTCGGATACGGCAAGATGACCGCGTGACCGACTCAGACTCCGTCGCCTACGACCCCGCCGGGCCCGCCCCCGACCCCGCCGCGATGCGCAAGCACTACCGGGCCGAAGGCCTCGCCGAGTCCGACCTCGCGGCCACTCCCGTGGCCCAGTTCGCCCGCTGGTTCAAACAGGCCGCGTCGGAGGCCCACCTCTTCGAGCCGAACGCGATGCTCGTCTCCACCGCGGACGCCGAGGGCCGGCCCAGCTCCCGCACGGTGCTGCTGAAGCAGTTCGACGAGCAGGGCTTCGTCTTCTACACCAACTACGGCTCCCGCAAGGCCCGCGACCTCGCCGAGAACCCGTACGTCTGTCTGCTCTTTCCCTGGCACCCGATGGCACGCCAGGTCATCGTCACGGGCGTCGCCCGCCGCACCGGCCGCGACGAGACGGCCGCCTACTTCCGCACCCGCCCGCACGGCTCCCAGCTGGGCGCCTGGGCCAGCACCCAGTCCACGGTCATCCCCTCCCGCGCGGAACTGGACGCCTCGTACGCCGAACTCGCCGCCCGCTATCCCGAGGGCGAGCAGGTCCCGGTCCCCCCGAACTGGGGCGGCTTCCGGGTGGCCCCGCAGACGGTGGAGTTCTGGCAGGGCCGCGAAAACCGCCTGCACGACCGCCTGCGCTATGTGGTGGAGCAGGACGGGGGGTGGCGGGTGGAGCGGCTCAGTCCGTGAGGGGTGGGGGCCATACAGGGCCCCAGGACAGCAGGCGACCCGCGAGCCTGGTCCTCCACTGGAGGAGCCGGTCGGACTACCGGCGGCCCGCGGGTCGGGTGACTGCTTTGGAATGGGCCGGCTGCACGCGTCTGTCACGTGCTGGCGCGGCACCGCACTGCGTGTGGTGGCGAGCCGCTAGCCCGCAGCCACCTCGCTCGTCCGGGTTTCATACATGTACCGGATCACCTCCTTTCGTGCGTGAGCCACACACTAGGAACGTGGTCGGCCCCCGATCAACCCGTTTTTCGAGATATTGACGCCAGAAGATTCCCCACCAGCGGATTCGCGTCGTCCCTGCGCCATGCCACCGCCACCCGCGTCCGCTCTTCGCCCGGCTCCACGGGTCGGAACGCCACGCCCTCGAGGCGGATGCGGCGGATGCTCGTGGGGGCGAGGGAGATGCCCAGGCCCGCTTCCACGAGGGCGCAGACCGTTTGCCATTCGACGGCTTCCTGGGTGACCCGGGGGGTGAAGCCCGCTGTGGCGCAGAGGGTGGTGATGCGGTCGTGGAGGCCGGGGCCCGCGTCGCGGGGGAGGAGGACGAAGGGGGCGTCGGCGAGGTGGTGCAGGGGCACGGTGCGGTGGGCGGCCAGGGGGTGGTTCGTGGGGAGTACGGCGACGAAGGGTTCCGTGAGGATCGTGCGGAACGCGAGCGTGGGGTCGTCGGCGGGGGGTTCGCGCAGGAGGCCGATGTCGATCGTCTCGGCGTGCAGGGCGGCCAGCTGGGGTGCTGTGGTCATTTCGGTGATGTCGAGGTGGACGTCGGGATAGTGCTCGCGGTGGGTGCGCAGCAGGCCTGGCAGGACGGTGAGGGCGAGGGATGCCGCGAAGCCGATGCGGAGGGCGCCGGTGTGTCCGGTGGCCACGGCGCGGGCGGCGGTGAGGCCGTCCGCGAGGGTCGTGAGGGCGTGGCGGGCGGCCGGGAGCAGGGCGTGTCCGGCGGGGGTGAGCGTGATGCGGCCGGGGGTGCGGGTGAACAGGGGGTGGCCGACCCTGGCCTCCAGGCGGCGGATCTGCTGGCTGAGGGGTGGTTGGGCGATGCCGAGGCGGGCGGCGGCGTGGCCGAAGTGGAGTTCCTCGGCGAGGACGGCGAAGGCGTGCAGTTGGGGGAGGGGGAGTTCGGGGCGTTCCGGGTTGTGGTCGGCGGCCATATCTCCAGGGGTATCACGTGGTCGTCGGTTCGGTATTGGACGTATGAGTGCGGGGCGACCTAGCGTTTTGAGCATGACAAAACAGCAGGTGGTGCGGCGGGCGGTGCTCAGCGGGTCGACGTTCGAGGAGGAGATCGGGTACGCGCGTGCCGTGGTCGACGGGGACTGGGTGCATGTGTCGGGGACGACGGGGTTCGACTACGCGGCGATGACGATCTCCGAGGACGTGGTGGAGCAGGCGGAGCAGTGTCTGCGGAACGTGGCGGCCGCCTTGGAGGAGGCGGGCAGTTCGTTCGCCGAGGTGGTGCGGGTGCGGTATCTGCTGCCGGAGCGGGCGGACTTCGAGCCGTGCTGGCCGGTGCTGCGGCGGTACTTCGGTCAGGTGCGGCCGGCGGCGACGATGATGGTGTGCGGTCTCGCGGATCCTCGTATGAAGATCGAGATTGAGGTGTACGCGCGCAGGGGAAATGGCACATGTGTCTGATCTTCGGATTGTTCCGGTGGACGGCGAGGCGATGCTTCATGAGTGGCGTCACGTCCACAACGTGATCGTCCCTCCTGCGGCCATGGACCTGGGTGAGGTGCGCGAGCGCAGCAGGCGGTACCGGCTGCGGAACGGGTACGTCGGTGATGTGCTCGTCGGCTGTTCGACCGTGCGGCCGCCGGCGGGCGAGGACGCGGTGGCGACGGTCATCGCGCGCGTGCTGCCCGAGTACCGGGGGCACGGGTACGGCACGAGGCTGTTCCGGCACGGGCTCGCGTACGCGCGCGTGCTGGGTGCCAAGGCGATCGAGACGTGTGTGCTGGCGGAGAACGAGGACGGGCTGCGGTTCGCGAAGGCGCGCGGGTTCGTCGAGACCGATCGGTACGTGGTGGACGGCGGGCCCGATCTGTGGGTGGACCTGCGGCTGGCGTAGGTCCACCCAGGCTCGTACAACGATTCCTTCAATCTTGGGGAACCCGGTGTGTGCTGGGTCACGTTCCAGTTAGATGATTGCGAGTGAGCGAACCGACGTGGCGTACGTACGGACGCGGCTTGGCAGGGGGTCCAGGTGAGTGCTTCCCGGCGTAGTGGGACCACCGACGAGCTGGGGCCGGACGAACCCGAGCGGGACGGTCCGGACGGTTCGGCGGGTGGTTCGGAGGGTTCGGCAGGCGGCTCGGATCTGTTGGCCGCGCTGCTGGACGGGATGGACGCGGCCCTGTGCGCCTTCGACGGGGACGGGGTCGTCACGCACTGGAACCGTGAGGCGGAGCGGATCCTGGGGTGGACCGCGGCCGAGGCGGTGGGGCGGCAGGGGTTCGCGGGGTGGGCGGTGCGGGAGGCCGACGCCGAGGAGGTCGAGGGGCGGCTGATGTCCGCCATGGAGGCGCCGGGGCGGCAGGTGCACGAGTTCGCGCTGCTGACCAAGGACGGCGGGCGGGTGCTCGTCCGTACGCAGTCGGCGGCCGTTCGGGGTCCCGACGGGAAGCCGGCGGGGGTGTACTGCGCGTTCAGCGAGGTGCACGCGCAGATCGATCTGGAGCGGTCGATCGCGCTGAGCGAGGCCCTGTTCGAGGACGCGTCGTGGGGTGTGGTGCTGGTCGACGCGGATCTGCGGCCGGCGGTTGTGAACGCTCACGCGGCGCGTGCGCTGGGCATCGGGCGTACGTCCGTGCTGGGGCGGCCGCTGGGTGAGCTGCTGGCGCAGGGCGTCGAGGAGCTGGAGAGCGCGCTCACGCATGTGCTGGCGGAGGGCGCGCCGCCGGCGCCGGCCGAGATCTGGGTGAGTGTGCGCACGCCGGACGGTGAGCGGCGTCGCTGCTGGCGGTGCGGTTTCGTACGGCTGGCCTCGCCGCTGGCGGAGGAGCCCGTTCCGTTGGGGGTGGGCTGGCTCTTCCAGGACATGACGGAGGCCAAGCAGGCGGAGCAGGAGGCCGCGATGCTGCGGTTCCGCACCAATCAGCTGCACCGTGCCGCGCGGGCCGCCGCCGAGTGCGAGGACCCCGCGGAGGCGGCGACGGTGCATCTGGATTTCGCGCTGGCCGGGTTCGCCGATCACGCGCTGATCGACCGGGTCGCGGGCGGGGCGGTGGCCGACCAGGCGGCGGGCGATGAGACGGCGGATCCCGTACGGCTCGTCCGGGTCGCCGTTACTCCGTCCGGTGCGCCGGGCCCGAGCTGGCTGGGCGGGGAGGCCGGGTTGCCCGTGCGGTACGCGGAGGGGCATCCGGCGTTGCAGTGCGTGGCGCGGGCCGGTTCGGTGCGGGCGGACGCGGGTGATCTGCCGCCGCAGCGGGCTCGTGAGTGGGCGGTGGCCCGGCAGTGGCCGGCGGACGCGGTGCACGTGCTGTGCGCGGTGCTGCGCAGCCGGGGCCGGACGCTGGGTGTCGTGACGTTCCTGCGCGGCTCGGGCCGGACCGCGTTCGGCCGCGGCGACGCGGTGTACGCGGAGGACGTGGCGGTACGGATCGCTTCGGCGCTGGATCTGGCGGGAGCGGTGGGCGGGGAGTAGGAGAGGCGGCCTTCTGGCCAGCTGGACGCCGGACGCCCCGACCTGGGCGGCCTTCCGGCCCTCCGGCCCTCCGGCCTTCTGGGCGGCGCCGGTCGTCCCGGGCTGCCCGGCCCGGAACCGCTCGACCGCTGGGCCCGCCCCCGCCCCGTCTCACTGCCGGTAGAAGATCCGGTCCCCGTACGTCTCGAACACTCGCCTGTTCCAGTCGTGGCCGCCGTCGACGTTGCCCGAGCGCAGGAGTGGGGGCTCGATGCCGCGGGTGGCCAGGGAGGCGGCCGCGGTGGCCATGACGGCCTGGAGGAGCGCCGAGGTGACGACCGTGGACGCGGGGGCGAAGGGGGCGGGGATGGTGTCGAGGGTGAGTTCCGCGTCGCCGATCGCGATCTTCGAGTCGAGGACGACGTCGCAGTGGTCCTTGAGGTAGGTGCCGGAGGAGTGGCGGGACGTCGTCTCCGAGGCGTACGCCACCGAGGTCACGCCGATGACCTTGACGCCGAGGGCGCGGGCGCTCATGGCCATCTCCACGGGGAGGGCGTTGCGGCCGGACAGAGAGATGATCACCAGGGCGTCGCCGTCGCGCAGGGGGGAGCTGTCCAGGACCACGCTCGCGAGGCCGTCGACGCGTTCGAGGGCGGAGCCGAGGGTGGCGGGCATGACGTCGACGCCGACGGCGCCGGGCACGGCCAGCAGGTTCATCAGGGCGAGGCCGCCCGCGCGGTAGACGATGTCCTGGGCGGCGAGGGAGGAGTGGCCGGCGCCGAAGGCGAAGAGCCGGCCGTCGGCGGCGACGGTGTCGGCGAGCAGGGTGCCGGCCGCCTCGATGTTCTCGGCCTCCTCGTCACGGACCCGCTGGAGCAGGCCGATCGCGGCGTCGAAGAACTGGTCGGCCGGCGTGCTGTCGCTCATACGGGGCCCTCCGGGGGTCGCGGGTGCGAGTGTGTCGCGGATCACCGTGCGGTCTGGACCAGTGCGGTGTCAATACGGTGCGTGTGCCCGTGACGCCTGTGCGGGTTCGGTGGGGCGGGCGCGGCGCCCGCGGCGCGTCACTCCGGCGGCGAAGGCCGTCGTACGCGGCCGTGGGGGCCGAGCGGATGCGGCCGTGGGGCGGAGCGGATGCGGCCATATAACCCCCTGGTTTCACCGGCTCGGCACGGTTGTCAGTGGTATCCGGCAGAATTGAGTGCAGGGCCAGCGCACGCGCCGTGGAGCTGTCTCGCTTCCGGCTGAGCTAATCGCAGAGCTAATCGAGGGGCACGTATGTCCGGACTGATCGACACCACGGAGATGTATCTCCGCACCATCCTCGAGCTGGAGGAGGAAGGTGTGGTCCCCATGCGCGCCCGGATCGCCGAGCGGCTGGACCAGAGCGGACCGACCGTCAGCCAGACGGTGGCGCGGATGGAGCGTGACGGGCTGGTGTCCGTGGCGTCCGACCGGCACCTGGAGCTCACGGACGAGGGGCGCCGGCTGGCCACCCGTGTCATGCGCAAGCACCGCCTCGCCGAGTGTCTGCTCGTCGATGTGATCGGGCTGGAGTGGGAGCAGGTGCACGCCGAGGCGTGTCGCTGGGAGCACGTGATGAGCGAGGCGGTGGAGCGGCGGGTGCTGGAGCTGCTGCGCCACCCGACCGAGTCGCCGTACGGCAACCCGATCCCCGGTCTTGAGGAGCTCGGCGAGAAGGACGGAGCCGATCCGTTCCTGGACGAGGGCATGGTCTCGCTGGCCGACCTCGACCCGGGGGCCGACGGCAAGACGGTCGTGGTCCGGCGGATCGGGGAGCCGATCCAGACCGACGCGCAGCTGATGTACACGCTGCGCCGGGCGGGCGTGCAGCCCGGCTCGGTTGTGAGCGTGACCGAGTCCGCGGGCGGTGTGCTGGTGGGCAGCGGTGGCGAGGCGGCCGAGCTGGAGGCGGACGTCGCCTCGCATGTGTTCGTCGCCAAGCGCTGACTGGGCGGCAGCTGTCCATCTCACGTTCTCTCCTGTGTAATTCCCGGTAAGGGAGCGGGAGTTGAGGCATCCCGTCGATGTGTTCCGTTCCAAGATTCAGTGCGCGGAATCGCAGCGCCCGGCCCATGCGCGTGCGAGGCTGTCGCATGAGGCATATGACCTGAGGTCTCTTGGTCGTGACGGACAGTGATGCGTCCGGCCGGGGAGGGGGCGCGAGGATGTGCCGTAAACGTGGAGAGGGCCCCGGCGCCGTGCGGCGCCGGGGCCTGTCCTCCCCTGTGCTGACCCGGAGCCCCGAGCTCCCAGGGTCATCCCCTTCGGACCGGTTTCCCCGAGCGGTCCGCCTCCCGGTGAAGGTCTCCCCTCGACGATGGCGATCAATCCTTGCGGGGGGTCACTCGAATGAGGGGTGTTGTCTGCGGTACCCCTTGTTTCGAATAGGGGTTCGATAGTCTGCGGGTGACAGGTCGGGTGGAACGTGCGCTTCAGGAATGTGCGCATAAGATCACGTCAGACACACAGGACATGCACATCGCGTGCGGGGGCATCCACGACACGTGCGGAGCAGGTGGCCCACGGTGCTCACGGAGGCGACGGCAGATACGGCAGGCA
>NZ_JBHSKM010000055.1:0-1008 GCF_042657965.1 Streptomyces coerulescens
GGTCGCGCCAGGAGATGGTGTTCTCGCCGGTGAGGCGGCGGGCCATCAGGTCGGTCATGGCGAGGTGGATCATGGCTTCGGAACGGTGGGGATGGGTTTCGTAGTCGCGGGCCAGACGGCGGTGCAGCATCAGCCAGCCGTAGGTCCGCTCCACCGCCCACCGTTTCGGGATCGGGGTGAATCCCCTGGTTCCGGGGGTGCGTTGGACGATTTCCAGGTCGATGCCGAGGGTGGCGGCGTGCTCGACGAAGTGCTTGCGGTAACCGCCGTCGACCCAGACCTTGCGCAGGGTGGGGTGGTCGATGGCGGCCTGCTCCAGGAGAGTTCGGCCGGCGGTGGAGTCCTGGACGGCGGCCGCGGTGACCAGCACCGCCAGCAGCAGGCCGAGGGTGTCGGTGATGATGCTGCGCTTGCGGCCCACGATCTTCTTGCCCGCGTCGATGCCCTGCGTCCTGGCGGGGACGGAGGTGGAGGTCTTGACGCTCTGGGCGTCGATCACGCAGGCCGAAGGGTGTCGGTGCTTGCCTTCCTGCTGGCGTACCAACTCCCGTAACAGGCCGTTGAGCTGGGTGAAGATGCCGTCGGTCTGCCATTTGGCGAAGTAGCCGTAGACCGTCTGGTGGGGCGGGAAGTCGTGCGGGAGGTAGGCCCACTGGCAGCCGGTGCGGTCCACGTAGAGGATCGCGTTCATGATCTCTCGCAGGTCGTGCCGGGGCGGCCGGCCGAAGTCGAGGGCCCGACCGCGGCGCTCGAAGCGCCAGGCGGACAGCACCGGTTCGATCAACTCCCAGCGGGCATCGGACAGATCACTCGGATACGCACGACGGTCGGTCATGACCTGGGCATACCGCCGTTTGGGGGCGTGCGCCCAGGCGTGTGTTCTGGCTCGCGGGAGCACGGCACAGATCCGGGCGTCCTGGAATGAGACAGGCGTGAGTCGGCTCTCACCCCAGAGGCCACACCATCCGCCTCGTCAACCACGATCCGCACTGCAGACTCACCAGCATC
>NZ_JBHSKM010000056.1:0-885 GCF_042657965.1 Streptomyces coerulescens
TGACCTGCTGCGACTTGGGCACTGCCAGCACATAGCCGACACCGGCTTCCTCCAGCATCCGCCGGAAGTGCCACTCCTGCCCGTAGGCCGCATCCGCAGTCACCCAGGCAATCGGCAGCGCAGAGTCCAGCGCCCGCTGAACCATGACGCGTGCCAGCTCCGGCTTGGTCGCGAAGGACTTCTCCTCGGGGATCCGGGCCGCGCGGCACCGGTCGGGATCCTCAGTCCAGGACTTGGGCAGGTAGAGCTCGCGGTCCACCAACGCCCGGCCCCTGGCAGACGCGTAGGCGGCGAACACTCCGATCTGGCAATTCTCCGTACGGCCCGCGGTGCCGGAATACTGCCGCTGTACCCCGGCAGAGACGGTGCCCTTCTTCAGGAAGCCGGTGTCGTCGACGATCAGCACGCCGCCTGGCTGCCCGAGCCGCTCGGCCACGTAGTCCTGCAGGTCGTCGCGGATCTGGTCCGGATCCCACTGGCACCATGACAGCAGCCGCTGGAGTCCATGCGGGGTGCCGTGGCCCGCGTACTCGGCTATCTGCCAGCTGTTCTTCCTGCCCACCGGGCCCAGCAGGCCCCGCACGTAGTCCCGCATCCGCCGCCGCGGCTCAACGCGGCCGAAGCGCCTGCCCACCCGCTGTAGCAACGACTCCAACTCGGCATCCCACAGACCTACTTCGACACCGCTCTCCGTCCCCATGACTGGTTCAACGCACCCCGATCGGGTGAGTCACGAACCACCACCACCCTGACGGAGCGTCAGCTCACTAGACTCCCAAAAGGCCCCGTGACCAGGACAAATGGAGAAGTGCAACTGGAGTACTAGTACTCCAGTTGCAGTTCGCTATTCCCGCTGGTCAAAGGCTTGCTTTCGAGTGTAGCAAG
>NZ_JBHSKM010000057.1:0-686 GCF_042657965.1 Streptomyces coerulescens
TGTGTCGGCGGCCAGTGTTGTAGAAGTGCAGCCAGGGCGCGAGCGCGTCGGCGCGTTCGGTGTTGCTGCCAAAGACCTGGTGGTAGGCCCACTCGGCTTGCAGAGTCCGGTTGAAGCGTTCGACCTTGCCGTTGGTCCAGGGGCAGTGGGGACGGGTGAACTTCTGCTTGGCGCCCAGGGTTTGGCAGGCGTCGCGGAAGGCGCCGGAGGTGCGGTAGTTCCTGGCGTTGTCGGTCATCACGCGCTCGATGCAGGCGATGCCGTGCCTGGCGAAGAACGCGGCCGCGCGGGTGAGGAACGCGGCGCAGGTGACGCCTTTCTCGTCGGCCAGGATTTCGGCGTAGGCCAGGCGGGAGTGGTCGTCCACGGCGGCGTGCACGTAGTCGTAGCCGATGCCGCGGCCGCGGACGTCTTCACTGCGGCCGTGGGCCCGCCAGCCGCCACCGTCGGGGATCTTGCCGAGTTTCTTCACGTCCACGTGGACCAGGCCGCCGGGCTGGTTGTACTCGTAGCGGGCGGCGCTTTTGCGCACCGCGCGGATGACCTGCCCGGTCAGCGGGTCGCAGGCCGCCAGGGGCGGCATGTGGTGACGGCGCAGGATCCGGGTCACGGTTCGGGCCGGGACCTGGGTGGCCTCGCTGATCTGCTCGGGCCCCCGGCGCAGGTGGCGCCGGGCCTGAAGGACG
>NZ_JBHSKM010000059.1:0-842 GCF_042657965.1 Streptomyces coerulescens
AAAAACACAGGTCCGTGCGAAGCCGTAAGGCGATGTATACGGACTGACGCCTGCCCGGTGCTGGAACGTTAAGGGGACCGGTTAGCTCAGATTCGTCTGGGCGAAGCTGAGAACTTAAGCGCCAGTAAACGGCGGTGGTAACTATAACCATCCTAAGGTAGCGAAATTCCTTGTCGGGTAAGTTCCGACCTGCACGAATGGCGTAACGACTTCTCGACTGTCTCAACCATAGGCCCGGTGAAATTGCACTACGAGTAAAGATGCTCGTTTCGCGCAGCAGGACGGAAAGACCCCGGGACCTTTACTACAGTTTGATATTGGTGTTCGGTTCGGCTTGTGTAGGATAGCTGGGAGACTGTGAACTCTGGACGCCAGTTCAGGGGGAGTCGTCGTTGAAATACCAGTCTGGTCGTGCTGGATGTCTAACCTGGGTCCGTGATCCGGATCAGGGACAGTGTCTGATGGGTAGTTTAACTGGGGCGGTTGCCTCCTAAAGGGTAACGGAGGCGCCCAAAGGTTCCCTCAGCCTGGTTGGCAATCAGGTGTTGAGTGTAAGTGCACAAGGGAGCTTGACTGTGAGACCGACGGGTCGAGCAGGGACGAAAGTCGGGACTAGTGATCCGGCGGTGGCTTGTGGAAGCGCCGTCGCTCAACGGATAAAAGGTACCCCGGGGATAACAGGCTGATCTTCCCCAAGAGTCCATATCGACGGGATGGTTTGGCACCTCGATGTCGGCTCGTCGCATCCTGGGGCTGGAGTCGGTCCCAAGGGTTGGGCTGTTCGCCCATTAAAGCGGTACGCGAGCTGGGTTTAGAACGTCGTGAGACAGTTCGGTCCCTAT
>NZ_JBHSKM010000060.1:0-535 GCF_042657965.1 Streptomyces coerulescens
CACCTCGGCCGGTGACAGACCGGCGTTGGCGAGAGCCTGGCGGATCACGCGCTGCTGGGAGGGCCCGTTGGGCGCGGTGAGACCGTTGGACGCCCCGTCCTGGTTGACGGCACTGCCCCGCACCACCGCGAGCACCGGCCGCCCCAGCCGGCGTGCCTCACTCAGCCGCATCAGCACGAGCACGCCCGCACCCTCGGACCAACCCGTACCGTCCGCCGCCTCCGCGAACGCCTTGCACCGGCCGTCCGACGCCAGCCCGCCCTGTCGGGAGAACTCCACGAAGGTGGCCGGCGAGGCCATGACCGTCACTCCGGCGGCGAGGGCCGTGTCGCACTCCCCCGACCTGAGCGACTGGCACGCCAGATGCAGTGCCACGAGCGACGACGAGCACGCCGTGTCCACCGTCACCGCCGGGCCCTCGAAGCCGAACACGTACGAGACCCGCCCCGAGAAGACGCTGCCCGCGTTGCCGTTGGCCAGCAACCCCTCGATCTCGTCCGGTGTCGCCGGCAGCCGGGAGGCGTAGTCGTGGTAC
>NZ_JBHSKM010000061.1:0-1317 GCF_042657965.1 Streptomyces coerulescens
TCGGTCACGCAGGATGGCGTAGAGAACGTTGATCTTTCGCCGGGCCAGGGCGATCAGAGCCTGGTGGTGTCGCTTGCCTTCGGATCGTTTGCGGTCGTAGAAGGCGCGCGAGGTGGGATCGCGCTGGATGGAGCAGAACGCGGCCTGGTAGAAGACCCGTTTGAGGGCCTTGTCGCCGCCGGTCGCACTGCGCGAGTAGCGGATCTTGCCGGACTGGGAGAGCACCGGGGACAGCCCGGAGGCGGCGGCCAGTGTGTCGCCGCTGGTGAAGCGGCGGATGTCGCCGACGGCCGCGAGGAACTCGGCGGTGAGGGCGGCCCCCATCCCCGGCAGGCTGCGGATGAGGGCCCCGTCAGGGTGGCCGGTCACCAGCTGTTCGATCTCGGCTTCCAGGGCTTTGATGCGGTGTTTGCCGGCCAGCAGCTCGTCGGCGAGTTCCCGGATGAGCTGGGCGGTGCGGCGTTCGCCGGGCAGGGCGACACGCTGGGCGAGCGCGGCGGTGTGCGCCGCGTCGGCCAGCGGCTGCGCGGTGGTGGTCTTGACGCCGTGTCTGTGCAGGTAGCCGACGATGCGTGCGGTGCCCGCGCGGCGGATCTCAGCCGGGGTGACGTAGTGGCCCAGCAGGATGAGGCCGGACTGGTTCGTCGGGTCGACGGCCCGTTCCAGGCCGGGGTGGATGCCAGTGAGCAGGTCATGCAGTCTCGCGGTGCGGGCGGTGGCCTCCTTGACCAGTGTGGTGCGGTGGCTGACCAGCAGCCGCAGTTCCACGGCGCTGTCGTCGGGCAGTTCGACGGTGCGCAGGTCGTCGCGGAGCATGACCTGTTCGGCGATGACTTTGGCGTCACGGGGGTCGGACTTGTTCTCGCCGCCCCGCGTGGCGCGGCGGGCGCGGTTGACGGCCAGGCCGGGGACGTGGACGACGCGGAAGCCGGCGGTCAGGAGCATGGCGGTCAGCAGGGCGGCGATGCCGCCGAGGATGTCCAGGCCGATAGTGACGGGGCCGTGTTCGGCCTCGATGGCGTGCAGTTCGCCGATCGAGGTGTCGATGGCGGTCGGGTCGTTGTCAACCCGGTGGCTGAGCAGCAGGTGTCCGCGGTCGTCGGTGACCGCGAGCCAGTGGAATTCCTTGGCGATGTCGAAGCCTGCGTTGGCGGTCACGGTCCCCTCCCGGTGCGGTGTGCGGCGCGACTCCTTCCGCCCGTCCTCGCCCTACTCAGCGATCGTTCGCAGTGCCTAATCAGCAGACCGGAAGAAGTGGCGGGGCAGGGGGATCAGCAGCCTGAGCCATCGAGGGCAGCCAGCATGAAAACCATCCCT
>NZ_JBHSKM010000062.1:0-512 GCF_042657965.1 Streptomyces coerulescens
AGGCACCGTCCTGATTGACCGCACTCCCCCGCACCACCGCAAGAACCGGATGCCTGTTGCGGCGCGCATCGGAGAGCCGCTCCAGAACCAGCATCCCCGCCCCCTCACCCCACACCGTCCCATCCGCACCCTCACCAAACGCCTTGCACCGCCCATCCACCGCAAGACCCCGCTGCCGCGAAAACTCCACAAACGCAGCAGGCGACGACATCACCGTCACCCCACCCGCCAACGCCAGACCACACTCACCCGCCCGCAACGCACCCACCGCCAGATGAAGCGACACCAACGCCGACGAACACGCCGTGTCCACCGTCACCGCCGGCCCCTCCAACCCCAGCACATACGCCACCCGCCCCGACATCACACTCGCAGCAGACCCCGTCCCCACAAACCCCTCAACCCCACCAAAACCACCCCCCGACGCCAACAAATAATCCTGACCATTCGTCCCCACAAACACACCCGACACCGACCCCCGCACCGACACCGGATCCACACCAGCCCGCTCC
>NZ_JBHSKM010000063.1:0-551 GCF_042657965.1 Streptomyces coerulescens
ACGACATCGGCTGGACCGCCTCGGTGGACTCCACCGTCTGCCGGGCCCACCAGCACGCTGCCGGAGCCCGCAAAGGGTGAGTCAGTCCGCGGTGAGCCCGCCGACCACGCGTTGGGCCGTTCCCGAGGCGGCCTGAGCACCAAGGTCCACTTGGCCAGCGACACCCATGCCCGCCCACTGGCGATCACGGTCACCGCCGGACAGGCAGGTGACGCACCCTCGTTCACCGCCGTGATGACCGCGCTCCGCGTGCCTCGCACCGGACGCGGACGCCCTCGCACCAGACCGGACATGGTGATCGCGGACCGGGCGTACTCCTCCCGGGCAATCCGGTCCCACCTGCGCGAACGGCACATCCGGGCGGTCATCCCGCAGCCCGTGGACCAGGCCCGCAACCGGCGCCGACGAGGCTCACGGGGCGGTCGGCCACCAGGCTTCGACGCTGATGCCTACAAGCAGAGGAACGCCGTCGAGCGGTGCATCAATCGTCTCAAGCAGTGGCGCGGCCTGGCCATGCGGACTGACAAACTCGCCATCGCCTACCAGGCCGC
>NZ_JBHSKM010000064.1:0-808 GCF_042657965.1 Streptomyces coerulescens
GTCGGCGGCGGGCCGGCTGCCGCAGATCGCGGCGATGGGCTTCGACGTCGTCTACCTGCCGCCGATCCACCCGATCGGCACGACCTTCCGCAAGGGCCCCAACAACACCCTGTCCGCCGGGGCCGACGACGTCGGTGTGCCGTGGGCCATCGGCTCGCCCGAGGGCGGCCACGACGCGATCCACCCGGACCTGGGCACCCTGGAGGACTTCGACCGCTTCGTGGCACGGGCGGGCGAACTCGGCCTGGAGGTGGCGCTGGACTTCGCGCTGCAGTGCTCGCCCGACCATCCCTGGGTGGACAAGCACCCGGAGTGGTTCCATCACCGCCCGGACGGCACGATCGCCTATGCGGAGAACCCGCCGAAGAAGTACCAGGACATCTACCCCATCGCCTTCGACGCGGACATGGACGGTCTGATCGCCGAGACGCTGCGGGTGCTGCGGCACTGGATGGACCACGGGGTGCGGATCTTCCGGGTCGACAACCCGCACACCAAGCCGGTGGTGTTCTGGCAGAAGGTGATCGCGGACGTGGGCCGCACCGACCCGGACGTGATCTTCCTGGCGGAGGCGTTCACCCGGCCGGCGATGATGCACACCCTGGCCCAGATCGGCTTCCAGCAGTCGTACACGTACTTCACCTGGCGCAACAGCAAGCAGGAACTCACCGAGTACCTGACCGAGCTGTCCGGCGAGGCGGCCGCCTACATGCGGCCCAACTTCTTCGCCAACACCCCCGACATCCTGCACGCCTACCTCCAGAACGGCGGCCGCCCCGCCTTCGAGGTCCGCGCCGTCCTCGCCGCG
>NZ_JBHSKM010000065.1:0-1398 GCF_042657965.1 Streptomyces coerulescens
CCGCTGCTGGAGCGTTCCACGGGAATGCCGTCCTGCGAACGCTTTGGCATTACAGGTGGGACGGCGGCAGGGCATCGTCTCAGCGCAGTTCGTGCAGGAGGCGAACGGCCCTCGTCGGGGCAGGGGGAACCCTCCCACAACGTCGGTGTGCCCCACCTTGAGGGTGGGGCACACCGACGTCACCAGTGCCGATCGCAGATGGCGTCTCCGTGCCGGGTCGGCCACTCCAGCCCGATCAAAGGCGGCTGCTCGTTGCTATGTGCGCTTGGACCCGGTCGGCCACAACCGTGGGCTGCGCTTGGCCGCCAGATCCTCGACCCACCCGACGGACACGATCATCAGGCCGACGAGCGGCCAGACCAGCACGAACATGAACCACGCGTAGTGCGTTTCGAGTGTCTGGCCGAAGTGCTCGTCGAAGCCTGGGATCTCCCACAGCCGGCCGAGGAGCGCGCTGGTGACCAGGAGCATGGACATATGCCACAGATAGATGGTGACGGCCCGGTTGTTGAAGAGCGTAACCATCTTGTCGAACACGGCCAGCTTGCCGGGCAGTTGCTGCCACGAGGGCGAGAACGTCAGCAGGATCACCACGAAGCCGAGAGACCAGGCCGCCTGAGCGAGCGGGATCTCGTTGAGGTTCCAGCCTTCGACCTGATGCCCGGATGCCCACCACAGGCCGAAGGCCATCACGGCAGCGGAAGCCGGCAGAGAGATCCAGCGGGATATCTCCTTGAGCTTGCCCTCCGCGTGCGCGAATCCCAGCACCCAGCACGATCCGTAGATCGCGAAGTCGGTGACAGCTTCGCCGACTTGACCCGACATCGTGACGAGTCCGCTGCTGAGGACGGCTGTGAACGCGAGCGGTGCGAGCACTGTCGCCCACGGCATGCGCCGAAAGGCCCACAGCAGCAGTGGCGAGGCGATCACGAACCACAGGTAGGCGCGGATGTACCAGAGCGGGACTGCCGCAGTGGTCGCCCAGTCCACATCGAGCAGCCCGGACGGTGACCCGTTCTCCAAGGGGAAGGGAGGGGTGCCAATCGGGACGATGTAGTTGAGCAGTTCCAGGAACCAGTCACCGCCGAGATCGTCGGCGGGCTTCCAGCCCAGAAGGAACATCAGCGGGACGACGGCCGCGGCGAACACCCATAGCGGCGGCAGCAGCCGGCGCAGACGTCCACGGATGACGCCCCAGGCGGGACGCTTCAGGGAGCGGGCCATCAGCGCACCCGCCAGGGCGAACATGATGCCCATGGACGGGAAGATCACGGTCAGCCAGGCCCAGCCGAAGGTGTGAAAGGCGACGACGCGGACCAAAGCGATGGTGCGCAGCAGGTCCAGATACCGATCACGGCCAGACTTCTTGGGCGCGGGCTTGACCGGGCTCGAGGAAGG
>NZ_JBHSKM010000066.1:0-1535 GCF_042657965.1 Streptomyces coerulescens
CTGACTGGCCGTCATGTTGCCGGAGTTCGTGATGTCGGGTGCGGCGTTGGTAGTGGCAGCGTTTGGCGGTGGCCTGGTGGCGCCGACGGAAGCGGGACCACTTCAGGGTGTGCTGTGTGCGCTGGCGGTGACCTGTTCCAGGGCGGCAAGCTGCCATGAGCTTGCGGATCTCGGCCAGGCTGAGCGGGACAAGGAAAGATCCGTTTCTTCGACCCCCCTTTCAGGGATGTTGGCAGCGGCCATCGCGGCGAGGAAGGCGTGAGCGAGCATCGCGAGGGTGATGTGCCGGTACCAGCCTGGGTATCGCCGGACTTCGTACTGGTCGAGGCCGCATTCGTTCTTCGCGCTCTGGAAGCAGCACTCGATTGCCCAACGGCTGCCGGCGACGGTGACCAGCTGGTTCACAGTGGTCCCCGTCACCGCGTATGCCAGGTAGTAGGCGATCTCGTCCGGGCAGGCGATGCTGCGGCGGGCCAGTACCCACCTGCGGTGCGAGGGCTCGTCGCCCTCGAAGAACGGGACGGCCGGCAGCATCGCTGCCGCCCAGTCGTAGACGCGTGGGCCCTTGGCGCCGTCGCCGCAGGAGAGCCGTTCCCAGGAGTCCTCAGGTGCGTCGGAGATGAGCTGGTCGATGCGCCAGCACCCGGCCAGGGACTTGACCTGCTGCGATTTCGGCACGGCGACGACGTAGCCGAGTCCGGCTTCCTCGAGCATGCGGCGGAAGTACCAGTCCTGGCCGTAGAGCGCATCCGCGGTCACCCACGCGATGGGCAACGGTGAAGCCAGTGCCCGGCTGACGAGGTGTCGGGCGAGCTCGGTCTTGGTGGCGAACGCCAGGCCGTCGGGCACCCCTGCCGCCCGGCACCGGTCCCGGTCGGACATCCAGGACTTCGGCAGGTACAGCTGCCGGTCGACCAAGGTCCGGCCCCGCGTCGAGGCATAGGCCGCGAACACGGCGACCTGGCAGTTCTCCGTACGTCCTGCCGTGCCCGAGTACTGCCGCTGCACGCCCGCCGAAGTGGTGCCCTTCTTGAGGAAGCCTGTCTCGTCGATGATCAGGACACCGTCAGGCTCGCCGAGCCGTTCAGCCACGTATTCCTGCAGGTCGTCACGGACCTCGTCCGGATCCCACCGGGCCCGGTTCAACAGGTGCTGCAGACCGGCCGGCACGTCATGGCCAACGTACTCGGCCAGCTGCCAGCCGTTCTTCCTGCCGACAGGACCGAGCAACCCGCGCACGTAGTCCCGCATCCGCCGCCGCAGATCGACCCGGCCGAACCGGTGACCGATCCGCAGCAGCACCTCCTCCAGCTCCGAAGCCCAGACATCGAGCCGCACATCATCTTGCACGATCAACACAACAGCGATCACACGCCGCTGGTCACGAACTCCGGCAACATGACGGCCAGTCAGCTCGCTACACTCGAAAGCAAGCCTTTGACCAGCGGGAATAGCGAACTGCAACTGGAGTACTAATACTCCAGTGGTACTTCACCATTCCCGCTGGTCAGAGACGGTCTTTCGAGCTTAGCGGG